>NC_004722.1:3444166-4124583 GCF_000007825.1 Bacillus cereus ATCC 14579 | reverse complement strand
GTTGAGATAATGGCAAAAGAATATGATTTAGTCATCGTTGGCGGCGGTACTGGTGGATATGTTGCTGCAATTCGTGCATCACAACTAGGGTTAAAAACTGCACTAGTCGAAAAAGAAAATCTTGGTGGTACTTGTTTACACAAAGGATGTATTCCTAGTAAAGCTCTTTTACGTAGTGCGGAAGTATATGCAACTGCTAAAAAAAGCGAAGAGTTCGGAGTTATTGCAAGCAATGTAGAACTAAACTTTGCGAAAGTACAAGAGCGTAAAGAGAAGATAGTAACGCAGCTTCATAAAGGCGTTCAACATTTAATGAAACAAGGTAAAATTGATGTGTTTGAAGGTATTGGCCGTATTCTTGGCCCATCTATTTTCTCTCCGATGCCAGGGACAATTTCAGTTGAACTTGCAAGTGGAGAAGAGAATGAAATGTTAATTCCAAAAAATGTACTTATTGCAACAGGTTCTCGTCCAAATTCATTACCAGGTTTAGAATTAGACGGAGAGTACGTAATGTCTTCAGATCATGCTCTAAAAATGGAAACGCTTCCTAGTTCGATTATTATCGTTGGTGGCGGTGTAATCGGTATTGAGTGGGCATCTATGCTTGCTGACTTCGGTGTAGAAGTTACAGTATTAGAGTATGCGAAAACGATATTACCACTAGAAGATCAAGACGTTTCAAAAGAAATGCAACGTCTATTCAAGAAAAAAGGTATTAAAGTGGTAACTGGTGCAAAAGTATTACCAGAAACATTGGTAAAAGATAATGGAGTAACAATCCAAGCTGAACACAACGGTGAAAATAAAGAATTTAAAGCAGAAAAAATGCTTGTATCTGTAGGAAGACAAGCGAATACGCAAAATATTGGCTTAGAGAATACAGATATCGTTGTGGAAAAAGGATACATTCAAACAAATGAGTTTTATCAAACGAAAGAATCGCATATTTACGCAATTGGAGATGTAATCGGTGGCCTGCAACTCGCTCACGTTGCTTCTCACGAAGGAATTGCTGCAGTAGAACATATTGCAGGGAAAGAAGTTACACCAATCGATTACTCTATGGTATCAAAATGCGTATATAGCAGTCCGGAAGTTGCTTCTGTCGGTTTAACAGAACAAGAAGCGAAAGAAAAAGGCTATAAGTTAAAAGTAGGTAAGTTCTCATTCCGCGCAATCGGAAAAGCACTTGTATACGGAGAATCAGATGGTTTCGTAAAACTTGTAGTTGATGAAGAGACAAATGACATTCTTGGTGTTCATATGATTGGACCGCATGTAACAGATATGATTTCTGAAGCGGGTCTTGCAAGAGTACTTGATGCAACACCTTGGGAAGTAGCACATACAATTCATCCGCATCCATCATTATCTGAGGCGATTGGTGAAGCAGCACTTGCTGTAGATGGAAGAGCGTTACACGCATAAAAATGTGGATTTAGGAGGTTATGAAAAATGGCAGAAGTAAAAGAAAAGCGCCATGAAGAGCTTGGCTTAAGTGATGAGCAAGTATTAGAAATGTTCCGTACGATGTTACTTGCACGTAAAATCGACGAACGTATGTGGTTATTAAACCGTGCTGGTAAAATTCCATTCGTAATTTCTTGTCAAGGACAAGAGGCTGCACAAGTTGGAGCGGCGTTCGCTCTTGATAGAGAGAAAGATTATGCATTACCATACTACCGTGATATGGGTGTTGCACTAACATTTGGTATGACAGCTAAAGAGCTTATGTTGTCTGCTTTCGCGAAAGCTGGAGATCCAAACTCTGGTGGTCGTCAAATGCCTGGTCACTTCGGTCAAAAGAAAAATCGTATTGTTACAGGTTCATCTCCAGTAACAACGCAAGTACCACATGCAGTTGGTATTGCATTAGCTGGAAAAATGGAGAAGAAAGATTTAGTAACGTTCGTTACATTTGGAGAAGGTTCTTCAAACCAAGGTGACTTCCATGAAGGGGCAAACTTTGCTGGTGTACACAAACTACCTGTTATTTTTATGTGTGAAAATAACAAATATGCAATCTCTATTCCAGTTGAAAAACAATTAGCATGTAAAAACGTATCAGATCGTGCGATTGGTTACGGTATGCCTGGATATACAATAGACGGAAACGATCCGCTTGCAGTATATAAAGCTGTAAAAGAAGCAGCAGATCGCGGTCGTCGTGGTGAAGGCCCAACTTTAATTGAAACAGTATCATATCGTTTAACAGCACATTCTAGTGACGATGATGATCGTGTTTATCGTGATAAAGAAGAAGTAGAAGAAGCAAAGAAAAAAGATTCAATTATAACATTCGCGGCTTATTTAAAAGAAGCTGGTGTATTAACTGAGGAATCGGAAAAACAAATGTTAGACGAAATTATGCATATCGTAAATGAAGCAACAGAATATGCAGAAAATGCTCCGTATGCAGCACCTGAAGATGCATTGAAGCACGTATACGCAGAATAGGGGGGAACGTTTCATGGCTGTAATGTCTTATATTGATGCTATTACATTAGCAATGCGCGAAGAAATGGAACGCGATGAGAAAGTATTCGTTTTAGGAGAAGATGTTGGTAAAAAAGGTGGCGTGTTTAAAGCGACACACGGTTTGTATGATCAATTTGGTGAAGATCGTGCGCTTGATGCACCGCTTGCAGAATCTGCAATTGCTGGGGTAGCAATTGGTGCGGCAATGTATGGTATGCGTCCAATCGCTGAAATGCAGTTTGCTGATTTCATCATGCCAGCAGTAAACCAAATTGTTTCTGAGGCAGCAAAAATTCGTTATCGTTCTAATAATGATTGGACTTGTCCAGTTACAATTCGTGCACCATTTGGCGGGGGTGTTCACGGTGCATTGTATCATTCACAATCTGTAGAAGCGATGTTTGCAAACCAACCAGGTTTAAAAATCGTTATCCCTTCTACACCATATGATGCAAAAGGCTTATTAAAAGCAGCCATTCGTGATGAAGATCCAGTATTATTCTTCGAACATAAACGTGCATATCGTTTAATTAAAGGTGAAGTGCCGGAGGATGACTACGTATTACCAATCGGAAAAGCAGATGTAAAACGTGAAGGTGATGATATTACAGTTATCACGTACGGATTATGTGTTCATTTTGCTCTTCAAGCGGCTGAAAAGTTAGCACAAGATGGCATCTCTGCACACATTCTTGATTTACGTACTGTATATCCATTAGATAAAGAAGCAATCATTGAAGCAGCTTCTAAAACAGGTAAAGTTCTTCTTGTAACAGAAGACAATAAAGAAGGAAGCATTATGAGTGAAGTGGCAGCAATTATTGCTGAAAACTGTCTATTTGATTTAGATGCGCCAATCGCACGTCTTGCAGGTCCAGACGTTCCAGCAATGCCATATGCACCAACAATGGAAAAATTCTTTATGGTAAATCCAGATAAAGTTGAAAAAGCAATGCGTGAACTTGCGGAATTTTAATCGGGGGGACTATACATGGCTGTAGAAAATATTACAATGCCTCAGCTCGGGGAGAGCGTTACAGAGGGCACAATTAGTAAATGGCTCGTTAATGTTGGCGATCACGTAAACAAGTATGATCCGCTTGCAGAAGTAATGACTGATAAAGTAAATGCTGAAGTACCATCTTCTTTCACGGGGATTGTGAAAGAGTTAATCGCTGGTGAAGGTGATACGTTAGCTGTAGGTGAAGTAGTTTGTGTGATTCAAGTAGAAGGCGCAGATGAAGTAGCAGCAACAGCTGTTGAGGAAAAAACAAAAGAAGAACCAAAGGCGGAAGTAGCTACGTCTGAAAAAGCACCGAAAGTAAAACAACCAACTGATGGAAAACCACGTTTTTCACCAGCTGTGTTAAAACTTGCGGGTGAGCATAACGTTGATTTAGATCTAGTAGAAGGTACGGGAGCAAACGGCCGTATCACTCGTAAAGATATTTTAAAGCTAGTGGAATCTGGAAATATTCCGCAAGCAGGTGCGGCGAAGAAAGAGGAAGCTGTAGCGGCAGTAGTAGAAGCTCGCCCAGAAGCACCAAAAGCAGCACCAGTAGCGCAAAAAGTAGAAGCTGCGAAACCAGTTTCTGTACCTACAATGCCTGGAGATATCGAAATTCCAGTAACAGGTGTGCGTAAAGCAATCGCAGCAAACATGTTACGTAGTAAACACGAAGCACCACATGCTTGGATGATGATTGAAGTAGATGTGACAAACCTTGTGTCATACCGTAACTCAATTAAAGGTGACTTTAAGAAGCGTGAAGGCTTTAACTTAACGTTCTTTGCTTTCTTCGTAAAAGCAGTAGCACAAGCGTTAAAAGAGTATCCTCAAATTAATTCAATGTGGGCTGGCGATAAAATTGTTCAGAAGAAAGATATTAACCTTTCTATCGCTGTTGCAACAGAGGAAGAACTATTTGTACCAGTAATTAAGCAAGCGGACGAGAAAACAATTAAAGGTATCGCTCGTGAAATTACAGAACTTGCAGGAAAAGTACGTACGAAATCGTTAAAAGCAGACGAAATGCAAGGTGGAACATTTACAATTAATAACACAGGATCATTCGGTTCTGTTCAATCTATGGGTATTATTAATTACCCACAAGCGGCTATTCTACAAGTTGAATCAATTGTAAAACGCCCAGTAATTATGGATAACGGTATGTTCGGTGCTCGTGATATGGTTAACTTATGTTTATCACTTGATCACCGAGTACTTGATGGTTTAATTTGTGGTAAGTTCTTAGGACGTGTTAAAGAAATTTTAGAAAACATGTCAGAAAACAATACATCTGTATATTAATAAAAAGCTCGCTTATGCGAGCTTTTTATTATCTTATTTCTTCATCTACATCCTACTATATGTATAAATACCTTTCCCAGTAATCTTACAATAAACGATTATGTATTAGGAATTTACGAAAATACATTGCTGATATATGGTATATGGATATAAAATAAGAAAAGAATAATTTTTTTGGCAAATCTTACTGATGAAACTGTAGTATAATATATTGTATTGTATGAAAAAGAGAGTTATTCTATATAAGTGTTTTATAGATAATGTGTAATCAGTCGTCAAAACATGAAGAATGTTGACTCCTGGTTTTTTATTTTTGCCGTAACAATGTTTCAGGAGGATGTCATGAAAAGAAGTACCGAGTTTCTAAAAAGTTTAGATGTAAAATTAATTTTAATTTTGTGTGCACTATGTGTGACGAGTATAGCTGCTATATATAGCAGTCAGCAAACGGGACAGTATGGAGCTGCAAACTTTGCTATGAAACAAGGTGTTAACTACATAATTGGGGTTGTATTGTTACTTCTTGTTGCAAGCATCGACTTAGATCAATTGCAAAAATTGTCTTGGCCACTTTATATTGCCGGGTTTGCTTCACTTATTCTTTTGAAAGTATTACCACCATCAGGTTTTACACCTGAAAAATTAGGTGCAAAAAGATGGTTTGTTTTCCCAGTATTTGGACAAATTCAGCCGTCTGAGTTTTTCAAAATTGCATTGCTACTTGTAGTAGCAAGTATAGCAGTAAAACATAATGCACAGTATATGGCAAGGACATTCCAAACAGATTTAAAGCTAGTAGGTAAAATTATGCTAGTGTCACTTCCACCTATGGCGGTTGTATATAGTCAACCTGATACAGGTATGGTGTTCTTATATGCTGCTGCTATTGCATGTATTTTATTTATGTCAGGTATTCAAAAGAAATTGATAGCATTATGTACAGTTATTCCGTTGACCATATTATCTGCTTTAATATTTATTTTCTTTAAGTATCAAGATTTTTTCTATAATAATTTAGTTACTTTACTAAAACCTCACCAACAGTCGCGTATTGTAGGTTGGTTAAATCCATTTGAAAATGCAGATCAAGGTTATCAAACGCAACAATCGATTTTAGCTGTAGGTAGTGGAGGAATGGAAGGTAAAGGGTTTGGGGGAGGAAGCGTCTATATCCCAGAGAAGCATACTGACTTTATTTTCGCTACAATTGCCGAAGAAGGTGGATTTATCGTAGCAGCCTTAGTTGTCTTCTTGTTCCTATTACTACTATATCGAACAATTATTATTGGTTATTCCGCTGATAATTTATTTGGTACATTATTATGCGCTGGATCGATCGGTATATTAACAGTTCAAATATTCCAAAACATCGGTATGATCGTTGGATTAATGCCTGTAAAAGGTATTGCATTACCTTTCTTATCGTATGGGGGAAGTTCCTTATTCTCGAATATGATTATGATGGGGCTCATACTATCGGTACGGAAAACGTATAAAAAATATATGTTTTCAGTTAAGTAAAAAAAGCTGGTTCGTTTTTAAACGAACCAGCTTTTTTACATATATGCTCATAAACGTTGCAAACTAAAACAGGATAGCAGTTTGAGACGGGTAAGGAGTGCAAAGTGATGCATATGCATATTTTTGAAGGAGCACGGCATCTTTCTAATAGTGAATGGGTTATTCGGGCTATTATAGCATACATATTTTTAATATTAGTTGCGAAAGCGATGGGGCAAAGGTCTATCGCACAACTTCGTTTTTTAGATGTTGTATTAGTGTTATTGCTTGGTGGGAATATTTCTAACGCATTGTCTGATGAAAAAGTAGGGTTACTGGGCTCGATGATTACAACGTTCATACTCGTTGTACTTCATATTATAAGCTCAGTTTTAATGCTGAAATGGGATAGATGGAGACGTTTTTTAGAGCCAGCACCTATCATTCTTATACATAATGGTTCCATTGATTTTAGCAATTTGAAAAAGGCGAGAATTACCGTGGAATATTTGTTTTCGGAACTTCGTATGCGAAATGTGAGCGATATTCAAACGATTAAATTAGCATTATGGGAAGCGAACGGTGTCGTTTCTATATTTCGGTATCCAGAATATGAAGCAGTTTCACGGCTTGATCTTAAAGTGGCGGGAAAAAAATCTCCAGTTTCTTTTGTATTAGTAAAGGATGGGAGGATACAGAAAGATGTTCTTGCATTATTAGGAAAAACAGAAGCGTGGGCGAGAAAATTTCTAGAGGAGAGTACAGAAGTCGAATCCATTATGTTAGCTACAGTAGATGAATCACATAAAATAAATATTTTGTTAAAAAAATGAAAAATATACGCATTTTGTCGTTTCGTACATATGATACAATAGTGTGGACAACGAAAAAGGAGGCGATACGGTGGGATATGTAGAAGAATTACGAAAAATAGTTGGTCATCGCCCTTTAATTTTAGTTGGTGCTGTTGTACTCGTTATAAATGAAAATGGATATGTTTTATTGCAGCAGCGGACAGAGCCGTACGGAAAATGGGGGCTACCTGGTGGGCTAATGGAGCTTAGTGAATCACCAGAAGAAACAGCTTATCGTGAAGTATATGAAGAGACAGGAATAAAAGTGAAGAACTTGCAACTAATCAATGTATTTTCTGGAGCGAACTACTTTACAAAATTAGCAAACGGTGATGAATTTCAATCTGTAACAACCGCCTATTATACAGATGAATACGAAGGGGATTTTGTTATGAATAAAGAAGAAGCAGTTCAGCTTAAATTCTTTTCAGTAACAGAACTACCTGACTATATTGTAGGATCGCATAAAAAAATGATTGCTGAATATATGAAGATTATGGAAAAAAAGATATAATCATAGTGAAAGAAATACAAAAACACAGTTCTGGTTGGTAGTCCAGACGCATGATTTCATGTCAGTAACCTTCCCCTCCGGGATGTCCCGTATTTCTAATCTTTTAAAGGAGGGGCTGTCAATGGATTTGACAGTATATCACGATGGCCAATTTTTTGTTGGAATCATTACATGTAAAGAACAAGGGAAATTGTATGGGGCGAGGTATATTTTTGGGGCGGAACCGTCAGATGAAGAAGTGCTTATGTTTGTGAATGGTTCACTTTTAGAGCATTTTCAGCACTTTGCAAAATGTGGTGTAGAAGTTAAAGAAAAACAGCGTCCTAAAAACATAAAGCGTATCATACGACAAGCAGCAAAAGAAATAAATATTAAACGTTTTACTAAGGCGCAAGAGGCGATTAGTTTATCTTATGAATTGCATAAACAAGAAAAGAAAGTGCAGTCTAAAGAGAAGCGAGAAGCTGAAAAAGAAAGAAGACGTTTAATGAAAGTACAAAAAGCAAAGCAAAAACATCGTGGTCACTTAAAGAAAAGGTGTTAGAGCGGGATCTCTGCCACCTTTTCTCTTCTTGAGTCCGAGTAAACTTACTTGTATTTCATAAACATTAACTGGTAAGATACAAATAGGTAGTTTTAGAGGAGGGAAAAGAGTGATTAATTTTAACTTTTTTATGAATGATGTTGTCCGCCAAGCGCGTGAAGAGATTGTCTCTGCTGGATATACAGAATTGACGACGCCAGAAGCGGTAGAAGAAGCGTTTAAAAGAAATGGAACAACACTTGTAATGGTAAACTCTGTATGTGGTTGTGCAGGTGGTATTGCTCGTCCTGCTGCTGCGCATTCCGTACATTATGATAAACGTCCTAACCACCTTGTAACGGTGTTTGCAGGTCAAGATAAAGAAGCGACAGCAAGAGCGCGTGAATATTTCGAAGGGTACCCACCTTCTTCTCCATCATTTGCTTTATTAAAAGATGGAAAAATTGTAACGATGGTAGAGCGTCATGAAATTGAAGGTCATGAACCGATGCAAGTTATTGCGAAACTACAATCATATTTTGAAGAGAATTGTGAAGAACTATAAAAAATAAGAGAAAAGGCGGCACGTCCACAATCAAGTGGATGTGCCGCCTTTTTTATTTATTATTAAAATTTATGGAATATGCATAGTTGTGTTATTTTATGCATCATTTTATACATAAAAAATAGCATTTATATTGTTTTGTTATTTATTTTTATTTTATATATTGCATAAAAATAAAAGTGCTGATACAATACAAACATCGAATAAATATTCTATTAAACTTTTAAATATACATTATTAGGGGGAAGAAAGATGAAGAAGTTAGTATCAATATCGTTTGCACTTATTTTAATTTTAAGTATGTTCAGCGCTTGTAGTAATGGGGAATCGAAAGAAACAAAAGGAAATAAGAAAGTACTCGTAATGGGAACTTCAGCAGATTATAAACCATATGAATACGTAGATGCGTCAAAGAGCGATGAAATTATCGGCTTTGATGTTGATGTTGCTAAATATATCGGAAAAGAACTTGGGTATGAAGTGAAAGTGAAAGATATGGATTTTGGTGGTTTATTAGCATCTCTTAGTTCAGGAAAAGTTGATTTCGTAATGGCAGGCATGACGCCAACTGCAGAGCGTAAAAATAATGTTGATTTTACAGATATTTATTTTGTTGCGAAAAATATGGTCGTTTCTAAAAAGGATTCTAACATTAAATCTGTAGAGGATTTAAAAGGGAAAAAAGTAGGAGTACAAACAGGGTCTATTCAAGAAGAGAAAGCAGCAGAATTTAAAAAACAAGTAGATTTCCAAGTTGAGGGACGTGATCGTATACCAGAAATCGTACAAGAAATTAAAGCTGGTCGTTTTGACGCTGCAATTATAGAAGACACAGTTGCTAAAAATTATTTAGAGAAAATGAAAGATTTACAAGGAATTGAAATTAAAGAAGCGCCAGAAGAAGTTGGAGCAGCAATTGCCCTTCCGAAAAACAGTGATAAAACAGCTGAATTTAATAAAGTAATTAAAAAAATGCAAGAAAATGGAGAAATGGATAAATTAGTGAAGAAATGGTTTGGCAGCGGAAAATAAGCTGCCTTTCACTTTTCTGTGAGGGGAATGAAAAGAATGAACTTAGATTTTTCGGCGATTACGCCTTCGATACCATATATACTAAAAGGTTTAGAAGTTACTTTGAAAATTGTAGCAGTATCAGCTCTAGCAGGATTTATTTTAGGAACGCTATTAGCACTTTGTAAAATTGCTAGAATACGAGCATTAAATATAGCAGCAGATTTTTATACATCAATTTTTCGTGGTACGCCCCTTGTATTGCAATTAATGATTATTTATTTCGGTGTCCCGCAAATAATTGGTTATGAAATACCAGCATTCTTAGCTGCTGTACTTGCATTTAGCTTGAATTCAGGTGCATACATGTCAGAAGTAATTCGTGCTGGTATTCAAGCGGTTGATAAAGGACAAACAGAAGCAGCAATGGCTTTAGGGGTACCATACGGAAAAATGATGAGAAATATTATTTTCCCTCAAGCATTAAAAAATATATTACCAGCGCTTGTGAACGAATTTGCGACACTTACGAAAGAATCGGCTGTAGTAACAGTAATAGGCGCGACTGATTTAATGCGTCGTGCTTACATCGTAGGCGGTGAGACATTTAAATATCTTGAACCATTACTTTTTGTTGGACTGATTTATTATATGTTAGTCATTATTCTTACATTAGTCGGGAAGGCAATTGAAGGGAGAATGAAGAAAAGTGATTAAAATTGAAAACCTTCATAAATCATTTGGTAAAAACGAAGTATTAAAAGGAATTACAACAACGATTGAAAAAGGGGAAGTAGTTGCAATTATAGGACCTTCTGGATCAGGAAAATCAACGTTTTTACGTTGTATGAATATGTTAGAAGCACCAACGGATGGTCACATTTGGATTGGAACGGAAGAAGTAACGAATCCGAAAACGAATGTTATGCATGTTCGTGAAAATGTCGGTATGGTATTTCAACATTTTCACTTATTTCCTCATATGACTGTATTAGAAAATATTACGTATGCTCCTACCAATGTAAAAGGGGTAACGAAGCAAGAAGCTGAAAAGAAAGCTGAGAAACTTTTAGAAAAGGTTGGACTAGTAGATAAAAAAGATACGTATCCAAATCGTCTTTCGGGAGGACAAAAGCAACGTGTAGCAATTGCAAGAGCGTTAGCAATGGAACCCGAAGTTATGTTATTTGATGAACCGACATCGGCGCTAGATCCAGAGATGGTGAAAGAAGTGTTAGAAGTTATGAAATCGTTAGTTACGACAGGAATGACGATGGCTATCGTTACACATGAAATGGGCTTTGCAAAAGAAGTGGCAGATCGTGTTCTTTTCTTGGACGGAGGAAAGCTTGTAGAAGATAGTGCGCCAGAAGAATTTTTTGCAGCGCCGAAAAGTGAACGTGCGCAACAATTTTTACAAAAAATATTGTAATATGAAAAGGTTATGTGAATAATAAGTAGAAAAGGATGACATTGTGTCATCCTTTTTTTATACTAGCTGTAAATACGTTTATACATATAGGAGTAATGATATGTTTAAAATTGGATACCGTACAGTAAAAACAGCAATAGGGACAGGCGCGGCAGTTTTTATTGCTCAGTTATTAGGGTTGGAATTTTATAGTTCAGCAGGTATTTTAGTTATTTTATGTGTACAAAATACGAAGCGCAAATCGCTTCAAGTGTCGTTACATCGTTTTCTAGCGTGTGTATTATCAATGGTATTCGCGTTTTGTATTTTTGAAACGATCGGCTATACACCACTTGCAATTAGCATATTGTTACTTACATTTATTCCGACTGCAGTAATGCTTAAAATTCAAGAAGGCATTGTCACGAGTTCAGTTATTGTTATGCATCTATATTCATTGAAGCAAATTACATGGCTTATAGTTGGAAATGAAATTGCTATATTAACGATAGGGATTAGCGTGGCGTTATTAGTAAATATGTATATGCCGAGTAGTGAAAATAAGCTAAAAGAGTATCAGGATAAAATAGAGAGCAATTTTAAAACGATTTTGTTTGAAATGGTTGTGTATTTACGAAATCGAGAAAGTAGTTGGAGTGGGGCAGAACTCATTGAAACCGAGAATATGTTAAATGAAGCAAGAGATTTATCGTTTAAAAAACTTGAGAATGCATTTATGCGAGAAGATGATTATTACTATCGTTATTTTAATATGCGTATGCAACAATTCGAAATTTTAGAGCGAATGATACCACTAGCAGCTTCTTTATCATGGACATATGAACAAGCTGATATGATTGCAGATGTTGTTGAAAACATTGGTAATGCTATTAGCCCTGAGAGTACTGGCGTTATTTCCTTAAGGCAGCTTCAAGAAATGAGGGAATTATTTAGAGACATGCCATTACCAGCTACACGCGAAGAATTTGAGATACGTGCGAAACTTGTTCAACTTGTGTATGAAATGGAACAATATTTACTCATTAAAAGTCGCTTTAAGGGAAAGGATAATATAAAAGAACTTATATAGAAGGTAGGAATTATCTATGCCGTATCTTCTCTCTATCATATTATGTCTTTCTTTATCGCCGATTTGGCCTCTTGGGGATAATCCACGTGCCGGAGATCCTTTTATTATTGTAAATAAAGCAACGAATAAATTAGCTTACATTGACGATGGAAAGATTCAAAAGGTTTTTCCAGTAGCGACAGGGAAAACGAATGAATTAACTCCAGAAGGAACTTTTGATGTTGTAATGAAAGCGAAGGATCCGTATTATATTGCGAAGGATATTCCAGGTGGGTCGCCAAAAAATCCACTTGGGTCAAGGTGGATTGGATTTAATGCAAGAGGAACTGATGGAAGTAAATATGGAATACATGGAACAAACCAACCGAGTTCAATTGGAAAGTATATTTCACAAGGGTGTATAAGAATGAAGAAAAACGATGTGGAATATTTGTTTGATCGCATTCCAATTGGAACGAAAGTATGGATTGTGAAATCGAAAAAATCATTTCAGCAATTGGCAAAAGAAAAAGGAGCCGTTGCATATGAAAAAGCCAACGAAAAGGTTGGCTTTTTCTATTATAATAAGTTGTCTTGACATGTGTACATAACCGTGCGTTAATGAGAATATAGAAAGATAAAATTAGATAAAGGGGTTGCTCATATGTACTTGAATCCAAAACTTTCGTATATGCAGTTTTTTATGGGATTTCTATTTGTTATTACATTCATATTGGCAACTTTTAATATATGTTCTTATCTTGTAGCGATTGTATGTATGGCATTACTTAATCTAACTTTTGTTATTGGAGCATTTCAGCAGAAACAATATACAAGTTTTGTAATAGCACTTGTAATGTCATTTTCCTTTAGTATTGTAGCGATTGTGTTTTATATAAAATAAACCATCTCGATGTCGAGATGGTTTATTTTGTCATGTGTAAAAAGTAAAAAAAGGACGAACACATCGCCCTTTTTACCAAAACATACTCGCGCCAGCAAGTAATGTTGTTACAAGCATAGAAATCAGCATCACATAAACCATAACTTTTTGAGCTTTTTTATGCATCGTTATACCTCCTTGCAAATCAGTACAATTTCATTGTAACGAGAAATGAAATTATGGACAAGGGGAGAGTGAGGACAAAATTCGGGAGGGGATTGCAAAATATAACAGGAAATTTGAGTGTGTATAGAGAATATAGTAAAAGGGTATATTGTTAATTTTTAGTTGGGCAAGCTGAAGAATGGAGATACGATGATGAAAATATACGAAACAGATCGTTTATACTTAAGGGAAATTGATGAGTCGTATGCTGAAACAGTTCTTCAATATTACGACAGAAATCGTGAATTTTTAAAAGCTTGGGAAGAGTATAGACCGGATGATTTTTTTACGCTAGATTATCAAAAGAAAAAGTTGCAAAAGGATAGAAAAGAGTTCGAAGAAGGGAAAATCATCAGACTATGGATTTTTAAAAAGGGTGATGATACGAAAATAATTGGGTGTATTTCATTTAATTTAATCGTTCGTGGCATTTATCAATCTTGTGTCCTCAGTTATAAATTAGATAAAGCAGAGTTAAACAAAGGGTATACGACAGAAGCGCTTAGAAAAGCAATTCAAGTTGCTTTTGGGGAATTTCAGTTACATCGTATAGAAGCTCCGATTATGCCTCGTAATTTAGCATCTATACAAGTAGTAACGAAGATAGGTTTTCAATATGAAGGCGTGTCTAGGAAGATGTTAATGGTAAATGGCGTGTGGGAAGATCATATGCGCTGGGTATTGTTAAATGAGTAATAGAAAGCAGATGGTTATCTAGACATGTAAACCATCTGTTTTTTGTCTTGTATTTCGAAACTTTTGCGAAATTCTGTTATAATTAATAGTGTTACATACATAATGGTAGTGCAGGAGGCGCAGTCTTATGATTAATCAAGAACGTTTAGTAAATGAATTTATGGAATTAGTACAAGTAGATTCTGAAACGAAATTTGAAGCAGAAATCTGCAAAGTATTAACGAAGAAATTTACAGATTTAGGTGTAGAAGTATTTGAAGATGACACAATGGCTGTAACTGGTCATGGGGCAGGTAACTTAATTTGTACTTTACCAGCAACAAAAGATGGTGTTGATACAATTTACTTTACTTCTCATATGGATACAGTAGTTCCTGGTAATGGAATTAAGCCTTCTATTAAAGATGGATATATCGTATCAGATGGTACAACAATTTTAGGTGCGGATGATAAAGCTGGATTAGCATCAATGTTCGAAGCAATCCGTGTTTTAAAAGAGAAAAATATCCCTCATGGTAAAATAGAATTTATTATTACAGTCGGAGAAGAATCAGGTCTTGTTGGTGCAAAAGCATTAGACCGTGAGCGTATTACAGCGAAATATGGCTACGCATTAGATAGCGATGGAAAAGTTGGTGAAATCGTTGTTGCAGCTCCAACACAAGCGAAAGTGAACGCAATTATTCGCGGGAAAACAGCTCACGCTGGTGTAGCGCCGGAGAAAGGTGTATCTGCAATTACTATCGCAGCGAAAGCAATTGCGAAGATGCCACTTGGTCGCATTGACTCTGAAACGACTGCAAATATTGGACGTTTTGAAGGTGGTACACAAACGAATATCGTTTGCGATCATGTACAAATCTTTGCAGAAGCTCGTTCTTTAATTAATGAGAAAATGGAAGCGCAAGTTGCGAAAATGAAAGAAGCATTTGAAACAACTGCAAAAGAAATGGGCGGTCATGCAGACGTTGAAGTAAACGTTATGTACCCAGGATTTAAATTTGCTGATGGCGATCACGTTGTAGAAGTTGCAAAACGTGCAGCTGAAAAAATTGGTCGTACACCTTCTCTTCACCAAAGTGGTGGCGGAAGTGATGCAAACGTAATTGCAGGACATGGTATCCCAACAGTTAACTTAGCGGTTGGTTATGAAGAAATTCATACAACAAACGAGAAGATTCCTGTTGAAGAATTAGCAAAAACAGCAGAATTAGTTGTTGCAATTATTGAAGAAGTAGCGAAGTAATGGAAAATAAAAAGCGTGTAAATCAATTATGATTTACACGCTTTTTATTTTGATTCGATTGCTTTGACAAGACGTATAAGCGAATATAAGAAAAACTATGGAAGTATATACGTTGTTGCTACATGTACTAGACGAGGGAATAACCTTAACGTATTCATATTGAAAATCGGAAGTAGTAAATAATTAATTGCAATGATTAATATAACTACAGGGAATGTATAGTTGAGTTTATCCCGCTATTTGCCGGACAGTAAGACCACTACCTCAAAATTCAGCGAAAGTAAAGAAGTTAGGTGGGGGCCCTGCTGCCCGTAAAAGTCCGATTAGTGAGAGTTGATTAAAGTTTCGATTTATATCGATTATAAAAAAGAACAAGTAATTATTATAACTATTGTGCAAAATTTGATATAATAAAAGAACGAACGTTCTGATTAGGGAGTGAGTACTATGCGAGAAATGTATCCGAAAAATGGTCGTGTTATTTTACATGTAGATATGAATTGCTTTTTCGCATCTGTTGAAATTGCTCATGATCCATCATTACAAGGAAAGCCATTAGCGGTTGCTGGAAATGAAAAAGAGAGAAAAGGAATTATTATAACATGTAGTTATGAGGCGAGAGAATACGGAATACGTACGACGATGCCCCTTTGGGAAGCGAAAAGGTTATGCCCGCAATTAGTTGTAAGGCGTCCTAATTTCACATTATATCGCGAAGCTTCATTTCAAATGTTTCAAGTCCTTTCTCGTTTTACAGAAAAGATACAACCAGTCTCAATAGATGAAGGATATTTAGATATTACAGATTGCTACGCACTTGGTTCGCCTCTTGAAATAGCAAAGATGATTCAACAAGCACTATTAACAGAGTTGCAGCTTCCGTGTAGTATCGGAATCGCTCCAAATCTTTTCCTAGCAAAAACAGCTTCTGATATGAAAAAACCTCTCGGTATTACCGTACTTCGAAAACGTGATATTCCAGAAATGATTTGGCCACTTTCAGTTGAAGCAATGCATGGGATTGGAGAAAAAACAGCTGAAAAATTAAATGAAATTCATATACATACAATTGAACAGTTAGCGAAGGGAGACGAGCATATCATTCGCGCTAAAATTGGCAAGCACGGTATTGATTTACAAAAGCGTGCAAAAGGTACGGATGATAGGGAAGTGGATCCGAGTCAAATGGGCCAACATAAAAGTGTCGGTAACTCGATGACTTTTTCAAAGGATATGGATGAAGAGAAAGAATTACTTGATATGTTAGAACGGTTATCAAAATCAGTGAGTAAAAGATTACAAAAGCGAACCCTTGTCAGTTATAATATTCAAATTATGATTAAATACCATGATAGGCGAACAGTAACACGGAGTAAGCAATTGAAAAATGCAATTTGGGAAGAACGCGATATTTTTCAAGCAGCATCCCGTTTATGGAAGCAACATTGGGATGGTGATTCCGTTCGTTTACTAGGTGTTACAGCTACTGAAATAGAGTGGAAGACAGAATCGGTGAAACAATTAGATTTATTTTCATTTGAAGAGGATGCGAAAAAAGAACCACTACTTGCTGTCATTGATCAAATTAACGATAAGTATGGAACACCGATTTTACAACGAGGTAGTCAACTACTACGTAAGCAAGAGAAGTCGTTTCAACAAAAGTTAGAAAATAAGTTTATGTAGAAGGTGTCATGAAGTAGTAAAATCATGACACCTTTCCTAGTTAACTCGCTTCTAAATTTAAAGAAGTCTTCCATCCAGCTCCAGTAACGCCAGATTCTAATAGCATTCTACTTACTATTTTTTCAATTAAGATAGCCGCATTTGTCTTGCAATGTAATGTAGCCTGTATACACACCTTTTGATTAGAATCTACGTCTTCACTATACAACTCTTTTAAACCGATTCCTTCTGTACTTACCATATGCATAAGTAAAAAACGAATATGTGCTTCATTTTCTTCTGAACAAGTAAGGGAAAGTAAGTAGTTCGTTTGTTCTGGTGATTCTTCTTTTGATTTTTTATTCATAAAAAGAGCAATTGGGCGAAGAAGTATATTTGCTAGTAACACGCCGGCTGCACCTAATATAGCTGCAACGAGGAAACCGGCGCCTGTAAGAGTACCGACAGCAGCTGCACACCATAAAGTAGCTGCTGTATTTAGCCCTCTAATACTAAAACCATCGCGGATAATAACGCCACCCCCTAAAAATCCAATACCACTAACGACTTGAGCAGCAATGCGGGATGGGCTAGCATCATGATCAAGCATGACGGATAATAAAACAAATATACAGGCACCAAGTGATACGAGAGCATTTGTCCGTAACCCAGCCATTCGGTGTCTCCATTGTCTTTCCATTCCAATGCAAGCTCCTACAATAATTGCTATAACTAACCTGAATACAATGTCGTACCATACCATCATGGTCACCTCCATATATAATATGTGTTATGTTTTTTAGAATGAGCGGGGGATACCCACTCATTCTTATTTTTACAACCAGCTATGAAACTTTTTAATATAAAGCTTTTTCAGGAATTGTGTTAAAAAAGCGTAGCCTAATAGTATTCCTACTAACCAAGGGAAATAGTTAAGTGGCAATGCTTGTAAACCAACGGCTGCACCAAGTGGTGAGAATGGAATATAAATCCCGATTGCCATAATAAGAGCGGTTAATAAAACGACTGGTGTTGATGCAGTACTTTGAATAAATGGAATCTTTTGTGTTCTTATCATGTGAACAATTAAAGTTTGTGTTAACAACCCAACGACAAACCAACCGGACTGGAATAATGATTGCTCGCTCGGTGTATTTGCACCAAATACATTCCACATGACTACGTATGTGATAATATCAAATATAGAACTAATTGGGCCGATACAAATAATGAAGTTTCGTAAGTTTGCAGTATCCCATTTTCGTGGTTTTTCTAGAAACTCTTTATCCATTTTGTCCCATGGAATAGAAAGTTGTGAAATATCATAAAGTAAGTTTTGAATTAAAAGATGAATGGCAAGCATCGGTAAAAAAGGAATGAAAGCACTTGCTACTAACACGCTAAACACATTACCGAAGTTAGAGCTAGCTGTCATCTTAATATATTTTAAAATATTTCCGAATGTAGTACGTCCTTCTAAAATCCCTGCTTCTAATATAGTTAAACTTTTTTCAAGTAGAATAATATCGGAAGCTTCTTTCGCAATATCAGTAGCAGTATCAACAGATATTCCGACATCAGCTTCACGTAATGCTACAGCATCGTTAATGCCGTCTCCCATGTAACCTACAGTGTGTCCATTTCCTTGTAATGCGTGTATAATACGAGATTTTTGCATGGGATTAAGCTTCGCAAATACAGTCGTTTCTTCGGCAAGTCTTGCTAATGCTTTATCTGGTAAAGAATCAATCTCGTAACCGAGGATTGGTTCGCAGATATCTAATCCAACTTCTTTACAAACCTTTCTTGTAACAATTTCGTTATCGCCAGTTAAAATTTTCACTTGTACACCATGTTTCTGTAATGCTTGAATTGCAGCTGCTGCAGATGGTTTCGGTGGATCTAAAAAGCCGATATATCCAGCGAGAATCATATCAGTTTCGTCTTTTACTGTGTACTCTGTATCATTTATTCTTCTATCTTTTTTATAAGCCACAGCAATAACCCGCATACCTTCACTATTTAGTGTCTCACTTATTTTTTTGACATTTGAACGTATTTCCTCGGTGAGTGGAACGATTTTTTCATCCACTTCAGTGTAGTTACAAATTGATAAAATTTCTTCTACGGCACCTTTACAAACCATTGTATGTTCACCTGAAATATCCTTTACGATGACTGACATACGCCGGCGGGCGAAATCGAATGGAATTTCATCTAGCTTTTGAAAAGCTGATGGATTAAATGTATTGTTTTCCTCTGTATGCTTAATAACAGCTTTATCTATTAAATTTTTCAATCCAGTTTGATAGAAACTATTTAAATAGGCAAATTGCAAGACGCGATTGCATTCATTTCCCTTGGGATCTAAGTGACGAACAAGGACAACGTTATCTTCTGTTAAAGTTCCGGTTTTATCTGTACAAAGAATGTTCATAGCACCTAAGTTTTGAATAGAATTTAGCTGTTTTACAATTACTTTTTGTTTAGACATTTTAACGGCACCTTTAGCTAAATTAGCAGTTACAATCATTGGTAACATTTCAGGTGTAAGGCCAACAGCGACGGCAATAGCGAAGAAGAAAGCTTCTTGCCAATCACCTTTTGTGAATCCATTAATGAGAAGAACAATAGGTACCATAATAAGCATGAATGTAATTAAGAGCCAGCTTACTTTGTTTACACCTTTATCAAAGTTTGTTTCTACACGCTTTCCAATTACCTTATTGGCTAAAGAGCCGAAATACGTATCGGTACTTGTTGAGATGACAACAGCTTTTGCGCTACCACTTACAATATTTGTTCCCATGAAACAAAGGTTTTCCATATCGAGTGGATTGTAATTTTTTTTCATGTTTGTCGGTAAGATATGCTTATTTTCTGTATGGTAGCAGTGTTCGTATTTTTCTACAGGAAGTGCTTCCCCTGTTAAAGAAGATTGATTAACAAATAAATCTTTAGCGGATACAATACGCACATCAGCTGGAATGATATCACCGGCTGAAAGGGAAATGATATCGCCAGGTACAAGTTCCTCAATTGGAATTTCTGTTGTGTAATTTCGATTTAAATTCGTTACATTTTTTGTTTCATGTACAAATCCATTTATTCTAAATACGCTTGCAGTTGTTCGAACCATAGCTTTTAAATTATCGGCAGCTTTTTGAGAACGAAATTCTTGGGAAAACCGAATTGTTGCACTAAGTAGTACCATTGCAGATACGACAATTGTTCCTTGCATATCATCCGTGAAAAAGGAGAGTGCTCCAAGAGCTAATAAAACGAAAATAAATGGATTTTTAAATGCCGACAGAAATTGAATGTACCACGGTGCCATTTTATTATGAGCTATTTCGTTCGGACCATATAAAGAAAGTCTACGAGACGCTTCTTGTTTAGATAATCCATCTTGTGTTGTTTCTAAAAGTTTTAACGCAGAGCTTACATCTTGTGTTGCAACCTCCACTAATAATTCGTTATTTGTTTTCATGCTATCTTGCTCATAAGCATGCTTTGTTTCTTGTCTTTGTAAATTAAACATCGGTAGTTCCTCCTCTGTCATGAAGGAGGAAACAATCTGTTACCTAACTATTTGAAATGGTGAGGAACAGTTTCTTTCCTACCTACATGATGAAATATGAATGTAAAACGTATGGGTATCTGGGCCGAATCATCAATTGCCAACTGTTCCTCACCTCCGTACAATTTAGTAGTTTCTGAATATGCTATGTTTGTTTCATAGTAAGGTGCATATAGACGTAAAAAGACCTTTACTCAAAACGAGTAAAGGTCTGAATTCGCAGTTAAAAGAGTCCACAACAAAGACTGTTAGTAGACATAAATAAAAACAGTTTTTGTGTATGACAAAATACATGCACCTCTCCCTCGTTGAGTTTTAGCACTGTATAGCATAGGTACTGAAACCAGCTACATTAAAAAAGGCCTTCATTCCGACCTTTCCTGTTGACCCATTGGCGTCTCTCGACATTTTTGGGCAGCAGCGTTTCTCTATACAGGAGCCTCACCTAACAGAGACCATATTCAATTACATGTTGAATGTTAGCACTGTAAAATTGTAGTGTCAATATCTTTTTTATCTGTGTTTTTAAAATATTAAACGGATTTATAATAGATATGTGGGATGAAATGTATGATATTGATTATAAATAATATGAAAAATAAATATTTTTATAAAAGGGGAATTTGTAATGGGACCACAAAATTTTATTATAAATATTGAGAATCAAAAGTGGTTGTTTAATGAGCAGGAAGATTTATGTTCTCACGGGGAAATTTATTTAAATGTGGATGGAACGATTATTACACAAACAGGTATGGATGAGGAATGGGGAATAAGTGAATCAGCTTTAGCTTTGTTACGAACTTTAGATAAAGAATATATTTGTGATATTGAAAATGAAGAGGGGCTTATTTTGCACGGATGTGGCACTATGCTCATGTTAGGATGCCCAATTTCAATTCATTGGACTATAAACCATATAGGTGAAAATGTGGTTTTAAAGGATTTTGTCAAAGTTATTTCTACTGATCAAAAGGCTATATACTATGAAGGGCTTCATATAGAAGTAAATGAAAATGAATATAGAAAACAAATTGTTTCTTTTGCGCTACAGGCAAAAGAATTATTCAATAAATCAAGTGAGAAGATAATTTTAGATGAGTTTGAGCGAAGTATGTATACCGACTTTTGGATGGAATATGATCATTTGTTAAATAAGTATAAATAAAAAAACACTGTAACCAGTGCTTTTTTATTATAGATTACGAGATTGTAGGGTTTTCAAAAATAACAATCTCTGAACTGTTTGTAGTTGAAACGCGTTGGGCGTAATATGTTAAAGCTGAAGAAATATATGCTGGTAACGTATCATTTGTATGTGATGTTGTATATTCATGGATTAATTCCTTTAAAGTTGTCCATTCTAATTGTGCTGGGTGATCAGACACGAAAGAACTTACCCAGCGATCAAATGAAGATGAAAAATCAGTTTGTAAACGAAATACTTCTTTCATAATAAAACGCTCCCTTAAAATGTAGTATAATTATTTTAACACAAAACACGAACGATAGCTAAATTTTTTGAGTATAATGTTCGTGTTATATAGTTGTCTAGATGTTTGGTTATGTAAATTCAATTTGCCATTTGAAATAACATTCCGTAAGATGAGAGATAGAGTATATTTAGAGCTGGAGGAAAGAAAGTGGAATTTGTATTTTTAGGAACTGGTGCAGGTGTTCCTTCAAAAGGAAGGAACGTTTCAGCAATTGCTTTACAATTGTTAGAAGAACGAGGACAAACTTGGTTATTTGATTGTGGTGAGGCCACGCAACATCAAATATTACATACATCTGTACGTCCGCGCCGCATTGAAAAAATATTTATTACGCATTTACATGGCGATCATATTTTTGGATTGCCTGGTTTATTAGGTAGCCGTTCATTTCAAGGAGGAACTACGCCTTTAACGGTGTATGGACCGAAAGGAATTAAACAATTTATTGAAGTGGCATTATCGGTAAGTACGACACATGTGAAATATCCACTTGAAGTTGTGGAGATAACAGAAGAAGGTACCGTATTTGAAGATAATGAATTTTATGTAGAAACGAAAAGATTGTCACACGGTATAGAATGCTTTGGATATCGTATTGTAGAGAAAGATATACAAGGTGCTCTTTTAGTTGATAAGTTGCTTGAGATGGGTGTGAAACCAGGTCCAATCTTTAAACGTTTAAAAGATGGTGAAGTAGTTGAATTAGAGGATGGCACGATATTAAATGGAAATGAGTTTATCGGCCCACCTCAAAAAGGAAGAATTATTACTATCTTAGGTGATACGCGATATTGCGAAGCGAGTAGGGAGCTTGCGCAAGATGCAGATGTACTTGTCCATGAAGCGACTTTCGCAGCAGAAGATGAGCAACAAGCGTATGATTATTTTCATTCTACATCTAAGCAAGCTGCGAGCATTGCACTTCAGGCAAATGCGAAGCGACTAATATTAACTCACATTAGTTCTCGCTATCAAGGAGATACATATAAGGAATTATTGAAAGAGGCTAGAGAGTTGTTTTCTAATACAGAAATAGCGACAGATTTGAAATCATTCCCAGTAGAAAAATAATTATTTTGTAAAAAATGGTAACAGCGGGTTACCATTTTTTTATGTCTAAAAAAATTTAAAAATAAAACTGTTATTATTTTATACTTATACTTGGATGATACAGAAAATTAGGATGGTTTGAATATATAGGATAAAAATACGAAATAATGATTATTTAGAAAAACTGTTATATAAGTCAGATGACATACAAGTGATACAAATAGCAGAAATGGACTTTTATTCAGAACTTTTAAAATTCAACAAAAGTAAGCGTTTTATAAAAAACAAGCTATAATGAGGGCAGATTATAATTTATGATAAGTCGCATGTATTTTAGTCATTATCGTAACAAGTGAAGTTGACTAAATCATGAGAGAGTAACACGAGAATTATAATAGGAAAGATATTACTATTATTTGTCATAAGTCTTTTTCACTTTTTAGCTAAACGATATGATTAGCAAGTGTAGCTATTGCGAGTTCCTTAGTAGAAGCTTTTTATTAATAAGGTAGTGGAGATTTAATTGGTATACCACTCTTTAAAAGAGTTCAGAACATCAGCAGGTAGTCTAGGCGGAATAGCGGGTGCAAATTTAGCTGCATTAGCAATGGTTATATCACTTGTTTATGCTATGCTTGCAATGGCTTCTGTGTTAAACTTTGGATTGCTACCAGACTTTATTCTGGATTATCTTGTATCATTTTTAAATGAAAATAATGCTAAGATTCTTATGTATTATGATAACTGGTATTATTTCAGGTTATATTGGATTACTTTTATTCAAAAACTATCCAATTCGTACAGCAGAACAAATTCGTGGTACAACTGGAAAAGCGACAGATGTAGCAGCTTAATAGAATAGTAGAATAAATTTTTTCATAGAGGTTTAGGGGGAGTTATGATGAAGTATCGCTCAGTATTTGATATTATCGGTCCAGTTATGATTGGACCATCAAGTTCACATACAGCAGGCGCAGCAAGAATGGGGCAAGTTGCTCGCCAGCTGTTTCGTCATGAACCAGAAAGAGTAAGCATTTCGTTATATGGATCATTTGCAAAGACGTATCGAGGGCATGGTACGGATGTAGCACTAATCGGTGGAATATTAGGATTTGAAACAGATGACTTACGTATTCCAGAGGCGCTAGAAATAGCAAAAGAGCGCGAAATTGAAGTGGAATTCATTGAAGAAGATGCCAATGCACCTCACCCAAATACAGCGAGAATTCGTTTGTATAAAGGTGAAGATGAAATTGAAGTTGTTGCTTGCTCAATTGGTGGCGGTAAAATTGAAGTTGTAGAATTAAACGGATTCGATCTTCAATTATCAGGCACGAGCCCAGCACTACTTATTGTAAATAACGATCGCTTCGGTGCTATTGCAGCGGTAGCTTCAATCCTTGCGAAACATGAGATTAACATTAGCACAATGAGTGTTTCTCGTAAAGAAAAAGGAAGAAGAGCGCTTATGGTCATTGAAACAGATGAATTATTAGCAGATGAAGTAATTGAAGAAATAAAAGCGCAACAAAATATTTGTCAAGTAACTATTATGGAATAATTGCAGGGGGGACACACCATGTTTCGGAACGCAGCGGAACTAGTGGCGCAAGCTAAAGAACAAAATGTAAAAATCGCAGAAATTATGATTCAATGTGAAATGGAAACAAGAAGTATTTCACGTGAAGAAGTAATTGCTGGTATGGAAAAGAACTTAGTCGGGATGGAGCAAGCAGTAGAACGTGGTATTCGCGGCGTGAAATCACCAACTGGTTTAACTGGTGGAGATGCTGTAAAAGTTCAAGCGTATATGAAGAGCGGAAAAGGCTTATCTGGAGATACGATTTTGGATGCAGTAAGCAAAGCTGTTGCAACAAATGAAGTAAACGCAGCGATGGGAATTATTTGTGCAACACCAACAGCAGGTTCTGCTGGAACAGTGCCAGGTGTACTATTTGCACTAAGAGAAAAATTGCAGCCTACACGTGAAGAAATGATTGAATTCTTATTTACAGCAGGAGCTTTCGGTATGGTTGTTGCGAATAACGCTTGTATTTCTGGTGCAGCGGGAGGATGCCAAGCTGAAGTTGGTTCAGCAAGTGGAATGGCGGCTGCAGCTGCAGTTGAGATGGCTGGTGGAACACAAGATCAAGCAGCTACAGCGATGGCAATTTCATTAAAGAACATGCTTGGTTTAGTGTGTGATCCTGTTGCAGGACTTGTAGAAGTACCTTGTGTAAAACGTAATGCAGCAGGAGCTGCGAATGCGATGATTTCAGCAGATTTAGCATTAGCTGGTGTAACGAGTACAATTCCATGTGATGAAGTAATTGAGGCAATGTTTAGAATCGGACAAACGATGCCAGTAGCACTTCGTGAAACAGCAGAAGGTGGACTTGCAGCAACGCCGACTGGTCGTCGCCTGCAAGAAGAGATTTTTGGGAAGAACAATAACTAAGTGTAATTATAGAAAAAGGAGCTCAAATAAACTTGAGCTCCTTTTTCTATTTTTCTTTTGTTAGTTGTTCTAATGTTTTTCCAAGATTATGTGATCGTTTCGTTGCCTGTGTAATACAAGAAATAAGTGCTTGTTGAAATTTATGTTCTTGTAATACTTCAATACCTGCTTCGGTAGTTCCACCAGGAGAAGTAATTTCCTTTCTCAAAATAGAAGGGTGTTTGTCACTTGCTTTTAGCATTTCAGCAGCACCAATCATCGTTTGAAGAATAAGTGATTTTGCAACATCTTCTTTTAAACCAATTTTTTTTGCAGCTTCTTCCATAGCTTCCACTACGTAATAAATATAAGCAGGTCCACTTCCGGATAATGCAGTGACAGCATGCATATCTTCTTCCTCTACAACAGAGACGAGACCAATCGTTTCAAATAAAGATGTTGCAGTGCGAATATGCTCCGCTGTTGCATGTTTTGAAGGGGAGATAGCGGTAGCTGATTTTAAAATGGCTGCGGAGGTATTTGGCATTGCACGAATAATTGGAACGTCTTTTTGAAGTAGTTTTCTAATTGAGTCAGTAGAAACACCTGCTAGTAATGAAATAATAAGCACGTTATTATTTATGTATTCTTTAAAAGGGGTAAGCGCCTCTGCAACATCCTTTGGTTTCATTGCTAGAAAAAGAATATTTGCATCAGTAAGTAATTCTTTTTTATTATGAGTACCTTTGACACCGTATTTTTTATGTAGCTCTTGTAATCTTGTCTCGTTAGAACGATTACTTACAGTAATTTGTTCACCTTTAACGACATTTGCATGTAACAAGCCACCAATAATAGCTTCGGCAATAGAGCCTGCACCGAGAAAGGAAATGTTTTGAATAGACATGATGTTCCTCCTTTAATTTTGGTTAGAAATTCTTATAAATGTACATACATTCGTTTTTTTATAGGAAACACCTCTTTTTATCTGAAAATAATGACAAATATATATAGAAGTTGTAAACTGAAGAAGTATTCATTTTTGAACCGGAAAGAGACAGGGGGGCTAAGCATGACGGCGATTCACCGAATGGAGATTCCTGTACCATTTGCAGTGGAAACTGTGAATGTGTTTTTAGTTGAGGGGGAGACATTAACATTAATTGATACAGGGACGAATACAGAAGAGGCAAGGAATGCGTTAGAAAGTCAATTAGGTGCATTAGGACATACGATAGAAGATATTGAAACAGTAGTCATTACGCATCATCATGCAGATCATTGTGGACTTTTAAATATATTTTCTGAGAAGACGAATATTATTGGACATCCTTGGAATGAGCCTTGGATTACACAAAATCCAGAATTTTTAAAGCGGTATCATGAATTTTTTAGAGAGACAGCCTTACAGTTTGGTGTGCCAGCAGCATTTTTGAAAGACGAGTCGTTATTGACGACGAGGACACTTAAATATTCTTGTAATAGATCGTTAACGCATACTGTGAGAGAAGGAGATCGTATTGATTCTTTGCCTGGATTTACAGTACTTGAAACACCAGGTCATGCTTCTACTCATATTTCTTTATATAGAGAATCTGATGGAATATTAATTGGTGGAGATGCTCTCATTAGTCATATTTCTTCGAATCCAATACTAGAACCGCCATATGAAGGGCAAACAGAGCGGGCACGCCCATTACTACAATATAATCAAACATTACAGCGTTTAAGCGAAATGAATATTTCACGCATTTTATCAGGGCATGGGGAAGATGTTCTAAATGTGAAACAACTTATTGAAACGAGATTACAAAAGCAAGAAACACGTGCTTTTAAAGTGCTTGAGTTATTAAAGGAAAAACCAATGACAGCATTTGAAGTATGTGTAAAACTATTTCCGGTATTATATAAAGAACAATTACCACTTACTATTTCAGAAACGGTTGGACAATTGGACTATTTAGCATATAATCAACAAGTGATGATTGATGAGTCATCGCAACAATTGATTTATTATGCAAAGTAGGTGACAGCAATGACAGGACGTTTACAAAATAAAGTAATCGTCATTACAGGTGCTTCTAGTGGGATTGGTGAGCAAGTTGCAATGCAAGTTGCAGCACAGGGAGCGACTCCAGTATTAATGGCTCGAACAGAAGAGAAACTACAAGCGTTAGTAGACAAAATTAAAGAAACTTATAATACGCCTTGCTATTATTATGTATTAGATGTAAGTGAAGAGATGGAAGTACAGTCTGTTTTTTCAAAGGTATTACAAGAAGTGGGACGTATTGATATATTAGTAAACAATGCGGGATTTGGTATTTTTAAAACGTTTGAAGATGCGTCAATGGGTGAAGTAAAAGATATGTTCCAAGTAAATGTATTTGGATTAGTAGCATGTACGAAAGCGGTACTACCTTATATGGTAAACAAGAACGAAGGACATATTATTAATATTGCTTCACTTGCTGGAAAAATTGCAACTCCGAAATCAAGTGCGTATGCAGCAACGAAACATGCTGTATTAGGATTTACGAATAGTTTACGCATGGAATTAGCGAATACAGATATTTATGTTACAGCAATTAATCCGGGTCCGATAGATACAAACTTTTTTGAAATAGCGGATCAATCTGGTACATATGTAAAGAATATGGGACGTTACATGTTAAAACCAACATACGTAGCAGAACAAATCGTAAAGTCGATGCACACGAAAAAAACGTGAAGTAAACTTACCGAAGTGGATGGGAATTGGTCCAAAACTTTATGCTTTATTCCCAGGTTTATTTGAACGTGTAGCAGGTAAATCATTAAGTAAAAAATAGGAGATTTCCACATGGAAATCTCCTATTTTTTATTGTTTTCCAGTCACATAATCATAAACAATATCCTCAATCTCCTCGTATAAATCAATTTCAATATTTGAATGAGTCACCGTTTGAATATGTTTCACTAGCATTTCCTGATCTTCTTTTGATATTGGACTGCATTGATATTGCTGAAAACTTTTTATAATCATTTTCTCAATTAATTTTTCGTTCATATTTTTTCCCGCCTGTATGTACGTATGTATTGTTTTATTGTACTTGAAGTGAAATAAAAAAACTACTATGCACTATTTTTGTATAAAAATTCGGTTGAGTATATTATTTTTCTAATAAAATTAAGTTTTTTTAGAATTTAAAATTTATAAATATTTAATTGACTCTATAAATATACAATATTATAATCATACTTAATTTAAAGAATCGATTTGAGGAGGAACTTATGAAAGTCGCAATTATTGGAGCCACTGGATATGGGGGCATTGAATTAATTCGTTTATTAGAACAACATCCATATTTTTCGATAGCATCTCTTCATTCTTTTTCGCAAGTTGGTGAGTGTATAACAAATGTATATCCGCATCTTCGAAATGTTCTCGTTCATACGTTACAAGAAATTGATGTGAAGACAATAGGGAAAGAAGCAGAAATCGTATTTCTAGCAACACCAGCAGGAGTATCGGCGGAGTTAACTCCCAAGTTAGTAGCAGAAGGTTTAAAAGTAATTGACCTATCTGGAGACTTTCGTATGATAGATCCTTCGTCATATGAACTGTGGTATAAAAGGCCAGCAGCGAAAGAAGAAATTCTTAGAAAAGCAGTGTATGGGTTAAGTGAATGGAAAAGGACTGAGATTCAAAAGGCAAATTTAATTGCAAACCCAGGATGTTTTGCTACAGCCACATTGCTAGCGATAGCGCCGTTAATACGTAGTAGCATGATTGAAGAAGATTCAATTATTATTGATGCGAAATCAGGGGTATCAGGAGCAGGAAAAACACCAACAACAATGACTCATTTTCCTGAGCTATACGATAACTTACATATCTATAAAGTAAACCAGCATCAGCACGTTCCGGAGATTGAGCAAATGCTTACAGAATGGAATAGTGAATCACAGCCAATTACATTTAGCACACATTTAATACCGATATCACGAGGAATTATGATTACACTTTATGCAAAAGTAAAACAAAAGATGGAAATAAAGCAACTTCAAAAATTGTATGAAGAAACGTATGAACAATCGCCTTTCATCCGGAATTTGTACGCAAGGGAAATTTCCAAGTCCAAAAGAAGTGAGAGGCTCAAATTATTGTGATATTGGCATAGCTTACGATGAAAGAACTGAAAGAGTTACGGTCGTTTCTGTTATAGACAATATGATGAAAGGCGCGGCTGGGCAAGCGATTCAAAATGCAAACATAATAGCGGGACTAGAAGAGACAACAGGTTTACAACATATGCCGCTTTATCTATAAGGGGGACATGATGATTAAAGTAGCGTCTATTACAAAATTAGAAAATGGTTCAATTGTAACGCCGAAAGGCTTTTCGGCAATTGGTACTGTAAATGGTCTGAAAAAGGAGAAAAAGGATTTAGGGGCAATCGTTTGTGACGTACCAGCATCATGTGCCGCTGTGTATACAACGAATCAAATACAAGCAGCCCCTTTGCAAGTAACGAAGGATAGTATAACGGCAGAAGGGAAGTTACAAGCAATTATCGTTAATAGTGGAAATGCAAATGCTTGTACTGGAATGCAAGGATTACAAGACGCATACGAGATGCGCGTGTTAGGGGCGGAACATTTTGGGATGAAAGAAAATTACGTTGCAGTAGCTTCAACAGGTGTAATTGGTGTTCCACTGCCGATGGATATAATCCGAAAGGGGGTTGCAACTCTTATACCGACGAAGGAAGAAAGTGAAGCATATTCTTTTTCTGAAGCAATTTTAACGACGGATCTTATCACGAAAGAAACTTGCTATGAAATGATTATTGATGGGAAGAAAGTGGTGATTGCGGGTGTTGCAAAAGGTTCAGGGATGATTCATCCGAATATGGCAACGATGCTTAGTTTTATTACGACAGATGCTCATATAGAGCATAACGTATTGCAAACAGCGTTATCACAAATAACGAATCATACATTTAATCAAATTACGGTGGATGGAGATACTTCTACGAATGATATGGTCATCGTTATGGCAAGTGGATTATCAGAAACAAGGCCGATAAATATGGAACATACAGATTGGGAAACTTTCGTAGGTGCTTTACAGAAGGTATGTGAAGATTTAGCGAAAAAAATTGCGCAAGATGGTGAAGGCGCTACGAAGTTAATAGAAGTAAATGTGCTAGGAGCTCAAACGAATGAAGAGGCAAAAAAAATTGCAAAGCAAATAGTCGGTTCGAGTCTTGTGAAAACAGCAATACATGGTGAAGACCCAAACTGGGGGCGAATTATTAGCAGTATTGGACAAAGTGAAGTAGCTATTAATCCGAACACAATTGACATTACTCTTCAATCTATATCGGTATTAAAAAATAGTGAGCCTCAAACATTTTCTGAAGAAAAAATGAAAGAGAGGTTACAAGAAGATGAAATAGTCATTAATGTGTACTTACACTTAGGTGAAGAGACAGGATCAGCTTGGGGCTGTGACTTAAGCTATGAATATGTGAAAATAAATGCTTGTTATCGTACATAAGGAGAGAGAAGATGAGCGATTATATTGTAGTGAAATGCGGCGGTAGTATGTTGAATCAATTAAATGATGTGTTTTTTGAATGTATAAAGAAATTACAGCAGAAGTATAAAGTAGTGATTGTTCATGGTGGTGGACCAGAAATTGATGCCAAATTAAAAGATTGTAACATCAACGTAGAAAAAAGAGATGGATTACGGATAACACCAAAAGAAGTTATGGATGTTGTTCAAATGGTGCTATGCGGAAGTACGAATAAAAAACTCGTAATGAATTTACAAAAGCATAATTTACTTGCGGTAGGTTGTTCAGGGTGTGACGGCAATTTACTTCAAATTCAACCTGTCAGCGAAGAGATAGGATATGTAGGGGAAGTAAGTTATGTAGAAACAGCTTTATTAAAAGGATTAATAAATATGGAGTATATTCCTGTTATTGCTCCAATCGGGGTAAATGGTAATGAAATTTATAACATAAATGCGGACAATGCTGCGGCTGGGATTGCGGCCGCGTTAGGAGCAAAAGAGCTTGTTTTTATTACGGATGTAGATGGAATATTACATGAAGGGAATTTGGTAAAGGAAACGGATGAATCTGAAATTGCAACTTTTATAGAAACAGGTGTTATTACAGGTGGGATGATTCCAAAAGTACAGGCGGCACTAGCATCATTAAAAATGGGAGTGCAAAAGATAAGTATTGTGAATGGTACAAAAGATTTTACTGAGGTTACGGGAGAGTGTATTGGAACGACGGTAACGAAAGGTGTGAGTATTGCATGACGAGTCATCTTTTTCAAACGTATGGCAGAAGAACTATTGAGTTTGTAAAGGGAACTGGAACGAAAGTTATTGATAATAAAGGTAAGGAATATTTAGATTTTACATCAGGAATTGGCGTATGTAATTTAGGACATTGTCACCCTACTGTTCTCAAAGGTGTACAAGAGCAACTTGATGATATATGGCATATATCTAACCTGTTTACAAACAGCTTACAAGAAGAAGTTGCGTCATTATTAACAGAAAATAGAGCATTAGATTATGTGTTTTTCTGTAATAGTGGGGCAGAGGCAAATGAAGCGGCTTTAAAGTTAGCACGTAAGCATACTGGAAAATCTCTCGTCGTAACATGCCAGCAGTCTTTTCACGGTAGAACATTTGGAACGATGAGTGCAACAGGCCAAGATAAGGTAAAAGAAGGATTTGGTCCATTACTTCCATCTTTTTTACATATCCCTTTTAACGATATTAAAGCATTAGAGGAAGTAATGAATGAAGAAGTTGCGGCGGTAATGGTAGAAGTAGTTCAAGGAGAGGGAGGAGTAATACCTGTTGATCTATCTTTTTTGAAAGAGATTGAAACATTATGTAATAAGTTCGGTTCCTTATTTATTATAGACGAAGTACAAACGGGGATAGGAAGAACTGGAACACTATTCGCTTATGAACAAGTGGGAATAGAGCCTGATATCGTTACCGTTGCAAAGGCACTTGGGAATGGGATTCCTGTCGGAGCGATGATTGGCGGGAAAGAGCTCGGAACGTCGTTTACTGCAGGATCGCACGGTTCAACTTTTGGCGGGAATTACATCGCGATGGCTGCAGCGAAAGAAGTATTGCAAGTGAGTAAAAAACCATCGTTTTTAAAAGAAGTACAAGAAAAAGGCGAGTACGTATTAGAGAAGTTGCAAGAGGAATTACAGCATGTCGAATGTATTCAAAATATACGTGGTAAAGGGCTTATGATTGGGATTGAGTGTAAGCATGAAGTTGCAAGTTTTATAGAACAACTAGAAAACGAAGGACTTCTCGTATTACAAGCAGGCCCTAATGTTATAAGACTATTACCGCCACTCATTGTCACGAATGAAGAGTTAGAACAGGCAGTATATATAATAAAAAAAGTAGTTTGTACAAAAAACGTATCAATCATATAAGGGGGAAGTTTCATGTCAACTGTACAAGTACCGAAATTAAATACGAAAGATCTTTTAACACTAGAAGAATTAACGAAAGAAGAAATTATTTCTTTAATTGAGTTCGCTATATATTTAAAAAAGAATAAGCAAGAGCCTTTATTACAAGGCAAAATATTAGGGCTTATTTTTGATAAGCATTCAACTCGTACTCGTGTATCTTTTGAAGCGGGAATGGTACAACTCGGGGGACATGGTATGTTTTTAAGTGGAAAAGAGATGCAAATGGGAAGAGGAGAAACTGTTTCAGATACTGCGAAAGTATTATCGCAGTATATTGACGGGATTATGATACGTACATTCTCGCACGCGGATGTAGAAGAGCTTGCAAAAGAATCGAGTATTCCTGTTATTAACGGTTTAACGGATGATCATCATCCTTGTCAAGCATTGGCAGACCTCATGACAATATATGAAGAAACAAATACATTTAAAGGAATAAAATTGGCTTACGTAGGTGACGGAAATAATGTATGTCATTCATTGTTGCTAGCGAGTGCAAAAGTCGGAATGCATATGACTGTTGCAACGCCTGTAGGATATGAACCGAATGAAGAGATTGTAAAAAAAGCGTTAGCGATTGCCAAGGAAACAGGAGCTGAAATTGAAGTTTTGCATGATCCTGAATTAGCGGTGAATGAAGCTGATTTCATTTATACTGACGTTTGGATGAGCATGGGGCAAGAGGGCGAAGAAGAGAAATATTCTTTATTTCAACCTTACCAAATCAATAACGAACTTGTTAAGCATGCGAAGCAAACATATCGTTTCTTACACTGTTTACCTGCCCATCGTGAAGAAGAAGTAACAGGAAAAATTATAGATGGACCGCAGTCTATCGTCTTTGAGCAAGCTGGTAATCGATTGCATGCTCAAAAAGCGTTATTAGTGAGTTTATTTAAAAATGTAGAAGAGCCTTCCTAAAAGGGAGGTTTTTTTATATTAAAATGTCATATGTATATTTAGTTAACCATTTCGATATCATTTATAATAAAAGAGAAAACTAAATTTGTTTTTCAGAGTGTGTAAGGACATACTACATATAAAAATATAGTTAAAGAGATGATGAGGGTGAAAACAACTAAGAAAACATATTCGTTTTTTCAGCGGATGTGGAGAATATTAAAGTTTCAATATTATAAGTTGCTTCGATCGCCAGAAGGCGCAAAGAAAGTATCGTTAGGGTTTGCTATAGGATTCGGCTTAGAAATGTTAGTCATTTATACGGCATCGCTCGTATATGTAATATTTTATCCAATCGTCAGGTTAGCAAAGGGATCTTTTCCTGCGGCAGTTATTGGCAATATTATTGGGAAAATATCGTTTCTCCCAGTATTTTTATTTCCGCTTGCGTATGCGCTAGGAAAAATGATTTATCCATTTCATGTACAGAAAATTCATCATGAACCATTTACGATATCGGACTTGTTTTCAAGTCACATTTTTACGATATTAAAGAGCTTATTACAAAGTGAAGTGTATGTATTAATTGGAATGACGATTTTAGGAGTTGTGTTTGGTCTCATTTCGTATTTCGTTGTGCATTATTTATACGAAAAGAACCGTAAGTTACGCTTGAAGAAAAGGAAGAAACGAGTGAGAGAACCACTTGTGCAATTATAAACAATGTCACATCCATTTTCTCCTTTGAATATGTTTAAGAAAAAGGAGGAGAGGATAATGTATTATTATTACGTACCTCAAGTATATCCATATGTAAATTATTATCCGGTTTATGATACGAGTAGACAATACGAATTATATCGGCAACAACAATTACAGCAATTATCACAAATACCACAATTACCACAACAACAGCCTACACAGGAAAAAAAACCATATTTAACAACATGGCCATATTCCAATGTGTACTATGGTAATTATTACGAATCATAAAGCTGCTTCTATTTAGAAGCAGCTTTATACGTTTGTTTTCAAAATTAAATTTTGAATGGTTTGAAGAGAATGAATGAGCTTTTCGCGCTCTTCCTCAGATAATGTTTGGAAATTTTCTTTTAGTTTGTCTAAAATGAATTGCTGATACTGATTTACTAATAATTTCCCTTCAGCTGTTAGAGAAATTAAAATGACCCGTCGATCTTTTTCGCTATAATGACGCTCTATTAGTTCTTCTTGAATAAGTTTGTTTAATAGAGGTGTCATGTTAGGCCGTGAAATCGCTAGCCGCTTGCCGATTTCGGAAACTGCTAATGTGCCGTTTTCATGCAAAAGCAGTAATACTTGTGTATGTGATGGCGGCATATGTCTTTGAGAAGAAAATTCTCCAGGAAGCATAAATTTGCGATAAAAAAGAGGCACTAGCGAAAGAAGATGATCAACAATACGTTCCCACTCGCGTGATTCCATATAAAGGCCCCCTTCCACTATCATTGTAACAAAAAAGACATGTTATAAAAATAGAATTGTTTCATGGTCGCTTTAATATTTGTAGGATAACACTTGCTTTGTAAATGTATTGGCAATAATTGCATAGCCGTTATCATTTGGGTGTACTTGGTCAAATAATAACTCTTTTTTATCATTCGATATTAATTTGCGAATTGGTAAAACGATAGATGGTTGATTTGTTTTGGAAATGGAATAAACAGATTCATTCCAGCCATCTAAAAACATATCTGCATAACTTGCGATGGAGTCATCGAGTTGTAATGGGTTATAGAGTTCTGAGAGAATGAGTAAAGCATCCGGATTTTGATCTCGAACTGTCTTTACAATACTTTTTATATCCGCTTCAAAATGAGCTTTTTCTTTATTTAACATTTTTATACCATCTATAACACCAACATCACGATTTAAACGAAATAAATTATTTCCTCCAATATTAATTGTAATTATATTTGCTGCTCTAATTTTTTCCTTTACATCTTCTGATTGAACTTTTTTAGCGAGACGATCTGTTGTAAGACCGTTTACCCCAAGGTTTTCTACTGTAATTGGTTTATGAATTTGTGCTTCTATTTGCTTAGAAGCTAATTCAGCAAATCCACCTTGTGTCGATCCGTATCCTTTAGCGAGTGAATCACCTAATACAAGATGATAAAAAGATTCGTTTGTTTGCTTATCAATCCAATTTGGGGCAGATGTTTTTTCTGTTTTTTCTTCAGATTCATTTTGTTTTGTCTCGTCGTTCTTTTCAAAATAAGAATAAGAAATGATCAGAAGGAGGAGACAAACAATTGTTAAGATGACTTTTTTCATAAATTCATCCTCCTTGTAATTGGTAATTGTATCATATTCAGCAGTATTAGCAATGTAAGGGCATATTATATGTTTATGAAAAGTTTATAATAACTTTACAGAAAATTTGTTGAAGTTTGTCAAAAAATATTGACGATAGGAAAGAACTTTATATATGATAATGTCAGATAAGGTGAAACTTTAACTAGTGGGAGCTTTATTTCCTTTTAATTAATAGTCTTCATCAATCGGGCGTTTAAGGGGACTACTCGTTAGCGCAGGGTGAAATGAAAATTGTGTCTCTAATAGAAGAAAAAAGGTATGTGGTTAGAGACAGATAGGGATTCATTTCATTATTTCTGGTAATTGTATAAGGGGGATTTTTTGTGAAAAAGTCAAAAAAAATGCTAGCTGGAGCAACTCTTGCGATTGGTGTAATGGCACCGCAAGTAATGCCAGCAACAGCTCATGCAGATGAGAACACTGGGGAGAGTACAGTTAACTTACGAATTCTAGAAACATCAGATATTCACGTTAACTTAATGAATTACGATTATTATCAAACGAAAACAGATAATAAAGTAGGTCTCGTACAAACGGCAACACTCGTTAATAAAGCACGTGAAGAAGTGAAGAACTCTGTCCTATTTGATGATGGAGATGCATTACAAGGGACACCGCTTGGAGATTATGTAGCGAATAAAATAAAAGATCCGAAGAATCGTGTGGATCCTAGTTATACACATCCATTATATCGTGTAATGAAATTTAATGAAGTATGACGTCATCTCTCTTGGGAATCATGAATTTAACTACGGTTTAGATTATTTAAACAAAGTGATTGAAAAAACGGATTTCCCGGTTATTAACTCGAATGTCTATAAAGTTGACCATGATGATAAGGAAGAGAACGATGAAAATTATTTTAAACCATATCATATTTTAAAGAAAGAAGTAGTGGATGAAGCAGGCCAAAAACAAATAGTGAAAATTGGTGTAATGGGATTTGTTCCACCACAAATCATGAACTGGGATAAAGCGAACTTAGAAGGAAAAGTAAAAGCGAAAGACATCGTCGCAACAGCAAGAATAATGGTGAAGAAAATGCAAGATGAGGGTGCAGATATTATCGTTGCATTGGCTCATTCAGGGGTCGATAAGAGCGAATATAAAGAAGCGAATAAAATGGAAAATGCATCATATCATTTAGCAACACAAGTTCCTGGCGTAGATGCAGTATTAATGGGACATTCACATACTGAAGTGAAGGACGTATTTAATGGTGTTCCGGTTGTAATGCCTGGTGTTTTTGGTAGTAACTTAGGTATTATTGATATGCAATTGAAAAAGGTAAACGGAAAATGGGAAGTACAAAAAGATCAATCTAAGCCGCAACTTCGTCCGATTGCTAATAGTAAAGGTACCCCATTAGTAGAATCTGATCAAAAATTAGTTAATGAAATTAAAGATGAGCATCAAGCGACAATCGACTATGTAAATACACCTGTAGGTGAAACGAAAGCACCAATTAATAGTTATTTTTCATTAGTACAAGATGATCCTTCCGTACAAATTGTGACAAATGCGCAAAAATGGTATGTAGAACAAGAACTTAAAAAACCAGAGTACGAAAAGATTAAAGATATTCCGGTTTTATCTGCAGGTGCACCATTTAAAGCAGGTGGCCGAAACGGTGCTACATATTATACGGATATTCCAGCTGGAACGTTAGCAATTAAAAACGTTGCAGATTTATACGTGTATCCAAATACGTTATATGCTGTAAAAGTAAATGGGGCACAAGTGAAAGAATGGCTTGAAATGTCTGCAGGTCAGTTTAATCAAATTGATCCAACGAAAACAGAAGAACAGCCGTTAGTAAATATAGGCTATCCTACATATAACTTCGATATTTTAGATGGCTTAAAATACGAAATTGATGTAACACAACCGGCGAAATACGATAAAGATGGAAAAGTTGTAAATGCAAATGCGAATCGTATTGTAAATATGACATATGAAGGTAAGCCAGTAGCTGACAATCAAGAGTTCATCGTTGCTACAAATAATTATCGCGGTAGCAGTAAAACGTTCCCTGGTGTAAGTGAAGGAGAAGTTATTTACCAATCACAAGATGAAACACGTCAAATCATAGTGAAATATATGCAAGAAACACCGGTTATTAATCCGACAGCAGATAAAAATTGGACATTTAAACCGATTGTTGCAGATAAGTTAATTACAACATTTGATTCTTCACCAAATGCACAAAATTATATAAAGAAAGATGGGAAGATATCATATGTTGGACCATCTGAAAATGAATTTGCTAAATATGTAATTGATATAACGAAGAAGAATGATGATAAAGAAACTGGTGAAGGAAATCCAACAACACCGCCAACAGGTGGTGGAGAAAACCAAACAACACCGCCAACAGGTGGTGGAGAAAACCAAACGACACCGCCAACAGGTAATGGAGAAAACCCAACACCACCAACAGAAGAAGGTAATAATGGTAATGAACCAAAGCAAGATGGAAACAATACTGGATCTGGACAAACTACAACAGATGATCAAAATACAAAAGAAACAACAACTGTAAGTGAAAATAAAGAAGCTGAAAAAGATGAACGTGATTTACCGAAAACAGGTGCAAGTATTGCTTCTACAATTGGAGCTGGTCTTGCGTTTGTTGGAGCGGGATTACTTATGTTATTTAGAAGAAAGAAAGCGAATAGATAGTCGAGAAATATAAAAAGGATTACCGATTTGGTAATCCTTTTTGTTATATTATGAAACTGGTACTGCTTTTTCTTTTTTCCATGAAAGACCGAATCCAGTAAAACCGACGATAATGGTTACGACTGGACAAGCTAAACAGAAGATTGCGTATGGCAAGTAATCGAATGTTGGAACGCTAAGAACGTTTGTTAAGAATACGCCACTGACACCCCATGGTACGAGTGGATTAATTACTGTACCAGCATCTTCTAATACTCGTGATAAATTACGACGTTCTAAACCGACTTCATCGTATTTATTAGCGAATGCTTGTCCTGTTAAAACGATAGATAAGTATTGCTCACCAAGTAAGAAGTTTACACCAATTGCAGTTGAAGCAGTAGAAATAATTAAGCGTGTACTAGTTTTTACGAAGCTAGAGATAATATTCATCAGCTGCGCTATAATACCCATTCCTTGTAATAATCCTCCCATACAAAGAGCTAGGAAAATAAGAGCAATTGACATCATCATACTTTGCAGGCCACCGCGAGATAATAAGCTGTCAATGTCTTGGATACCAGTTTTAGAAACGTAACCGTCTTGCATAATTTTTATTAAATCAGCTAAAGAAGTGCTAGGTTTAAAAATAAAGAGAATAATAATCCCTACCACAATTCCTGCAAGTAATGTTGGAACTGCGGGTACCTTTTTAAATGCGAATAGGAACAGTAATAAAATAGGAATCAGTGTAACGATAGAAATCGTTGCATTTTTTTCTAGTGTGTTAATAAATGCTGAGAAATCAACGTTTCCACCAGATCCGCTTCCTAAAATGAAAAATGCGATAAAAGCAATAATGAAAGCTGGCACTGTTGTCCAAAGCATGTTACGAATATGTTCAAATAAATCTACACCTGTTACAGCAGGCGCTAAGTTTGTTGTATCAGATAAAGGAGACATTTTATCTCCGAAGAATGCACCAGAAATAATTGCACCAGCAATAAGAGCTGGATCGTATCCAAGGGCAGTACCCATTCCCATAAAGGCAAGTCCTACAGTTGCAGCAGTTGTAAATGCACTACCGATACTCGTTCCAACAATTGCACAAACAACAAAAACAGTTGGAACGAAAATTTTTGGAGATACAAGTTGGAAGCCGTATACCATTAAAGTGGGAATAGTTCCAGCTGCGATCCAAACGCTAATTAATACGCCTACAAGTAAGAAAATAAATATAGATGGAATGCCAGCTGAAATACTACTAATCATCCCTTTCTCCATAGTAGACCAAGAGATTTTCTTCAAGAATCCAAATGCTAATAAAAGAACGATACCAAATAAAATTGGGATGTGTGGTGAAACTTCTAATTGAATAACACTAAAACCAATACAGAAAAAGATAAAAATTGTTAAAAGAACAGACTCAATTTTTGAAACCATTGTTTTCCCCTCCTAAGTAATGTGAAATAGCTCTTTTTTATATAAAATTCGCCAAATATTGTATATTTCCTTCTAAAATTTAGAATTTTGTGACAAATTACCGGTAATTGTTAGTCCTTCTATATGATACGGAAATGATTGGATAAAAAAACGTCCCTGCATATAATTATGCAGGGACGAAGAAATCGCGGTACCACCCTAGCTTGTGAAATGAATGTATCACAAAATAAAGGGTCATATGATATGCGCTTATAAAATAAAAACGCCCCTGCAATATATGCAGGGACGAAAAATTCGCGGTACCACCCTAAATTGTGAAACAGTTTCGTTTCACCACTCTTTAGACATAACGGTCTATAACCGTCTTTCACTACTCCTTACGTTTCGTAAAAGAAGCTCCAGGGGGTAATTCATAATTCGCTCTGTACTGGTTCGCACCGACCACCAGCTCTCTGAAATCAGAAATCGAAATACTACTAAATCCTATCAACGCCGATTCATATGATGTTAGTTAAATTTTTATCATATATTCATCATACATGTCAATAAAAATATGTGATATTTTTTTAGGGAAATAAAGGAGATAGGTTTTAACACTAAAAAATGTGCGTTATAATGAATTTGAAAGGGGAGGAAAGAGTGAAGAAAAAAATAATTCTTTTTACCACCTTACTAGTCATTGGCGGAAGTGCTGGCATTTACACAGCTTTTGCAGCTGAATCAGAGCAAGCGAAGCAAAAGCAAGTACAGCAGTCAGAAGTGAAGAAAGCGAAAGAAGCGGAAGAGAAGAAGTCGATGGAGAAAGCAGCTACGAAACTAGGGGTTTCTAGTGATGGAAAAACAAAAGAAGAAATTACGAAAGAAGTAAATAAGGCTAGATTTGAGCAGCGTCATGATTTATTAATTGAGCATGCGAAGCAGCTTGGAATTAATACAGAGGGAAAAAAAGATGAAGAAATTATTTTAGAAATTGGAAAGATACAGCATGGAAAGTAGAACAACTTATCGTATGATAAGTTGTTCTTTTTTAAGAACTATTTGATTTTAAAATAATTGACAGTCATTCAGATTTAATGTTAACTTTATTTGTAAACAAGTTAACATTAGGGGTGACAATTGTGACAATAAATAGTAAAACGATTGAAAAATCATCTTATACATATGAAGAATTAGCAGAGAAAAATAAAGCTTACGTATGGCACCCATTTACACAAATGAAAGATTATTTAGAAGAAGATCCTGTCATTATTGAACGTGGAGAGGGAAGAAAGCTATACGATGTAAATGGTAATGAATATTGGGATGGTGTTTCATCTATATGGTTAAATGTTCACGGACATCAAGTACCGGAATTAGATGAAGCAATTCGTGAGCAATTAAATAAAATTGCTCATTCTACTATGCTAGGACTTGCTAACGTTCCATCTATTTTATTAGCAGAAAAAATTAGTGAGGTTGTACCAGATGGATTGAAGAAGGTATTCTATTCTGATTCAGGTTCTACCGCTGTTGAAATTGCAATTAAGATGGCTTTCCAATATTGGCAGCATAAAGGGAAACCAAAGAAACAAAGATTCGTTACATTAAAAGAAGCATATCACGGTGATACAATTGGAGCTGTTTCAGTAGGAGCAATAGACTTGTTTCACCAAGTGTATAGTTCGCTCTTATTTGATGCGATTAAAATGCCGTATCCATATACATATCGTTCTCCTTACGGAAATAATAAGGAGGAAATTGTAAAAAGCCATTTAGAAGAAATGGAAGAATTGTTGAAAGAAAAGCATGAAGAAGTAGCTGCCATCATTGTAGAGCCATTAATGCAAGGTGCTGGCGGGATGATTACAATGCCAAAAGGATATTTAAAAGGACTGCGCGATTTATGTACTAAGTACAATGTATTATTTATTACAGATGAGGTAGCAACTGGATTTGGGCGTACAGGGAAAATGTTTGCTTGTGAACATGAAAATGTGACGCCAGACATTTTAACTGCTGGGAAAGGTTTAACAGGTGGATATTTACCAATTGCAGTTACGGTAACGACAGATGAAATATATAATGCCTTCTTAGGAGAATATGAAGAACAAAAAACATTTTTCCATGGACATAGCTACACAGGCAATCCGTTAGGGTGTGCCGTAGCAATCGCGAATCTAGAACTATATGAAAAAACAAATTTAATAGAAGAAGTGGCACGTAAAACGGATTATGTGGCAGCGCAATTAGAAAAGCTCTTTGCTTATAAACATGTAGGTGATATTCGTCAGTGCGGATTAATGGTTGGTATTGAGCTTGTGAAGAATAAGGAAACGAAAGAAGCGTTTGACTGGACAGAGAGAGTCGGTGTTCAAGTATGTAAACGCTCAAGAGAGCTGGGTATGATTTTACGACCGCTAGGTAACACGATTGTATTTATGCCGCCACTTGCTTCTACTTTTGAAGAGATTGATGATATGTTACGCATTTTATATAAGGCAATCTCGGATGTTACGGAGGGAGAATAATGAGTGGTTTTTTCATAACAGCAACTGATACTGAAGTTGGAAAAACAGTAGTTGCAGGTGCTATAGCAGGTGTATTTAGAGAATTAGGATATAACGTAGGGGTATATAAACCGTTGCAAAGTGGGCATGTTGCATCAAACCCTGAGGGAGATGCGGCAAGGTTAAAATCATTATCAGGTGTACCGACACAAGAAAATGAAATTTGCCCTTATTCTATTGAAGAACCACTTGCTCCGAGACTTGCCATGAAAAGAGCTGGAAGAGTAGTAAAGTTAAAAGAAATTACTGATTACTATAATGGACTATTAAAAGAGTTTAATAGCTTATTTGTAGAAGGAGCAGGTGGGCTTGCTGTCCCATATACAGAAGATGCTTTAGTAATTGATTTTGCAAAAGAATTACAGTTGCCTCTTATTGTAGTAGCTCGTCCTACATTAGGAACAGTAAATCATACAGTGTTAACCATTGCTTACGCGAAGGCGCATGGCTTAACCGTAGCGGGTGTCATTTTATCAGGTTGCAAAGAATGTGAAATGGAAAGAGTGCAAGAAAATAAAGAGATGATTGAAGAGCTGAGCGGGGTACCAGTTTTAGGATTATTACCATTCTTTGCAGGTGAGTTTACGAAAGAAGAAGTATTAGAATCTGCAAAAGAACATATTATGATTTCAAAATTAGAGGAGTTTATCCAAAATGAATCAAACGTGGCGGGCGCACCTTCAATGTAAATTACAACAATTACATGAGCAAGGGCAGTATCGTGATTTGCATGTAACAGAGAAGGCAGAAGAGACTTGGCTTATTCGAGATAAAAAAAGGATGTTAAATTTAGCGTCAAATAATTATTTAGGGTTAGCTGGAGATGAAAGGTTAAAAGAAGCTGCTATTGCCTGTACAAAAAGATATGGAACTGGAGCGACTGCCTCTCGTCTCGTTGTAGGAAATCATCTATTATATGAAGAGGTTGAGAGAAGCATATGTGACTGGAAAGGTACTGAAAGAGCTTTAATTGTAAATAGTGGGTATACGGCAAATATAGGTGCCATATCTTCTTTAGCCTCTCGGCACGATATTGTTTTTAGTGATAAGTTAAATCACGCAAGTATTGTTGATGGAATCATATTAAGCGGAGCAGAGCATAAAAGGTATCGTCATAATGATTTGGATCATTTAGAGAAGTTGTTGAAAATGGCTTCGCCTGAAAAAAGGAAATTAATCGTAACAGATACCGTTTTTAGTATGGACGGTGATACTGCGTATTTGAGAGATTTAGTACAGCTGAAAGAGAAATATGGGGCAATCATTATAGTCGATGAAGCACATGCGAGTGGAATATATGGAATCGGCGGAGCTGGGTTATCTCATATAGAAAAAAATCTTTCTCAAAAAATTGATATACATATGGGGACGTTTAGCAAGGCTTTAGGGTGTTATGGTGCGTATTTGACAGGTGATGAAATTTATATAGAGTATTTACAAAATATGATGAGAAGCTTTATTTTTACTACAGCCTTACCACCAAGTACGTTAGGAGCAGTGCAAAAAGCAATTGAAATTGTAAAAGAAGATAACGAAAGAAGAGAGAACCTTATAGCAAACGGAGAATACTTCAGAACTAAATTAAGGGATGCTGGTTTTGATATTGGAAATAGTTCAACTCATATTGTACCGATTGTAGTCGGTTCAAATGAACATGCTTTACGGTTTAGTAAAAGGTTGCAAGAGGCAGGGATTGCGGCTATTGCAATTCGTCCGCCAACTGTGCCGGTTCATAGTTCTCGAATTCGCTTTGCAGTTACATCGCAACATACAATAGCTGATTTAAAATGGGCTATTGACCGAATTATCCACATTGCGAAAGAAGAGGAGCTTTTCGTATGAATGAGCTAAAGATTATTTTTATCCCCGGATGGGGAATGGAAGAGAATATTTGGGATTTAGTACTTCCGTATTTTAAAGGATATTCTGTTCAATGCATAGATTGGCGTAATGTGAAAGAACGAAGTGAATTTGCGGAACGAATTATAGATGTAGCGCATAATGACAACGTAATATTGGTTGGATGGTCACTAGGAGCGTTAGCAGCAGTTGAAGCTTATAAAAAGATTCAGGCAAAAGGCATCGTATTAATTGGTGGTACTGCTAAATTTACAAATACGAGCGATTACAGTAACGGATGGAATGCTTTGCATGTAGAACGGCTGAAAAGGAATTTGGCGAGAAGGAAAGAAGATACGCTCAAGCGGTTTTATGAAAATATGTTTACGAAAGATGAGCTAAAAGAGAATAAAAACTTTGAAGACATTGTAGACCGTTTTAAAGGTGATTCTATTCAGTCTTTACAACTAGGTTTAGATTATTTAATAGAAACAGATATGAGAGAAGAACTAAAAGAAATTAAAGTACCTATACTACTTATTCACGGAGAACAGGATGTAATATGCCCATTGTCTGCGGCACGTAGTATGACGGAGAATAGCAGCAGCGAGCTGAAAGTAGTAAGTGAAGCAGGGCATGCATTATGTGTGATGAATTTCGAATATTGCGCAAATGAGATAATTCAATTTGTAGAGGGGATACGACATGATCAACAAAACGTTACTACAAAAACGGTTTAATGGGGCAGCCGTATCTTACGATCGATATGCAAATGTACAAAAAAAGATGGCACATTCATTACTTTCAATCTTAAAGGAACGATATAGTGAAACGGCATCAATACGTATTTTAGAACTAGGATGCGGGACGGGGTATGTAACAGAGCAATTATCAAAGTTATTTCCGAAATCACATATTACAGCAGTTGATTTTGCTGAAAGTATGATTGCGATTGCGCAAACTAGACAAAATGTAAAAAATGTAACGTTTCACTGTGAAGATATTGAGCGATTACGATTAGAAGAATCATATGATGTCATTATTTCAAATGCTACATTTCAATGGTTAAATAATTTACAACAAGTGTTAAGAAATTTATTTCAACATTTGTCTATAGATGGGATATTACTCTTTTCAACGTTTGGACATGAAACATTTCAAGAATTGCATGCTTCGTTCCAACGTGCGAAAGAAGAAAGAAATATAAAAAATGAAACATCGATTGGTCAACGTTTTTATTCAAAAGATCAGTTGCTTCATATATGTAAGATAGAAACAGGGGATGTGCATGTTTCTGAAACATGTTACATAGAGAGTTTTACAGAAGTTAAGGAGTTTCTGCATTCTATTCGAAAAGTAGGAGCAACTAATAGCAATGAAGGATCATATTGTCAAAGTCCCTCACTCTTTCGTGCGATGCTACGCATATACGAAAGAGACTTCACGGGAAATGAAGGGATAATGGCAACGTATCATGCTTTATTTATACATATAACAAAAGAGGGGAAGAGATGAAATGAAACAAGTACAAACAAAAAGGGATTGGAAAAAACTTGCATACGACGTAGTGGAAGAGAAGATGATTACAAAAGAAGATGCAATAGCGATATTAGAAGCTGATGATACAGAAGTTTTAGAAATTATGAATGCGGCTTACATTATTCGCCATCATCACTTTGGTAAGAAAGTAAAATTGAATATGATTATTAATACGAAATCTGGATTATGTCCTGAAGATTGTGGATATTGCTCACAGTCTATTATTTCAGAAGCACCGATTGATAAATATGCATGGTTAACGCAGGAGAAGATTGTAGAAGGGGCACATGAAGCAATACGCCGTAAAGCAGGTACATATTGTATTGTAGCGTCTGGTCGTCGTCCGACGGATAAAGAGGTAAATCACGTAATTGGAGCAGTTAAGGAAATTCGTGAAACGACAGACTTGAAGATTTGTTGTTGTTTAGGTTTCTTAAATGAAGATCAAGCAGGACGTTTAGCGGAAGCAGGCGTGCACCGTTATAACCACAACTTAGATACACATGCAAATAATTACGATAGTATTTGTTCAACTCATACGTATGATGATCGTGTTGATACAGTTCAAAAAGCAAAACAAGCGGGCATTTCCCCATGCTCTGGAGCGATTTTTGGCATGGGAGAAACAATTGAAGAGCGTGCTGAAATTGCATTTGAATTACAACGTATAGATGCAGATTCTATCCCTTGTAATTTCCTTGTTGCTGTAAAGGGGACACCTCTTGAAGGGCAAAAAGAGTTAACGCCAGTAGAATGTTTAAAAGTACTGGCAATGATGCGTTTTGTAAACCCGACAAAAGAAATTCGTATTTCAGGAGGACGTGAAATCAATTTACGTTCTGTACAGCCAATCGGTTTATTTGCAGCAAATTCTATTTTTGTCGGGGACTACTTAACGACAGCTGGACAAGAGCCGACTGCAGACTGGGGTATGATTGCAGATTTAGGATTTGAGATTGAAGAGTGTGCATTATAAGATAGATGAAAAAGCAAACTTGTAAAAGGGTTTGCTTTTTTTGTAAATAAAATGTAATAAATAGTTGTGAACGCCTGTTACTATTGGTTTTTGAACGAAAAAAAGAATTTTTGTGAACGAATTTTCCAAGCCCTAGTTGTACATAGTAAATATGTAATTTATATTGGGTTGGAGGATTTTACATGTACAAATACATATTAGCGATTATGACTTGTTTAATTTTAATAAAAGCAATAAGTTCTGATCCAGTTAAGGCTGCTGAAAATCCTGAACAAAAAGAGATGCAACAAAGAATCGAACAACACTTTCGAACGAAAGCTGAACATTTTGGATTGAAAACGGAAGGAAAAGATTTAAAGGAAGTTAGAAAAGAAATTACTATTATAGAAGAAGCGAAAAAAAGAGAGAATGTATGGAGAACAGCACAAGCTCTTCATATAAAAACAGAAGGAAAAACGATGAATGAATTAATAAAAGATGTACAAAAAAAGGTGAAAAAATAAAAAGAGGCCGTAGCCTCTTTTTTTATGCCCATTGTTTTGATAAGTGAGCCATTTCAATTGCAGCAACAGCTGATTCATATCCTTTATTACCAGCTTTCGTACCTGCGCGTTCAATCGCTTGTTCAATTGTTTCTGTCGTTAATACGCCGAAAATAACTGGGATGTCCATTTGTAGTGATAAAGACGCAACACCTTTTGCTACTTCATTACAAACGTAATCGTAGTGAGTTGTAGCACCTCGGATTACAGTACCTAATGTAATAACAGCATCATACTTTCCGCTACTAGCCATCTTTTTAGCGATTAAAGGAATTTCAAATGCACCAGGAACCCAAGCAACATCAATATCATTTTCTTCTACACCGTGACGCTTTAATCCGTCTAAAGCGCCGCCAAGTAACTTACTTGTAATAAATTCGTTAAAACGTCCAACAACAACTCCAACTTTTAATCCTGTACCAACTAAATGACCTTCGAATACCATAATAAATCTCTCCTTTAATTATAAGTTTAGTAAGTGTCCTAATTTGTTTACTTTCGTTTGTAAATACGATTTATTCTCTTCTTTTGCTGGCATTTGCAACGGTACACGCTCGACTACTTCTAAATCGTAACCTTGTAAGCCAGCAATTTTTCTTGGGTTATTCGTTAATAATCGTAAACTCTGTAAACCTAAATCTTTTAATATTTGAGCACCGATACCGTAATCACGAAGATCAGCAGGGAAGCCGAGTTTTTCATTTGCTTCTACAGTATCGAATCCTTCTTCTTGTAATTTATAAGCACGAAGCTTATTAAGAAGCCCAATGCCTCTTCCTTCTTGCCTCATATAAAGAAGAACACCTTTTCCTTCACGCTCAATTTGAGCAAGTGCTGCATGGAGTTGTGGTCCGCAATCGCAGCGATGTGAACCGAATACATCTCCTGTTAAGCATTCAGAATGAACACGTACAAGTACCGGTTCACCTGTTGAAATATCACCTTTTACAAGTGCGATATGTTCTTTCGTATCTAATGAGTTAGAATAGCCAATTGCGTGGAAAGTACCGAAATCTGTAGGTAATGTAATTTCCGCTTCTCTCGTCACAAGTGTTTCATGATGGCGGCGGTAAGCAATTAAATCTTCTATTGTAATCATTTTTATATCAAATTGTTTTGCGCATTCTATTAAATCAGGTACACGTGCCATCGTGCCGTCCTCATTTATAATCTCGCAAATAACTCCAGCTGGTTCGGCACCGCATAGCTTTGCTAAATCAACAGCAGCTTCTGTATGACCTGCACGACGCAGGACACCGCCTTCTTTCGCAATTAATGGAAAGATATGTCCAGGTCGATTGAAATCAGCACCTTTTGATGCGGGGTTTAACAATTCTTGTATCGTAGTTGCACGTTCGTGAGCGCTAATCCCTGTTGTTGTAGAGACATGGTCAATGCTCACTGTAAACGCAGTATGATGTGAATCTGTATTATGAGATACCATTGGTTCTAATTGTAGACGTTCTGCGTATCCTTCCGTAATCGGTACACAAACGAGACCACGGCCATGTGTAATCATAAAATTTATTGTTTCTGGTGTAATGTACTCTGCTAAAGCAATAAAATCGCCTTCATTTTCTCGGTTTTCATCATCACATACGATAACGACTTTACCTTTTTTTAAATCTTCTAGAGCTTCTTCAATACGATGAAACATTGTGCTTCCCCCTTATAGAAATCCGTTTTCTTGTAAAAAGCTTTCGGTCATTGAACCTACTCGTTTTGTAGGTTTAGTAATAAAGCGTTCAATATATTTACCAATCATGTCACACTCAATGTTTACGATATCTCCGGCATTTTTTGCTCCAATGACAGATTCGCTTACTGTGTGCGGGATGAGTGAAATCGTTATGGAAGATTCGTCTATATCAAATATCGTTAAACTCGTTCCATCAACAGCAATGGACCCTTTCTGCAAACAATAGCGCAGTAGTTCATCAGAAATTGCTATTTTGTAATAGACGGCATTGTAATGTTGTTTTTTATTTAAAATCGTTCCGATTCCATCAATATGTCCTGAAACGAAATGTCCACCGAATCGTCCGTTTGCAGCCATTGCTCGCTCTAAATTTACTTTAGAGTGCGGTTTAAGCATGCGAAGTGATGTCGACTGCATCGTTTCAGGCATTGCATCAACTGTAAATGAAGTAGTTGTAAAGCTTGTTACAGTTAAGCAAATACCGTTAACCGCGATACTATCACCTAAGTGAACATCTGATAAAATTTTCTTTGCATGAATCGTTAATTTCATCGCTTCTCCGCTTTGTTGCATGTTTGCTATCGTTCCTAATTCTTCTACAATTCCTGTAAACATTTCGTCACCTCGTTTCGGGCATTCGCAACGATTTTTATATCATCACCAATTTGTTTCATCTCTTGAATTTTCAAGGAAAGCGCATTTTGTAATTTTGAAAAACCATTTCCTCCAAATAAAGTAGGAGCATCTTTCCCACCAATTAATTTCGGGCTTATATAGGTTACAATTTCATTAAAATTGTTTGTTTTTAAGAAACTTGCATGAATCGATTGGCCACCTTCAACGAATAGAGAAAGAATTTGTTTCTCTCCAAGAAAGGAAAGAAGGTCCTCGATTTCTATATGTTTCGTTTCCATTTGGAATATAGCTATATTTTTAGATTCATAAGAAGATATCTTCTCTTCCTTTACATCCTTACCGACAATAATCCATGTCGGTGCTAAACCATCTGTTATAACATGAGAAGATGGTGGCGTTCGTAAATGGGTATCTAAAACAACGCGAATAGGATGTTTCCCACCATTTGGAATTCTTGTTGTTAAATGAGGATTATCAGCTATAACTGTATTCACTCCAACAAGAATTGCATCATGTGTATGGCGATATTGGTGAACATCAGCACGTGCTTCTTCACCTGTAATCCACTTACTTTCACCAGTTACAGTTGCTGTTTTTCCATCTAAGCTCATCGCTGTTTTGATTGTTACAAAAGGGCGCTTCGTTTTCATGTAGTGAAAAAAGTAGCGATTTAATAAAACTGCTTCTGCTTCAAGAACACCGGTCGTTACTTCAATTCTAGCTTCCTCTAATCTTCTTTTTCCGTTACCAGAAACGAGCGGATTACAATCGAGAGTAGCAATTACAACACGCTTAACTCCTTTTTCGATGAGCAATTCACAACAAGGTGGTGTTTTTCCAAAGTGGCTACACGGTTCCAGTGTTACATAAACGGTAGCGTCTTTGGCGTTCTGACCAGCCATTTGAAGGGCATGAACTTCTGCGTGTTCTTCACCAGCTCGTAAATGAGCCCCCATACCAACGATGTTTCCATCTTTTACAACAACAGCACCAACCATAGGATTTGGACTTGTTTGTCCTGATGTCCCTTCTGCTAACTGCAGGGCAATCCTCATATATTCTTGATCTGTCATTTTCTTCACCTCTCCTAAAAAAATCAAAAAACCCCAAGGATTTAATATCCTTGGGGTTTGGGAGACGTGATTTCTAGAAATATAGTTTGAATACGAAAGCATAGGAAAGAAACCTAACGATAATTGATATTTCTGCATAAGGAAAAAACCTAGCAAAATATCGAATTTTTAAACGCTAGTTGTCTCTTTTTATTTCAGTATAAAAAATAAGTATAGAAAATTAAACATATATAAAGAATCAAAATGAATCTTTAAAAATATGCATACTGAAATAAAAGTGTATTCACTATATAAAAAACTAGAAACATATCCTTCTCCCATCCAGACTATACTGTCGGCCCTAGAGTTTCACTAGATCCACCGTTTTCGAGTTGAAAACGGGTCACGGACTTAGAAGTTTTCACTTCATCACCGCCGGTTGGGAATTTCACCCGACCCCGAAGGATGCTGTTTGCTCAAATTATAGCACAAAAAAAATAAAAGGCTAGTAAAAAATATTCGAATGTGAAGAATTGTGTGAAAATATATGCAGGCTGGAATGGAAATAAAAGTATTAGAAATGTTGTAAGGAGAAGGGATATAACGGAGTTGCTAAAAAGAAAAAACATGCACAAAAAAATGTGCATGTCACATGTAAAATTATTCTGCCTCTGGTGCTCTAACAACAGATTCGAATTTACCTTTATGCGAAGCGTCGCAATAAGGCATATTTTTTGATAAACCACAACGGCATAAAGAAAATGCCGGTTTTGCTGGGAATACATTCCCTTGTGAGTCGACTAATTCCACGTCCCCTGTAACGCGAAAAGAGCCATTATCATTTACTTTAATTTGTACTTTTGCCAACGTTATCCCTCCTTCCCAAACGCTTAATTTCATCATATAATCAAGGGAAGTGCTTGACAATATAAAAAGAGCACTTTGTTTGAGAAAGAAGAGAGTGTTATAATAGTTTTCATAACTGACTAGAGTAAGGTGACGAGAGATGGATAAACAATTACATACATTACGAAACATTGCAAATGAGCGCACGTGGGCATCATTTTTGAATGATAATCATCCATATAGTTTGTTACATTGGTCCATTGCAGGTGTAGGGCAAGAGGCAAAGGATGTTTGGTTACTTCAAGATGAAGTAACATTTCAAACGACAGAATTCCCAACGTTAGATGATGCAATGCAATGGATTTCTGAAAATATGGAACAAGTTACAGACGTTTTAGCGCAATAAAAAACAGGCTTATGCAAGCCTGTTTTTTGTTTCTTTCACATATGTGTTTAAAAATTGATCGACGGCTGCTTCGTACTCTTCTTTATTTTCGTTATAAGAGCAAGCGTGTGCACCGTGTTCTGCAATATAAAGCTGCTTATTATTTTCTTTCGCTTCATATAACGCTTTTGTCATATCAGCTAAAATATAGTCGTCATCTTTACTATGAATAAAGAGAACGGGATTGTTAATGTTTTTTATACAGTCGATTGGTGAAACTTCACGAATTGTATAACCGTCACGAACTTTCAAAAATGCGTTTGCTAAAGGTAATAAAGGCCATTTTGGTAAATGGAATTCAACCTTTAAACGGTGCTGTAATTGTCCGTGAAAATCAGAGAAAGGACAATCTGCAATATAGAAATCAGCACCATCTTCTACAAGTCCTGCGTATTGAAGAAGTGTTGCAGCTCCCATAGATTCACCATGAATACCAAGTGTAATATTGGTGCCAAAACGGTTTTTTAGCCAGTCAACTACGGATTTTAAATCATGTTTTTCATAGTATCCATAGCTTGTTGTTTTTCCGCCAGTTTTACCATGACGACGATGATCGTAAATGAGGACGTTATATCCCCTTTTTAAGAATAAGTTTGCATATTTTACAGAGTTTATTTTATTTACAGTTACACCGTGGCAAAAAACCATAAACTTATTGGTGGAATGACCGGCAGGAATGTAATATCCGTGAAGGTCGTATCCGAATTGTGAAGGAATATGAATTTCTTCTTTATGAAGAGCATCAAAATCCTCTATACGAAAATGTTTTTTCGTTTCTCTTTCGAGTACTTCTTCCTCTGTTTTTTTCTTTAAGTACATCACTTTATTTGTAAAGAAAATCCCAAGGGCAGTTATTGCACCTAGTATAGTAAACAATGCTGCAAAAAAACGTTTCATACTTTACCTCATCCTCCAAATACCGTTACATGTGATACACTTATATTGTATCACAATGATATAAAAGGGGAGAAATAGGAAATGCTGCATATACAAAAAATTACGCCAGCGATGAAAGAAACAATCCGAATGTTCATGTGTGAGAACTGGGGAAGTTCATTGATGGTTTCACGTGGTAAGGGACATCAGTTAGAAGAGTTGCCAGGATTTGTTGCGCTCTCAGATGACAGAATAATCGGAATTATAACGTATGAAGTGACCGGAAATATATGCGAAATTGTATCGCTAGATAGCTTTGAAGAAAGAAAAGGAATAGGGACGAAACTTGTGGATTGTGTATTACAAGTTGCAGAAGAAGAACGGTGCAGACAGGTTTGGCTTATTACAACAAATGATAATATGAATGCGTTACGATTTTACCAAAAACGTAATTTTGTAATGACTAATTTATATGTGAATGCGGTAGAGGAGGCACGAAAAATAAAGAAAGAAATTCCACGTATGGGATATGATAATATTCCAATTTTACATGAAATTCAGTTGGAGTATCGTTTAGTGAAATGATGTAACAATTTTCAGAAATATGAGTTATTAATCTTGACGGATAGTGTAATTTAGGTTACCGTAAAATTGTAATCTATTACCATATTAAGGGGTGACGATGTGGCAACTATACGTGATGTTGCAAAATTGGCAGGTGTTTCAGTCGCAACCGTTTCACGAGTTATTAATGAAAAAGGATACGTTCATGAGGACACAGTAAAACAAGTAAAGGAAGCAATTGAAGAATTACGTTATAGGCCAAACAGTGCAGCGAAGCCACTATTTAAAGAGAGTTCAACGATAATTGCATTACTTGTAGATAATTTATGTAACCAATCAAACATCACTTTGCTACATTGTATTGAGGAAATAGCATATAAAGAAGGCTATCAAATCATTATTTGTAATATAGAGAATAAAGATAGATACATACATATGCTGAAGCAAAATAACATTGCAGGTGTTATTTTGACGAGAGCAGTTTTTAAAAGTGTAGGAGAAATTCCATTTCCGTTTGTTGTGATCGATGAGCAACAATCACATGGAAATTATTATGAAAGTGGACAGAGAGCTGTTTCTTTATTAAAAGAGAAAGGGTGTCACTTTCTTGCATATTTCGGTGAGGGAGAAGGAAGTGAAGAAATGGAAGATCATATAGCAGGGTTTTTAGACGCTGTTTGGGATGAAGGAATCTCTTATCGAGAAGAATGTGTACAAGGGTATACAAATAAACAATTTATTACATTATTGCAAAACAATCCGTATATAGATGGAATTGTAGCCTCAAGTGATCAGATTGCTATTGAGTTAATTCGGTCAGCGAGATTTCTAAATATACATATACCAGATAAATTAAAAATTGTTGGACCGAATGGGAGTATAGAGTGTGAATGGATAGGTTCATCACTACCGACAATTGAAAGCTATGTCAAAGATAACGGAAAAGTAGCTTTTCAACAATTAAAAGGAAAAATAAAAAAGTAAAAGGTGCGTTTTATACGCACCTTTTTATAATGTAATTGCGGCAATAAAGCCAAATATAAGTAACGGTATATTGTAATGTAGAAAAGTGGGTACACATGTATCCCATATATGATGGTGCTGACCATCAGCATTTAAACCGGATGTTGGTCCAAGGGTACTATCCGATGCTGGAGATCCTGCGTCACCTAGTGCTCCGGCTGTACCGATAATTGCAATTGTGGCCATTGGACTAAATCCAAGCTGAATGCAAAGAGGTACAAAAATGGTTGTTAAGATAGGGATGGTTGAAAAGGATGAACCAATTCCCATCGTAACGAGAAGTCCAATAACGAGCATAAGAAATGCAGCGAGTGGTTTGTTATTTCCGATTATATGTGCACTCGTTTGCACTAGAGATTCAACATGTCCTGTTTTTCGAAGAACAGCGCCGAATCCAGCGGCAGCAATCATAACAAAGCCAATAAAGGACATCATACGCATTCCGCTTGTTAATATCGCATCTGCTTCTTTAAGTGGTAGACTGCCACTAACTGATAAGACGATAATACCTGCTAAAGCACCGAAAATCATTGATTCTGTTGTTAATTGAACAGTTAATGTAGCAATGATAGATAATAACCCGAAAGTAATGCTACGTTTTGTATAGGGAACGATTTCATTTTCGGTAGTATGAATTTGTTCTGTTTCATACGTACGAGGTTTTCGGTACGTAATGAATACCGCTACACATAATCCAATAATCATACCGATTGCTGGAATAGTCATTGCTTTTGGAATAAGTGTGACATCAAATGTAAGGCCGCTTTGCGCAGCGTTGGTTTGCAATACGTCATGATAAATTTTTCCGAACCCTGCAGGGATCCACATATAAGGAGTAATCAATCCAAATGTAATAATACATGTGACAAGTCTGCGATCCACTCTCAGCTCATTTAATACTTTTAAAAGTGCTGGAATTAAGATGGGGATGAAAGCAATGTGAACAGGAATCACATTTTGTGAGAAACAAGCCATCGTTAAAATAATGAATAAAATAAGTATTTTAGAATAAACTTGTTTTTTCGTGTCTTGTTCATTGCCAATCCATTTTAATGCAGTTTGAATCATAGCATCTGGAAGTCCTGTTTTGGAAAGGGAAATAGCGAAACCACCAAGCATTGCATAACTTAAAGCGATTGGAGCACTGTTTCCAAGACCAGTTGTAAAAGTGTTAATCGTTTCTGAAATACCGAGTCCGCCGATAAGTCCGCCTGTTAAAGCTCCAACAATGATGGCGACAATGACCTGGACACGTAACAAACTAAGCAATAGCATAATTGCTACTGCGACGAGTACAGCGTTCATAATAAATGTAATCTCCCTAAATTTTTATTCTGTTAAGACAAGTAAATATGAAACATTTTGCTATGTTTATACATACTTGCGACATATTATTATAAAATGTTTTCTATGAAATGTAAAAGAGCCTTTTGTTACTAATGCTGAAAAGCTAGCTCTTGTTTAATTGATTGTAAAGAATTAGCGAATAATTTTGGTTCTTCTAAATCAGGAGAATGTGCTGAATTTGGGAACCAAATCATCTTTTTTATAGGCGCTTCAATAATATCGCAATATTCCTGAACGAGTGCATAAGGAGTTTGATAATCATAGCGACCAGAACAAAAATAAACTGGAATAGATAAACTTGAGATAGAAGAAAAGAAATCGATTGTCAGCATTTCTTCCCATAAAATGCCAGATTTTAAATTTCCTGCGAGAAACTTGAACCAATCTAATAGCGTATATTCGGGAGAAAAGAAACCTTTTCGTATGAAAGAAAAGGAAGATCCGTTTTGGATTGCGCCTCCAAATGTGCCAAGCCACTTTCTTTGAATAATGAGACGTCTCGTATCTAAAAATGGTGGTTTGCCTAATTTTAAAAGGGAAGCTAATGCTTTTTTATGATCATGTTTTTTTGCAGAATGAATTAAATGTTGATATAGCAATTCTTCATTTTGTTTCATATGTACAATTTGCCCAATACCGATGTAAGCCTCGATATACTTTGGATATTGATGTGCTATGTTAAGCCCAATAATACTTCCCCAAGAATGACCAGCGAGAAATAGTTTTTGTTTGTTGAACTTTTTAAGTACATATTGAATCACTTCTTTTGCATCGGAAACGAATTGTTCGATTGTGAAATTTGCTCCGAAATCTTTCATTGAAAAGGATTTACCAGCTCCGCGCTGATCCCAATTAATAACAATAAATTGCTTCTCTAATTCTTTTTGAAAATGGCGAATAAATCCGATTTGTGCCATCCCAGGTCCGCCGTGACAGCATAATAAAATAGGTTGCTCTACGTTTTGTCCACGCATAAGGAGAGTTTGTTTTCGATTATTAATCATAACGCTTTCTATCGTAGCGATACTATTAGGAATAAGTTTTTTGTTTTCGTTATAGAACTGAGGGGTGTAGCTACGAAAAAGCATATTGAAAACCTCCTTTTGTGAAATCGTATGAATCGCACAGGCTATTCATTTTGCATATACTGTTAGAAAATCATTGTAACATACCATACTAGTGTCATTTCAACACGGGAGGAGGGAAATTGTGACGATTGGAGAAATTATAGATGGTTTAAATAGACGTGAATCCATCGCTATTATAGCAAAACGTCTTGAAATAAGCCCGTATACATTATCGAAGAAATTAAGATTGATTGGATACGAATATGATGGAGAGCAGAAGAAACGTATTTTTGTAGGAGATGGAGAAGAACCACGTCACTTACAACTCCAAGAAGCGACCGCCCTTCAATATGAGAAAACAGATTATCAATTATTAATTTATGAGCAATTACAAAGCATTTATGAGTTATTAAGAAAAAGAGAAGAAGTAATTGCACCAATTGTGAGTAAAAGTACAGAGAAAAAGAGACGGACCTTTTCTATTAATACAGAAATATTAGCAAGATTGGACCTTATATCAGAATCGAAAGGAATTCAAAAATCTAAACTTGTAGAAGAGGCGTTGCAACAATTTTTACAGCAATATGAAGTTGACAAAACATCACATTTTGATAACTAAAGAAAAGGATACTGTGTTCATTAGAAGAACGAGTATCCTTTTTATGATGTATATTACGTATAAAATAGAGGGTCAGTACAAATCCTTTATGCGTGAAAAATGAAATTTATTATTAGAGAAACACTTAATTTACTTTTTGAATTCTTCCATCAATAACTGGCTGAATTGGTTCTTTTAATTGTTTTACGTAATTGACTAACGCTTCAAAGTCGTTTGGCCCAGTTTCTGCATTTTTACCATTTTTAAATGATACGAATCCATCACCGCCAGAAGCTAAGAAGGCATTTGCAACTACGCTATACGTTGTAGATGGAGATAATTCTTCTCCGTTTGTTAAACGTATATTTGTAACTTTTTCACCGTTTGGTTTATTTGCATCCCACGTATATTGAATACCTGAAATTTGAAGCATTCTTGTTGTTCCTTTTTGCCATTGCTGATTTAAAATATCGCGAATGTCTTGACCTGTTAAATTTACTTTAATCAATTGATTTCCAAAAGGTTGAATGCCGTATAACTCACCCCACGTAATATCACCAGCATCTAAGTCATTACGAATGCCACCAGGATTCATGAGGGAGATTTGAGTTTGCATCGTTTGACGCTGAGCATCGGCAACTAAATTTCCAAGAGTGGACTCACCAGCATCATTTTGTTTACGGTCGATAGGTGCTGTAGATTTTCCGACCACTTCATTTACAAGTGGTGCGATTTTTTCTTTATATTGATCTAGTTTTTTCTTTACTTGTTTATCAGGTTCTACACCTTCATGATACGTTGTAACAACTTCAGCTTTTTTCTTTACAATATCCTTTGTTTTACGATCAATTGTTACATCGACGTCTGAGAAAGCCATTCCATATGAATTTGCTTGGACAATTAGTTTATTATTTACTGTACCATTTACATACGTATGACTATGTCCACCGAAGATAACATCAACTTCTGGGTCTGTTTCATTTGCAATTCGAGTAAGGTCGCCATTTGTTACCCCAGACTCATCGGTTGTTCCACCGACATGAGCAAGAACGACGATAGATTTAACGCCGAGGCGTTTTAATTGTTGTGTTGATTTATTAATTGCTTCTACTTCATCAGTAATTTGTACATTGTTAAGCATCGTAGGCATAACAACATTTGGTGTATCAGTTGTAACAACCCCAATGAATCCTACAGGAACACCATCTACCATTTTTACAGTAAATGGTGGTAAAAATAAGCGGCCAGTTGATTTGTTATAGAAATTAGCAGCTACATAGGGGAAGTTAGCCCCTTTGAAATTTCCTGTTTTTTCATGATATCCACCGTAAATGAGGCGTTTCATTTCATCAATGCCTTCATCAAATTCATGGTTCCCGATTGTACCGACATCAAATTTTAAGTCATTTAAAAATTCAATCGTCGGTTCATCTTGTAATAATGCTGAAACTGGTGGACTAGCTCCGACGATATCACCAGCATGTACGAGAAGTGTATTAGGGTTTTGTTTTTTATGTTCTTTTAAATAAGTAGCTAAGTAATCAGCGCCACCAGCTTCTTTATTATTGATTTTTTTAACAGTATCTAGTTGTCCATGGAGATCATTAATACCAAGCATTTGTACGTCTATGTAGCGGTTTTGTTCAGCTGGATTCTGAGATGGGGGAGCGGCAAATACGCTTGAAAAAGTAATGGTGCTTAAAACAGCAACGGCAGGAATAATTTTTTTCCACATAATATAATTCTCCTTTTTTATAATCTGACATCATACGACATAATTTTAATAGATTCATAGGATTATAGCTACATAAAAATTTAGTCTTTTCGAAAAATTAACATTTTTACAAAAAGTGAATAATAGAGTAAAGACCCTTTTTTATTGTCGATTTCATTGTGTATCTACTATAATGGAGAAAAAAGTAAAAGGTGAGTAGCATGAAGAAAAAGAAACAAAGACAAATGCAAAGACAATCACAAGTGAATCAACCAAAAGAAAGAAACACTTACATTAGGCGATCAATTAAATGATTCACTCATGCAACAATTAAAGAGTAAGAAGAAAGAGTTGCAAGTGAGGGAAGAGGAAAAAGAGGCAGCTGAACTGGAAAGAAAGCGCCAAGAACAAAAAGAACGTGAAAAGAATAAATCATTTGAAGAACTGCTAAGTGAAAGTAACCTTACTTGGAAAGACTTTAAATAATAAAAAAATGATCAGTGAAATACCACTGATCATTTTTTGACGAGCTTGTAAGAAAAGGGGAGTTAGAATGAGAAAAATTGTCGTTGTTCCACATGAAAACCATTGGAGTGAAAAATTTCAAATGGAGGCTAAAAGATTAAAATCAGCGATGCCAGAAACGGTAAAAATTCATCATATTGGAAGTACGTCAGTTCCCGGACTGGCAGCTAAACCTATTATTGATATGATCATGGAAGTAGAAAATATCGAAAGAGTAGATGGGTGGAATGAACGATTTATAGAGCTTGGTTACATCGTAAAAGGGGAAAATGGTATTTCAAGACGCCGATATTTTATTCATGGAACTGAAGAAAAACGCTCGTATCATTTACACGTGTTTGAAAAAGGAAATCCAGAGATAGTAAGGCATTTAGCATTTCGTGATTATATGATGGCTCATTGTGAAGAAGCAGAGGCATATGCAACCTTAAAGAAAGAATTAGCCGAAAAGTATACATATGATGGCGCGTTATATACGGAAGGAAAAAATGAGTTTGTGCGCAATGTGGATGAAAAAGCGAAAGAATGGAGAAAAAATAACGTGAATGAATGAGTTCACGCTATTTTTTAGCTATATAAAAGTGTTATGTAAACTGTACGTATGTTTTGACTTTTGGGATGAATCTTGTTGAAATAAAATTGTGGCTTATAAAAAATGTAACAATGAAAGGGAGACGACTGTGCATATTCCAACAACTACACTTCATAATGGCGTGAAAATGCCGATGATTGGTCTAGGCGTATATAAAGCGAAAGAAGGAGACGAAGTAAAGCAAGCAGTAAAAACAGCGTTAGAGGTTGGATACCGTTCGATTGATACAGCAACTGTATATGAAAATGAAAGCGGTGTCGGAGAGGCGATACGTGAATCAGGAATTCCAAGAGAAGATATATTTATTACAACAAAAGTATGGAACGACGATCAAGGATATGAGGAGACACTCGAGGCGTTTGAAAAGAGTTTGAAAAAATTACAAATGGACTATGTAGATTTATATTTAATACATTGGCCGGTAAGAGGGAAGTATGTTGATACGTACCGAGCTTTAGAGAAATTGTATGAAGAAGGTAAAGTGCGTGCGATTGGTGTTTCTAATTTTCATAAACATCATTTAGAACTATTATTACCAAATTGCAAAGTGAAGCCGATGGTAAACCAAGTGGAACTTCATCCGATGTTGACGCAATTTGAGTTGCGAAATTATTGTCAAGATGAGCAAATTCAAATGGAAGCATGGAGTCCGTTAATGAGGGGCGGAGAAGTATTCCAGCATCCAATCATTCAGGCTATTGCTAACAAATATGAAAAAACACCTGCACAAGTTATATTAAGGTGGGATATTCAAAGCGGGATTGTTACAATTCCTAAATCTGTTACACCATCTCGTATTAAAGAAAACTTTACTATTTTTGATTTTGCACTAACTGAAGAAGAGATACGTCAAATTAACACGTTGAATCGTGATTTACATGTAGGAACGAATCCTGATAAATATGATACGTTATAAAAAAGACTGTCTCCTAATACTGGAGACAGTCTTCTGTTTTATCGGTAATTCGATATTTTTAACGATGCAAAGCATATGTGTCATATTTAACAATCTTTTGAAGTTGTATATATTCTTCTTTCGTTAAAGGTAACTGTTGACTAGCTCGTATATTTTCCTGTAATTGTTGAAGAGAGCTTGCACCAGGTATAACAGCTGCAACAGTCTTATTATGTAAGCAATATTGAATAGCTGTTCCTGTTAAAGAGCGTTCTCCAATCATTTCTTTTACACTTGCTAGAGTTGCATGTAATTCATCGTAAGAATAAGAGAGATAATCCTTTTCCTTTACTCTTTCTATCTTTCTTGCATTATTGTCAGTTAAAATTCCTTTTGCAAGTGGCCCGCGGGCAATGACGCTAATTTGGTGTTCATTTAGAAGGGGGAACCATTCTTCTGGACGACGATTTAAAAGGTTATATTCCATTAGTACACTAACGATGTTTGAGCGTTTTGCATATTCACGAACGACATTTGGGCGTATAGAAGAAATACCGTAATGGCGAATAATCCCTTCCTTTTTCAATTCTTCAAAAGCTTCAATTGTTTCATCTATTGGATCTTCAATTGTTCCGCCATGAAGTTGGTAAAGGTCAATATAATCAGTTTGAAGTCTACGTAAACTTTCCTTTACTTCAGTCTTTATGTAAGCTTTAGAAGGATCCCAAGACCAGCCATTTTTTTCTTCTGTCCAACGATTTCCAACCTTCGTTGTAAGTACAATTTGGTCTCTTCTTCCCTTCAAGGCTTTTCCAACAAATTCTTCATTTAATCCGTAATCATATAAATCTGCTGTATCAAAAAAATTAATTCCTAAATCGATCGCTTCATCGATAATATGCATAGCTTCTGTTTCAGATGTACCGAGAGACATACAGCCAAGGCCCATTTCTGTAACAAACAAATCTGAGTTTCCTAATTGACGTTTTTTCATAGGTCAACCTCCTTACCTTTATTGTACGAGAGGGAAAAGAGGTTGACAAACGTTTACTTTCCGCTTCGCATTAACTGCCCGTAAAAGCATGATTAATGTTTCACTTTATTTGCTGTAATCCACTCTTGTACAGTTGTATACTCTTTGCTATATTGCTTTAGCTTATGGCGAATTTGCCATGCTTTTCCGACTAAAGTGACGCGATTTGGTAAAATATAAACTTTCATTTCTATCACGCTCCTTTCAATGTGGTAAAATGTATGAGGAAAGAATAGGAAATAGAACAGGGAGATGAAGTAGTATGAGTAATCTTGCAGAGAGAACAGTAAAAACTGAGCCAATTTTTGATGGTAGAGTTATAAAAGTTCGTGTTGATGATGTAGTATTACCAAATGGAGCAATGAGTAAACGTGAAATTGTAAATCACCCTGGTGCAGTTGCTATTATTGCTATTACTGATGAGGGGAAAATTGTGCTTGTTGAGCAGTATCGTAAAGCACTTGAAAAGGCGATTATAGAAATTCCGGCTGGCAAGTTAGAACCTGGTGAAAAACCTGAGGTAACAGCAGTTCGTGAATTAGAAGAGGAAACAGGATATGTATGTGAAAATATGGAGCTCATTACTTCTTTCTATACATCTCCAGGATTCGCAGATGAAATTTTATATGTATATAAGGCGACAGGTTTGACAAGAAAAGAAAATAAAGCTGAGTTAGATGAAGATGAGTTTGTGGAATTAATGGAAGTATCGTTAGAAGAAGCGATTACTCTTATGAAAGATCTTCGTATTCATGATGCGAAGACGATGTTTGCAGTACAATATTTACAACTACAAAAATAAACACTCGCCAAAGGCGAGTGTTTTTTAATTGATTTTTGCATATACACGTGCATCACGTAAGCTACCATCTGGTGCTAGGAAATCATTTTCCATTGTCCCTTCTAGAATGAATTCTAGACGTTCTGCTAAGCTACATGCATTTATATTTGTTGCATCAGTACGAATTTCAATTCTTCTAGCGCCTAGTTTATCAAAGGCGAACTGAATTGCACCTTTAACAGCTTCGGTCATATAGCCTTGTTTTGTATAGGCACTATGTAGCCAGAAGTGAAGTGAAAACTTTGGAATATCCCAGTTTTCAGGCTTTAGTGTAATTGCTCCGATGAATGTACCAGATACTTTATCGTATAAGTGAAAATCAAGTGTTTCACGAAGTAAAAACTGTCCGTGAGCTTCGCGAACAATTTCTTCAGCACTCTCTTCTGTTTCAGCGTTAATTGGTATCCACGGTACTAAGTCTTCTAGAGAAGCTTGGATTGCTTCATATACTTCTGCACCATCACCTGGAAATGGTTTACGAACTTGCAAGCGTTCAGTTTGAAATAATGTTGGAAAATCTAATAATAATGGTTTCAAGAGAAATCCCTCCTATTCTCTACTTTTTAGTTTAGCAAAGTAGAGCGGAATTTCAATGTTAATTCGTCATACTTTTTTCTTTCTTTCATACATTTTTAATAAGAGTGTGAACGGAGGGAAGAAAAATGTGGCGAAAAAATTGGCAAGACCGTGTAATGTCTCACATACAGGAAAACTCTTCATTATATATATTTAACGCTGTTTTATTATTGATGGGAGTAATATTCGGAGCCATTCTCGTGAATAGTTTACAAATCAATCAAAAACAAGATTTATCATTTTATTTACAACGTTTTTTTGGACAAGTCTCTAAAGGAGAATTTGCCATTGCGGGCGAAATGTTTCGAGAAAGTTACTTTTCGCAATTAAAATACATCGGATTTATTTGGATTTTAGGAATTTCAATTATTGGATTACCACTTATTTTTATTTTATTATTTGTAAAAGGAGTTGTCGTTGGATTTACAGTTGGTTTTTTAGTAAGTCAGCATGGATGGAATGGACTATTATTAGCATTTGTATCTGTTTTGCCACAAAATTTAATTATCATTCCAGTCTTTCTCGTTATGACAACCATTGCTGCAAGTTTTTCTTTACGGATGATTAGGCATCAATTTATTAGAAAAATAACCGAGCCACTATTACCATTATTAATCCGTTATACATGCTTCTTTCTCGTAATTGGAGTGGTGTTAGCACTTGCTTCTAGTGTGGAGGCTTACGCATCACCAGTTTTAATGAAAGAAGTCGTTGAGGCTATTAATAAAAAATAAATACTTTTTGAGAATAATTATCAATTTGTTTTTATTGTTTTTTCTTTTGACAGAAGCCCTTCTTCTGATATAATGGTGTAAGAGTGGCGAGGAGGGAGTAGTACCGAATGGAAGAAAGAATTGAACGAATTAAGAAGCAATTACATGCAGCGAGCTACAAATTAACACCGCAACGTGAAGCAACAGTTCGTGTGCTGCTAGAAAATGAAGAAGATCATTTAAGCGCAGAAGATGTTTACCTCCTTGTAAAAGAAAAGTCGCCAGAGATCGGATTAGCAACCGTCTATCGAACTTTAGAACTATTATCTGAGTTAAAAGTTGTCGATAAGATTAACTTCGGAGACGGTGTTTCACGCTATGACTTACGCCAAGAAGGTGCGCAGCGTTTCCACCATCATTTGATTTGTACACAATGTGGTGCTGTACAAGAAATACAAGAAGATTTACTTGGTGAAGTGGAAAGGAAAGTAGAACGAGACTGGAGCTTTAAGGTGAAAGATCATCGTTTAACATTCCATGGGATTTGTAAAAATTGTCAAGAAAATGAAACGGATGAAAAATAACCTTTTCCTATTTATCTAGGAAGAGGTTTTTTATTTGAATAAGGTATAAATTGGTGAAAGCTTGGCATATGTTGTAATAACTTATATTTTGGAGGAATTTACAATGCGCCGAGCTTTAAAATTAACTTTTGATGGAATAAAAGTATTTTTATTATTTACAAGTTGTACGATTTTGTTTTATTTCGCTATACTATGGATAAATGAAGAATATGAAAGCTATCATCGTTATGAAAAACCTAAAGAAGAGACTGTAGAAAAAGTATCAGGGAATGAAGAACCGGCAAAGGATGCTTTCGTAAATAGAATGATGTTTTTCTATGAAAATGGGGAGTAGTGTAGAGTGGAAGATCAATTAAAAGATTTTATTCATTATATGGTTGTCGAAAAAGGATTAGCAAAGAATACAGTAGTATCGTATGAACGGGATTTAAAAAGCTACGTAAAGTATTTGCAAAATGTGGAACAGACGAAAACTTTTCATGAAGTGACCCGTTTACACATTGTTAACTTTTTGCAGTATTTAAAAGAGAACGGAAAATCTTCGAAAACATTGGCGCGTCATATCGCATCAATTCGTTCGTTCCACCAATTTTTACTTCGTGAACGAGCGGTAGAACACGACCCATCCGTACATATTGAAACGCCACAAGGGGAACGGAAATTACCAAAAGTATTATCAGTTGATGAAGTAGAGGCGTTACTTCAAACACCAAAAATGACAAGTGCTTTTGGTATTCGTGATAAGGCGATGCTAGAGTTACTGTATGCGACAGGACTTCGTGTTTCAGAATTGATTGCACTCAATTTAGAAGATGTACATTTAACGATGGGATTTGTTCGTTGCATAGGGAAAGGGAATAAAGAAAGAATTATTCCACTAGGAAGTTTAGCAACGGAAGCGATTCAAAAGTATATTGAAAAAGGAAGAAGAGAATTAATGGGGAAAAAAGTAGTAGATGCACTCTTTTTAAATCATCATGGTAATCGATTATCAAGACAAGGATTTTGGAAAATATTAAAACGATTAGCGAAAGAAGCAAACATTGAAAAAGAGCTTACACCTCATACGTTGCGTCATTCGTTTGCTACGCACTTATTAGAAAATGGAGCAGATTTACGTGCTGTACAAGAAATGCTTGGACATGCAGATATTTCAACGACCCAAATCTATACGCACGTTTCAAAAACTAGATTAAAAGATGTATATAAACAGTTTCATCCGAGAGCATAGTTACTATGCTCTTTTTTTCATAGATTAAGAGGGAAAGACAGTTTCACAGAAACTTCACAAACATTTCGTATATTGTTTTCAGCAGAAGACTGGAATATTACAATGTATTTCCTCTATACTAAATAAAGTATAAAGGAGGAAATGATGATGAAAAAACTGATTATAACTTTATTTATCGCGATGCTAGCGTTGGCTGGCTGTAATACAAACAAAGAAGAACCGAAAAAAGAACAGAAACTTGAAGCTGTAAAAGTAGCAGTCCAAACAAATCCGAAAGAAATTAAACCAGGTGAAAAAACAGAAGTACAAGCACTTGTTACACAAGGGAAAGAAAAAGTAACGGATGCCGATGATGTAAAGTTTGAAATTTGGAAAGATGGCGACGAAAAGCACGAGATGTTAGATGGTAAGCATAAAGGAAAAGGTGTTTATGCAGTAGAGAAAACATTCGAAACGGATGGAGTATACCATATTATCGCTCACACAAATGCACGTGAAATGCACGTTATGCCAGAAGTAAAAGTTGCTGTAGGAAATGCGAAAGTAGAAGATGCGAAAAAAGAAAATAGTGATCACAGTGCAGGACATGGAGATCATAAAAGTGACACAATGATCCATCTTATGGCTGGAGACATAAAGGCAAATGCTGAATCTACAATGAAAGTTCATTTAAAGCAAAAAGAAGAAGCATTAACTGGTGCTGAAGTACAACTAGAGATTTGGAAAGATGGTGTTGAAAAACACGAATTTATTCCAGCGAAAGAAGGGAATAAAGGAGAGTATGAAACGAAACATACTTTCAAAGAGAACGGTGCTTACAAAGTGAAAGTACATGTAAGAAAAGGCGAATTGCATGAACATAAAGAAGAAACAATAGAAGTAAAATAAAAAGTAGCTCTTTAGAGCTACTTTTTATTTTTAATATGAAGAAATAAATCATAAAAAAATTAGCACTTCGTTGCAGAATGGATTACAATAGAAGTGTGAAGAAAATGAGAAATTCTACGAAAATGTATTAAAAAGAAAGCGTAAACATGTTATGATATCAGTATCAGATGTCTGACATCTGACTTAGAAAAAACTAGAAATGTTTTTGAATCGTTTCAAGTAAACGAAATAGGTTAGAAAATGATTTAAAGAAGTACTGTTTGACAATGAGAATTCTTTTGGATAACAGTTTCACTTTATAGCGTTTTGAACATACTACAAGAAGTAGAACTGAACTTATAGGAGGTCGCAGTTATGAATAAATATAAACGTATATTCCTAGTCGTAATGGACTCTGTGGGAATCGGTGAAGCACCAGATGCTGAGCAATTTGGTGATCTAGGATCTGACACAATTGGTCACATTGCTGAACATATGAATGGGTTACAAATGCCTAACATGGTGAAATTAGGTCTTGGTAACATTCGAGAAATGAAAGGTATCTCTAAAGTAGAGAAACCACTTGGATATTACACAAAAATGCAAGAGAAATCTACTGGTAAAGATACAATGACAGGTCACTGGGAAATCATGGGCCTTTACATTGATACACCATTCCAAGTGTTCCCAGAAGGATTCCCAAAAGAATTACTTGATGAATTAGAAGAAAAAACAGGCCGTAAAATTATCGGTAATAAGCCAGCTTCTGGAACTGAGATTCTTGATGAACTTGGTCAAGAGCAAATGGAAACAGGCTCTTTAATCGTTTATACTTCTGCTGATAGCGTATTGCAAATTGCAGCACACGAAGAAGTAGTGCCACTTGATGAGTTATATAAAATCTGTAAAATTGCACGTGAATTAACATTAGATGAGAAATACATGGTAGGTCGTGTTATTGCTCGTCCATTCGTTGGTGAACCTGGAAACTTTACACGTACACCAAATCGTCATGACTATGCATTAAAACCATTCGGCCGTACAGTAATGAACGAATTAAAAGATAGTGACTACGATGTAATTGCTATTGGTAAAATCTCTGATATTTATGATGGTGAAGGGGTAACTGAATCTCTTCGTACGAAGTCTAACATGGATGGAATGGATAAGCTTGTAGATACATTAAATATGGACTTTACAGGTCTTAGCTTCTTAAACTTAGTTGACTTTGATGCATTATTCGGCCACCGCCGTGATCCACAAGGATACGGAGAAGCTCTGCAAGAATATGATGCACGTCTTCCAGAAGTATTCGCAAAACTAAAAGAAGATGATCTATTATTAATTACAGCAGACCACGGTAATGATCCAATTCACCCTGGTACTGACCATACACGTGAATATGTACCATTATTAGCATATAGCCCAAGCATGAAAGAAGGCGGACAAGAGTTACCACTTCGTCAAACATTTGCTGATATTGGTGCAACAGTAGCAGAAAACTTCGGTGTGAAAATGCCAGAATACGGAACAAGCTTCTTAAACGAGCTAAAGAAATAGGGGGATAAACAAATGAATCGTGAACTTATTACAAAATCAGCTTCATACTTAAAAGAGAAATTTCAAGAGACACCACCAAGTAGGACTAATCCTTGGATCAGGACTAGGTGTATTAGCAGACGAAATTGAGAATGCAGTAACAGTACCTTACAGTGAAATCCCTGAATTCCCAGTATCAACTGTAGAAGGCCATGCAGGTCAACTAGTATTTGGTACACTTCAAGGTGTAACAGTAGTAGCAATGCAAGGACGTTTCCACTTCTATGAAGGATACGACATGCAAAAAGTAACATTCCCAGTTCGTGTTATGAAAGAACTAGGTGTAGAAACAGTAGTTGTAACAAACGCAGCTGGTGGTGTAAATACATCATTTGAGCCAGGCGATCTTATGTTAATTTCAGACCACATTAACTTCATGGGTACGAATCCATTAATCGGACCGAATGATTCTGAAATGGGCGTACGTTTCCCTGATATGTCTACATCATATACAGTAGAACTTCGCGAAATGGCGAAACAAGTTGCAGCAGACTTAAATATTAAAGTACAAGAAGGTGTATACGTAGGAATGACAGGTCCTGTATATGAAACACCTGCTGAAATTCGTATGCTTCGTACACTTGGCGGAGATGCAGTTGGTATGTCAACAGTACCTGAAGTAATTGTAGCGCGTCACGCTGGTATGAAAGTATTAGGTATTTCTTGTATTTCAAATATGGCAGCTGGTATTTTAGATCAACCACTTCACCACGATGAAGTAATTGAAACGACAGAACGTGTTAAAGCTAACTTCTTAGCATTAGTAAAAGCAATCGTAAAACAAATGAAGGGGTGACTTCACAATGAGAATGGTGGACCTAATTGCAAAAAAACGTGACGGACATGCATTAACGACAGAAGAAATTAACTTTATTGTTGAAGGATATACGAATGGCGATATTCCTGATTATCAAGTAAGTTCACTTGCAATGGCAATTTTCTTCCAAGATATGAACGATCAAGAGCGTGCTGATTTAACGATGGCAATGGTAAATAGCGGTGATACAATCGACTTATCGGCTATTGAAGGTGTAAAAGTAGATAAGCATTCAACAGGTGGTGTTGGTGATACAACGACACTTGTATTAGGTCCATTAGTAGCTGCTTTAGATGTACCAGTAGCGAAAATGTCTGGACGCGGTTTAGGACATACTGGTGGTACAATTGATAAATTAGAAGCAGTTCCAGGATTCCATGTGGAAATTGAAAACGATGAATTCATGCGTCTTGTAAATGAAAACAAAATCGCTGTTATCGGCCAAAGTGGTAACTTAACACCTGCTGATAAAAAGCTATATGCACTTCGTGATGTAACAGCAACAGTAAACTCAATTCCGCTTATTGCAAGTTCGATTATGAGTAAAAAAATTGCTGCTGGTGCAGATGCAATTGTTCTTGATGTAAAAACTGGAGCAGGTGCATTTATGAAAACGGATGAAGATGCAAAACGTTTAGCAGAAGCAATGGTACGTATCGGTAATAACGTTGGTCGTAATACGATGGCAGTTATTTCTGATATGAGTCAACCACTCGGTGAAGCTATCGGTAACGCATTAGAAGTTCAAGAAGCAATTGATACATTACAAGGTAAAGGGCCGAAAGATTTAGAAGAGCTATGTTTAACACTTGGAAGTCAAATGGTGTACCTTGCTGGACAAGCTTCATCTTTAGAAGATGCACGTGAAAAGCTAATTGAAGTAATGAACAACGGAAAAGCGCTAGAATCATTTAAAACGTTCTTATCAGCGCAAGGCGGTGACGCATCTGTTGTTGATGACCCTTCTAAATTGCCACAAGCACAATTTAAAATTGAAGTGGAAGCGAAAGAAGACGGATATGTATCAGAAATCGTTGCAGACGAAATCGGAACAGCAGCAATGCTTTTAGGAGCAGGACGTGCAACGAAAGAGTCTGAAATTGATTTAGCAGTTGGTCTAATGCTGCGCAAAAAAGTAGGCGATAGCGTGAAGCAAGGTGAATCTCTCGTTACAATTTACGCAAACCGCGAAAATGTTGAAGATGTAAAAGCGAAAATTTATGAGAACATGAAGATCTCTAAAGAACACGTAGATGCACCAACTTTAGTACACGGTATCGTAACGAAGTAATAAAAAAAGCTGAGGAGATTTCTCCTTGGCTTTTTTTACTATTTTTTGTTTATAATAATAATGGGTGAAATTATGATTAGAATTTGTGCAGTAACAAAAACAGATGAAGTATTATATGATGTTTCTTTAGAAGAAACAAAGAAAGACCATATTGTATGGTATTGGCTAGATTTATATAAGCCAACGAAAGAAGAGTATACATATATTCTGCAAGACCATTTTAAGTTCCATCCCCTTGCAATTGAAGACTGTCTAGAATACGTACAGAGGCCAAAAGTTGATTTTTATGATGGATATAACTTTTTAGTTCTTCACGCGTTTGGAGAAGATGGGCTAGAACCACATGAAATTGATTTGTTTGTTAGTGATCGCTATATTGTTTCTTTCCATTTTTCTCATAATAATGCAATTGAAAGAGTATGGAAAACACTTGGTGAGAAGAGGCGGATTAAGAAAGGACCTTTACATGTAGCACATACGATCACTGATCAAATTGTAGATGATTATTTCGCACCTGTATATTACATTGAAGATCATTTAAATGCGATTGATGATAATTTAACAGGTGAGACAGCAGGAGCCGTACTAGAAGAAGTATTTGATATTAGGGCAGATTTATCTAAGTTAAGACGTACAATTATTCCAATGCGTGATTTATTGTATCGTATTTTGAATTCCACTCGTTTTTACGGTATAAGTGATCATGAGATTTATTTTAAAGATATACATGATCATTTACTTAAACTTACGGAAATGATTGAGGCAAGTCGAGAGTTAACGGCGGATATTCGGGATAGTTATTTTTCATTAAACTCACATCATATGAATAACATTATGAAAACATTACCTGTATTCTCGACTATTTTCATGCCATTAACATTTATTGCGGGAGTATATGGAATGAACTTTACGCATATGCCAGAGCTTGGTGGACAATATAGTTATTTTATTTGTCTTCTTCTAATGGCATTAATTGGCGGCGGAATGATGGCCTGGTTTTATAAAAAAGGATGGTTTAAGTAAAAAAACACCGAGGATTTCCTCGGTGTTTTTTTTCAACCAATAGCATGTAATACAAACATAGCTAAGAATAAGCATGTAATGATATACATAGATGGTGCGACTTCTTTACGCTTTCCAAGAGCAACTTTTAAGATAGGGTAAGCAATAAATCCGAACGCAATGCCATCAGCGATACTATATGTGAGCGGGATCATGACGATAATTAAGAACGCTGGAAATCCTTCTGAAAAATCGTTCAGAGGAATTTGCTGAATGCTTGTAATCATCAGGCCGCCAATAATAATTAAGATTGGTGCAATGGCACTATCAGGAATTAGTTTGACAAACGGAAGTGCAAACAATGATGCAAAGAATAACAACCCCGTAACGATAGACGTCAGACCTGTCTTTCCGCCTGCAGTAATACCTGCGGCACTCTCTACTGTTGATACGGTAGGGCTTGTGCCAAATAGACCACATGTCATTGCTGAAATTGCATTGGCTTGGTAAGCACGTGGGAATTTACGGTCATCTTCTAATAAACCGTGCAGAAGTCCCATGTTCTCAAAAATAAGCACCATGCTTAAGGAGAATGTTGCAATCCAAAACGGTAAGGAAGAAAGTTTGCCAAATGACATAGCTCCAAACACATCCCCGTAATTAGCGAATGAGAATGAACTATTTCCGATTTGACTTGTATCAACAAGGCCAAATAGCCATGCAATACCAGTTCCTATTGCAATCGTCCATAAAAAGTTTCCACGTACGTTACGAATAAATAGTACAAGTGCAATGATAAGAGTAAGCACGGTCGCAAGAACGACAGGGTTACTTAATTTACCCATTGCAACAGCAGTATTTGGGTTCGAAACGACTAAGCCACCTTTTTGCAATCCGATAAACGCTAAAAATAATCCGATGCCGACAGTAATTGCTTCCTTTAATGACTTTGGAATTGATACTGATAGCACGCGAGCGATTGGTGTAAAAGCGGCAATTGCAAAAATAATACCAGAGATAAAGACAGCAGCCAATGCTTCTTGCCAAGTTAGTCCAAGCGTATGCACAGCTGTGTACGTGAAGAATGCATTTACACCCATACCAGGGACAAGAATAGCAGGTGCATTTGCCCAAAATGCCATGAGTAGACATCCGACAAATGAACTGAAAACAGTTGCTAAAATTCCAGCTTCAAGAGGAATGCCAGCATCGGATAAAATTGATGCATTTACAATCATAATATATACGATCGTGAAAAATGACGTAACTCCAGCTAAAACTTCTTGTTTTGGTGATGTTTCGTGTAAACCTAATTTAAATGTTCTTTCAAGTATTGCTTTCATGTTAAACCTTCTTTTTCATATCCCTCTCCCACCCGTGATATCTCTTTCGTAAGAGCTCACCGTCCTTTATTATATCAGAACATCATGTTTTTACAACAAGGAAAATGATAACGTTTACTTATAAATGAAATTATTTATAAATACGTAAAAATTGCCCGTATTGTTGAAATAATTTCTAACTCTCCCGATTGAATAGGCGGGGCTGCTTGCGCATGTAAAGTAGCATAAGACGTAACCTCCCTTGGTAATTGGGCAGATTCTTCAACGAATGAGAGGGGAACAGGATTAATATTTAAATTATATGTACTCGCAATAGCACGAGCTTTTTCTACTGCTTGGTGCAGAGCTTGAATGAGAGCTTGCTCATAATATTTATTTGGATGAGATACTCGGAAACGTAAACCTTTTGCTACATTTGCACCATTTGAAACGGCTATATCATATACTTCCCCAGCTTTTTGTACATTTAAAACGGTAATTTCATACAAATGCTCCACGCGGTATCCTTGCAGCAAGGCTTTATCATTTACATATTCGTATTGAGGAGTAATTGTATAAGAAATCGTCTCTATATCTTTATCGGCAATACCAAGCTGTTTAAGTGCATCCAGCAATTGTTTGGATTGCACTGCATTTTCTTCTTGAGCCTGTTTTACATTTTTATCATCTGTTCGAATGCCGAGTGTTAATATAACAACATTCGGTTTTGCTTTTACAACACCTTCTCCTTGTACAGTAATAGTAGCTTCTTTACCAGTATTAGCAGTGCGTACGTTGTGTAAATAAGGATTCATTCCACCCTGCATTTTCCATCACCATCCTTTTTATATGTATATGTGTGAACAAAAAAGAAATTTATATGAAAAAAGTTACATAAATGAGAATGTTGAGGAAAGAAAGCATATACAACATAGGTATTTATAGATTATAATATGTGTAAATATGATAAAAAAGGGACGAGGCTATTGAACGAAAAAAGAGAAACGCTGATTTTAGATTTATCTGCATCATTTCGAAAAATGATACGTTTATTACAAAATGATATTAATACACGTTTTGCAGAACATATGCCATATAATGAATTTTCTGTATTACGTGCGTTATTTTTAAACAGTCCACAGATGGCTTCGCAAATTGCGAGTGAAGTAAACGTAACCTCCAGTCATATTACAGCTGTTACAGATCGTCTCGTACGAAAAGGATTAGTAGAAAGAAAACGTTCTAATTCAGATCGTCGAATCGTGTACTTAGAAATTACAGAGCACGGAAGAGAAGTAACTGAAAAACTTGAAGCTGTGCGTAAAGAATATTATAAAGAGAGATTTAAAGGTTGGAGCGACCAAGAAATAGAAATGGTCTTAGAACTATTTGGCCGCGTATTATAATAAATGAGGATAGGAAGCGAAAGCATTCCTATCCTTTTTCTTTTGAATAAAAATATTTTGAAACTCCGATACTTTAATTAAAAGATCGGAGGAAAGATTATGAAATATATTGCTGCACTTACCATTTTATTTGGTGGTTTTTTCTGTTTTCAAACATTCACGTACGCAGATACGCCTATCCAAGTAGTGCGAAAAGAAGTGAAGTACATTGAAAATGATAATACAGTCTTATATTCGAAATTATGGGTTCGTTCTATGCAAAACGCAGTATTATTCCACCATAGCGATAATATTCGTAATCGGGACACATTACGTAATGTAAAAAGTTCATCGCTTGTTAAAGCGAAGCAACTATCTTTTCAGAAAGCAGCACTTTATATACCGAGACTATCGCAATACGTATCAAAAATAGGGAAAGAAAACATTCAAGTGTACTACATTGCGATTCACTATAATGTGAAAAAAGAAAATGCATATCAATTAGATGGCATGAACTATTTTCTACAAGTATTCGTAAAAGAGCGTGGGGAATGGAAAATTGCCGAAAGTGTAGTTGCCCCGACAGAGCAAATTGTGCAAAATGGTGATGGATTTGGAATGAAAGAAGAGATGGTGTATGGGGATAGGAGAGAGAATTTAAAATAACCTCCTCTTAAAGAGGAGGTTATTTTACACGCCAAGAAAATTTTAATTTTAATAAGCGAGATAATAGTAGGTAGACTATCGTACTGGTCCCTATAAAACCAATATAATAATTTACGATAGAATGACTTCCGCCCGCTGCCATTCCTCCAAACATTCCAATAAAGATTACACAACATATCATACATAGTGTTTTAAGCTTCGGATATAATACAAAGTTTCCATTTTGTTCATTAGGTGATCTTGTACATAAGTACATTCCTAAAGGGAATAGAATAAGCATATTTGCGATTGGTCCGGTAAGTTTTGTTGCTGAAGGAATATATGTAAAATTAGGTTCATCATGACGTACGCCTTGTTGATCAGTATAAGCACGTTGAGGATCGTAATTAAAATTAATATTGAATCCGCGAACTGGCGCTAAAATACTCACTTTTTCTATTCCTGAACCGTAACGATCTACATTTTCCTCCGTATAGACGGTATGATTGGAAGTAAGTCCAACCGTATGAATAGAAATAGCTCCGGCAATTAGAGTCGGCAAAATAAAAGGGAATCCAAGTATAGCAACACTGAAGAATCCTTGTGAAATCATATTACCAGCAATTGTTCCTATGCATAATGCAAGTGTATATATAGCAACTAAGATGATAACCATGTACAAGAAGTAAGTATGAAATGGTGAAAATATTTGATACTTATTATGAAAGGTTGTCTTTTTCATAATAGCAAAAAGTCCCCAATTTAGTATAACGATAGCTACAATATTACACACACCAAAAAGCCATTTCGTTATGAAGAGATGTGTTCGTTTAAATGGCATAGACCATAAAATGTCACTTGATTGATTTTGACGTTCCCATCCAATAAGAATGCAGGCTAATATAATAAGGAGTCCTCCTTGAACCATAATAGCATCGGGAAGTGAAAGTTGATAATTATATCGGTATATATATTTCCATTCATTATGTTCATGAAAATATTTTAATTGCTCGGCAGCTGCTAAATAGTATTTATATGATAGTACATAAAAACTTACTAACCAAAATAGCCAAATAATATATTTACTTTGTTTGTAGGTATGCACCCATAATGCTTTTTGAAACATAGGATCTCTCCTTTAAAAAACTTTATAGTTTGTAAGACGTGATAATATAAAATAAGTGACGATTCCAAATAAAAAGAACCCAACATAGTAACTAAATAATAAATCAAAACGTTTTAACATTTGCCCACCTATTAATGCAAAATAAAAGGTAGTACCCCACATCCAGAGTGAGTTGTATTTTGGGAAAAGGAAAATTTTCTTATTATGTTCATTAGGTGATCGTGCATAAAGAAACATACCAATTAGTAAGCTGGAAATAGTATAGAAGATAGGAACAAGTATTACTTTTGCAGAGTAGTAACTATGAAAAGTGGGTCCCCTTTGTATTACTTTTCCATGATCTTTATCTGATTGGACAGTAGGGTGGTAATTATAACTAATTGAAAAGTCTAATATAGCGCTTGAAATGTTGGTCTTTTTATTGAATTTATAAATGTTTTCGAAATTCGTATAACTTTTATTCCCTTGTATTGCCTCAGCATGAGCTGTAAAGAAAAGGAGTAAGAGTGAAAAGATTCCCATTCCCATTATGCAAAAAGTAATGCTGAAGATGCTTTGTGAAATAATACTGCCAGTAAATGTACCTATACATAAAGAGACAGTATAGATAGCGATATATGTGAAAATTGCATACAAGAAATATCGATGAAACGGTTCGAAAGATTGATATTCAAAGTGAATCGTAGATTTATAAATAAAATACATAAGACCCCAATTGATTAGAAATGATAGTACAATGAAAAATCCACCGAAAACCCACTTCGATAAGAACATATCACGTCTTTTAAATGGAAATGTCATAAGTGAATCTCCATTTTGATTACTTCGCTCCCAGCCAATTAATATACAGGATAGGATAATTGTAATAATACTTAACCAAAAGCTATTAGAAGAATAAAAAGAATAATGATAGTAGAACTTTTCTTCACCTATTTTTTCTGGATGGAGAAAGAGAGACTGTTGAGTTTCTGCTGCTTGATAGTATTCGAAAGATAAAAAATAAAGTGAACTGAAGAGAAAAAGTAACGCAGCATATTTCCCACGCTTCCAATTCCACATCCATAACGCTTTATGAAACATATCCATCCTCCTCCAGTGTCGTAACGAAGACATCTTCAAGTGACATTGTTAATTCTTCAATGAGCAGTGGTTGTTCTTTATAGAACTTCTCGAGTGTTGTAGCCACATTTCCTTCAATTAAGATTGTATATACTTTTCCTGTTTGATTTAATATTTTAATATTGCTTAAGTTTTCTAGTTTTTGAGGTAATGAACGCTCGTAAGCTACTTGTATTTTTGCAAATTGTGATTTTGCATCGTCTAGTGACGTAATAGATGCTACAGTATGTCCTTTTAACATAATGATTGTATCTGCAATTTGTTCCACTTCATCTAAATGATGGGTAGAGATGAAAATGGTAATTTCTTTTTCTGCAACTTCTCCAACGAGAAACTGTAAAATCTGTCTTTTAACGATAGGATCAAGTCCGTTTGTTGGTTCATCTAAAATAATATATTCTGCTTTTGCAGCAACAGCTAAAATGATGGCAAGCAGTGCTTTCATTCCTTTTGAATAACTACGAATTCGTTTATTTGGTAAGTTGAAATGTTCTAGTAGTTCATAGAAATATGGTTCATCAAAAGCTGTATAAACTGCTTTATAAAACTTCACGATTTCTTTTACTGTATAACCGTTCAGTATGTTAGTAGAATCCGGAACATATACGATTTTTTGTTTCGTTTCAGGATTCTTATGAATGTCGATATCCTCATATGTAACAGTTCCCTCGTCTGGGTCTAAAATGCCGACCATCGTTCGTAATAAAGTTGTTTTTCCCGCGCCGTTTCTTCCAAGTAACCCGATGATACTACCTTTTTGTAATGTGAAAGAAACATCGTCTAAAATTGTTTGAGTATCAATTGTTTTCTTCAAGCTTGTCACTTTCAGCATCCGTATTTCCTCCAATCTCTTTATAGTATGAATCTATCCAATCATGAATTTTATCTTTCGTAACACCAAGATAAGAGGCTTCTAATAGTAATTGATGAAATTGCTTTTCAACCATAGCGATTTTCCTTTCGTCTAATGTTGGGGTAATCGATTGGGATACAAATGTTCCTTTTCCTCGTAACGTTTCAATAATTCCTTGTCGCTCTAACTCTTGATACGCTTTACTCACTGTATTTGGATTTATAACGAGTAAAGAAGCGAGTTCGCGTACAGAAGGAAGTTTATCACTTGGAGCCAACATGCTTTTCAATACGAGTTCTTTTATATTTTGAACAATTTGTTCCCATATCGGAGTGTTGCTTCTTGGGTCAAGTTGAATATGCAAGAGCAATGTCTCCTTCCTCATATGTATTAAGTGTACTACTATATGTAATACACTTAATACAATATAGGGGACGAATGTATTTGTCAACTGAAAATAATAGAAAAAATTGGTATTAAAAAAAGGAGAATTGGAAAAAATAGGTCTGATATAGAATGGAGGGTTAGTCATGAAGCGAGTTTTTGGAATACTTGTTTGTTTCATGTTATTGCTTTCTGGAACTTCAGTGAGTTTTGCGCAATCTGAAAAAACGAAGCAGGAGAAAACAGAAGAAACAACGCCGAAGTTAGCGGAACAAGCGTCGTCAGCAATCGTAATTGAGCAAGATACAGGTAAAGTTTTATTTGATAAAAACCCAAATGAAAAATTACCACCTGCTAGTATGACAAAGATTATGACAATGCTTTTAATTATGGAACAAGTTGAAAAAGGAAAACTAAAACTGACCGATAAAGTTAGAGCGAGTGAACATGCAGCTTCAATGGGTGGATCGCAAATCTTTTTAGAACCTGGGGAAGAGATGACTGTAAATGAGATGTTAAAGGGTATTGCAATTGCATCTGGAAATGACGCATCTGTTGCAGTAGCCGAGCACATCGCAGGTTCAGAAGAAGGATTTGTAAATATGATGAACAAAAAGGCGAAAGATTTAGGGCTGAAAAATACACATTTTCAAAATCCAACAGGTCTTCCGGCCAAAGACCATTATTCGACAGCAAATGATATGGCTATAATGGCGAGAGAATTGATGAAGTATCCACTTATTCGTAAATACACAGGTAAGTACGAAGATTATTTACGTGAAGATACGGATAAAAAGTTTTGGCTCGTTAATACGAATAAACTAGTACGTTTTTATCCTGGCGTAGATGGAGTAAAAACAGGTTTTACGACAGAAGCGAAATATTGTTTAACAGCATCGGCTGAAAAAAATGGCATGCGTGTCATTTCAGTTGTCATGGGAGCACCAACATCAAAAGAACGGAACAACCAAGTGACGAAGCTTCTTGACTATGCATTTGGACAATATATGACAAAGAAATTGTATACGCGCGGCGAAAAAATTAAGACAGTTCAAGTAGGAAAAGGGAAAAAAGAAAAAGTAGATGGAGTTGCGTCAGATAATGTTTCTCTTCTTATGAAGAAGGGCGAGAATATGGACAAGGTAAAACAAGAAGTAATTGCTGAAAAGAAAGTAAAAGCACCGATTAAAAAAGGTGACGCGCTTGGTACACTTGTTATTAAAAAAGATAAAGATGTTTTATTAAAACAAACAATTGTAGCAAAAGAAGATGTTGCTGCAGCGAGCTGGTGGGAGTTATTTAAAAGAAGTTTTGGGATGTTTTCAACATCAAAATAGCGGCAAATATTTTGCCGCTTTTCTATTCGTATGTAAGTGAATAATGCTGAAAGGTTTCACTTTATGACGAAATAGTTCTTCTTTTGTCAGCAGGAAGGATTCTTATTTTGTATCACGAAAATCTTTATGTATGTGAATAAGTAAAGTTTGAGCATAAGGAGGAAATCGTGTGAGTCTTTCCATGCAATTAGAAGTAAAACGTGACGTCCTATGTGTGAGACTAGAGGGTGAATTAGATCATCATACGGCTGAAGAGTTGCGAACGAAAGTAACAGATATGATTGAGACACATGGTGTTCATCATATTGTTTTGAGCCTAGAGAACTTATCGTTTATGGATAGTTCTGGTCTAGGTGTTATATTAGGCCGATATAAACACGTAAAGGGATTAGGTGGAGAAATGGTTGTTTGTGCAATTTCACCGCCTGTTAAGCGTTTATTTGAAATGTCGGGCTTATTCAAAATCGTTCGCTTAGAAGAAAGTGAAGCGCACGCGCTCGCGACGTTGGGGGTGGCATAGATGAGAAATGAAATGAACCTTCAATTTTCAGCATTAAGTCAAAATGAATCATTCGCTCGCGTTCACAGGGCGGCTTTCATTGCACAACTAGATCCAACGATGGAAGAATTAACGGAGATTAAAACAGTTGTGTCAGAAGCGGTTACAAATGCAATTATTCATGGATACGAAGGAAATGCAGAAGGTATTGTTTATATTTCTGTAATTTTGGAAGAAGCAATGGTGAAACTCACGATTCGAGATGAAGGGATTGGAATCTTTAACTTAGATGAAGCGAGACAACCCCTTTTTACAACTAAACCTGAATTAGAGCGTTCCGGAATGGGATTTACTATCATGGAAAATTTTATGGATGAAGTAGAAGTTATTTCAAACGAATCTTTCGGGACAACAATCCATTTGACAAAATACTTATCAAATAGTAACGCTCTATGCAATTAAGGAGAATAGCCTATGGACATAGAGGTCAAAAATGAGAAGAAGAAACCTCAGTTAAAGGACCACGAGCTAAAAGCGTTAATTCAAAAAAGTCAAGATGGAGATCAACAAGCGAGAGATACAATCGTTCAAAGTAATATGCGCCTCGTTTGGTCGGTTGTACAGCGGTTTCTTAATCGAGGATACGAACCAGACGACCTATTTCAAATTGGATGTATTGGGCTCTTGAAATCGGTAGATAAATTTGATTTATCTTTCGACGTGAAATTTTCAACATATGCAGTTCCAATGATTATTGGTGAAATACAACGTTTCTTACGCGATGATGGATCAGTGAAAGTTAGTAGGTCTTTAAAAGAAACAGGAAACAAAATTCGAAAGATGAGAGATGAGCTTTCGAAAGAATTCGGAAGGGCTCCAACGATTAATGAAGTGGCAGAGGCACTAGAACTAACGCCAGAGGAAGTTGTTCTAGCACAAGAAGCGAGCCGGGCCCCTTCATCTATACATGAAACTGTATATGAAAACGATGGAGATCCAATCACTATTTTAGATCAAATTGCAGATCAATCTGAAACGAAATGGTTCGATAAAATTGCTTTAAAAGAAGCGATTAGAGAACTAGATGAACGAGAGCGCTTAATTGTATACTTGCGTTACTATAAAGATCAAACACAGTCAGAAGTAGCCGAGCGCATAGGCATTTCGCAAGTACAAGTTTCAAGACTTGAAAAGAAAATATTAAAACAGATGAAAGATCGAATAGACGAATAATTGTCTATTCGATTTTTTTATGCCGTTAATAGGAGAGAGATGTTAATTTTCGCAAAAATTAACAGAATTTATTGATAATTTAGTCAATTTAAAATATAATCCAAGTATGAACTTGTCATAAAGGGGGAAGGAAACATGGAAACGAGGCAACAATGGGGAACGAGAGCTGGATTTATTTTCGCAGCGGTCGGATCTGCCGTTGGATTAGGAAACATATGGCGTTTTCCTTATACAGCGTATGAAAATGGAGGAGGAGCATTCTTTTTACCGTATTTATTTGCATTATTAACGACTGGTATTTCATTGTTAGCGTTTGAGTTTGCCCTTGGTCATCGTCATCGTGGCTCAGCACCACTTACATTTTTCCGTATTAGCCCGCGTGCAGAATTTATTGGATGGTGGCAAATGTGCGTAACATTTATTGTTTCAACATATTATGCAGTGATTATTGCTTGGTCTATATCGTATACATACTTTGCAATTACTGGAGCATGGGGAAAAGACACGCAATCATTTTTATTTAAAGAGTACTTACATGTTGCAGATAAGCCAGGACAATTTGGAGGACTTGTACCAGAAGTATTAATTCCGTTAGCTCTCGTTTGGATTATTGTGCTTGGCGTTGCATTTAAAGGAGTTAAAAAAGGAATCGAAGTTGTTAACCGTATATTTATTCCTTTATTAGTTGTTATGTTCCTTATTATCGTTGTTCGTGCAGTGACGATGGAAGGTGCTATGCAAGGACTAGATGCATTCTTTAAACCAGATTGGAGTCGTATTTTTGATGGGAAAGTATGGCTTGCTGCTTACGGTCAAATATTCTTTAGTTTATCTTTAGCATTTGGAATTATGATTACGTATTCTAGTTATTTACCGAAAAACTCGGATACAACAAATAATGCCTTTATTACTGGATTTGCAAACTCAGGATTTGAATTATTAGCAGGTATTGGGGTCTTTGCAGCTCTTGGATTTATGGCAAATAATATGGGAGTACCGGTTGATAAAGTAGCAAGTGCTGGCGTTGGGCTTGCGTTCGTAGTATTTCCCCAAATTATTAATGAATTGCCGATGTCACCGTTGTTTGGTGTTTTATTTTTCTTATCGTTAACGGGTGCTGGAATTACATCACTTATTTCACTCGCGGAAGTATGCTTTGCCGCTGTATCTGAAAAATTCAGTTTAAGTCGGGAAAAAACTATTGGAATTATGGGAACCCTTCTCGTGTTAGTTTCTCTTGTTTTTGCAACACGTGGTGGACTTATGTTCTTATATGTTGGCGACTATTTCGCTAATAATTTCGGATTAATTACAATTGCACTTGCGGAAGTAGTTACGATAGGGCTCATTTTACGCCGTTTACCAGTTTATCAAAATCATGCAAACTTTGTATCTGATATTAAATTAAGAACGTTTTGGAGAGTGAGTTTACTCGTTATTACTCCGCTTATGTTAGGGTATATGCTAATTGATGGTACAATCCAAAATATTAAAAAGAACTACGGAGATTATCCGACTGAGTTTGTTGTAACGTATGGTTGGTCGATAGCAGCAGCATTCCTCATAGTTGCAATAATCATTGGCCTGAAAAAATGGGATGCACAAATTCATTCGGATTCTGCCAAGCTTGAAAAAGAATGGAAAGATCGAGGTGTTTCATAATGAGTGGATCAGCGATTATGATGATGGTTATTGGAATAGTAGTCATTTGGGGAGGGCTTGCATTAAGTATTGTAAACTTATTTAAGAAAAAGGCATAAGTAAAAAACATCTGTACCGAAATGGTGCAGATGTTTTTTTATGAAAAAATTGTATTAGAAAAAAATTCAATAACCATACTACAACTACGAGGAAGAGTGAAGGGGTGAATGAAAGTTGGAACAAACGATTTATATTAAAATGCGCAATCGTTTAAAAGTTTCTCCTACTTATGAAGTAAAGCTGGGCGATGTTGCTCAACTTGCCGGAGATTCTTCCGTAGTTGAGTTGTTACAAAATGAGATAGTTTACAAAATAACAGCGCATGATAAGACGCATGTTGTAATTGATGTTATGAAAGTAATTGAGATTATTCAACAGAAAGCATCTCATGTACAAATTAATTTACTCGGTTCTGGACAAACTCTTGTTGAAATTATATACGAAAAAAAGAAGACACACCCAATTTTTTTCGGGCTTGTATGGCTGTTACTGTTCATTGGAGCGGCCCTTGCGATTATTTATTTCCATGAAGATGTAAGTATGCAACAAGTACATCAACGGTTATATTACATGATTACTGGAGAATTTAATGCGCAACCACTTTTATTTCAAATCCCTTATTCTTTAGGTCTTGGCTTAGGGATGGTTTTATTTTTTAATCATGTATTTCAAAAGCGAATTAATGAAGAGCCGAGTCCGTTAGAAGTTGAGATGTTTCAATACCAACAGTCACTTGATCAGTATGTAATCGTTAATGAAAACAAGGATAATATGAAACAACTTGCCGATGATTGAGTCTGGATTTGTTATTTTAATTGGTTTAGCTGGAGGGATTGCGGTAGGTAGCGGATATGTCGCATTTTTAGCTGTACTTGGTATAATCCCCCGTTTAGCCCAATTAACGAGAAGTGGAAAGCATATTCAATATTTTGAGTGGGCAGTCATTGCAGGTACTTTAACAGGGGCTTGGTGCAGTTTGAAAAACATTACATTTCAAACGTCGCAGTATTGGCTCGTTATATTAGGGATATTTTGTGGCACATTCATCGGAATGCTTGCTGCGGCATTAACAGAGGTGTTAAATGTTCTGCCTATTTTAGCGAAACGAGTAGGGGTAGAGGGGAAGATTATTGTTTTACTCGTTGCTCTTGTACTTGGAAAAGTAATAGGATCGTTGTTTCACTGGATTTATTTCGTAAAGTAGGAGGCAGTATATAAATGACAAGTCAGAAATTGAAGGATGATTACATAAATAAAGTGAAGGAGTATCATCCAAAGCCAAACTATTTATTAAATTGTAAAAAAGCATTTTTTGTAGGTGGACTCATTTGCACAGTTGGAGAAGTATTGATGAAATTTTATATACATTATTTTCACTTCAGTGAACAAGAGGCAGGAAACCCAACTGTTGCAACCCTTGTTTTATTATCCGCGATTTTAACAGGGTGTGGTGTATATGATAAAATCGGTCAATTTGCTGGAGCAGGATCAGCGGTACCGGTAACAGGATTTGCAAATTCTATGGCGAGCGCTGCCTTAGAACATAAGAGCGAAGGGGTTGTTCTAGGGATTGCTACAAATATGTTTAAACTGGCAGGAAGTGTGATCGTATTTGGGGTTGTTGGTGCATATATCATTGGGTTAATAAGGTATACCTTTAAAATTTTTATGTCTTAAAGGAGGGCTAGTATGAGGTTGACCGGAAAACAAACGTGGGTATTTCAAAATGATATATATGTGAATGCAACGGGTACTGCTGTCGGTCCGAAAGAAGCTGAGGGCCCTCTCGGGAAAAAATTTGATATTTCATATGGTGACTTGCATTGTGGAGAAGAAAATTGGGAGCTTGCCGAACGAAGATTAATGTCAGACTCAATTCAACAAGCAGTGCAAAAAGGGAATATAAAAACATCGCAAATTGATTTCTTTTTAGCGGGAGATTTATTAAATCAAACAGTGACAGCAAATTATGTTGCGCGTAAGTGGGGCATTCCTTTTTTAGGAATGTTTAGCGCTTGTGCGACGTCTATGGAGACTTTAGCAGTTGGCTCAGCTTTTATAGACGGTGGATTTGCAAATCGTGTCTTAGCTACAGTAAGTAGTCATAATGCAACGGCTGAAAGACAATTTCGCTATCCAACAGAGTACGGTGGACAAAAGCCAGGGACAGCAAATTCAACTGTGACTGGTGCAGGATCTATATTAATTAGCAATGAAAAAAGTGCAATTAAAATTACGTCGGCTACAATTGGAAAAGTGCAAGATTTAGGAATTACAAATCCTTTGGATATGGGGGCAGCGATGGCTCCAGCAGCAGCTCATACAATTCAACAACATTTTGAAGATTTAAGAAGAAGTGCCGATGATTATGATTTGATTGTTACGGGTGATTTATCAGCTGTTGGGACGCCGATTGCGAAACAACTTTTACTTGAGGAAGGTTATGATCTTGGGCATATATACAATGATTGTGGATTGATGATTTATGAATCAAGTCAAGAAGAAGTGTTTGCAGGTGGTAGTGGTTGCGCTTGTTCAGCAGTTGTCACATATGGTCATTTATTACACGAGATGCAAAAAGGGAATTTACAACGAATTTTTGTCGTTGCGACTGGTGCATTATTAAGCCCGATGATGATGCAACAGAAGGAAACGATTCCAACAATTGCACATGGTGTCGTATTTGAGAGAGTTAAAGGAGAGTGAATTGTGGATTTTATATATGCATTTCTTGTAGGTGGAGTTATTTGTTTAATTGGGCAACTATTGTTAGATTTCGTAAAGTTAACACCAGCTCATTTAATGGCAACTTTTGTAGTCATCGGAGCAATTTTAGATGGATTTGGATTGTACGATAAACTAATAAAGTTTGCAGGTGCTGGAGCAACAGTCCCTATTACAAGTTTTGGACATTCACTATTGCACGGAGCAATGCATGCAGCAGAAAAACATGGATATTTAGGAATTGGTATTGGCATGTTTAGTTTAACGTCTGCGGGCATTTCCGCAGCGATATTGTGTTCGTTTTTTATAGCACTTATATGTAAACCGAAAGGATAAATCAAATGAGACGAAGGGTTGTTTTGGTCACAGATGGAGATGAATATGCAAAGCGGACAATTGAGCTTTTAACGAAGGAATTTGGGGGAAGGTGTATTTCAGCATCACAAAGTAATCCAACCAAATTGACAGGGAAAAAAGTTGTTGAGCTTATTATGCAAACGCCATATGACCCTGTATTTGTCATGTTTGATGACAGTGGATTTATTGGAGAAGGATCTGGTGAAAAGGCTTTAAAATATGTGGCTACCCATAAACAAATTGATGTGCTCGGTATTTTAGCGGTAGCGTCTAATACGCATCATTGGGAATGGGCACGTGTAGATGTAAGTGTAGATCGGAATGGGAATTTAACCGAATACGGTGTTGATAAATTTGGACTTCCAGATGGCGAAATTGGCAGAATTAGCGGAGATACAATTTATTGTTTAGATGACTTGAATGTTCCTGTCATCGTTGGAGTCGGTGACATTGGTAAGATGTGTGGAAATGATGAATGGGAGAGGGGATCACCTATTACGAAGAAAGCAATTCAATTAATTTTGGAAAGGAGTGGTTTTTATGACGAAGCCTAAAAAAGTGGATATCCCTATATCAACTTTCATAAGTGACAATGAAAATTATTTAAAGCAGACAGTTGGGCTAGGCGTTACATACGATGTTGGCATTCGTAAATTTCAAATTTTGAATAAAGAAATTGGTGTGTTATTTGTAAACGGACTTTGTGATACAAATTATATTATCCCTATTTTAGAAGAAGCGGTGGATACAAATGAGATAAGGGATGTAGAAGAAGATACAGTGAAGCTTTTAGAGAATCGCTTAATCCATCAACAAGTAAGTAAAGTGAAAACGATGGATGAGGTAATGCTCCAAGTATTATCAGGACTCATCGTGATATTTGTGGAAGGTGAAACGGAAGCGTTTGCAATCGATGTTCGTAGTTATCCAGGGCGAACGCCGACAGAACCAGATACCGAAAAGGTAGTACGCGGTGCAAGGGATGGATTTGTTGAAAATATCGTTGTAAATACAGCATTAATCCGTAGAAGAATTCGAGATCCACGTCTTCGAAATGAAATGGTTCGAGTAGGAGATAGATCACAAACGGATATTTGCATTACATACGTTCAAGATGTTGCAAATCCAGATTTAGTAAAGATTATAAAACAAGAATTAAATAACATCGATGTAGATGGAATTACGATGGCGGATAAAACAGTAGAAGAATTTGTTGTAAAGCAAAGCTATAACCCATTTCCACTTATTCGATATACAGAAAGGCCAGATGTAGCAGCAAATCATCTACTAGAAGGACATGTGTTAGTACTTGTTGACACATCGCCAAGTGCTATGATTACACCGACAACATATTTTCATCATTTACAGCACGCGGAAGAGTTTAGACAAAATCCAGCTGTCGGTACATTTTTACGCTGGGTGCGCTTTTTAGGTGTTATATTCTCGTTATTTTTATTACCATTTTGGTTAGTGTTTGTATTTGATCCAACTCTTTTGCCAGCAAATCTTGCTTTTATTGGACCGACTAAGATGACGCATTTACCAATTTTATTACAGGTGTTAATGGCAGAGGTCGGACTTGAGTTTTTAAGGATGGCAGCCATTCATACTCCAACGCCGTTATCGTCTGCAGCAGGGTTGATTTCCGCTATATTAATTGGTCAAATTGCAATTGATGTAGGTTTGTTTGTGCCAGAAGTAATTTTGTATGTAGCAGTTTCGATGATTGGTGCATATGCAACACCGAGTTATGAATTAGGATTAGGGAATAAGGTTGGGAAATTGTTTGTTATTATTTTAACAGGCCTCTTCCATGAGATGGGATTTGTAATTGGTATGACGATATTAATTTTATTTTTAACGTCTATAAAAAGTTTACAAACACCTTATTTATGGCCGTTTTTACCATTTGATTGGGGCGCATTAACAAAAATTTTACTCCGTCCAACGATGTCTAGTTTAAAAGTACGACCAAGTATTGTAAGACCTCAAAATGTAAAAAGACAAAAATAAACGGGATTATACACCCGTTTATTTTTTTTAGCAAAAATTTATTATTTTTTAACAAAAATCAAACATTTTTTGTGTACACTTAGAGTAGATATTGTGTATGGAAGGGGAAGAGGACATGATTAAATTATTTGTAAGTGATTTAGATGACACGCTCGTTTACGATGTGAATCATATGCAAAAAGAAGATGAACGTGCGCTGTGTTGGTTAGCTGAGAAAGGGACAAATATTTGTTTTGCCTCTGGCCGCTTTACACACAGAATTGATGAAGTTGTAAAAAGGTTTTCATTCCCATATTACACAACTGGCTTAAATGGAGCGACAATGTTGCTTCCGGATGGAAATTTATTTCATGAATCGAGTTTTGAAAATGTGGTTGCCCAGGAAATATATCGATATATACATAAAAAAGGACTAGCGGATATTGTTTGTGCAAACGAGCAGCGATATACAAAAAGGAAGAATGAACATCACCATAATTTTGAAGCGTATATGGGCGTGCATATCGCTGAAATTGAAGCGTTAGAAGAAGAGTTTGGTAAGACTGTACACCCTGCAAAATTGTTTGTTTTTGGAGAAGAAGAGAAAATTGTGACGTTAGATCAAGAGCTACGAGATACGTTTCAAGGCGAAGCGGAAGTTTTTATATCAGGTAAACGCTATGTTGATATTATGCCAAGAGGCGTGAGTAAGGGGAGTGCTCTAAAGCGACTAATGGATCATTTGCAAATTGAAGCAAATGAAGTTGCTTGTATTGGAGATTCTTTCAATGATATTTCTATGTTTGAAGTAACCCCGCATTCATTTACTCTTCATCATGCCCATCCATATGTAAAGGAGAAAGCAAATCATATAGTGCGTTCGGTTGAAGAGGCTGTTATGAAATTACCGTTACTTGTATAAAAAAGAAGCCCGTCACTGGCGGGCTTCTTTTTTACTTGAATAAAGATTTAACAAAATCAATGATACTTGAGAAGAAATCTTTCACTTTATCTAGAAAACTTTGTGCTTCTTGAGAACCTAAGAAGGCAGAAACGTGTTCTTTTGCTTTGTTTAATTGACTACCAACTTGATTCCAATCGATATTAAGATTTTTCATTTTATCAAATAACGATACTAAGTTATCTAACTGTTCATCTGTCAATGTAATGCCGAGTTGATCAGCAATTTTTTTAATTAATGAACGTAAATCTTCTGTTGTTTTTGGCTGTTCTTTTGCAATTTCTTCTTTAATTTTTGCAACAAGTTGAACTGCTTTTTCTTCACCAATTTTATCACCAAGCTGGGCTGTTTGTACCATTTCTTCATTCGCTACTTTTTTAACTTCTTCAGGAATTTGTTTATTGGACGCAGTTTCGTATGCTTTCATTAATCCAGTTAAAGCTGCAGTTCCTGAAACTTTAAAAGGTGCAGTAATTTGAATTTCTGCATCTTTTACACCTGCTGTAATCAAAGCGTTAGTGTACATTGCATCTGTTACCCAGTTAATGTTCTTTGATCGTACAATAAGACCAGATCCTGGTTTTGTGTATGTAATCATAGAAGAAGAAATTGCTCTCGTACCAATTTGTGCTTTTGGAACAATGCCTTCTAGAAATTTATGTTCTTCCGCATTAGATACAGTGATAATTGTAGCATCTTTTGGTGCTTTCATTTCTTTTAACAGATCTTGTTTTTGTTGTTCGGATAAGTTCTCTCCTAATGTAACAATTGATTCTCCCTCAATGATGTCTGCAAATGAAGCTGTTGGCATCATAAATACCGTTACAGCTAATAGCAGAGCTAATAATTTCGTTTTCACGAAAAATCGCTCCCTTTCTCTTTCTAAAATTTTCGGGCAACAAAGTTATTATAGTATATATTTCTTATTTGTCACCTAGCTTTTTCCACATTTCAAAAAAGAAGTATCTAGATTGTCGGATTCTTTTTGTTTCTAGTCATGAATGTGGTAATATAGTGCTGAGATAGTTGAAAGGAGACATATACGTATGAAAACTTTAGGATACATATTAATGGAAAACGGTGAAAAAATCGACTTGGAATTTTTCCCAGAAGAAGCACCGAAAACAGTAGAAAACTTTAAAAAATTAGCAGAGCAAGGATTTTATGACGGTGTTACATTCCACCGTGTTATTCCTGGCTTCGTAAGCCAAGGTGGAGACCCAACAGGTACAGGTGCAGGTGGCCCAGGTTACTCTATTCCATGTGAAACTGATGGAAACCCTCATAGACACCTTGTAGGATCACTTTCTATGGCTCACGCTGGCCGTAACACAGGCGGTAGCCAATTCTTTATCGTTCATGAGCCACAGCCGCATTTAGATGGTGTTCATACTGTATTCGGTAAAGCAACAAGCGGTATTGAAACAGTATTAAAAATGCGTCAAGGCGATGTAATGAAAGAAGTTAAAGTTTGGGAAGAATAAGGTAAGGAAAAAGAGAGCTTTTGCTCTCTTTTTTATTTTTAATGAGATTGAGTACTACTTCTACAGCTCATCATACAAGTAGTATTGTTGCTAAAATATATTGTTTGTGAGAACAAACCTTTAACCAATTACATAGAATACATTACATTATATGTTTCAATAAATATTTTTTGTTATATTAATTTTGCTAGAATTGTGCTGCTTTAGAGTAACTATAAATGAAGTGCTGTTGAATGATATGTTTCTTTCCATTCCATATAAAATTTTCTTTTTTTAACTCTATTTATTAAAGGAATAGTGCTGAAACATAGATTTGACTTTCTTCTTTTCGCTTTGTATGATTATCAAGTTGTTTTAGACTCTTCTCACTCTGTTGAAAATATTGTAAAATGAATGTGATATGAAAAGAGTGATTGAGGGGATTACTAGTTTGTAACTTTTGTAAGAAGGGATAAGGGTTATGTTAATTCGTTTTAAAAAAAGTTATGAAAAAATTGCAATGGGGCTTCTTTCGTTTATGCCAACTGAAAAAGATGTGAAAACATTACAATTGACAATGAAAGAATATGAAGCAAAAGATGATTGGCAATTGTATTTGTGGAAAGAAAATGAAGATTTTGTTGGAATAATGGGGATTGTAAAAAAAGAGAATCAAGTATTAGAAATTCAGCATTTGAGTGTGAACCCGTCTCATCGTCATGTGGGGATTGGGACGAAGATGGTTCAAGAGTTAAAGAGTAAATTTCTTGAGTTTACAATTTGCGGAAATGAGCAAACAGCAAGTTTTTGCGAAAAATGTAAAGGGCTAGAACAAAATATACATTCGTGAAAGCAGAGATAAGTAGTTTATTATCTCTGCTTTCTTTTTTGTAATTGTTCGTTTCGTTCAGTAATGACCTCTGTGCGATCACGCAAAGTGTGCTTGTTTATAATATATTCACCTGGGATAGCATTCAAGTCTTTCCAAGAGAGGTTTTGTTTTTGACATAACTCTATGCACTGCTTCTCTAACGATGAATCTGATAAGGGTAAAAATAAAGGTACAAAACGTTCTTTTTTATGGATAGATTGCAATCTTTCATTGAGCAAGGAAAGAAGTTGTACTTGATTAATTCCTAAACGTTGTAAAGGCACACCGCTTTTTTCTAAAATTGTAATTGCGCTTTTCATCATTTTTGTAGAACCATTCCAATTAGCACGTCTTTGGTGGTATAAAGAAACTGCAATTTGAATGAGACCAACTAAGTAATGATCACGATTACCTCTTGGTTTTGTCTTCCAATACTCTTCTAGTATTTCGTGGCATTCAAAATAGTCATAATCTCCATGGAAATGAATTAAAAATTGTATGTATTCGGTAAGATACATGTTTTCTCGCTCCTATCTAACGGTTATACATATAAGTGTATCATAGAAATATGAACAATAAACGACTAGGAAGTTTCCCCCTATCCGTTATTGTTCATATTAGCAGAAGCAAGCTGCTCCTACAATAATTAGTAAAATAAACAGTACAACAAGTAATGCGAACCCACCGCTAAAACCACAATCAACGTGACCCATAGTTTTTTGACCTCCTACATTGTTCTTACTACACTGTTATCATATGAAGTGGTGGGCATGATGACATAGGCATCGGTCTATTTTTAATTAAATTTCTTAAAAAGGTTGGATAGAACATGAGTATGCTCTATACTTATGTTGTTATAGAAAAAATGTGGTGGGATGCTTTGTGCAATATAATTTTAAAGTAGAGGCTTTTGAAGGGCCGTTAGATCTATTGTTACATTTAATACATCGTTATGAAATTGATATATATAATATTCCTGTAGCAGATATTACAGAGCAATATTTATCTTATGTGCATACGATGAAAGAACTTCAATTAGATGTTGCAAGTGAGTATTTAGTAATGGCTGCAACGTTATTACAAATTAAAAGTAAGATGTTGTTGCCGAAACATGAAGAAGATGTACTTGATAACGGTGATGATTTTATAGATGATCCTCGTCAAGAATTGATGGAGAGGTTAATTGAATATAAGAAATATAAGCAAGTTGCTACTGAGTTAAAAGAAAGAGAACAAGAAAGAGCACAGCTATATACACGTCCACCAATTGACTTTACATCGTTGCAACAAGAAGAGGAGACAAGCTTACCTCTTGATGTTACGTTATATGATATGCTAGCAGCATTTCAAAAATTAATGCGCCGTAAAAAGGCAAAAAAACCTGTAACAACACGTATTACTCGTCAAGAAATACCAATTGAACAGCGAATGACTGATATTTTAAAACAGTTAAAAATAAAGGGTGGTCGCCAAAGTTTTTATGATTTGTTTGTTGATGATGAACGTGAAATAATGGTTGTAACATTTTTAGCAGTTCTGGAACTTATGAAAAACCAACAAATCATAATTGAGCAAGAACATAATTTTGATGAAATTTTCGTATCAAGCTCTAATAAATCTGCATAGAGCCAGTATGTGAAAATGGGATAGCAACATTTTATCTCATGCTATGTTTTAATGTATCGTTTGGAACAAGAGAAAAAATATTGAACCGAACGCATTAATTGTGATTCGGTTTTTTGATGTGTATTTTTATGAGAAAATAGAAGGAAGGAGCTCGTGAAATGGATAGGAAAGAACAAAAGTCAATTATTGAAGGCCTTTTATTTGTTTCTGGTGATGAAGGGATTTATCCAGAACAAATAGCGAAAGTTCTTGAAATTGAAATGAATGAAGCAATTAATATTTTAGAAGAAATGCAACAAGAATGTGAAGGTGCAAACCGTGGTTTGCAAATTGTACAGTATGCAAAAGTATATCGTTTTGCTACAAAGAAAGAACATGCTTCATATTATCAAAAATTAATAGATACACCAACAGCTGCTTCACTCTCACAAGCTGCCCTCGAAACGTTAGCGATTGTTGCATATCGCCAACCAATCACAAGGACTGAAATGGAAGAGATTAGAGGAGTTAAAACTGATAAGGCGTTACAAACGTTGGTTTCACATTTACTTATAAAAGAAATGGGAAGAGCAGAAGGACCAGGGCGTCCTATTTTATACGGAACAACAAAAGAATTTTTAGACACATTTGGATTGAAAACATTAGATGATTTACCACCGCTTTCTGAAGAGAATGAACAAATGAATGAAGCAGATTTATTCTTCGGTTGCTTACAGGAGATATGGAAATAAAAGCTTAGCATTTTGCTAAGCTTTTTTTGTATATCAATTATTTACAGTGCCATACTAAATGAAAAAAGGAGACGAGTTATGAGAGGTATGCGGATTATTTTATTATTAGTTTCTGTTTTATTATGTTTTTCTTTAAATAGCGCATCAGCTAAAAGGTATATGATGTCCATTCATACTACGTCTCCTTTACATATGCATCGGCAACATCTTAGTAAAATGAAAGTGAGCTTTTTAAAAGTGGGGCAAGGTGACGCAACACTTATTATAATGCCAAATGGACAAACAATGTTAATTGATGGAGGACCTTATGAAGCAGGAGAGGTTATTATTCAGAAATTAATTGAGAAAGGGATTAATCATTTAGATGTAATTGTCAGTACGCATCCCGATATGGATCATATAGGGGGGTTAATTCCAATTGTAGAGCAAATGCCGGTATCGCTTATACTAGATAGCGGAAAAACATATAGTTCTCTTACTTATCATACGTATCGGAATAATATAAAAAAAAGAGGAATACCTTTCGTTTCAGTAAAGGAAGGACAATATATACCGCTGGATCCACATGTTTCTATACAAGTATTAAACAACGGGAAATCAAAAGATGAAAATAATGAATCCTCAATTGTTTTAAAGGTGCGATATGGAAAAGCGGATTTTTTATTAATGGGTGACGCGGATGTACGGACAGAACATGAAATATTAAAACAATTTGATGTCCATGCAGATGTGTTAAAAGTGGGGCATCATGGCTCATATACTTCAACAAGTGAAACGTTTATAAAAAAAGTGGAACCGCAGTTTGCTATTCTATCGTACGGGAGTAATAATCCGTATGGACATCCTCACCAAAGTGTAGTGAAACGCTTAAAAAGGCACGGTATAATGGTATATAGAACGAATAAACGTACAGTAGAAATGGAAACAGATGGTGAACATATTATGTTAGAATCTAGCGGATTAATGCCATTGTTGAAGTGATTTCTATATTAGGGGGCGATACTGTCCCTTTTTGGAAAAATGAATAATATATATTATAATTATAAGAGACGTAAGAAATTTCCTTTTCTGTTGAATAAAAAGGAAATTTCATTAGAATGTATAGACAACTACTTGTGCGTATATTAAGATGGAACTAGGCGAATAAGGTAATAATAACAAGTAGGTAATTCATGGGAAAGGATCGATGAAAATGAAAACGCAAATTGTCATCAATGCCAAAATTTACACAGGTCAAGAAATAGTGGAAAACGGATTTATTCGTTACGCAGAAACCATTAAAGAAATTGGTTTGATGGCTCAATATGTACCACAAGAAAATGAAACTGTTTTTGATGCTACAGGGAAGATTATAATTCCAGGTATGATCGATGTTCATATTCATGGTGGATACGATATTGATGCGATGGATGCAAATAGCGATGGGTTAGTAACTCTAGGTAAAGAAATGTTAAAAGAAGGGGTTACAACTTACTTCCCAACAACAATGACACAAGCTCCAGAGGCAATTGAAGCAGCGTTAACTGCTGCGAAAGAAGCAAAAGAAAAAGGAGCGCATTTCGAATATATTCATTTAGAAGGACCTTATGTTTCAAAGAAACGTGCAGGTGCACAGCCACTTGAACATATCGTTCCTGCAAATATTGAGCAATTTAAACAATGGCAAGAAGCAAGTGGGAACTTAATTAAATTAGTAACATATGCACCAGAAGAAGAGGGAGCATTAGAGTTTGAACAATATCTTGCTGAAACTGGTGTAGTTGGCACAATGGGACATACAGATGCAATTGATGCGCAACTAAAAAATAGAAAGATTACACATGCGACACATTTATACAATCAAATGCGTGGATTACATCACCGTGAACCAGGAGTTGTGGGTCATGTGTTATTAAATCCAGATGTAATGGTTGAAGTAATTACAGATGGTATTCATATTCACCCTGACATGGTGAAATTAGCATATAAGTTAAAAGGACCGAAAAAAGTAAGTGTTATTACTGACGCAATGCGTGCAAAAGGTCTTGAAGATGGATTATATGAGCTTGGCGGACAGCCAGTACATGTAAAAGATGGTAGTGCTCGATTAGAAGATGGAACGTTAGCTGGTAGTATTCTAAAAATGGATCAAGCTTTCCGAAATGTAATTGAATTTACAGGTTGTTCAATCGAAGATGCAGTACTTATGACATCAGTTAACCAAGCAGAAGAGTTTGGATTAAATAATAAAGGTGCATTAGCGGTAGGAAAAGATGCAGACTTTGTTGTGATGAATGAAGATTTACATGTATATGATACGGTTCGTTTAGGAATTCATATGAAGGAAGGGAAGTAATTAAATGAATATTCTTGTTGTAAAAACTCCAGAAGAATTAGCAGAAGCAGGTTATAAATTAATTGAAGAAGTTGTAAAAACAAAAGAAAATCCAACATTAGGAATGGCTACAGGAAGCTCTCCATTAGGTATTTATGCAGAAATGCGAAAAAATAAACTTGATACAAGCCGTGTAACCACTGTAAACTTAGATGAGTACGTAAATTTACCACATGAAGATAAAAACAGCTATCACTATTTCATGCAAGAACAGTTGTTTGATCATCTTCCATTTAAACAAACTTATGTACCAAACGGGATGGCAAGTGATTTAGAGGAAGAGTGCAAACGTTACGAGAGCATTCTAGCTGCTAACCCAGTTGACCTACAGATTCTTGGAATCGGTGAAAACGGTCACATCGGATTTAATGAGCCAGGAACACCGTTTAATTCTCCAACAAACATTGTTGAATTAACAGAATCTACACGCCAAGCAAACCTTCGATTCTTCGAAAAAGAAGAAGATGTGCCAACTCATGCGATTACAATGGGAATTGGAAGCATTATGAAAGCGAAACAAGTTCTACTTGTTGCTATGGGTTCTAAAAAGGCAGAAGCTGTTAAAGAATTATTGCAAGGTGAATATAGTGAAGAGTGTCCGGCTACAGTTTTACAACGTCATCCGAATGTAACCGTAATCGCTGATCAAGAAGCTCTATCTTTATGCAGTGAGGCGATTGCTGATGAACATCGACAAGTATTCACCATTTCCGATCTATTATCAGATTCAAGAGTGGGTGAAACAGCTAATTGAGGACGGCGAATGGAAGCCGGGAGATAAAATCCCATCTGAGAATGAACTTTGTGATAAGTTCGAAGTGAGTCGAATGACAATCAGACAGGCGATTAATAATTTAGTGGAACAAGGCTATTTATATCGGAAGCGTGGAATTGGAACATTTGTCCAACTTCCGAAAGTGGAACAAAAATTGCAAGGAATGACGGGATTCACAGAAGACATGATTTCTCGTGGGATGAACCCAAGTAGTCAATTACTTAGTTTCCGCCTAGTTCCAGCTACTGCTAAAATAGCAGACCGGTTGAGAATACAGGAGGGGGAATCGGTTTATGAAGTGAGGCGTATTCGCTTAGCTGATGATGAACCGATTGCTTTTGAGACGACATATTTGTCGCCAGCTCTTGTAAAAGATATTAACGAAGAGATATTGCAACAATCTTTATATGAACATTTAGAGAAAAAACTGGGCTTTAAACTTGTTAGCGCTACTCAGTCAATTGAAGCTTCCGTTGCGACGGAAAATGAAGCTGAACATCTGCATATTCCTAAAAAGGCGCCTGTACTTGTAATGCGTCAATGGTCATATTCAGAAGGTGAGATACCGCTAGAGTACGTGAAATGTATTTATCGTGGAGATCGTTATAAATTTATTACGAATATCGCACGTAACAAATAGTATATTTCAGTTTGTGAAGTACAGTGGAATTGAAAATGGTTAACATGTAAAGAAATAAAAATACGACTCATCCTTATAAGGAATGAGTCGTATTTTTATTATGAGCAATTACGTGGTTAACAGCATCTTTGACGTGATTTACTACATAGTGAGCGTGTTTTTTTACTGCATCATCTGCTTGCGACATAGCAAAACTGTGAGGAGTTAAAGAAAACATAGGAATGTCATTATAAGAATCCCCTATACAAGCAATTTCCTCAGGTTTTATTTGAAACTCATTTAATAAAACAGAAATGGCAGAGCCTTTACTAACATTCGGTGGCATTACATCTAAACATTGTTCTGCTGAGATGAAAGTACTAACTTTCCCGTGGAATTTTTCATCAATTTTTTTCTGAAGGAGTTGTAAGCTCTCCTTTGTTCCACCGACAGAAATTTTATTTGGGAAAATTGTATCATCAATCTTCTGTAGTAAGTTTGGTTCTTCAACAGAAGTCATAGTTACTTGTTGTTCAAGTTCTTGAATGAAAGGTGTTTTCTCTTCAATGTAATAATTATGCTCATCACTTACATAACGGAAATAAGGATCTTCATTCGTCATAGCTAACAAATCGGGAAGTATGTTGGAATCAAAAGTTGCAGATAATAGTTGTTTATTTTCATGTGTATATACAAAAACACCATTTACACTAATGCGATGAAAATTTGTATTTACAGCTTTCATTAAGTCTGCAATTTCATTATCAAGTCTTCCGGAAGCGAAGCAAAGAATAACATTTTGCTCGGCAAGGCTGCGCAGTGCCGCAACATCTTGTTCGTCAATAAGACCTCCGTGTTGCATCATTGTACCATCGATATCACTTACAAACATTTTAATCATGCTGTTATCTCCTTTCTATGTACAGTTGCTCTTACATTATACGCATCATATATAAACATGTCTAAAAAATGAATTTTTATTAAATGGCAGATGTTTTACATTGACGACAAAGAAGAATATTCTGTAACATAAAAGTAGGCTATTTAAGTACGAGGGTGGTGTTATATGAGTAATTATCTAGAAATTAAAAAAGTTTTAAATAATAATGTCATCATTGCTAGCCATCCGGAACACGAGGAAGTAGTAGTGATTGGTAAAGGAATTGGATTTGGGAAAAAAGCGAAAGATGTATTGGAGCAAGAACAAATCGAAAAGATGTTTGTCTTAAAAAATGAACGTGATCGTGAACAATACAAATTATTAGTGCCGCATATTAGTGAAAAATTAATTGAATTGATGAACGATATTATGCTGTACATTCAAGGGAAAGCGAAATCGCCACTAAATGAACATATTCATATTGCGTTAACAGATCATATTTCATTTGCGATTAAAAAGTTAAAACAAGGACTTACAATTGATAACCCTTTTTTAGTTGAAACAAAAATGCTCTATCCAAAGGAATATGAAATTGCGGAAGGTGTTGTAGAACTTTTAAATTCTCGTTTGCAAATTACATTGCCAGAAGGAGAAATTGGTTTTATTGCACTTCACATTTACAGTTCGCTTACAAATTCTGATTTATCTTCAGTTAATCAAAACTCCCGTCTCATTGCACAACTTGTATCTTTAATTGAGACAAACTTACAAATTACATTAGATCAAGAGAGCATTCATTATTTACGTCTTATTCGTCATCTTCAATATGCTATTGAGAGGGTGAAAAAAGGAGAAAAAGTAGAGGAATCGCAAAGTTTTGCTGATTTATTAAAGGCGGAGTATCCAGCTTGCTATAACTTGGCTTGGAAGCTAGTTAAGGTCATGCAAAAAGAGTTGCAACTACCTGTATATGAAGCTGAAAGTATTTATTTAACGATGCACTTGCAACGCTTAGTAAAGGCAGAGCATGTGTAAAAAGCCATATATTTTTGTCTAAAATGAAAACGTTAAAAAAAATGATTGAATCGCTTACAATAGTTATGTATAATAACTATTGCAAAGTTATACAAATTTCGACAAACACATTAAGGTGAGTAACGAAAACGTTTGCCTTAATTATAGTGAACTTATACGTAAACCTATTTTTGACACGTGTTACTGATTCGATCAGGCATGAGTGGAGAAAAGTAAGGAATGTAAGCTAGAGAAAGGGATATACTACCCTTTGTATAGCTATCGTTCTATCTTTTTTTCCTCATGTCTTTTTGGCGTTTGTCGGAAGGTATCAATATAGATAAGAGAGGAAGGGTTTCCATGTTTAAGAAGATCTTTGGTGTTCTTCAAAAAGTCGGAAAAGCGTTAATGCTTCCAGTAGCGATTTTACCGGCGGCAGGTATTTTACTTGGATTTGGTAATGCATTTCAAAATCCACAGTTAACAAATGTTATTCCTGCTTTAAAAGCAGATTGGTTCGTAATGGTTGCAAAAATTATGGAACAATCTGGTGATATTATTTTCGCTAACCTTGCATTATTATTCGCAGTTGGGGTAGCAATTGGTTTAGCTGGTGGAGACGGAGTAGCTGGTTTAGCAGCATTCGTCGGCTACTTAATTATGAACAAAACGATGAGTGTGTTCTTAGAAGTAGATAAGCTAGTGAAAGTAACAAGTTCTGGAGCAGACCCAGTAAAAATTGGATTTGCAGATCCAGCGTATGCAAACGTATTAGGTATTCCAACGCTACAAACAGGGGTATTTGGTGGTATTATCGTCGGTATAGTAGCGGCATATTGCTATAATAAATACTTCAACATTGAATTACCATCATACTTAGGTTTCTTTGCAGGTAAGCGTTTCGTACCGATCGCAACTGCAACATTCTCTTTAATAGTAGGTATTATCATGTGCTTCGTTTGGCCATACATTCAAGGTGGCTTAAACACGTTCTCACATCAAATGATTGATGCAAATAGAACAATCGCAGCATTTATATTCGGTTTAATTGAACGTTCATTAATTCCATTTGGATTACATCACATTTTCTATTCACCGTTCTGGTTCGAATTCGGTCAGTATACAAATGCAGCTGGCGAATTAATCCGTGGTGACCAAAAAATCTTTATGGCACAGTTAAAAGACGGTGTAGAATTAACAGCAGGGACATTTACAACTGGTAAGTATCCGTTCATGATGTTCGGTCTTCCAGCAGCAGCTTTAGCAATGTACCATGAAGCACGTCCAGAAAATAAAAAATTAGCAGCAGGTATTTTAGGTTCTGCAGCATTAACATCTTTCTTAACAGGTATTACAGAGCCACTTGAATTTTCATTCTTATTCGTAGCGCCAGTATTATTCGGAATTCACGCTGTATTTGCTGGTCTATCATTTATGACAATGCAAATTTTAGGTGTTAAAATTGGTATGACATTCTCTGGTGGTTTAATTGACTTCCTATTATTCGGTGTACTACCAGGCCGTACAGCATGGTGGTGGGTAATTATTGTTGGTCTTGTACTAGCAGTTATTTACTACTTCGGATTCCGCTTTGCAATTCGTAAATGGAATCTAAAAACACCTGGTCGTGAAGTGGCAAATGCAAATGACGGCGCAGGAAAAGCAGAAGCAGGCGAACTCCCTCGTGAAGTATTAGTAGCACTTGGTGGTAAAGAAAACATTGCTTCTTTAGATGCTTGTATTACTCGTTTACGTGTTCAAGTTAACGAACAAAAGAATGTAAACAAAGACCGCTTAAAAGAACTTGGAGCAGCTGGTGTACTTGAAGTTGGAAATAACATTCAAGCTATTTTCGGACCGAAATCTGACACATTAAAATCACAAATTCATGATATTATGTCAGGTCGTACACCTCATGTTGAAAAAGAAGATCCTGTAAAAGTGGAAGAAACTCCTCAAAAAGTTGATGAAAATGAAACAATTGTATCACCAATCGAAGGAAAAATCTTACCAATTACAGAAGTACCTGACCAAGTATTCTCAGGAAAAATGATGGGAGACGGATTTGCAATTGAGCCAACTGAAGGAACAGTAGTTTCTCCAGTGAACGGTGAGATTGTCAATGTATTCCCTACAAAACATGCGATTGGTATTCAATCTGAAGGCGGAAAAGAAATTTTAATTCACTTCGGTATTGATACTGTAAAATTAAATGGTGAAGGTTTTGAAGCGCTTGTAGCACAAGGCGACAAGGTGAAACAAGGCCAACCATTATTAAAAGTAGATCTTGCATTTGTAAAAGAAAATGCACCATCTATCATTACACCAATTGTCTTTACAAACTTACAACAAGGGCAACAAGTCGAATTGAAAAAAGATGGAAATGTTAAGAAGGGCGAAACCGCTATTATTGACATTCAGTAGGAATTTGACGCAAAATGTTTATAATTATAATAGGCGATGTGGTTGACCGAACATCGCCTATTATATACAATAGATGATGTAGTACTCACGTCTATACAACTAAAAAATACTGTAATTTAAAGGAGATAAATTATCATGGAAAAAATCTTTAAAGTAACTAGCGACTCAGGAATTCATGCTCGTCCAGCAACTCTACTTGTAAACACTGCAAGCAAATTCGGTTCTGATATTAACTTAGAGTATAACGGAAAGAACGTTAACTTAAAATCAATCATGGGCGTTATGTCTTTAGGCATTCAACAAAACGCAGAAATTAAAATCACTGCAAATGGTGATGATGCAGCTCAAGCACTAGCAGCTATCGAAGAAACTATGAAAAACGAAGGATTAGGAGAATAATGACTCTTAACATTCAAGGGATCGCTGCATCAAGTGGGATTGCTATTGCAAAGGCTTTCAGACTTGAAAATCCTGAATTTAACATCGAAAAGAAATCAATTACAAACGAAGCTGCAGAAATTGCACGCTTAGACGCTGCGCTTGAGAAAGCAAAAACTGAATTAGAAGCTATTAAGGACCACGCATTTGCTGAGCTAGGTGCTGACAAAGCTGCGATCTTTGAAGCACATTTATTAGTGTTAAATGATCCAGAACTAGTAAACCCAGTAAAAGATAAAGTAAATAGCGAAAAAGTAAATGCTGAATTTGCAATGGATGAAGTTGCATCAATGTTTATTTCTATGTTTGAAAACATGGATAACGAATATATGAAAGAACGTGCTGCGGACATTCGTGACGTAACAAAACGCGTTCTTGCACATTTACTAGGAATTAACTTCTCAAACCCTGGTACAATTTCTGAAGAGGTAATCATCATTGCTGAAGATTTAACACCATCTGATACAGCTCAATTAAACCGTAAGTATGCAAAAGGTTTCACTACTGATATCGGTGGACGTACATCTCACTCTGCAATTATGGCTCGTTCTATGGAAATTCCAGCTGTTGTTGGTACGAAAGTTGTTATGGAGAAAATCCAAAACGGCGATATCGTTATCATTGACGGTTTAGATGGAGAAGTAATTGTAAACCCATCAGAAGAAACTCTTCGTTCGTTTGAAGAAAAGAAAGCGAAATTTGAAGAGCAAAAAGCTGAATGGGCTAAATTAAAAGACCAAGCTACTGTAACAAGTGACGGACATCACGTTGAGCTTGTTGCAAATATCGGAACACCAAATGATGTACAAGGTATTATCGATAATGGCGGAGAAGGCGTTGGTTTATACCGTACAGAATTCTTATACATGGGTCGTGACAATCTTCCAACAGAAGAAGAGCAGTTCGAAGCGTATAAAGCAGTTCTTGAAGGTGTAAAAGAAGGTCAACCAGTCGTTGTTCGTACACTTGATATCGGTGGAGATAAAGAGCTTCCATACTTACATTTACCAAAAGAAATGAACCCATTCTTAGGATATCGTGCAATTCGCTTATGTCTTGATGAGCAAGATGTGTTCCGTACACAACTTCGTGCATTACTTCGTGCTAGCGTATACGGTAACTTAAAAATTATGTTCCCAATGATTGCAACTCTTGATGAGTTCCGTCAAGCGAAAGCAATTTTATTAGAAGAGAAAGCGAAACTTGTAGAAGCGGGTACAACTGTTTCTGATTCTATTGAAGTTGGTATGATGGTTGAAATCCCAGCTTCAGCAGTATTAGCAGATCAATTCGCGAAAGAAGTTGACTTCTTCTCTATCGGAACAAATGATTTAATCCAATACACAATGGCTGCAGACCGTATGAACGAACAAGTATCATACTTATACCAACCATATAACCCATCTATTTTACGTCTTGTAAAAATGGTTATCGATGCTGCTCATAAAGAAGGAAAATGGGCTGGTATGTGTGGTGAGATGGCGGGCGATTCACTTGCTATCCCATTACTATTAGGATTAGGGTTAGATGAGTTCAGTATGAGTGCAACATCTATTCTTCCTGCAAGAACACAGCTAAGCAAGTTGTCAAAAGCAGAAATGGAAACATTAGCAGAAAAAGCATTAATGATGTCAACTGCTGAAGAAGTTGTTGAACTAGTTAAAAGCATCTAATTAATAAAAAAACCTGAGTCGATTTGAAATCGGTCTCAGGTTTTTTCTATGAGAAAAGTAAATCTTATTTGCTTACTATCGAGGATAAGAGACAGAATTAGATAGCGATTGCAACGATATCAGTTGGGCATACACGTAAAATACCAGTAAAAGTATTTCGATTTTGATTGTTCTTATCGTCTTTATTGTTATCTTTGTTGTCTTTGTCATTACGAGCTAAAGCAGAGAAAAGAGCAACACCGTTAGCGAAACCTTCAAAAATTACATTGTTGAAAGTACCATTACCTCTAATGCTTAAAAGAGAAAGTTCTGTTCCAACTGAAATGCTAGCAAGTACGTTACATACAGCTGGTTGTTGTGGTCTAACCTCTCTCTCTCTCTCTTTCTCGCGATGGTCGCGCTCTCTTTCATGATGATGACATTCTCTAAAGTTATCACAGCATCCAAATGATCCAAACATAATCCTCATCACCCCCTTCACACTTATAATCTATGTAAGTTCGGTAGTTAGTGACTGGACAGAGAGTGGAATTTTTTCTAGGGGATTTTCTCATTTTAAATGACTAGCTGGGTGTTTAGTATGGAATGATGTTTAAAATAGGTGGAATATAACAAAAAAATGTAAAAACCACCGAAATAAATGAAATGGGTAGCCTTTACACTTTTTTACTTTTATATAAAACGATGATATATACAGGAAGAGCTAGGAGTAGTGGTACAATGGATCGTGCAGTATGTTTTTCTGATTCTAATTGGAATGCTTCTTCTTTTGGAAATTGTAAAATGGAGATGTTTGCGGCATCACCAATAAAATATAGAAGCAGTACAGTTACTATGTAACATAAAAGTGCGATAAAGCTTCCGTATGAACTCAATGAAAATCCCTCTCTTGTTATCTATTTGTTATCATTGTATCACAATTGTAACAAAAATACACGGGTATATTTCAACACCTTAACAAAATTCGACATGAAACGTCACGTTTATTTATGAGAAGGGAATAGAATATACTTTTCCATAAGTATAAATGTCGAATGATTTGTAGTAATATTACAAAAGTATGACAGGGAATAAAAAAACGAAGGCAATGTAGTTGCCTTCGTTTTTTATTATTTTGCCCACTCGCTTACTTGCTCTACGCTCATGCGAGGTGCAGGGTGGCCTTTTAAAGTTGATTCACCAATTGTAATAAGCATAATTGGAACGTAACGAGATGAAACGTTAAATTCGTCTGTCAGTGCTTGTGGATTGAAGCCACCAATAGCACAAGTATCCCAACCAGTTGCTTTAGCTGCAAGCATAAGTTGCATTGCTGCTAAAGATGCATTTGAAAAGGCAGCATCTCTTGGGAATTGTTCACGAGCATATGCAGATTCAATATTTTTAGCTAAGCGTTCTTTTGCTTCTTCTTTCATAAATCCTTGTTCTACAATTGGACCATATACTGGCTCAACATTTTTATAAGCTTCTAAATCACCTAAAATAGCGACTACTGCAGAAGCATCAAGAATTTGTTGTTGGTTATAAGCTATTGGGTGTAATCGTTTTTGTACATCTTCACCTTGAAAAACAAGGAATTTCCAGTGTTGTAAGTTCCAAGCGGAAGGTGCTTGTGCTGCTGCTTTTAAAATCTCATGTAATTCTGTAGATGAGATTTCTTTATTTGGGTTGAATGCACGTGTAGATGTGCGTTCATATAGAACGTTAAAAAAGTTGTCGTTTGTCATAATATATCCTCCAAATTGTATATAAAATTATCGGGAAAACGCAATGTATATTACTTACATTTTGTAAGTTATCGAATTTAAGAATATAATATCTTTATTTTAATTGTCAAGTTTTAAGAAATAAGCTAGGGCATTCATACAAACGATATAATTCCTATAATCATACACTAAAAAAGGAATTTATAGAGTGAAAAGGGAAGATAACATTCTCAATTAGCTTGTTAATATGTATTTCTCACAAATTAAAGTTTATTGGAGAACAGTCTTTTAGAAATGTTTGTGAGGAATTCAGTAGAACAAGATATATGAAGTGAGTGAAGACTAGTGATGAACATACTACATTTTTTATTAGAGAATACGGTTTTCCAAAATGTGTTACAAGATCTGCAGTTAAATGTCCTTTATATAGAAAATGGATGTAAACATCAACAAACGATAGAAAATATCCATCCAAAATGTATGTTTATAGCAAATAGTTTTGAAGAGGGCGAACTATTATTTCAAAGAACGAAACCGCACATTATAATTATGTATGTAACAGATTATTCTCAAATAAAATATATAAAGAATATGTATACCTCGCAAAGTACATTCATTGTCATTTGGGATCAACAAATAACAAAGGAATTTACAGATGTACTTGCATTAGGAATACGTAATATTGTAATAGCCCCTGTAACTCCGCAAGCAGTGTTAGAAGAAGTGAATAAGAGTTTGTATCAACTTTCTTTAGTAAGGCAAGTTAGTTTACAACAGGAACTGCTTCAAACGATGTTTGATTTTCAAAATGATTTATTATTTATAGTAGAAGATGATGAAATTGTTGATTGTAATACAAATTTTTTAACGTTTTTCGGATATGAAAATTTGTTTGCCTATCGCGAGCAACATTTAGTATTTGCTGAACATTTTATTAGAGAAAATGGATACTACTCGACGACGCATGATATAACATGGCTAGACGATACTTTATCAAGCGGTAGAAGAATTAAGATGTCAAATTATGAAGGGGCAGTATCTACTTTTCTATTACGTGCGACACCATTGCCAGAAGATTTATCAAGATTTATTGTAAAGTGCACGGAAATTACAGAATTAGATGAAATCTATCAAGAACAAGAAAGACTTGCTATGATAGATTCATTGACAGAGATTTATAATCGTTTAAAGTTTCAACAAATACTAGAGGTAGAATGGGAAAAGGTAATACGTAATGATGAGAAAATAGCAATTATTTTATTTGATATAGATAATTTTAAAACAGTTAATGACACATATGGTCATGATTTTGGCGATTTGGCATTAATACAACTTGCAGAGCTTATGAAATCTAAAGTGGAGCAGCAACATGTATTTGCAAGATGGGGAGGGGAAGAATTCATTATATTAGTGACAAATACAGTAGAAAAGGAAGCATTTCAAGTTGCGGAATCATTACGATTCTTCATTGAAACAAAGCAATTCACTGGAATTTCGAAGTTAACAGCTAGCTTTGGGGTTGCGTTATATGAACAAGGAACTACAAGAGAAGAATTAATGCAACGAGCGGATATTGCATTATATGAAGCGAAAAAAAATGGAAAGAATCAAGTATGTGTGTATAGAAAAGAAAAAATGTGATTTTTCGCAACAAATTGTTGCGATTTTTTTTTATTGTTTGATAATAGAATAGGGGGACAATTTTTAGCGAAGGAATTATGGAGGATCAATATGATAAAAAAAGTAATGGTGGTGGCTTCACTGTCTGCTATAGTTGGCGGCGGAGTATACTATTTTCTTGTTAGCCCCAATATAAAGGAAAACACTGTATTAACAACTAAAGTGAATCCTACTATTGAATCGGAAGTACAAGGGAATATAGAAGAAAAAGAAGAGCAACAAATTGATTATGCTAGCATATCTCAAAAATTAGATCAATATTTAGTCGGAAAGCAATTCAATGGAACAGTTTTGGTAACAGATAAAGAGCATGTTATATTGAATAAAGGATATGGGTATGCTGATGTTCAAAATAAAATAGAAAATACGCCTCAAACAAAATATCGTATCGGTTCTATTACGAAAACAGTCGTTGCCACATCTATTTTACAGCTGCAAGAACAAGGGAAATTGAATATTCAAGATAATGTAAATAAATATATTCCTTCATTTCCGGAGAATAAAAATATTACGCTATATCATTTATTAACGCATACCTCTGGTTTACCTGAACACGCAAAAGGCAATATTAATGCGGCTTCCCGCTTACAATTAATTAATTGGATTGGACGTCAAAATTTAGAATTTCCTGCAGGAACAGGTTGGAGATATACAGATTATAATTATATGGTGCTTGCTTATATAATAGAACATATATCGAAAAAACCTTTAGGAGATTACATAAAAGAAAACATATTTGTAAAAGCAGATATGCATGAATCCGGTATGGGAAATATGGTACCTGGAGATAAAAATTTTACAAAGGGTTATGTGAAAAAAGATCAAGAGCTTGTACCAGCGCAGAAGTTAGGCATGGATTGGCTATATGGTTGTGGTGAGATGTATACGACAGTTGGAGATATGAAGAAATTAGACGAAGCAATTATAAATGGAAAACTTCTTTCTGAACAAAGTATACAAGCAATGTTTTCACCTTCAGCAGAACGGAAATATGCATTTAGTTTTTATATATATCCAGATTATTTTCATAATCATGGTGTATTATCTGGTTGGAACACTTTCAATAATTTTAATAAAGAAAAAGGAACTTTTGTTATTTTATTTTCAAATGTGAAAAATAGTATGGATGATGACTTTAATAAAGAGTTCCGAAAGATGGTAAATGATTTATTAGAACAAAGGGGATGAGAAAATGGAACATAAAACTTTATCAATAGGTTTCATTGGTATTGGCGTAATGGGAAAAAGTATGGTTTATCACTTAATGCAAGATGGTCATAAAGTATATGTATATAATAGAACGAAAGCAAAAACAGATTCTTTAGTGCAAGATGGTGCAAATTGGTGTAATACGCCAAAAGAGTTAGTAAAGCAAGTTGATATTGTAATGACAATGGTTGGATATCCACATGATGTAGAAGAAGTGTATTTTGGTATAGAAGGAATTATAGAACATGCAAAAGAAGGTACGATAGCAATTGACTTTACGACATCTACACCTACTTTAGCAAAACGGATTAATGAAGTTGCAAAAAGAAAAAATATATATACGTTAGATGCACCTGTCTCAGGAGGAGATGTTGGCGCAAAAGAAGCAAAACTCGCAATTATGGTAGGTGGGGAGAAAGAAATATATGATAGATGCTTACCTTTACTTGAAAAGTTAGGAACAAACATTCAATTACAAGGACCAGCTGGGAGTGGACAACATACAAAAATGTGCAATCAAATTGCGATTGCTTCCAATATGATTGGAGTATGTGAAGCTGTTGCTTACGCGAAGAAGGCTGGACTGAATCCAGATAAAGTGTTAGAGAGTATTTCAACAGGGGCAGCAGGTAGCTGGTCATTAAGTAATTTAGCTCCTCGAATGTTAAAAGGAGACTTTGAGCCAGGATTTTATGTAAAGCATTTTATGAAAGATATGAAAATTGCTTTAGAGGAAGCAGAAAGATTACAATTACCAGTCCCAGGCTTAAGTTTGGCGAAAGAATTGTATGAAGAGTTAATTAAGGATGGCGAAGAAAATAGTGGAACACAAGTACTATATAAAAAATATATAAGGGGGTAAACGAGGTGGACCTTCAAAAGTTTGATGAGATGATTGATACTGTACAGCGAGCTACTTGTATGCAAATTAATGAAAAACAAAAAGAAGCTTTTAAACAAAAATATGATTTTGAACCAGAATTTGAATATGGAAGAGATGAGAAGGGACATTATGTAATTCGAACCTCAAAAAAGATGTTAGAAGAAATGGAGTTTTATTTGGCATTGAAATATGATCGTGATGGAGTGGATCTTTATATGCAAGCTGAGATTGATGGTATATTTCATGTATCTGTTAGCTATGGTGAAGATGCCCTACATCTACAAGAATTGTTTCAATTTCTAGAAGAAAATAAATAAAAGTCCTCATTTGAGGACTTTTATTTATTTAGTCATCTTTAATTTTTATAATTATAAGTTAGAAGCGCGTCGGCATCGTTCAACCGGGAACGGGATAATTTGTGCGATGTGATTAGGACCAAATTGTTTTGTACGAGCATGGCGTATTATATAAAAAGCACACAGAATTGAAACAGGAATAGCGCCGAATAAACCAAATAATAAAGCGCTTACACAAGATGCGACAAATCCTAAAACACCAATTTCTAACTCTTCCATAATAGCTCCTAAAATAACAGGAAATGCTCCACATGTAACTCCAAGTATAAGTGCGATAAGTAAGCTCATGATTATCCCCCTCTGTTTGCGATATTATTTTCCTTCTAAGTTAATTGTAGTATATCACATATAAAACAGAATTTTCAGAAAAAATTCAATAAATGTTCAAAAAATGTTCGAAAAATGCACTTGAAAAATTAAGGTGTAAATTTGTGATGAAATGGTACTTTCAAGTAAATAAAAAATCAGACTTATTTCAAAATGAAATAAGCCTGTTCCATAGGAGGATGTATATATGTAGAGTGAATAAAAGTTTGGAAAAGGGGGTCCAAGTCCTTTTATTCAACTAACTACCTTAATAGATTGGAACCCAGCCTTCAGTTGTCACAAAAATACGAATAGCTACAACTTGGCGATCATCTTGCAAGGTAAAATAATGTCTTGCATTTTCAGGAACAGATATTAAATCGCCTGGCTCAAGTTCAACATCAAAGAATTTCCCATCTTTACCTTCAATAGCGAAAATGCCGTGACCACTGACGATAAAGCGAACTTCGTCATCTGTATGATGGTGTTCCTTTTGGAAATTAATTAATAATTCGTCAAGGTTAGGTGTGCTACTTGAAAGTGAGATTACATCATGTGCTTTATAACCTCGACGTGCTGAAACATCAGCGATTTCTTTTGAAAAAATAGCTAATATTTCAGCTTTGTTTTCATCTGTTAACGAATAATTTTCATTTAAATGAGTAGGAAGTTTAGAAATATTCCATTTCTCATATAAAACGCCTTCCTCTTGTAGAAATTTAGATACTTCCACTTCATTTTCAATACGAGTATTTACTTCATGAATACGAATTTGCGCCATTAGAAACGCCTCCTTGAATTGATAATAGTTTTATATGAAATTGGAATAAAAACTCATAAGCTTCTAATCTCTTCTTTGCATCAAAGCTATCTCGGCCCCATACGGTAATACCGTGGTTACGGATTAATACTGCACCCGAATCTCCTTGTATATGCTTTCGGAAGTTTTCTCCAAGTGTTGGGATATGGGCATGGTTTTCGATAATAGGAATGTGAATGGTTGCACCTTCTTCCCAAATATCGAGAGCTTTAATAATTTCTTGATTTTGAAGGGTGACTGCATCACTATATAAATTTGTGATGACATTATTATCGGTTGTATGAACATGAAGTACGCAACCGGCATTCGTATTGTTATAAATGTGTGTATGCAATATTGTTTCTGCTGAAGGGCGTAATTCAGTCTCTAAAACGGGAACTCCTACATGATCTACTAATAGAAAATCATCTGGAGTGGTTTTTGTTTTATCTTTACCGCTTGCCGTAATAAGAAAAGTAAGTGGTTCATGACTAACCTTTATAGAAATATTACCACTTGTTGCTGGGAACCAATTTCGTGTTGTTAACTCTTTTTTTATCTCGCTTAAGTCATACCATTGACGAAAAAGTTGTTTCATGCCTTCACCTCCAACAAAAGTTTTAATTCAGCTTGCACATCTTGAAATGTTTCAAACGGTGTATAAGCAATATGATTTTCTTCACACTTTGTAATAAGAAAATCGCGAGCGAATACTTTATCAGCTTGTTTCGCGGCTTGTAAATCAGTAATAGAATCTCCAATTACAATATGAAAGTCATCTGTATCACTTAATTTACGGATTAATGATGATTTACATAATCCGCAATGAATTTGACAATGATCATCACAAGAATGAGGCCATTTAACTGTAATAAACTCTGCTGAAAAGTCTGTTTCATTACAATAAATTTGCTCTTTTGGAATGATTCCTTGTAAGAGTGGATAGACGAAGAAATCCATTCCACCTGATATCACGTAAAAAGAAATGTTATTTTCCTTTACGAATTGTATAAACTCATGAAAACCACTACGGATTTCAGCAGTTTCTATTAAAAATTGAATAATATCATCGTGCAGATTAGTAGGTATTAATTGAAATAATTGAGAAACACCTTCTTGAATGGATAGTTCTTGTGATAAAATTTTATTCTTTACTTCTTCGGCTTCTGGTGGTGCGAATTTTTCCATAATGGACATAATGTTATCATTATTTGTAATCGTGCCATCGAAATCACAAAATACTTGAATACTCATAATTTCACCTCATAAGAGGGATTTCCCCATATTTGTAGTGCACTATGCAAATTTATGTCGTCTACTTCATGGAGTGGTTTATTTTGCAAAGTAGCATCAATTGCAGTACGGAAAGCTTTACCGCCGCCTTGCGCTCCATTTGGATGTCCGTGTATCCCGCCGCCAGCATTAATAACAACATCTTTACCGAAATCTCGTACAATAAAGGGAACGAAACCAGGATGAATACCAGCAGACGGAACAGAAAAGCTCTTCTTGAAAGATGCATCGTCTTCAGTTAAATATTTTGAGATAGCAAGAGCCTCCTCTTTTTCTAGCGCAACACTTCCGTATGGAGATGGGAATAATGAAAAGTCAGCCCCAGCATAACGTAGTAGCTTTCCAAGTAATAATGGAGATGAAACTCCATATAACTTGGATGCTGAATAAGCACCACTTACAGCAGGATGTGCCATAATAGGAACTGGGATTTCATCATCTTCTGCAAGTGATTGTAGTACATCTAGTCCGTAAGCAAATACGTTAAATAATAGAATATCAGCTCCAGCTTGCACTGCACGTTTAGCATTTTCTTTTAAATCAAAAGTTCGTCCTGTTAAATTTACGGCATATAACGTTTTATGTCCGTATGTTTCATATACGGATTGTAAAACTTCTTTTCCAGATACAATGCGTTTCGTAAGTGGTGTTAATGCATTTTCAAATAATATTTCATCATCTTTTACTATATCTACACCACCAATTGCTTGATCGCGTAATTGCGTTTTTAAATACCCAATGTTTCGTCCAATCATTCCTTTAAAAATACTCATTAAAAGGGGACGATCATGCACTTGTAAAAGATTTCGAATACCATCTATCCCGAATTTTGGACCAGGAAAATGTTTTTTTAACTCGTCTGAAAAAGTTAAGTCAATTAATTTTACTTCGCCATCAAGTGATAGCTTTCCAAATGTAGTCGTTAAAATCGCTGGTAAATCTGGACTGAAGTTTAATAGCGGATATTCGATTTTAATAATTCCGCGTTTTACTTTTTTACGTAAATACGAATTGGTATGTTCATGTTCAGCTAATTCCTCAACATGAATGACGTTGCCTTTATGCTGCTTTAATTGTTCTTGCAATAAGTGTGGCAAATGAGTCCAAGAGCCAATTGTTAAACCGAGTGCAATTTGCTCAGCTTTTTTTTCTAAGTTATGTGAATCATCATGGATTAAATACGTCGCTATAATTCCGCTCATTGTTATAACCTCCTAGTTAAATAAAAAAACCTCTCAGCTAAGGAGAGGTTTTTTTACAACCAGCTCCTTATCTGTCAGCGTAATGCTGCGAGAATTAGCACCGTGTCTACAATTGTAGATCGGTTGCCGGGTTTCGTCGGGCTCGTCCCTCCACCTGCTCTTGATAAGAAGTATTTAGAAATGTTTAAATTTTTAAGATAACTGAATTTTGTCAGATATTTTTCGTGTTGTCAATTACTTTTTGAAAAAATTTAATTTATCAATTCGATTAATGGCTTCTCGTAATCTATCTTCTGTATGCAAGAGACCAACACGGACATACCCTTCGCCATGCTCACCAAATCCGACACCAGGAGCAACTGCGACATGTGCTTTTTCTAGTAAAATATCAGAAAATTGCTCAGAGGTGTATCCTTTTGGAACGGGAAGCCATGCAAAGAACGATCCTGTTGGAATGTCTACATTCCAACCAATTGAGTGACAGGCTGAAATAAGAGCGTTTCTTCGAGATTCGTAACTATTTACAAGGTCTATTACACAAGACTGTGAACTTAATAGCGCTTCTCGAGCGGCATCTTGAACTGCACCGAATATACTAACATACATATGATCTTGTAATAGGTTAATTGTTTCAATCACACTTTCATTCCCTACAGCAAAAGCGATGCGCCAGCCAGCCATATTGAAAGTTTTTGATAATGTGTAAATTTCAATTCCTATATCTTTCGCACCATCTGCTTGCAAGAAACTAACAGGTTTTTGACCATCAAATCCGATAGCGCCATAAGCAAAATCGTGAACAACTAATATATTATGTTTATTAGCAAAGTAAATGGTTTCATCAAAAAAATCTTTTGATGCAGTAGCACCGGTAGGATTATTTGGATAGTTTAAAAACATTAATTTTGCACGCTCTGCAATAGAGGCATCAATGTTCGTATAATCTGGTAAAAAGTTATTTTCTGCAATAAGTGGCATTCTTTCAAAGTGTGCTTTTGCTAAAGCAACCCCTGATAAATAATCTGGATAACCTGGATCCGGAACGAGAATCGTATCACCAGGATTTGTAAAACAAATCGGTAATTCTACTAGTCCAGCCTTCCCACCAAACAAAATAGCAACTTCAGTTTTTGGGTTTAATTCGACGCCATATTCACGTTTATAGAATGTAGCCACGGCTTCCTTTAAGCTTTCATGTCCGCGAAATGGCGGATATTTATGATGAATGGTCTTTTCGGCAGCATCTTGTAAAGCTTTTACGATATGCTGCGGTGTTGGTTGATCTGGATTACCTTGACCTAGATTAATAACATCGTGACCAGCTGCAACGACTTTGTTAACTTTTGCAACAAGTGAAGCGAAAAATTGTGTTGGCAATGATGTTACTATCTCAGAAGGTTGAAATAATTTCATACTTTCCACCTCTTTTGAAAGTTGTTACAATTCTAGTGACAAATGATATAATCTTTCCAGTATTTTGTAAAGAGAAAAATAAGAATGGGGCTGAAAAAATGAAAGTCGCATGTATTCAAATGGATATTGTTTTTGGAGATGTAGAAAAAAATATTGAGAATGCTAAAAATAAAATAAGTGAAGCTATGAAGGAAAGGCCAGATGTTATCGTCTTACCAGAACTATGGACAACAGGATATGATTTAACGAGACTTTCTGAAATTGCAGATAGGGATGGAGTGGAAACGAAAGAAAAGTTAATAGAATGGGCGAAGCGATATGATGTACATATTGTTGGTGGGTCCATAGCAAAGCAAACAGAGCAAGGCGTTACAAATACGATGTATGTTGTAAATAATGAAGGACAGTTAGTCAACGAATATAGTAAAGTACATTTATTTCAGCTTATGGATGAACATAAATATTTAATAGCTGGTAATGGTACGGGCGAATTTAAGCTAGATGATGTTGAATGCGCTGGAACAATTTGTTATGATATTCGTTTTCCAGAGTGGATGCGTGTTCATACTGCTAAAGGGGCAAAAGTATTATTTGTTGTAGCTGAATGGCCATTAGTTCGTTTAGCACATTGGCGTTTGCTATTGCAAGCAAGAGCAGTTGAAAATCAGTGTTATGTTGTTGCGTGTAATAGAGCAGGGAAGGATCCGAATAATGTGTTTGCAGGTCATTCTTTAATTGTGGATCCTTGGGGTGAAGTTGTAGTAGAGGCGAATGAAGAGGAATCAATTTTATTTGGAGAGCTTGAATTCGAGAAAATTAAAGAAGTACGTAAAGGAATTCCAGTTTTTGCGGATCGCCGTCCAGAATTATACAAATAAAATGTTGACAAGTGATTTTTATTCTTGGTATAGTCTTCAACATAAAGTTAAAAATTCAAAAAATTATACAACTCTTATCAAGAGCAGGTGGAGGGATTTGGCCCGATGAAGCCCACAACCGACCGTAATACCATTGTGAAATGGGGCGTTTATTACGCCAAAAGGCACGGTGCTAATTCCAGCAGAAAGTAAAACTTTCTGGCAGATAAGAGGGGAGAAGATAAACTTCAAACCTCTTTCTTAGTGGAAAGAGGTTTTTCTATGTTAGAAAAACCTCTGAATTTAAAAAGGGGGAGAAGAAGATGGGATATTATTCATTAACAGAAATAACAGCTGTACAATATGCGAAAGATTATGGCTATTTTGAAGAGAAGGCAAATGTCATTTGTCATGAAATTGGAGATGGAAACTTAAATTACGTGTTCAAATTAGATGATGGAGAGAAATCCATTATAATAAAACAAGCACTGCCTTATGCGAAAGTAGTTGGTGAAAGCTGGCCATTGTCTATAAAAAGAGCAACGATTGAAAGCAAGGCATTACAAATTTTTGCGCAGTATGTACCGGATTATGTTCCAGTAGTGTACAGTCATGACGAAGAGTTAGCGATAACGGTAATAGAAGACTTATCAAGACTAACAATTACAAGAAAAGGATTAATAGACGGAGAAGAATATCCGCTTTTATCCCAGCATATTGGTCGTTTTCTAGCACATGTTTTATTTTACACTTCAGATTTTGGTTTACAGTCAGAAGAGAAGAGGATACTAGAAGGTACCTTTGTAAATCCGGACCTATGTAAAATTACAGAGGATTTAGTGTTTACAGATCCGTTTGGGCATTATGATACAAATGATTATGAGCCAGATTTACAGCTCGTGGTTGATGAACTTTGGAGTGATAAAACTTTAAAACTAAAAGTAGCACAATATAAATATAAGTTCTTAACAAGAAAAGAAACTCTTATTCATGGTGATTTACATACTGGTAGTATTTTTTCGTCACCTTCTGAAACGAAAGTGATTGATCCAGAATTTGCGACATATGGCCCATTTGGGTTTGACATAGGTCAATTTATTGCAAATCTATTATTAAATGCGTTATCTAGAGAAGAAGAAAAGAGAAGTGTACTATTTTTCCATATAGAAAAGACGTGGAGTTATTTTGTAGAGACTTTTACAAAGTTATGGATTGGAGAAGGTGTAGAAGCATATACGAAAGAAAAACAATGGTTACCAATTATTTTGCAAAATATCTTTACTGATGCTGTTGGATTTGCCGGATGTGAACTAATTCGTAGAACAATTGGTTTAGCTCATGTAGCAGATTTAGATGAAATAGAAAATAAAGAAACAAGAATTCAAGCTAAGAAACAAGCGCTATCCTTAGGAAAAGAACTAATAAAATATGAATCTAAAAGTGCTGATATTCAACTGTTTCGAACATTATTTCAACAGACAGTTTCAAGGGGTGTAAAAGCATGAGTACAATCGTTACGGTTCCGAGATCTGTAAGTTGGAAAGGGGATGCAATTGCGGTATTAAATCAAACGAAATTGCCACATAGCACAGAATACAAAACATTAACGACTATTGAAGAGGTTTGGAAAAGTATCATAATGTTAGAAGTACGCGGAGCGCCTGCAATTGGAATTGTAGCTGCATTTGGCTTGGCGCTTGCAGCGAAAAAATATAATACTTTACATATCGAAGAATTTCAAAAGAAGTTTAATAGAGACTGTAACTATTTAGGGACATCACGCCCAACGGCAGTAAATTTATTTTGGGCAATTGATCGTATGAGAGAATCTATTCGAGAGATTACTACAATAAAAGAAGCGCAAAAAATATTAGAAGAAGAAGCGCTTCGCATTCAACAGGAAGATGAAGAGGTGTGTCGAAATATTGGGGAATATGCGTTAACATGTTTTAAAGATGGCGATAATATTTTAACAATCTGTAACGCTGGAAGTATCGCAACTGCCAGATATGGAACTGCATTAGCTCCCTTTTATATTGGAAAAGAGAAAGGTGTGCGTTTACATGCATATGCGTGTGAAACGAGACCAGTTTTACAAGGTGGTCGCTTAACGACGTGGGAATTGAAGCAAGCAAATATTGATGTGACCCTTATAACAGATAATACTGCAGCTCATGCTATTCAAACGAAAGAAATAAACGCAATTATTGTGGGGGCGGATCGAATTGTCGCAAATGGAGATACAGCCAATAAAATAGGGACAATGAATTTAGCTATTTTAGCAAAGTACTTTAATATCCCATTTTACGTTGCTGCGCCACTGTCAACATTTGATGTTACGAAAGAAACTGGAGCCGAAATTATTATTGAAGAAAGAGATGAAACAGAAGTTACGAAAATCTTTGGAAAACAAGTAGCACCAATTGGAACGGATGTTTATAATCCAGCATTTGACATAACACCGAATGAATTAATTACAGGAATTATTACTGAGAAAGGTATTATACGCGGGGACTATAAACGAGAAATTGCATCATTATTTGAAAAACAAGCTAATACATAATAGCTTGTTTTTTTATGCCTAAATGCAGTGTTTTCTCTTACTTATATAATGAAAGGAGGGGAAGAGGGTGGAAGAGTGGATCAAGATGATAGGTAATGTAGGGTTTCCGATTGTTGTAACATTATATTTACTCCACCGCATTGAAAGTAAATTAGAGGGGGTAATTGTTGCAATTGAGAAGCTCCCGCGGCAATTAATAAAGTACGAAGATCCTCGGGATAAAAAATAAAGTTTGCTCTTCTTGAGCAAACTTTATTTTTATTGAGCGGTATAACCACCATCGATAACGACAGCTTGACCAGTTATACCTTTAGCTTTTTCACTCGCTAAAAACATCGCATAATCTGCAATTTCTTGTACTTGTAATAAGCGCTTTTGTGGAACGAGTGGATAAATAACATCTTCTAAAACATTTTCAAGTGGTACATTTCGTGTAGTAGCTAAGTCTTGTAGTTGATTACGTACAAGGGGGGTATCAACATAACCAGGGCAAAGGGCATTAACAGTAATACCATGCGTAGCACCTTCTAAAGCGGCAACTTTTGTTAATCCAATTACGCCATGTTTTGCACTATTGTAGGCAGCTTTTCCAGCAAACCCGACAAGGCCGTTAATAGAAGCGACATTAATAATACGACCATATTTTTGTTGTTTCATAATCGGAAAGGCATGCTTAATTGCAATAAACGGAGCAATTTGCATAATTTGAATTAGTAGCTCGAACTTTTCAGTTGGAAAGTCTTCAATGGGTGAAACGTGTTGCATTCCTGCGTTGTTAATTAATATATGTAATGAACCGAAATGATCAACTGTTTGAGAAATTGCTGCTGTAATTTCCTCTTCAGATGTAACGTCACATTTTAAACCGATAGCTTGAAAACCTTCATTTTGTAATTGTTCAGCAGCTTCTTTTGCACGTTCTTCAAGCCGATCGGTAATCACAACTTTTGCACCTTCTTTTGCAAAAGCCTTTCCCATTTCATAACCAATGCCACTTGCAGCACCTGGTTAAAAAGACAACTCGATTTGTAACCATGATGAAAAACATCCCTTCATAATAAAGTTTTCATAGTGCTCTATTTAGAGAAGCTATAATGAAATTCCTGCAAACATTTGGAAAAAATATCGTTAGCTATCTTGTTTTGCAAAATAGTCTTTGCTATACTATTTTGTAAAGCAAGATACTTACGCTTATCTATCTTGTAAAGCAAGATAGTAGGAGGATTTGAATTATGTCGACAAGTCAAATGCTGAAAGGGATTTTAGAAGGATGCTTACTTGCTATTATTTCTGAAGGCGAAATATACGGTTATGAAATGAGTGAAAAGCTAGCGAAGTATGGTTTTACAATGGCGAGTGAGGGAAGTATTTATCCGTTATTAATACGAATGCAAAAAGAAGGACTAATAACAAGCGTAATGAAGGAATCTCCATCTGGTCCAAAGAGAAAATATTATACATTAACAGAAAAAGGCGAGGAAGTCACTTGATGAATTTATGGATCGCTGGGAAACGATGCAAAGTAGTGTAGAACGTCTACTTGAAGGGAAGGGAAGGAGAAAATAATGCTATCAAGTGAAGCGCGAAAGTTTTTGTTAGATATGAGATTATTTTTGACGGCAAAGAGTGTGAAAGAAAGCGATATTGAAAATTTTATAGAAGATGCGGAACTCCATTTAATTGAGGGTGAGAGTGATGGGAAAAGTGTAGAAGATATTTTCGGAAGCTCACCGAAAGAATATGCAAATGAACTTGTCAAAGTAATGGAAAGAGATAGACAGGAAACGTGGAAGCAAATTGGTTTTACAGTAATGAATATCGTATCGTTTTGGATTATTGCTTCTATCTTAATAGTGAATCATGGAATGTTACAGATTTCACTTATTCAGTGTATCGGTTATAGTTTTTCATTGATTTTAGTTGTTATAGGTCCTAATTTTCTACTTCGCAAAATGGCCTTCGTAACAAGTTTTACAAAAACATGGTTTTCTATGTGGTCTTTAGTTATGATCGCTCCAATGTTTTTATTAGGAGCTGTTACGATATTAGACGTGATATATCCGACAAAAATGCTCACATTCACCGAAGTGCAAAGTTATATAGTGGCTGGTGGGATTTTTATCATCACAGTAGCTATAAATATATATTTTGAAGGATGGTTTAAAAACTTATATTTAATCATTCCACTTTCAATTATGTTAGTGTTTAAAACATTTACAACGGAAGACCTTGTTCCAATGTTATTTCAAATTATATGTTTATACGGAAGTTTGTTTATTTTAATTTTCCTTGAAATTATGATGAAGACGAATAGAAGAGAGACGGTTTAATAAGGGAGGGATTATCATGATGATTTCTAAAGAAGGAGAAAAGTTTTTAATTGATACGAAAGTGTATTTAATAACGAAAGGAATTAAAGAAGAAGATGTTGACGCTTTTTTAGAAGATGCAGAACTTCATTTAATTGAAGGTGAGAAAGAAGGAAAAACGGTAAGTGATATATTTGGTGATTCGCCAAAAGAGTATGCTAATCAACTTGCAAAAGAGATGGGTATAGATAGAAAAGGTAATTATAAATTATTGCTTTACTTTATTGTAAATTTATTGGCTTTTACGATGATGAAGAGCGTATTCTTTAGTGAAACCGACCATCGTTTGTCTTATTCTTTAATTGAGTTAATTGGCTATCCGATTATGATTTTTGCAGGAATTATTGTATTAATATGGGGGATGAGAACAGCATCATTTAAGCGTAAAAGAATTGAATTTTTAATTATATATATAAGTGGTGCGGTATGGTTCTTATCAATTTTTAGTATTGCATTATTAAATAAGTTTTATGGTACAACATTTATTAAGTTTACTAGTACAGACAGTTTCATCCTTGTTGGTGGAGTAGTTCTTTTAGCGGCTGTTATAAATATTAAATTTGGTGGTTGGTTTACTTTGTCATATTTACTAGTTCCAATTGCATTAGAATATGCATTTGGAATGATAGATGTATCAAGCGTTATCGGAATGTATGTACAACAAATAATTCTTTTCATTGCTATTTATATGCTTTTACAAATTCAGATAAAATTAGAAAAAAGAGAAGTATACAAATAAACAAGTAGGAGAGTTATGTATATGAGGAGGGGATTTCTCAGATCAACCATACTGTTTTTATCAAAAGAAATACATGATGCCTATTTTAATATTTTATTAGGTGATAAGTTTATATCTATCTTTTTAGTTTAATAGGAAAAAGGCTGCTCTGGATATACCAAAAATTATTTCCAAAGAAATATTATATAGGGATTTTTAGAGGGATTACATTTACATTTAGTTGTCTATTTTTATTTCTAGCAGCCGGGATTTGTTTTGTTGATTGGAATAAGTTGTTTTAAACAGTAACATGAGGGTTACTGTTTTTTTCTTTGCAATAAAGAGCTTTGTAAAGAGAGTGTTTTTTGTTCGTTCGTCAATAGAGACTGAATAGGAACATTTTCAGGGCGCGGGACTATCGGATACATAAGATTGGTTGGAGAAGGATGGTGCTCCGAGCCAGTTGGGGAATGAGGATCTGCGTGAGTAAGTTTTCCGTGAACACGTCTTGTAAATAAAATATGACCGATTTCGTGAGCAAGCGTATATATATTTTTCATAGGAGCAGCCGAGTTTGTTAAAACGATATATCCGGTAAGTTGTTGCTGTTTTGCTAAAGAGTAAGCGCAGGCAATTACTGCTGTTTCTTTGAAATAATCACTGCCAATATAACAAATATAAAGGTCGCATTCAGGAGCTTCATTTACACATGTTTGGAAAAAGGATGCCAGCTTTTCTTGACTTTGAATGGAATTTTTATAACTGATTTCACGGTCAAAAAAACGGAAAAGTTCATTTAATACAATTACTTCTTGAATTTGAAATGTAATGGGGTGCCAAATTGATTCTGCAACAGCTAAATCTTTTGCGATGCGGTCATCAGAAATATCGGCGCCGGGAGTAATACAAATACATATATTGACGTATGGATCCATAAGGAACACCTCAACTGAAAAAAAGTTCTTCCTATAATATATGTGGGGAAAAGATGTCATGTATGGATAAACGCCTTTTTTATTGAATATATAGATGACAAGTCGAAAAAATTTCATAGTTCTATAACGTAGTGTGATCATCTTTTTGATATAGTAAAGAAAAGGGGGAGAATATATGTATACATTAAAAATCGTTTCAGACAGAGAAGCTCTTTATCAATTTGCAAGTTATGTAAGAGTTGTACAAGGGGTGGAAGATGTATATGTAGAGGTGGGAGAACCTTTATATGAACATCCGTTAATGAAGTTTTATGTACATATTAAGCTGAAAGAAACATATGAGCAGCATAAAGCGTTACAGGAAATAGCAAGATTAGTAGAATTGGGGCGTTTTACATATGTCCATTATCGTAATGATGAAATTGAGGAAGCTTTTGAAGCTGTAAAATATGAAAGTTTTAAGAAATAAAGGTGAAAAAAAGGAGGCGAAAGCTTCTTTTTTTCTTTAAAATTACATGAACAAAAAGAGCAAAATTTTGTTATGATAAGGGAGGTTAGGGAAAGGGGAATTTACATATGGGGTATATTGAAGAGTTACGAAAAGTCGTTGGTACAAGGCCGCTTATTCTCGTAGGATCAGCAATTATTATATTAAACGATAATCAAGAAGTATTGCTTCAATATCGTTCAGATACATATGATTGGGGTGTACCTGGTGGGGCGATGGAACTGGGCGAAACGACAGAAGAAACTGCACGTAGAGAGTTATTTGAGGAAACGGGGTTAACTGCAAAAATAATGCAATTTCTTGGTGTTCTATCAGGAAAAGAAGTATATTTCCGTTATCCGAATGGCGATGAAATTTTCAATGTTATTCATCTGTATCAGGCACATCATGTGAGCGGGGAATTAAAGCTCGATCATGAAGGGTTAAAACTTCAATATTTTCCAGTAGATAAGTTGCCAAAATTGAATGAAACGACAGAGAAAATTTTACAAAAGTTTTTATATGCGCTGACAGAATAGAAGGTTAATTCCTTCTATTTTTATTATATTAAATATTTTGATTTTTTAGTATGTTTATAGTATGATAGTTATAGATATACATCTTATGGAATTTCACCTAAAAACTGACTAGGGTACATAAGAGAGGGGCAAGTGCAAAATGCATAATGTTGTTATTACAGCTGCAGTTCGTTCGCCAATTGGAACTTTTGGAGGAGCGCTAAAAAATGTAACGCCAGTAGAATTAGCTGTTCCTGTACTTCAGGAAGCTGTAAAACGAGGCGGGGTAGAACCACATGAAGTTGATGAAGTAATTTTAGGTCATTGTATTCAAAGAACTGATGAAGCAAATACGGCGAGAACAGCTGCATTAGCGGCAGGATTTCCTGACACAGTTACGGGATATACAATCCAACGTCAATGTTCTTCAGGTATGCAAGCAATTATGTCAGCTGCAATGCAAATCCAATTAGGTGTAAGTGATGTTGTTGTTGCAGGTGGGGTAGAAGCGATGAGTTCGAGCCCTTATGCATTGAAACAGCACCGCTGGGGACAACGTCTACAGCACGGAGAAATTCGTGATACGGTGTGGGAAGTGTTAGAAGATCCGATTCACCATATTATGATGGGTGAAACAGCGGAAAATTTAGTTAAACAATATGAAATTACAAGAGAGGAACAAGATGAAGTTGCTCTTCGCAGTCATACATTGGCACTGAAGGCAATCGAGTCTGGATACTTTGACGATCAAATTGTTCCTATTACAATAAAAGAGCGTAGAAAAGAAGTTGTATTTTCGAAGGATGAACATCCACGTGCAGATATTACAGCTGAAAAATTAGCTGGATTGAAGCCGGCGTTCCGTAAAGATGGATCAGTGACTGCTGGAAATGCATCTGGCCTTAATGACGGGAGTGCAGTTCTAGTATTAATGAGCGAAGAAAAAGCGAAAGAAAAAGGTTTACAACCGTTAGCTAGAATTGTTGGATATTCAGTAGCTGGAGTAGATCCAAAAATTATGGGTATTGGACCAGCACCAGCAATTCGTAAAGGTTTAGAAAAAGTAGATTGGTCATTGGAAGATGCAGATTTACTTGAAATTAATGAAGCTTTCGCGGCTCAATATTTAGCTGTAGAGAAAGAGTTAGGCTTAGACCGTGAAAAAGTGAACGTAAACGGTAGTGGCGTAGGACTTGGGCATCCAATTGGTTGTACAGGGGCTCGTATTACAGTAAGTTTAATTCACGAATTAAAAAGACGTGGGTTAGAAAAAGGAATTGCCTCTTTATGCGTCGGTGGCGGTATCGGGGTTGCCTTATTTATAGAAGCACTATAAAAAAGAAGCAGCTATTGCTGCTTCTTTTTTTACGACTCAAATAGATGATGGAATAATCGATCGCGATTTTCAAAGAAAAGTTTCGTCGTTTGGTAATGCTCAGTTTCTTCTAATGTGGATTCGTGAATTCCCTCTTGTGTTAAAGAATATATAGTGGATTCAGGATAAGCCATTAAAATAGGAGAATGCGTCGCGATAACAAATTGTGAACCTTGTTCAGCTAGTTCGTGCATTCGAATGAGCATGGAAAGTTGTCTCATTGGTGATAAAGCTGCCTCAGGCTCATCTAAAATGTATAAACCTTGTCCTGAAAAACGGTTCATAAATAATGAGAAGAATGATTCACCGTGTGATTGTTTGTGTAGTGAGATACCACCATAAGAGTTGATAACCGGATTCCCACGTGCTTCTCTATCAGCATCTATTTCATCAATATAAGAAGCAACGTTATAAAATGATTCAGCGCGAAGAAAGAAACCGTCGTTTGGTGTATTGAAACTTTTTGAAATTCGAAGGTATTCATGTAAAGATGAATGGGAATCGTTTGTGCTAAAGCGGAAGTTCTTCGTTCCACCTTCTGCATTAAAACCTAACGCAATCGCAATTCCTTCAAGTAATGTTGATTTACCTGTTCCGTTTTCTCCAATAATGAATGTTACATTTGGATGGAAATCTAGTGATTGTAATGTTCGAATAGCGGGTAAGCAGTAAGGATATAAAAAAAAACTAGGGATATTTTCTTTTTTTAATGTGACATTTTGTAAAAAGGGTACGTCAATCAATATATAAACCTCAATTCATAACGGATTTTGAATTTAAAAAGGCAGCAAATACAAGTGTTAATGACACCTGAATCCCTTCTTGTTTTCTGAATATTTTATGTGGATTATATCATTTAAACTATCATATTCCAATGTGAAAATAAATATTGCATGAAGATTCATTCTCTCGTTATGATATATGGTATTCTATTGAAAATGTGAGAAGGAGTTAAAGTATGCCGTTTACATTTGCACATCCAGCAGCAGTTCTTCCTTTTGCGAAAAAGCACTCTAAACATATTTCAGTAACGGCTCTTATATTAGGTAGTATGGCGCCTGACTTTGAATATTTTTTGCACTTTAGACCCTATGGTGTTATTGGCCATACATGGCTTGGGTTCCTATATTTAAATTTACCGCTTGTATTTCTAATCGCATACATATATCATTACATTTTAAAAAAGCCGTTTATAACGCATTTGCCTAAACCGTTTGCTGGTTATTATTCATATGCAATAGATGAGAGGTGGGGGCTACATACCTGGAAAGAATTCTTTGTATTTTGCTATTCTGCATTATTAGGTATGCTCACGCATGTCGTTTGGGATGCATTTACTCATAATACAGGCTATTTCGTTATGAAAATAGCATTGTTACAAATTGAATTACACAGTATTCCATTGTATAAATATATGCAACATGGGAGTACATGTGTTGGCTTATTATTGCTATTATACGTACTATGGAAGTATAAAGATGAAACAGGGAAAGATATGATTGTAGCTTTAGAAAAAAGAAAGTATTGGGTTTCGATAATCATTGTGACAGCTTTTATATTTATCGTGCATGCGTTCCTAGACCCCTATTTTCATATTTTCCAAATTGGAGGTATAATAGTATCTGGACTGACAAGTTCATTTTGTGGAATTGTCATTGTTTCTATAGTTTACAAAGCAAGGGACTAATTTTATATTCATGAATGATAGCGTTAGGAGAAATGAAATGATGAAAGCATGGAAAAGTATTTTTGTTTTATGTAGTTTTCTTCTTATGTTAAGTGGTTGCTTCCATCAAGAAGAAAAGAAAGCTGAACCGAAGAAGAAAGAATCTATTCCTGAAACGAAAGAATATGGTGGGCGTGAGCTGAAAAAAGTAGGACAAAAAGTGAAAGAAACAGGATGGGGTACTTTCAAGTTAGAGCAGATGCATTCTGTGAATCAAACATTTGAAGTAGCGCCAATGAAAATTCACGTACAAGATGTGAAAGTAATCTCTTTATCACAAATGAGTGAAAAGGCAAAAAATACATTGAAAGTATACACGGCACTAACTCCTGAAGAAGTAAAACGTAGATTAGGGGATAAAGTAAGCCAAGAAGATGCAGAATTATATGCATCGCTAAGTGGAACAGAGATTAGTAATACAATTCGTTACGTTGAGATTACATATAAAGTGGAGAATAGCGGGAATAAAAATATGCAATTTTTCTCTATGAATGATGTTATGATTAATGGTAAGCAACATTTTAAAGTAGCCACTCAAAACTTTTTATATGACGAAGATACGTTAGTTGGTACAAAAAATGTATCAAGAGAAGACTATAAGCCTGGTGAAATAAGAGATGGTATTATTGGTTTAATACTTGACGATGGAAAAGACAAGGTAAAGGATATTCAGTTTACAACTGATGATTTACTTGCAGGAGATTCAGAAACACAAGATGTTGTAAAAGAGCCACAAACGTTTAACATCTCACTAAAATAATGTAAGACAAAACAGTCAGCATACAAATATTATGCTGACTGTTTTTTTATTTCTTTTATGTATGAATCTACATTTTGAAAAGGCACCTTAATTTTAAACGCATCTTTTTGTTCATTAAATTGCTTTTCATTGTAGGGACCGAAACGTTTATTGTGCTTTACATCAATAATCCAATAATGTTCACTTTTTTTATTTGCAATTGCTGCGTCAGGGTTATTTGGATCTGATTTTTCCTCAGTTTGTTTTGCAATAATGTATTTATCATCCCAAGCAATGTCTGTAATTTTTGCAGGGATGTATTGTGTGGCATATACAGCATCTTGCGAGGGGAAAAGTTCAAATGCATTTCCAGAAGTACGTATGAGTTCGTATTCATCGTTAACCGTATAAGTTAAGTGACTTGTGTTTCCTGCACAACCAGTTAATAGGAAGGCGACGAATAGGATTATCCATTTTTTCAATATGGGAACCTCCTTTATAATGCTATTGTAACAAATTGTACAAGAAAAGTAAGAGAAACGCTAGTTTACAATGTTTTTTAGAAGTGGTACGATGAGACGGGTAAAGAAGGATATGAAGGAGTCGACATAAAATGAAGTTAAAGATGCATCGTCCAGCGCTTGTAATGAATCGCATAGGTGCTTCCCTAATTGACATGTTTTTAATCTCGGTTATGTATGGTGCAGTAGTAGCTATTATGACCGGAAACTATAGTGCTATGTTTAAGCGCTTTAATATAAGCTTAGGTGATTTTAGATATGATTTCGCAGTAGTTTTCATATTAATGGCGATATATTTTATTGTATTACCCTTTATTTGGAACGGTGTTACACTTGGCAAAAAGGTAACGAGAATAAAATTAATTTCATTGAAGAGTGAAAAGCTAACGTTGCAAACATTAATTATAAGATTTTTTGTAGTGTTATTACCGAACGTATTGCTATTAGGAATTCCATTAATATGTAACGTATATATGATGTTGTTCCGCAAAGACAATTGCGGTTTTCAGGACTTAATTACAAAGACGAAAATAATAAGTCTTGTATAATAAAATAAAAAAAGACCCTTTTATATATAAAAGGGTCTTTTTTTATTTTATAAGTATATTGTGAATATTTACAGTAAGGAAAAACTAAAATGTGTCATTTCTATTTATAATAGATTGAAAATTAAGATAATGGTATAATAATTAAAAATAATATCTTTATCTCACCATTTGGGGCTGATTAAAGTTTTACTTTATATAATAAGGGGGAAGTTGAGATGACAGGAGGTAGCATAATTTTTTGGGGCATTCTCATTTTTATCGGTCTAGTTCTTGATCAGCGTAAGAGTAAGAAAAAAGAAGGATAAAAAGTAAACGTTTACACAATCGAATGGCAATTTTTCTTGCTTGCAGAATAATCTCATAAAGGAGTATACTGAATGACGGTAAGACTTATAGAAGGGGTAATGAAAATGAAGCTTGCAGGAAAAGTTGCTATCGTAACTGGCGGTGGCATCGGTATTGGACGTAATACAGCTCTTTTGTTGGCTAAACAAGGCGCAAAAGTTATTGTGACGGACATTGATCAAGAGAGTGGACAAGCAACAGTGGAGGAAATTACGAATCTAGGCGGAGAAGCCCTTTTTGTATTCTATGATATGGAAAAGCAAGGAGATTGGCAACGCGTTATTAGCATTACTTTGAATGCATTCAGTCGCATTGACATGCTTTTTCAAAATGCTGGTTTATATAAAATAGATTCTATTTTTTCTCGCCAACAAGAGAACGATTCCAATGTACTTTGTATTAATGACGTTTGGATAGAGATAAAACAATTAACGTCATCTTTTATGAAACAGCAAGAAGAAGTGGTGCTTAGTGATTTACCGATTTTCGGTATTATTGGCACGAAAGGACAATCATTTCATACAGTAGAAGCCCTAGTATAATAATGAAAACCGCCCTCAATATATGTGGACGGTTTTTTATATGTGTATAGTAAAGATAAATTTTTTAGCGAATACGTTGTTCAGTTTGGTTATCAAAGAAATGCGCTTTATTCATATCAAATGCTAATTTAATTTGGTCACCAGGTGAAAACGTATGTCTTGCATCTACACGTGCCGCAAAATCTTGATTCCCAAGTTTCATATATAAAATGGATTCAGCACCTAATAACTCAGCGACTTCAATTTTTGTTGTGAAGGCAGTAGATTGTGAAGCTTCTAAAAATAGTAGTTCATCATGAATGTCCTCTGGACGAATACCTAAAACAATTTCCTTATTTACATAGCCTTGTTCACGTAGCATCTTCATTTTTCCTTCAGATACTTTAATTTTTATAGTATTGTCTATAACGAAATCGGTTTCAGTCAATTTACCACGGAAGAAGTTCATAGCTGGTGAGCCGATAAATCCACCCACGAAGATGTTTTCTGGTGTTTCATATACTTCTTTTGGAGTTCCAATTTGTTGGATTTTTCCATCCTTCATAACGACAAGACGCGAAGCCATAGTCATTGCTTCTGTTTGATCATGTGTTACATAAATTGTTGTTGTTCCAAGGCGATGATGTAGCTTAGAAATTTCTGAGCGCATTGCAACACGGAGTTTAGCATCTAAGTTTGATAATGGCTCGTCCATTAAGAAAACTTTTGCATCTCGAACGATTGCTCTACCTAACGCAACACGTTGGCGCTGTCCACCTGATAATGCTTTCGGTTTTCTATCTAAATATTGTTCAAGTCCTAAAATTTTTGCTGCATCTTTTACACGACGATCGATTTCATCTTTTGGTATTTTTCGAAGTTTTAATCCAAATGCCATATTATCATATACACTCATATGTGGATAAAGAGCGTAGTTTTGGAATACCATTGCGATATCTCGATCTTTTGGAGGAACATCATTCATTAGTTTACCATCAATTGAAAACTCGCCTTTTGAAATATCTTCGAGTCCAGCTACCATTCGTAACGTTGTAGATTTTCCGCATCCAGAAGGACCGACAAATACGATAAATTCTTTATCTTGAATGTGTAAATTAAAATCAGTTACAGCTGTTACGTTATTATCATATATCTTATAAATGTTTTCTAATTTAAGTTCTGCCATGGTATTTCCCCCTAGAAATAATTATGCAAACGTTTTCTTTGAGTTCATTATAAACGAATAGATTCAAAAAATAAATAAAAAAATAAAACGTTTTCATATATTGGAGAGTTATTAGTGATTTTCGCATGTTTTCTTAGAAAAAGAACAATAAAAATTGTAAGCGCTATTTTAAATTGAGATAGAATCTGTTATCATTCATTAATGAAAACGTTTGCGCCTTAAAAAAGAGAAAAATGAATGATGAATGAAATGGGGTAGCATAATGGAAAAACAATGGTGGAAAGAAAGTGTAGTATATCAAATTTATCCTCGTAGCTTTATGGATAGTAATGGTGATGGTATAGGAGACCTTCAAGGGATTATTTCAAAGCTAGATTACTTAAAAGAGTTAGGGATTGATGTGATTTGGTTATCACCAGTCTATGAATCTCCAAATGATGATAATGGTTATGATATAAGCGATTATTGTAAAATTATGAACGAGTTCGGAACAATGGAAGATTGGGATGAGCTATTACATGAAATGCATGAACGTAATATGAAATTGATGATGGATTTAGTTGTTAATCATACATCTGATGAACATAATTGGTTTATTGAATCACGTAAATCAAAAGATAATAAATATAGAGATTACTATATATGGCGCCCTGGAAAAGAAGGAAAAGAACCGAACAACTGGGGAGCTGCTTTTAGTGGATCTGCATGGCAGTATGATGAAATGACAGATGAATATTATTTACATCTGTTTTCTAAAAAACAGCCAGATTTAAATTGGGATAATGAAAAGGTAAGACAAGATGTTTATGAAATGATGAAGTTTTGGTTAGAAAAAGGAATTGATGGTTTCCGTATGGATGTTATTAATTTTATTTCTAAAGAAGAGGGATTACCAGCTGTTGAAACAGAAGCAGAGGGGTATGTTTCAGGTCATAAGCATTTTATGAACGGTCCAAACATTCATAAATATTTACATGAAATGAATGAGGAAGTATTATCGCATTATGATATTATGACGGTTGGTGAAATGCCTGGTGTAACGACAGAAGAAGCGAAATTGTATACTGGAGAAGAACGAAAAGAATTGCAAATGGTATTCCAATTTGAACATATGGATTTAGATTCAGGAGAAGGTGGAAAGTGGGATGTAAAACCATGCTCACTTCTTACTTTAAAAGAGAATTTAACAAAGTGGCAAAAAGCATTAGAGCATACCGGATGGAATAGCCTTTATTGGAATAATCATGATCAGCCTCGCGTTGTATCTCGTTTTGGTAATGATGGAATGTATCGCATTGAATCAGCAAAAATGTTAGCGACAGTTCTTCATATGATGAAAGGAACGCCATATATTTATCAAGGAGAGGAAATCGGAATGACGAACGTCCGATTTGAGTCAATTGATGAATATCGAGATATTGAAACGTTAAATATGTATAAAGAAAAAGTGATAGACCATGGTGAAGATATAGAAAAAGTAATGGAATCTATTTATATAAAGGGTCGTGATAATGCTAGAACTCCGATGCAGTGGAATGATCAGAATCACGCTGGATTTACAAAAGGTGAACCTTGGATTACTGTAAATCCTAACTATAAAGAGATTAATGTGAAACAAGCAATCCAAGATGAAGGTTCAATTTTTTATTACTATAAGAAATTAATTGAACTACGCAAAAATAATGAAATAGTTGTGTATGGATCATATGATTTAATATTAAATAATGACCCTTCTATTTTTGCTTATGTAAGAACATATGGAGATGAAAAACTACTTGTCATTGCAAACTTTACTGCGGATGAAAGTGTATTTGAAATGCCTAAGGATATTAGTTATAGTGAATCAGAGTTATTTATACATAATTACGATGTAGAAATCGGATCAATAGATAACATTCCATTACGTCCGTATGAAGCGATAGTGTTCAAATTGAAATAAGAAAAAGCCTTATGCCACTTCAAACTTGGCATAAGGCTTTTTTGGATTACCATTTTAATATGGAGAATCCATATGGAGGAAGTGTAACTTGTAATACACTTGCTTCTGCTGAAAATTCTTCGTTTGTATAAATGTTAATTATTTTCTTACCAGTAACATGAAGAGGGAGTGAAACTGTAACTTCACTATTAGTAGGGTTTAAAACGAAAAAGATAGTTTCATCCTCATATGTTTTCGTATAAGAAATATAATTATGTTCATCATTTGCTTCGATGAATTGAAAAGTACCATGTCCTCCAAATGCTTTATGTTGTTTCCGTAATAAAATCAATGTTTGTATATGGGTAAATAATGCATGATCTTGTTCTTTAGTATCCCAAATCATACATTTACGGCAATCAGGGTCCATGCCGCCATCCATACCAATTTCATCTCCGTAATAAATACAAGGAGAGCCGATGAAAGAAAGATGGAATACATAGAGCAATTTCAACTTATTTTTATCTCCGTTGCATGTTGTTAAAATTCTTGGAGTATCATGGCTATCTAATAAATGAAATGCTGCTTCATTTACATTCATAGAGTAGGAATGTAGAGATTCTGTAATTTGCTTCATGAATTCACTTGCTTTAATGGAATCGTTAGCAAAGTAAGAAAGTAGAGCGTTTGTAACAGGATAGCTCATGACAGCATCAAATTGATCGCCTTGTAGCCACGGAAGGGCATCGTGCCAAATTTCTCCCAAAATATATACTTCAGGATTTAGTGTCTTTATTTCAGTTCGGAATTCTCTCCAAAAGTTGTGATCGACTTCATTGGCGACATCAAGGCGCCAGCCATCTATATTGAATTCTCGTACCCAATAACGTCCTACTTCAAGTAAGTATTCTTTTACATCTGGATGAGCTGTATTTAATTTAGGCATATACGGTGTAAAGGCGAAAGTATCATAATTTGGAAGTGGTTCGGTTATAATCGGAAATTCATGAATGTGGAACCACTCTTTATATGCGGACTTCTCACCATTCTCTAGTACGTCTTGAAATTTCTCGAAAAAGTATCCACTATGATTAAACACAGCATCGAGCATTACTTTTATACCGTGCTTATGACATTCTTCAACGAGCTCTTTAAAAGTTTCTTTCGTCCCAAATTGTGGGTCAATTTCCATATAGTCAATTGTGTCATATTTATGGTTTGAATGAGCTTTGAAAATAGGTGTGAAATATATTCCGGAAATGCCAAGCTTAACAAGGTAATCAAGGTTTTGAATAACACCAGAAAAATCTCCGCCGAAAAAATTAGTTGGAGTTGGATTCGCACTTCCCCAAGGAAGGGTGTTTTCTGGATTCAGCGTACTATCGCCATTAGCGAATCGCTCAGGGAAAATCTGATACCAAATGGTGTCTTTAATCCAAGATGGTGCTTTGAATACATCATCTGCATGAATAAATGGAAAACAGAAAAAGTTACCAACATCATCATTTGGAATGCTAGAAAAGAATCCTCGCTCTGCATAAATAAGAGTGTCTGTTTCAGATTTTAATTCAAACGCATAACGTAAGCGTTTAAATTTTGGTTCGATTGAAATGGACCAATAATCAAATAATGCAGTAGAACCCGTTTTTTTCATGGGTGTACTTGCTGATATCCATTTCCCGTCTTTCCATTCGTAAGGATCACCGTAAATAAGATCGGCGCTTTGAATATCATCTCTCTTAGTACGTACTCGGATGTGAATTGTTTGTTCATCATAAGCGTATGCATAATTATCTTTCGGCCTATGATAAATAGCTTCTTTAAACATATAGAAAATCCCCCTTCAATATCTCTATACATAGTATTCCCTTAAGTGTAATAATAAAGCCTATATTGCAAACGATTGCCTTTCTCGTAGCTTTAATATTGCTTATAAGAGTAGTATTCATTTCATATAAAGTCAATGTATAAAGAGTATAATGACATAATTTTTAAATTAATATTTGCAAAATGAATAAAAGAATGTATAATGATAGACAAATAGCGCAAACGTTTTCATAGATTGAGATATTGTTTGCGCTTCAATTAAACTATTAAATGCAAACGTTTTCAGTTACTGAGGTACATAGACAATTTAGGGAGGTTTTTGGGATGAAGAAAGCATTATCATTATTAACGGTTTCAGCATTATCTATTGGTATGTTATCTGCATGTGGACCGAAAGATTCAGGGGAAAAAGAGGAAAGTAAAGCGAAAAAAGACTATGATCTTCTTGTTTGGGAAGATGATAAAAAAGGTGTTGGTTTAGAACCAGCAGTGAAAAGCTTTGAGGAAAAATATAAAGTAAAAGTAAAAGTTGTTGAAATGCAAATGACAGATCAAGTGAAGAAGTTACGCCTTGATGGACCAGCGGGGACTGGACCAGATGTTGTAACATTGCCACACGATCAAATCGGAAATGCAGTAACAGAAGGTTTACTTTCTGAAGTGAAAGCAGATGATGCTGTAAAGAGTAAATTTACTAATTCATCAATAGAAGCACAGACATATAATGGAAAAATATATGGTTTACCAAAAGCAATTGAGACACCAGTCTTTATTTACAATAAAAAACTAATGCCAAAAGCGCCAGAAACGATGGACGAGCTGTTTAACTTCTCAAAAGAATTTACGAAAGATGGCAAGTACGGATTTTTAGCATTAGGAGATAACTTCTACTTTGCTAATGCATTCATGGCAGGTATGGGCGGTTATGTATTTGGTGAAAAAGATGGAAAGCCAAATGCAAGTGATGTTGGATTAAATAATAGCGGAGCAGTACAAGGTGCTGAATATCTTCAAAAATGGTACAAGGAAAAATTATTCCCAAAAGGTATTATCGGTGAATCAGGTGGGCCTGCTGCTGATGGACTATTCAATGAAGGAAAAGCAGCTTCTATCATGAATGGCCCATGGGCGTTCCAAGCAATGGAAAAGAACGGGATTGATTATGGCGTTGCTCCAATGCCGAAATTACCAAATGGTCAACCAATGAAAACGTTTGTTGGGGTTAAAGGATGGCATGTAACAAGTTTCTCTAAACAAAATGATTTACCTACAAAATTCACTGAGTGGGTAACAAATGAAGAAAACGCAATTAAATTCGATTTGAGAAAACAAAAGAAATTCCTCCAGTAAAATCAGTTATGGAAGATCCAATTATTAAATATAACGAAGCTGCAAAAGCAGTTGCAACGCACTCTGAAAATGGAATTCCAATGCCAAACATTCCAGAAATGCAAGAAGTTTGGAAACCAGCTGGAGATGCGCTTCAATTATTTGTTACAGATAAAGAGGCACCAAAAAGCGGCGCTTGATAGTGCAGTGAAACAAATTAAAGGTAATATTGAGGCAAATCATAACAAGAAAAAATAAGGTGAAATTCGTGCCTCGAATATGAGAGGCACGAATTTCTCTCCCTTCCATGTAGGAAGAAAAAAGGGGGAAGGAACATGCAAACATCTATGGAACCAGCAAATGGGTTAAACCATTCAAAGCATAGAAAAATGGCAACCATGTTATCAATCATTCCAGGCGTGGGCCAAATGTATAATAAACAATTTGTAAAAGGTCTTATTTTTCTAGTATTAACAGGTTCATTTATTGTAGCCTTTGCTGATTTATTAAATATGGGATTATGGGGTATTGTAACGCTTGGTACAGAAGTTCCACGTGACCATTCTGTCTTTCTATTAGTAGAAGGAATCTTGGCCCTTATCGTTATCGCTTTTGGGCTCGGCATATATGCATTTAACTTATACGATGCATACCAAAATGGAAAGAAACGTGATATCGGAACACCGTTAAATTCTGTAAAAGAGCAATACCGTAATTTGTTAGATCAAGGTTTTCCTTATTTAATGGTTTCACCAGGTTTTCTACTACTTATCTTTGTTGTCGTATTTCCAATCATCTTCGTAATTTTAATTGGATTTACAAACTATGATTTATATCATTCTCCTCCAGCAAAATTAGTAGATTGGGTGGGCTTTAAAAACTTTATTGATATTTTCACTTTACCGATGTGGAGAGAGACATTTGTAAGTGTATTCTCTTGGACTGTCATTTGGACATTCGTTGCAACAACATTACAAGTTGCGCTTGGTATTTTCTTAGCGATTATCGTAAATCAGCCCGGTATTAAAGGAAAGGCAATTATTCGAACAATCTTCATTTTACCGTGGGCGGTTCCAGCATTCGTATCTATTCTTGTTTTCTCTGGAATGTTTAATGAAACATTCGGAGCGATTAACAATCAAGTATTAGCTTTATTCGGAATTGAAAAAATTGCTTGGATGACAGATCCATTTTGGGCGAAGATTGCTTTAATTATGATTCAAACGTGGCTTGGGTTCCCGTTTATCTTTGCGATGACAACGGGTATACTGCAATCGATTCCGGGAGAATTATATGAAGCGGCTACAGTAGATGGAGCGACAGCTTGGCAACAGTTTCGTAAAATTACATTGCCACTTGTGTTATATGCAACAGCACCAATATTAATTACGCAATATACGTTTAACTTTAATAACTTTAGTATCATCTATCTATTTAACGGTGGAGGTCCTGCTGTAGCTGGACAAGACGCAGGTGGAACGGATATTTTAATTTCATGGATTTATAAGTTAACGATGACTTCAGCGCAGTACGGAAAAGCAGCAGCTCTTACAATGATATTATCGTTAATCGTTATTACAGTTGCGTTATGGCAATTTAAGAGAACAAAATCATTCCAAGAAGAGGATATGATGTAAATGAATATTAAAAGACAGAAGATGTTACGTCTCTCATTAAGTTATTTAGTTATTTTCGTAATGTGTGCCATCATTTTCTATCCGTTATTATGGATTATTGGCTCATCGTTTAATCCGGGTGATAGTTTATCTGGATCAAGTATTATTCCACAAAATGCAACGTTAGATCATTATCGTAAGTTATTAGATCTAGAGAATAGTAATTACTTACTATGGTATAAAAACACATTAAAAGTAAGTGTTTTAACGATGATTTTCTCAGTGTTAGCAATTAGCTTTACTGCTTATGCATTTTCGAGATATCGTTTTGTTGGAAGAAAAAATGGTTTATTAACATTTTTAATTCTGCAAATGATTCCAAACTTTGCAGCGTTAATTGCTTTATACGTATTAGCTCAATTAACAGGATTAATTGATACACACCTCGCATTAATTTTAATTTATGTAGGCGGGGCTATTCCGATGAATACATGGCTTATGAAAGGGTATTTTGATACGATTCCGAAAGAACTAGATGAATCAGCTCGAATGGATGGAGCAGGGCATTTTCGTATTTTTTGGCAAATCATTATGCCACTTGCAAAGCCAATCGTAGCGGTTGTAGCGTTATTTACTTTCATTGGTCCATTTACAGATTTCATTTTAGCGAGTATTATTTTGCGAACACCAGAAAATTATACTTTAGCAGTTGGATTATATGAAATGGTTGCGAAGAAATTCGGTAATGAATTTACAACGTTTGCAGCGGGTTCTGTGTTAATTGCGATCCCAATTTCAATTTTATTCCTATCACTACAAAAATACTTTATTTCTGGTTTAACAGCTGGAGGTACAAAAGGATGAAAAATGGGACATTACGTCCCATTTTTCTTTTCATCTCCCTATAAATAAGTTTATAGGGAGATGAAAAGAGATTTGACATCACATGTGAAAAGAAGTGAAATAAATAGTATATTATAGTATAGGAAAAAATAGCTATATCCCTTACAATACATGAAGAGGGAGAATAGGATTAGTTTTGCAAGATATAAGAAATGAAAGTTTATGACTTGCAATGAGTGCGAGATAAAATATATGAAAAATGGCAGAGAAATGAGAGGAGGGGGATTTTTATGACAGTTACAATTAAAGATGTGGCGAAGCAAGCGAATGTTGCACCATCAACAGTTTCTCGTGTAATTGCTGATAATCCAAGTATAAGTGAAAAGACAAAGCGCCGTGTTAGGAAAGTGATGAGTGAATTAGGGTATCATCCCAATTTAAATGCGAGAAATCTTGCGAACCAAACGACGAAAACACTTGGTCTTGTTATGCCAAGTTCTGCAAGTAAAGCTTTTCAAAATCCATTTTTCCCAGAAGTTATAAGAGGGATTAGTTCATTTGCACACGTAGAAGGTTATGCGCTTTACATGTCGACAGGTGAAACGGAAGAAGAAATTTTTAATGGTGTCGTAAAGATGGTACAAGGACGCCAAATTGGTGGCATTATTCTTTTATATTCAAGGGAGAATGATCGGATTATTCAATATTTACATGAACAAAATTTCCCGTTTGTTTTAATAGGAAAACCATATGATCGAAAAGATGAAATTACATATGTAGATAATGACAATTATACAGCTGCAAGAGAAGTGGCAGAATATTTAATTTCATTAGGGCATAAACAAATCGCGTTCATTGGTGGTGGATCAGATTTACTTGTAACGAGAGATCGTTTAGCTGGTATGAGTGATGCCTTGAAATTAGCAGACATTGTATTACCAAAAGAATATATTTTACATTTTGATTTTTCGAGGGAAAGTGGTCAACAAGCTGTTGAGGAATTAATGGGACTGCAGCAACCGCCAACGGCAATTATGGCAACGGATGACTTAATTGGACTTGGTGTGTTAAGTGCTCTTTCTAAAAAAGGATTTGTTGTACCGAAAGATGTTTCTATTGTAAGCTTTAATAATGCTTTATTATCGGAAATTGCGAGCCCTCCACTTTCGACAGTTGATGTGAATATTTATCAGCTAGGATATGAGGCGGCAAAAGCTTTAGTTGATAAAGTAGAGAATGCAGAATCCACTGCAAAGTGTATCATTATTCCTCATAAATTACTAAAACGTCAAACTTGTGATCATTATGCATAAAAAAGCTAAGAGTTTAACTCTTAGCTTTTTTCATTAGAAAGGCTTCTAATCGGTCGCAGCCTTCTTTTAAAGTTTCGATACTATACGCATAGGACAAGCGAAGGTAGCCTTCACCGTATTCAGAGAATGCTGTTCCAGGAACTACAGCTAGTCCCGCTTCTTTGACAAGATCAAGTGCAAAATCAAATGATGAAGATGTCAAATGACCAACATATGGGAATAAGTAAAATGCACCTGTTGGCTTTTCAACTGTTAATCCCATTTGAGTGAGTCTATTATATACGTAATCACGGCGTTTTTTATATTGGTGGCGCATCATTTTTGGTGCGTCTTTAGCTGCTGTTAATGCTTCAATTGCAGCGTATTGAGCGATTGAAGTAGCACACGTTACATTGTATTGATGAACTTTTAATATGTGTCCTGCTAAATAGCTTGGTGCAAATAAAAGTCCAACACGCCAGCCAGTCATAGAATGTGATTTAGATAAACCGTTAATGACAATTGTCTTTTCACGCATTTCTGGGAAATGAGCGATAGATGTATGCTTTTGTTCATATACAAGCTCGCTATAAATTTCATCTGAAAGGACGAAAATATTTTTATCTTTTAAAACATCTACAATATCTTTTAGCTCTTCTGTTGATAAAGTTACACCAGTTGGATTAGAAGGATACGGTAGTACGATACATCTTGTTTTTTCTGTAATAGCATTTTTAAGCGCTTCAGCTGTTAAACGAAATCCAGTTTCACGAACATCTACAAAAACAGGCGTTGCACCGCATAATCGAATAATGGGTTCGTAACCTGGATAAATAGGAGCAGGTAAAATTACTTCTGTTCCTGGCTCTAAAATCGTTCGGAATGCAACATCAATTGCTTCGCTAGCACCGATTGTAACGATGGTTTCGTTTTCAGGTGAGTAATGTAAATCGTAGTTATCTTTTACAAAGTTACAAGCTGCCTTACGTAATTCTAGTAAACCAGCGTTATGTGTATAGCTTGTATAGTTTTCTGTAATCGCCCGTTTTGCCGCTTCTTTTACGAGAGAAGGTGTAGGGAAATCGGGTTGTCCAATTGTTAAAGAAATCAAATTATCATAGTTTTGAATCATGTTAGAGAATTGACGGATTCCAGAAATTTGGATGTCCTTCACTCTAGGGTTAATGAATTGTTCCATTGTATCTCCCTTTCTTCCGTTTGAAAATTAAGTTCATTTTATCATATTTTCTATGATTACGCTTTGTATATGTTATTTAGAAAGAGAGAGAAAAGAGAAAAAAAGCCGCTATAAGCGACTTTTTAATATCCGTATTCCCAATCTATTTCATCTTCATTCCAGAGTACAGAGGATACCTTGCCAAGGTGAACGACTGATTGGTTCACAGCACATGTGCAGTTTTCATCTCCCGCTTTATGCTGTAACTCTTCATATACTGATTTTTCAACATTTTCTAGAACAACCAAATTTTCTTCTTTTAAAACAAGCGTAGTACCCGCCATATTTATCTTCCTCCTACTAAAGTAATGATCACTTATTTGTAAACATAGATAGTATGGATTATATGCTGTATTTTGCTATAGTTGTCCGTCTAAAAAAGTATTTTTATATTTTCTTTGTAATCCGTATTCATTGTATACTGCACGAAGGAAATTTGGTACAGGGTTTACAATCATTTCGAAAATCTGTAACAATTATTATGAGTTGTTAACAAAGAATTAACAAATATGTTAAGAAAAATCAAAATTTTAAAACAAATACACCTATAAAATGATATAATCATATCAAAATACATATAGGGGATGAGAGGTTATGGAGCTTATCCGTGATTTATTGATTCAAATTGCCATCATAATTTTGCCACTATTTTTATATGAAGCGATTCGTTTAAATCGCTATCAAGAAATGCCTCCGAAGCCAAATCGTTACTTTATTATGTTTTTATCTAGCGTTACGCTCGTTCTCTCCATGACATACTCTATTTGTTTTGGCAATGTGTGTGGGTATAACTTTCACCCCATTCCAATTGTCAGTGGTTTTTTATATGGTGGGATTGTTGGTTTAATCCCAGCGGTTATTTTTGTTGCGTATGAATGGTTACTAAAGGGAATGAGCTTTCTTCCAGTTTTAGAAGTAATATTTTTATTGATAGTTCCGCTATTTTTATCAAAGAAATGGTCTCTTTTTTCAAGGGATAAGAAATTAATTTTAGCATTTATGATTTCATCATTTTATGTGCTTGTTTCTTTAGTATTAGGCATGATTAATGTTCTTTTGGAAACAGGATTTACACCGTATATTTCGCAAATATATAGCGGATTTATATTTGCCTCGCTTATCATGGTCATGACAATGGTATTTCAGGTGTATTTAACTGAATATTTAAATGAAAATGCATTGCTACGTACAGAGATGCAAAAATCAGAAAAGCTTAATATTGTAAGTGAGTTAGCAGCAAGTGTGGCACATGAAGTTCGAAATCCACTAACTGTTGTTCGTGGATTTATCCAATTGCTAGAAAGTACGGAAGATGTGAAGAATAAGGATTATATGCGTCTCGTATTAGCTGAATTGGATCGGGCGGAACAAATTATTTCAGATTACTTAAATTTAGCAAGGCCGCAAATTGAGAAAAAAGAACACATTTGTTTATCAGCCCAATTAATAGAAATGACCACTCTCATGTCGTCATTTGCAGCGATGCAAGGTGTATATTTACAAGTTGAAATTTCAGAAAGTCTTTATACGATTGGTGATAAGACAAAATTGAAGCAAGCTATTATGAATGTTGTTAAAAATGGTATTGAAGCAATTCAAGGAAATAAAGGATATTTAAAAGTAACAGCTATTCAAAAAGACGAAACAATCATAATAAGAGTTAAAGATAGTGGTGTTGGTATGACGAATGAACAGTTAGCAAGGCTTGGGCAACCATATTATTCTTTAAAAGAAAAAGGGACAGGATTAGGACTTATGGTAACATTTAGTATTTTACAAGCGCATAATGGTACATTGGAATATAAGAGTGAAAGTGGAAAAGGCACTGAAGCAATTATTATATTACCAGCTGTACAAAATAAGGAATAAAAGTTACCGATGAAAGGTAACTTTTTATTTTATATTGTTTATTCATTTGTTTTTTCTTGTTTTGCTCGGCTAAATAAACTTTTAAATGATTGAAAGAAGCTTTGCTCTTTTGAGGCAGCAACCATTCTTTTTGTTTCTTGAATTTCTCGAATAACTTGCATAAGCTGTGCATCACGGTTACTGTCTTTATTATAAATTTGACTAACAAGTTTATTCATTTTTTCTTCCTGTTTGGATTCTCGTTTATACATATGATTCATTAATAAGTCCATCTTTTCTTTTTGCAGTGCATCTGTTTGAGCGGCGTGATCGACTAACTCTTGAAGCATTTTTTCTTGAGAGCCTTCTTTTACATAAACTTGTTGCATCAATTCGTCTAGTTTCTCATCCTTTAAACGATTTTGTGTAATTAAAGTAGAATTTTGATGAATAATTGCCTCATTTAATTGAGCTAGCATTTCAAGTTTTAACATGAACTCCTCAAAGTTACGCCCATCTTCTTTTTCTTTCGTTTGTATCTCTTGCTTATCTTGTATAACTGGTACAGGTGGGGCCTCTTTTTCTTTTAAAATAATCGGTATCGTTTCTGAAATATCTTCTTGTAATGTAGCAGCTCTTTCGTGTATAGATTTCAATAATTTTAAATCATCAAGTTTATAAATACGAGCATCAGCTGTTTTGGAAATCATATAACCATGTTCTTCTAACAGTTGACTATATTTGCGAACTATATGTTTTGGGATGCCTGTTTTATTCGTGACATCTTTCGTTTTATAGGTAGCTTCCATCATATTTCCTCCCCAAAAAGTATCGTATATATCATTTCAATCTTTTATGAGGACTTCCTTTGAAAAAGAATGTCGGAAGGCTATTAGTTTTCTACAGCATTAGTGAAAAAATGAAAATTTTTGGCGGAATGGCAAGGAATAACTAAAATAATGTCTGAAAACATATACAGGAGAAGTTTGTTATAATAACGGAGGAAAAGAAACTGGTAGAAACATGGAGGTATACATGAAGCAATTAAAAGGTATTATCATTTCAATTATCGCAATTCTGTCTATTTTAGTAGCAGTTTATGAAGTACTTGTGCCAGAGGAAACAAGTGTAAAGAAAACGAATACGTATGATCAAGTGTTAGAATTTCCGAAAGAACGTTATCCAGAGACAGGAAAACATATTACGGATGCTATAAAAGAAGGGCATTCAGAAGTTTGTACAATCGATCGTGGTGGTGCTGCAGATAGAAGGAAATTGTCGTTAGCACAATATCCATCAAAAAAAGGGTATGATCGTGATGAATGGCCAATGGCGATGTGCAAGGAAGGCGGAAAAGGAGCACATATTGAATATATAAGTCCGGCGGATAACCGCGGAGCAGGTTCTTGGGTAGGGAATAAGTTAGATAAATACCCAGATGGTACGCGAGTAAAATTTGAAGTGAAGTAGTAGTTGTATATTTCATAATGAAGGAGAAGGGGAACTATGGAGTTAACGATTTCTTATTCGCAATTAATGTTGATGAACTATGACGGTGAGCAGCCTTATGTAGATTGGACTGATGAAGATTTTGAAAGAGGTTATGCTAAGGCAGATGGAACTGTTATTTTTGAAGCACTTTCTGATTATACTTGTGAAGTGAAAGTGACCCCAGGGAAACATATTGAAAAAGAAGAAGTAGTTAGAACGATTACGGTTCCTTTTACAGTTGAAAATGAAAGTATCGTTATAACGAGTATTCTTTCTAATAAATTTCAAATACCTATTCCAAATGGTGAGTATACAGTTGTATTACAAGCAATTCCTCTTGAAGAGCCAACGGATGATGAATTATATAAAATACAATATGAATTCTTTTTTGAAAGTAAAGAATAAAAAATGGGTTATCCTGAGAAAAGGATAACCCATTTTTGTTATGCGTTTGTTTTTAAAAGGGAACGAGCATCTTTCGCTGCTTGCACCATATGTTCTAAAGCTGGAATAACTTCTTCTGTTCTTCTCGTTTTTAAACCACAATCAGGATTAATCCAGAAATATTTAGGATCACATACTTCTAAAGATTGTTCTACGATTTTATACATTTCATCTTTACTCGGTACACGTGGGCTATGAATATCATATACACCTAGGCCGATGCCTTTTTCATATGTTGTATGTTTTAATGTATCAATAAATTCTCCGTGACTTCTTGATGTTTCGATAGAAATTACATCTGCATCTAATGCGCGAATCGCGTCAACAATATCTTCGAAGTTACTGTAACACATATGAGTATGAATTTGTGTTTCATTTGCTACAGAAGAAGTTGCTAAAAGGAAGGATTGTACTGCCCATGTAATATAAGCATCCCAATCTTTTTCTTTTAGTGGCATTCCTTCACGAAGTGCGGGCTCATCGACTTGGATTACTCTAATTCCGGAAGATTCAAGTAGTTCAATTTCGTGACGAAGAGCTAGTGCAATTTGATACGAAACTTCTTTTCTTGGAATATCATTTCGAACGAAGGACCAATTTAAAATTGTAACAGGTCCGGTTAACATTCCTTTTACAACTTTCTCTGTTAAGCTTTGCGCATAAACTGTTTCCTTAATAGTCATGCCGTTAATAAAGGCTACATCACCATAAATAACAGGTGGTTTTACGCAGCGGGAACCGTATGATTGTACCCAACCGTTTTTAGTGAATGAGAAACCAGCAAGGCGCTCACCAAAATATTCGACCATGTCAGTTCTTTCAAATTCACCATGTACAAGGACATCAAGCCCAATTTCTTCTTGGTAACGAATCCATTTTTCTGTCTCTTTTTCAATAAATTGTTCATATTGTTCATTTGAAATAACACCGTTACGCCATTCTTTTCGCGTTTGACGAACTTCAGTTGTTTGCGGGAAGCTACCAATAGTCGTTGTTGGTAATAGCGGTAACTCTAGAGCAACTTGTTGTAATTCGTATCGTTTTTCAAATGGAAGAGGACGTGAAAAATCTTCTTCTTTTAGTGCTGTTCGTGCTGCTTTGACATCTTCTCGGTTACGTGCAGCAGATGAACGAATTGTATGATGTACGTTTCGATATGTTTCCAGCTCATTACTAATGCTTTCTGTACCTTGAGTGAGAGCGGAATGAATAAGAACTAATTCTTCTAATTTTTGATTTGCAAATGCTAACGCATCAAACAGCTCAGTCGATAAGTGAGTTTCTTCTGTTTTATCGATTGGTGTATGCAATAAGCTACAAGAAGGCTGAACGATGATATCTTTCGTTTGGACTTGTTTTTGTAACGTTGTAAATAACTCAAGAACTTCATCAAGGTCAGCTCTCCAAATGTTACGGCCATCTATACAACCGACAGCTAAAGTTTTATCAGCTGGGAATCCATATTTTGAAATAGCATTTAGATTACCTTCTTTACCATGAATGAAATCTAATCCAATACCGGATACCGGGAATGTAATAATTTCTTCATAGTTTTCTTCTACGCTATCAAAATATGTTTGTAAAAGAAGAGTCGCATTTGGAACTTCTTTACGAATAGCTTCATAAATTTCTTTTGCTTGTTGAACTTCTTTTTTAGTTAAAGAAGCGAAAATCGGTTCATCAACTTGAATGGCTGGTGCACCAGCTGCATGTAGTTCTGAAAGTAGTTGTACGTAAGGTGCAACTAACTGTTTTAAAATGGTAGGAAATTGTTCTTGTGTATAGCCTTTAGCTAATTTTAAGAAAGTATATGGTCCTAAAATAACAGGCTTTCCATCTACTCCTAATTCTTGTTTTGCCTCTTCGTATAAGCGAAGTGGACGATTATCTTTTAAAGAGATTTGTAATCCCTCTTCATATTCAGGAACGATATAGTGATAGTTTGTGTTAAACCATTTTGTCATTTCGGAAGCTACGTGATCTTTAGAGCCACGCGCCATTGCGAAATATACATCAAGGTAAGATGTAAACTCAGAAAAACGTGATGGAATAAATCCTAGCATATAGGCAGTATCCAAAACGTGATCATAATATGTAAAGTCGCCAATTGGAATGAGTTCAATCCCTTTTTCTTGCTGTACTTTTACGTGTTGAAGGCGAATTTCTTTCATTGTTGTTAAAAATTGTTCTTCATCGATTTTATTGGACCAAAAAGCTTCCAATGTTTTTTTCCACTCTCGTTGTAGTCCGATACGTGGATAACCTAAGTTACTTGTTTGAATTGCCATTTTAAATTCCTCCCTAATTGAAAGTAAGCATTTCCGTTTACTAGGAAATACCTATAACAAAAAGTACAAAGACATAGAAAATAAGCCTTCCTTTTTGTTTTAACACCTCATCATCATCCGTGAATCTATCAGTGTTGTTAAAACAGGCAGGTCTCCTGACTTATGCTTCATATAATTTCTTTTACCTTCCCGTTTTCACAGTGGCACCAAAAAGAAATCTCAGCATTTACAGTGGCGGGACCGTGTTGGAGTTTCACCAAGCTTCCCTTTTAAACACGAAACAAAACTTTCGTGTACCTATTTTCCTTTTGAAAGGAATTTAACAAGCGATATGATATTGAAACAAATTTTAACATAATTTTTGGAATTTTGTCTACTGTTTTAAAATAAGAAAATTCTAAAGTTTTTATTTCTTAGTATTCTGACTTTTTGTATTCTGGAGTAACGAATAATATTACAGTATGAAAAGAGAAATTGAGCTATGAAAGAAGTAGGGATGTCTTCTTTCATAGCTCAATCTTCATCTATAGCAACTTCTGAAAGTCGGCCTGCTATAGCATCTTTAAGGAGGGTGTTTAGCCATTGTAATTCAACTGTAATATGCTCAATTACACTTTGCAAAATATATAGTTGTGCACGTGGAACCTTTCCTTTATTACAATCATATATCGTTTGCATAGTATGTAAATATTGAAGAGTATCGTTTTTCTTTTTTTCTAAAATAGGAACTAATTCGTGATCATTGCTAAAGTGAGCGAAAGATAAGGCTGAATAAATAGGTTTATATATTTGGTTTTTGGCTTCGAATTGTTTTAATAGTAAAGTGTGGAATAGTTTTTTGCCTGCTTCTGTTATATGAAAAATCGTTTTGTCAGGTCGATTTGTGTCTCTAATTACATTTGTAATATGAATTGCCCCTTGCTTTTCTAATTGCTCGAAGGCGTAATAAAGTGATCCTTTAGCATATTTAATGTAACAATCCATTTGTCGTTCTTTCATAATATGCTGCACTTCATATGGATGTTTATCTCCTTCGAGTAGTAAGCCGAGAATGACTAATTTCATGCTCATGCTGTCTCAACTCCTGTATATAAAAACTTTATACATATTATAAACGGCATATCCTTTTTCATAAAGGGATATGCCGCTTCTTTTTTATATTAACTAACTTGCTTTTGTTTTTCTTTCTTTTTAGGGCCTGTAAAGAGGCGTTCATTTCCCATAAGTAAAATACAAATAATACTTAGTACAGCCGGGATGAGTGCCCAGAAGAATGTGTTCGCAATAGATGTAGCGAGAGCTTCCTTAATACCCGCTAATATTTCAGCAGGAATTTTTGCGGTAGCGCCTGGTGATAATAAGAAACTTGTGTCTCCGCCTTTTGGAGCTAATTTTGCTAGTTCAGGGGGGAATACAGAGTTTAGTTTATCTGTAAAAATATGATTTTGAATTGTACCAAAAATCGTTACACCAAGAGTCATACCGAGTGATCGGAAGAATGAGTTTGTTGATGTCGCCGAACCACGGTCCCGCATTTCCAACTTGTGAATAGAAGACATGCTTAATACTGAGAATGAGAAACCAACACCAAGCCCAGCGAGAATCATAAATAGTGTTACGAGTAAACGAGGTGTGTCCATTGTTAAAGTACTTAATAAATAAATACCAAGAACGAAGAAGACACCAGATACCATCATAATGTTACGATAGCTTGTTCGAGAAGCTAATTGTCCTCCCGTTTGACTTCCAATTACAGAACCAACCATCATTGGTGTTAAAATTAATCCAGCATTAGAGGCGGAACCTCCAAGGACGCCTTGAATGAAGATTGGAATATAAACTGTACAGATAATGAAAGCGGCACCATAGAAAAAGGCAACTCCTTGACTAGCTGCGAATAAAGGTTTTTTAAATAGATGGAATGAAATAATAGGCTCGGTTGCTTTTCGTTCTACAAAGAAGAAAATAATAAGCGTAATAACTACTGTTGTAAATAAGCCAATAATTACAGTAGAATTCCAGGCATATTCCTTACCACCAAGTTCTAATGCGAACATTAAGCAAACGATACTTATGACAAGTGTAATAGCACCAGCCCAATCAATTTTTTGTTTTCTAAATTCTAGAGACTCACTGTAGTATTTAGTAATGAAGAAAAAGGAGATAAGTCCTAATGGAATATTGATATAGAAGACCCAATGCCAACTTATATAGTCTGTAATATAAGCACCTAATAAAGGACCGAATACACTAGATGTCCCGAAAACAGCACCGAATAGTCCTGTCATCTTCCCGCGTTTTTCTGGTGGGAAGATATCGTACATAATTGTGAAGGCGATAGGCATAAGGGCACCACCACCGATCCCTTGAATAGCTCTATAAATACTTAATTGCTCAATGCTTGAAGCTGTTCCGCAGAGCGCAGAACCGAATAAGAAAAGAATGAGGCCACCAATATAAAAACGTTTCCGCCCGTACATATCAGAAAGTTTCCCGAAGATAGGCATCCCTGCCATTGTTGCTACCATATAAGCTGATGTGACCCAAACAAACTTATCAAATCCTCCCAGGTCTCCAACGATTGTTGCCATTGCGGTTGCAACGATTGTATTATCCATTGCGGCCATTAATATACCAAGCAGTAAACCAGCAACAACAAATTTTGTCTTGTTGGCTTCTTTTTTTAATGGTTGAGTTTCCAAATATAACCCTCCTTTAGAAATAAGTAAACTATATTAAATTTTGAGTGCAGTGGATAAAAAATTTAAATGTATAGTTGATGTTAATTTCTTTTCCATAAGTGCACTTATATGCCATAAAGAATATTATAGTCAAATTTGACTATAAAGCAAATTTTTTCTTCCGTCAAAATATTCTTTCGTATGAGTAGAGAACGAGTGAGCCATACGAATATTGCTATGAAGGGAATGAAGTAAATTGTAAAAAAATTTCATAAAGAACACCTTCTGTTAATAGATGAAAAATGGTTTTTTCTTCATATTGTCGAATAGGATAAAAGGAAGAGAAATATTAAACATTGCTTGTAGCAAGCTTTAGGAATTTGGGGAATTCATTGTGTGTATGTTACATCTGAAATGAGGTGAATATATATTATGAAAATATGGGGACGAATTTCGGATACAGGAAAGTATTCAATACCGCTACAACCAGTATTGTGGATTGACGGATCGAAAAAGGAAAACGAATTTCCTCAAGTAGCCGTTACATTACAAATTGGTAGTATGTATACAGAACAATTTTCGTATGAATTGACCTACGATGTAAACGACATACTTATTATGAGAATTGAAGTGGAAAATAAAGGGGTAGAAATGATTTCGAGAGTTGTTGTAAGTCATATGATTCGAGATTACTTTGCTTATATTCCTAATTCTTTAAAAGTTGATAAGGGGATAAGTGAGTTTTTATTCCAGCTTGTTAGATGGCGAATTGATGATTTGTTACCGAATGAGAAGGTGGAACTACGTTGTAAAATAAAAGCTAATAAAGATAAAGCTCTTAAACAAACATTCTTTCAGGCTACATATACATTTCAAGATAAAGAGATATCATATGGCCCACTGCAAACAAATGAAGTTGTTGTGCGTCAATGATAAAAAGGAACCTGTACAAAAGGTTCCTTTTTTAGTGAAGGTTGTGTTTTTTGAGTATTTTCTTTTGCTCCATTCCTTTTTTTCCTACATAGTTATTTTTGTAGCCAAAGTATAGAATAAATAAAAATGAAACAACATTAACAATAGCGTCGATTTGATCGTTTGTAATAAAGTGTATCCCGAAAGAGGTAAATAATAATTTTAATGATAATAGAAAACCAGCTAGCAAACGCATAGCATCTGATAGATTCTCTTTTTGTAGCATATAGATTACTCCTTTCTATAAAAGTTATATATTATATATATGAAATAGAGTAGAAAAGGTATACAAGCTTAAGCAGAAATGTACATTGCATATGTACATTTTTTATTTTGTAGAAAAACATTATTGATATAGAAACATATATTGGTATAAAAGGGGGAAAAGTATGAAACATAAAGGAAAAATTAGTGGATTATTGCTTGGCAATACTGTGGCAGTTACAGAATGGATTGCACTTCAGGATGTAATTGCAAAACTGGATTCACGATCATTTTATACCGTCTTTATTATTTATATATTGCAAATGATACTAAGTTATTATTTTGGACATTGGTACGATAAAAGAACAAACGAGCGTATGGGTATGGAAGTAGGAGGAATGGCAAGCAATGATTTTGTTGTTGATTTTTTTGGGAAAGTAGCTGCTTTATCTGAAAGAGATTCTCGTAATATTACAGTGTACATTCTTTCTGTAAAAGAATGGGAAGGGTTAAAAGACACGTTGCAAGAAAAAAAGTTGGGAGTGTTAGTACAAAAATTAGAGAGTACCATTGTAAAGACAATTCGGAAGGGCGATGTTGTTACAAAGTGGGATGAAAATAAGTACGTTATTGTAGCAATTGATAATGGGCATGAAACATCAACAATAACAAAACGATTAATGAAAAATATTGAAAGTGAAATAGAAGGTGATTTACTCAGTGTCACTCTTTTATTTGGAGCAGCTAGCTATCCAGTAGAAGGAAAAACGTTTGAAGAACTGTTGAGAAAGTCGCAAAATCAATTGTACCAGTATAGAAATTTGCAAGAAAATGAGTGAAGCTTTGATTTGAAGATATATGATAGGAAGATGTTTTATTTGTAACATTTTTTTGACTTTTATTACAAAAAAACGCCACGTTTGTAATAAAAGTCTTTAAAAATATATGAAATAAGCATATAATTATGATGGTAGTGCCAATGCAATTTGCACAGTGTGTTTTATTTTAAAAGTGTAGAGGAAAGCAAGCTCTACACTTTTCCTTTTTAGGAAATGAAAAGAATATTTGTAAGTTGTTGCGAGATATCGATTGTACTGTGTAAAATGAACAAAGAGATTAATTGATAGAAAGCTGGAAAGGGAATGATAGACGTGAGAGCGGAGCGATCACCTTTTATCAGGTGAACTATTATAGTCTTATTAAGACTGAGGTGAAATTCCGTGGATATTAAAGTAATACATAGTGTGAACAGGCCTTAAAAAACACGAAGTAGTATACTTAAAAATGGATATGGAATTGCTAAATAATTCAAAAAGAATAATGTAATATCAAGTAATAATTTGTACAAACAATATTAATGATCTTCGTAAAAAAGATGCGAGTGTATAGAACAATTACATATTTTATAACTTTTTTATATTACACGATGGTCGTTTATAAGTAGGAGGAAGAGATGTTGAAATATAGTAAATTAGCAATTGTAACTACATTATCAATGATTTTATTAGCCGGTTGTTTCGGTCCGAAACCAGAAGAAGAATTATATGTAGCGTTTGAAAACGCTGCTAAACAAGAAAAAACAATGTTTGAAGATGCAAAAAAACTTGAGACTTTAGAGAAAGAAGGACAAGAATTATATAACCAGATTGTTCAAGAAGGAAAAGATAATAATCAAACTGTTAAAGAAAAACTGAATCAAGCAGTGAAAAATACAACTGAACGAGAAAAAGTGCTTACAAAAGAAAAAGAAGTTTTAAATAAAGCGCAAGAAGAAGTGAAGTCAGCTGATAAGTATGTGAAGAAAATTGAAGATAAGAAATTGAAAGATCAAGCTGATAAAGTGAAAAGCACGTATGAGAAACGCCACGATTCATTTAATAAAATGTATGACAGCTATAACAAATCTTTAAAACAAGAAAAAGAGTTATATACAATGTTACAAGATAAAGGTACTAAATTAAAAGATATTAGTGAAAAAGTAAAAGTAGTAAATCAATCTTATAAGGATATTGAGTCAGAAAAAGATAAATTTAATGAATTTACAAAGTCTTATAATACAGAAAAAGTAGCTTTTTATAAACAAGCAAATATTAAAATTAAAGAAGAGAAAAAATAAAACAGTTTGGCCTACACTTGGCCAAACTGTTTTATTTTTTTGTATAAGTACGACTATACCATGGAACAGGCTCACTTAATTTTTTTTCTTGTTTTAATGCTTCAGGACCAATATAATCTTGAAGTGTTTTTTTTGCTACTGTTAAAGATAAGGTTGTTTTCGGATTTCGATAGGAGGATTCAAGATGACCAAGATGCGGTAGAATTCGAAAATCTTCTTTCGTAGGAGGGATGTGGAAAAAATAATCGCCTAAACGTATAAGGACATCAGATTGTTGTTGGCTAAAACGTGGGTTTCTAGAAAAATGCAATCCTTCTTTAATTGCTTTTTTTTCAGCAATCAAACGTTCTAAAGCTGTCTTTTTTAACCAGTATAAATATTTAGGATTAGTAGCTGCTTTAGCATGACGATTCACAACGAAAATAGATTGAGCTAGTCGATTAATAGAATGTTGGTTTTGTAATTGAGATTGTGGTTGTGAAGGTTTCATATTGAATCTCCTTTCAATTTTTCATTATTATACCATAAATAAAATAGGTATTTATTATACGCAAAAAGTGATTGTATATATTTTCAATATTAAAGCAATATTGTTACAAAAAACAACTATTTTGTATAATAGTCATAGAATATGTTTTTGAAATTTGATAATGAAAGAGTGAGAAGTTTGAAAGAAATATTAAAACAACAGTATGCCATTATAGATATTGGATCTAATACAATGCGTTTAGTTATTTATGAAAAGCAAAATGGAGGTTTTTATAAAGAGATTGAAAATACGAAAGTTGTTGCTAGGTTAAGGAATTACTTAATTGATGGTGTATTGAATGAAGAGGGAATAGAAGTATTATTACAGACATTATTTCAATTTCAAGAAAGTACAAGATTCCATCAGTTGCATCATGTACTTTGTGTTGCAACAGCAACAATTAGACAGTCGGAGAATCAAGAGGAAATTAAAAAGCTTGTTGAAGGACAAACGGACTTTACTCTTAGAGTATTATCAGAGTATGAGGAAGCGCGTTACGGATACCTGGCGGTTATGAATTCTACATCGTTTTCAGAAGGAATAACGGTAGATATTGGTGGGGGAAGTACGGAAGTTACATACTTTAGAAATAGAGAGATTTTAGAGTACCATAGTTTTCCTTTTGGGGCACTTTCTTTAAAGCAACAATTTATTAAAGGTGATATTCCTACTAAAGATGAGTTAGAGGGAATGCAACAGTATTTAGAGTTTCAATTTCGAACGTTACCATGGTTAATCAATAAGAAATTGCCTCTTATTGCAATTGGTGGTAGTGCTAGGAACTTAGTAAAAATCCATCAAAATTTAATATGTTATCCTATAGCAGGATTACATTTATACAAGATGAAAGAAGAAGATGTTGAAAGTGTAAAAGAGGAATTGGAAAAATTGTCGTTCATAGAACTTCAGAAATTGGAAGGATTAGCAAAAGATCGAGCAGATACGATTATTCCAGCGGTTGAAGTATTTCATACACTTGTTCATGTTATAGTGGCACCGGCATTTGTATTAAGTAGAAAAGGGTTAAGAGAAGGTGTTTTCTATGAAGAGTTGACAAAAGATTTGGGGATTTCATATTATCCGAACGTAGTTGAAGAAAGTTTGCATTTACTATCACATGAATACGAAATGGACATGGAATTTGTTATTCAACTTATTAAACATGGAAGACTAATTTGCAAACAACTTGAGGAAATAGGGCTTATTTCTATGTCAGTAAAAGACTGGGAAGTGTTCCATCAAGCTGCGAAAGTATTTAATATAGGCAAATATATAGACGAAGAAGCAAGCCGTTTACATACGTTTTATTTATTAGCGAATAAGACAATTGATGGCATGATGCATAAAGATCGAGTAAGGCTAGCGCTTATTGCATCGTATAAATCAAAAATGTTATTTAAACAACATTTATCTCCATTTGAAGGTTGGTTTGATAAAAGCGAACAAAAAAAAATCCGCCTGTTAGGAGCTGTTTTACAATTTTCAGCTACTTTAAATGTAAGGCAACGATCGCTTATTGATACCATATCTATAACAGAAAGCGAAGAGGGATTAACGTTTAAAGTTTTATGTGAACAATCGGCATTAGCAGAAAAAGTACAAGCTGAAAAACAAAAAAAACAGTTAGAAAGAGTATTAAAAACGAATATTAATTTATTATTTGAACTAAAACATTAGGGTTGTACGGATGTCTTTACGAAAAATTTACACTTTGTAATATTGTAATTTGATAAAATGAAATTAACTAAATTATAGTAAAAAAGTTTCAAGGGGAAGTGTGAAGAGAATGGAATTATTGAAGGGGAATGCAGTAAATTTAAATGATACAGCTTATTACAATAATCGAGAGTTAAGTTGGTTAGCATTTAATGAACGTGTCTTACAAGAAGCGCAAGATGCAAATAATCCACTTTTGGAAAGATTGAAATTTATTAGTATTTTTAGTTCGAATTTAGATGAATTTTTTATGGTACGTGTAGCGGGATTAAAGGATCAAGTGAGTGCTGGATTTAATCAACCAGAAAATAAAGCTGGCTTAACACCGAAAAAGCAATTAAATAAAATTGCGATAAAAGCCCATGCACTAATGACAGTACAATATGATACATTTAAAAATTATGTATTACCAGCGCTTGAGTTAGAGGGAATTGAACGTTTAACATTCAATGATTTGACGAAAGAGCAGCGAGAATTTATAGAAGAGTATTTTGACGAGCAAATTTTTCCGGTGTTAACTCCTGTAGCTATTGATGCATATCGCCCATTTCCAATGTTATTAAACAAAAGTTTGAATTTGGCTACTCTTTTATATGATGAGAAGCAAGCAGAAGAAGAAAACAGGACGAAGTTAGGGATTGTGCAAGTTCCTTCATTACTTGAGCGCTTCATAATTTTACCGAGTGAAGGGCAAAAGCATAAATTTATTTTATTAGAAGACGTAATTAGTAGCTTTACTCATAAATTATTTACGGGATATACAGTATCATCTGTTACTCGTTTCCGTATTACACGCAATGCAGATTTAACGATTCATGAAGAAGGTGCGAGAGATTTATTAAAGGTAATTGAAAAAGAATTAAAAAAGCGTAAGTGGGGGGCTGCTGTACGTTTAGAAGTTGGGAAAGAACACATTGATGAAAGAGTATTAGCATTATTATATGAGGTTCTGGAAGTAAAAGATGAAGATGTATATATAATGGATGGCCCATTAGATTTAACATGTTTGTTTTCTTTATATAAAAAACTAGCTCCTTTATATGAACATCTTGTATATCCAGCTCTTATTCCGCAACCGCCTCAAGATTTAGGTGATGAAGAAGATGTATTTGAAAAAGCAATTGAGCATGATATTTTATTACATCATCCTTTTGAATCATTTCAGCCGGTAGTTGATTTTGTCCGTGATGCGGCAGACGATCCGAATGTACTTGCGATTAAACAAACGTTATATCGTGTAAGTGGTGATTCACCGATTATTCAGGCGTTAAAGATAGCGGCTGAAAAGGGAAAACAAGTGACGGTATTAGTTGAATTAAAGGCAAGGTTTGATGAAGAAAACAATGTTCACTGGGCTAAAGAATTGGAACAGGCAGGCTGTCATGTTATTTACGGTGTCAGTCACTTGAAAACACATAGTAAAATTACGCTAGTTGTAAGGAGAAAAAACGGAAAAATCGAAAGGTTCGTACATCTCGGAACGGGGAACTATAATGATGCAACAGCGAAGTTATATACTGATTTTGGATATATTACATCAAGAAAAGATTTTGGGGTCGATGCAACCAATTTCTTTAATTATTTAAGTGGTTATACAACAAAGCCACATTTTCATCATTTATCGGTTGCTCCATTTGATATAAGAGAGCAATTTATGGATTTAATAGATGAAGAAATCCGTTATCATAGGCAATATGGAAATGGATATATTATCGCTAAGATGAATTCATTAACAGATAAACCGTTAATAAAAAAAATGTACGAAGCATCACAAGCTGGAGTAAAGGTAGAGCTCATTGTTCGAGGAACATGTTGCCTACGACCTGGTATTCCAAATGTAAGTGAAAATATTCGTGTAGTTAGTGTTGTTGGAAGATATTTAGAACATAGCCGTATTTATTATTTCCATCATAATGGGGAGGAGAAAATATATTTATCTTCAGCTGATTTGATGACGCGAAATATGGAGAAGCGAGTGGAAATATCTTTCCCGATATTAGATATTGAAATGAAGGCACGAATTAAGGCGATTTTACAGCTTATATTAGCTGATAATGTGAAAACACGTGAACAAAATAAAGATGGTGATTACTATTATGTTATTAATGGTAGTACAGAAGAAATTGATAGCCAAGTGAAGTTGTTTAAGATGGCGTATCAAAATACAGACGCTGAATAATGAAAAAAAGTAAAAACCTCTTATGTCCATAAGAGGTTTTTACTTTTTTCTACTCATATGCTCCAAAAATAGAAGGATGAGTAGAAACAATAGTTTTATTATAAGCGTGTAATGAGATGGCTCGTTGAGAGAATAATATTTGAAAGAATCGTTACTTTAACCTAGTAATAGTAGGGTTGCTGACATGGTCCACCGTAACAAGGATAAGGTGCTGGCGGCGGGAAAGGTGGTGGATAAGGTGGATAAAATGGTCGAGGGCCGAAAGCTAATGCTCCGCCGAGCAATCCACCAGCAATTCCAGCTAGAAAGGGAACGCCAAAAAACGGGAAGAAGCGTGAGTCGCCTACTGGACCAATAGGTGCTGAACGGACTGGAATTGGTTGATAATATGGATACATGAACATACCTCCTTTATTGGACTCACTTTTATCATATGGTAAACGAAACATGGATGAGCGCGTACAAGAAAGGATATGTAAGAAAATAGGCGAATTATTACGAATGTTGGAGTGTGAAAATTGTGATTTCAGGTTTTGACATGAAACGAAATGGGACACGTGTTCTTCCGAGGCCTCGATTGACATAGAGAGTTAAATCCTGCATCGTATAGAAGCCTTCAATATAGTCTTTGGCGAGTGATGGTGTAATAATAGCCCCTAAAAAAGGAATTTGTACTTGTCCGCCATGGCTATGACCAGAAAGTTGCAAGTTGATTGGATATTTGGAAATTTGCGGCGCGATATCTGGCTCGTGAACAAGAACGATGTTATAAGTATTTTGCCGTGCATGTTGTAATGTTTTCTCTATTTTTGGTTTGCCTAGTAGTATATCATCGAGACCGAAAATAGAAATTTCACTATTATCCATTAGACGAATTCTTTTTTTACTATTTAGCAATAGTTCAAATCCTGATTCACGCATGATGTGCTCATAGTATTCAGTTCCATATCCACCGTGATCATGGTTACCATAAATAGCGAATTTACCGAAGGGGGCTTGTATATTTTTTAAAATGGACGCGACAAAAGGAGTGTCAGTATACGTTTGATAATTATCAATGAGATCTCCGGTAAAAAGGACAATATCTGGATTTACAGCATTAATTTTAGAAACAACTTGAGATAAATGTTGAAGCGAGAAATAGTATCCGAGATGTAAATCGCTGAATTGAAGAATTTTCATACCATGAAAACTTTTTGGGATGAGTTGTGATTTTAATGTGTGCTGTGTAAAAGAAATGAAATGGGGTTCTATATATTTAGCATAGTAGTATCCGATGCCACTGGTTATAAATGAATAGAGACAAGTACGCATACCAATTTTTAAAAAATTTCTTCTTGTAATGTGCGTCATAAAAATATGAGTATACCTCAATGTTTTTATTCCATTTACAGGCTACTCAAATCTCCTTTCAGTTTATTTAAAAATATACTTTACATAATAAAAAATTAGTATAGATTACGAAAAAAATGAATAAAAAGAAAGTTCTTTACATTAAAATATCAGAAAAGTTTAAAAATATAAAGATTTCTATTAAATAAAGTGATAAAATGAATGTGTATTCATTTTTTTGGAGGGGATGTATGTGAAAGAAAAGGTAGTTATTATAACAGGTGGATCGAGTGGAATGGGAAAAGGAATGGCGACTCGCTTTGCAAAAGAAGGGGCACGAGTTGTTATTACAGGACGTACAAAAGAAAAACTAGAGGAAACAAAGTTGGAAATTGAACAATTTCCAGGGCAAGTATTACCTGTACAAATGGATGTAAGAAATACGGATGACATTCAGAAAATGATTGAACAGATTGATGAGAAGTTTGGTCGAATTGATGTTTTAATAAATAATGCAGCTGGAAACTTTATTTGTCCAGCAGAAGATTTATCCGTGAATGGGTGGAATTCGGTCATTAATATTGTATTAAACGGTACATTTTACTGTAGCCATGCTGTCGGAAAATATTGGATTGAAAAAGGTATAAAAGGGAATATCATTAACATGGTAGCAACATATGCATGGGATGCAGGTCCAGGAGTTATTCATTCGGCTGCAGCGAAGGCAGGAGTATTAGCGATGACGAAGACGCTCGCTGTTGAGTGGGGACGTAAATATGGAATACGAGTTAACGCTATCGCTCCAGGACCAATTGAACGTACGGGCGGTGCTGATAAATTATGGATTTCAGAAGAAATGGCTAAGCGTACGATACAAAGTGTTCCGCTTGGAAGGCTGGGTACGCCAGAAGAAATCGCTGGTCTAGCTTATTATTTATGCTCAGATGAAGCTGCGTACATAAATGGAACTTGCATGACAATGGATGGAGGACAACATTTACATCAATATCCATTTTAAAAGGGATAAAAAAATGAATGTTTGATTCATTTTTTTACGGTTAAATGTGACGGAATTGTGACATATGAAAGAAAAGTGTTTACAAGAGGTCATATATACGTTATATTTAAGACCTCTTTTTTCTTCATAGTAGAATTGCTAATTCCCCTTAGCATTTTACCCCTCTAATCCCTTCAGGAAAACTGAAGGGATTTTTTATTATTTTTCCGTAAATATCATGTTATAATTTTTGAAAAGTAAAGGGAGGGAAGCACGTTGATAGATGCATTAGATGTAATGAGTAACTTGGATAAAGTCCTTCCTTATTATCAAGCTATTTTTAGTGCTGATGAGCATACTGTAATTGGATATGAAGTAGTAGGACGTATTCAAACAGAAGAGGGCATACAAAGTTTAGCTTCTTTCTTTCACGATGATTCGATTCCAAGTGAATTTCAATTGGAAGCGGATAATATTATAGTAGAAAAAGCTTTAAATCGTTATTTAGAAAGCGATCAAAAATTATTATTATTTATACATCGGAATGCTAATGTATTAATGAATGATGATGATGAAAGCTTGCTTCAACTTTTATTGAGGTATGAAGAACAAGGTTTAAATTTAAAACAAATTGTTTTAGAGATTACAGAGCATGAATGTAAAGAAGATATAGAGCAATTTAATCATTTGCTTATGTATTATCGTACATATGGTATTCAAATTTCGATTAATAAAGTAGGAACGGGTACAAGTAATTTAGAGCGTATTAGCGTGTTAGCACCTGATATTTTAAAAGTAGATTTAACGAACTTAAGGCAAACAGCACTTTTACAATCTTATCAAGATATTTTATATTCTTTATCATTACTTGCTAGAAGAATTGGTGCAACTTTATTATATGAAGAAATAGATGCTTTTTATCAACTGCAATATGCTTGGAAGAACGGCGGAAGATATTATCAAGGTAATTATTTAAAAGAATGTTTACCTGATTTTATTGAAACGAATGTTTTGAAAGAGCGACTAGGTAATGAATGTCATCAGTTTATTCAGCATGAAAAGAAGAAGTTACAAAAAATTTATAATTTAACAGAGATGTTACGCGATCGCATTGGCGATGTTTTATCAAAACAAAAAAAGAATGAAGATATAAATGATTGGTTATTACAATTTAGTCAAAGTGTATCACAGTGTAGTTTTCGTATATTTATTTGTAATGAAGATGGTTTCCAACAATCAGGAAATGTTATGAAAAAAGATGGAGAATGGATTGTGATGCCGGATTATTATATGAAGAACTGGAGCTGGCGCCCGTATTTTCTCGAGAATATAATGAAAATGCGTTTTGAGAATAAGGCGAGGCTTTCAGATTTATATGCAGATATTGAAACGGGAGAAATGGTACGAACATTTTCTTTCCCGATTGATGATGACAACTTTTTATTTATAGATTTATCTTATGAATATTTATATGAAGAAGATGTTTTATTTTAATGCACGAAGAGATTCGTGCATTTTTTGTTTGTTTTTATCATAAATTGGTAATAGTGAAAATGGTGATGAAAATGCTGTCTATCGTTGTAAAGATTTTACGAACGAAATCTGTCCTTTCTTTGCATAATCATTGTTACAATGAATACTACAAAGACAAGTTCTTTTAAAAGGAAGGTGAAAAAATGAGGAAATATGGAATATGGCTTGTTCTATTTGTATGTGTTGCCTTTCTAGTTGGTTATAGTGTTACGACTGTTTTAGGAAAAGAGGAAGTGGAAGTCGATCGGAAAGAAGTATTTACAACGATACAAAAAGGCTATGAAACCCAGTTTTCAATTCGTGGGAAGCATTTGCCGATGAATAAGATGATAGAGACGTTATCACCGTATTTTACAGATAATTTCCTTCAAGTATTTACAGATGAAAATAGCAGAAGTGATAAACAAAGTGGTGAATATTTACTTCCGGCAAAAGAAGCACCGTTTTCTTTTAATTCAGAAACGAAAATGTCGTATGATGAAGAACATAAAAATTTATATGTATATGAGCGGACAAAAAGTGGACAATATCAAATTGTAACATTGAAAAGGGATCAAGATAAATGGAAGTTAGCAGGATATCATGAAAGTCAGGAACTTTTAACTGAAATAAAAAGGTTGCAACAATTATAAAGTGAAACTTTTAATCAGTGGGTGGGAGTTTTACTACCTACAAATAGCGGGATAAGAATAGGAATAGGTATTTACCTATTCCTATTCTATATTGAGTAGTTGTTGTAACTTTTCAATTTGAAAACCTGCAACTACTTCGCCATCAATTACGACTGTTGGAGTTGAATAAGAATCATAGTCGTATAAAAGACGATTGCGAGCAGCAGCGTCTTTTTTTACGTCAAATTCTTCATATGCAACGTTATTATGCTTCAAAAATTCTTTTACAATAACACATGGCGGACAATCGGGTTGTGTATAAACCTCAATTTTTTTCATTGTAATTCCTCCTTTTTTCTGTTTTTTATTATATTCTTCCAGTATAAAAACCGCAATAATGAAGGAGAAATATGTTCTTTCTATTTTTTCCTTCGCATTTCGACAAATTTTTAGTTGAGTTTCTGGCCAATAACCTTTATCCTAGAGTGTGGAACATTTTTTCTGTTATGACGGATAGAATGAGTATAGCTGTAAAACCTATTGGTAGGAAGATCAGAGAAAGGAGAGATTTCATGTCTCTACTCCAAGGAATTTTAACTCGACTTGTTAGTCTACAAGAACAAGCTGAAAGCGGTGAAGTAGCACAACGCTATTTTGAAGTGAACGGTGAGCGCAAATGTAGCGTGAAATTTTTCGATAAAAGTGAAATGTATGAGTTAGAAGTGTATCAACAAGGTGAAAAACCTCAAGTATATCAATTCGATAATATCGACATGGTTGCAATTGAGATTTACGATATCATTTCTTGATACATATAAAAAAGGTACTGCCACATGGCAGTACCTTTTTTAGTTCTATTACTTTCTAGCATAATGTATAGAAGTTTTTTATTTTTCCTACAATGGTATTAAAATGAAAATTTAATCCGTGCAAGTTTGCTTATCCATGTGGATAATTAGTCCCGTCAACCGGGTGAATATGTGAAGCTAAACTTCTCACTATCTCTGGGTTTTGCAAATAGCGGGAGAAATATAACTAGGAGGTTATCGTATGGAACGTTTACCAGTTGTGATTTGTCCTAATTGTCAAAGTTCTGCTGAGATTATTCATGTATTAACGGCTCAATCTAATCAAAATGTAATTTATACGTGCCAAGTTTGTCACTTTGTAATTCGAAATATTGAAACGAATAAAGGATAGGAAGTTATAATTTTAGTTTTTGTCCCATACAATGAGAATACGAAAAGTCTGTCTAATTGAAAGGACGTGACTCTGTGGACGGTGCACATAAATTTTACAATGTTTCAGAGAGACATTTAAATTTTGATATGGTCTTTAACCGTATTTGTAGTTTCATTGAAAAGGATCCGCGAAATTTGTATCGATTATCCATTGGGACAGACTCGCAAGCGCATCAAAAGGATACGAGGTTTATTACAGCAATCCATATTCATCGTGTTGGAAAAGGTGCCTGGGGTTGTTTACACCATAGATCAGTAAAAGATAAGCCAGCGACCTTACGTGAGAAAATATATTTAGAAACGCAGTTTAGTCAAGAAATCGCATGTCTATTTACGCCTACTCATATACAAACAATATGGGAGTTATTGCATCCTTATGCTCAAGATGGGGCTGGATTCATAATGGAAATTCATTTAGACATTGGGAATGATGGCTTAACAAAAGAATTTATTTTAGATATGACAGAAAAAATTCGAGCGATGGGATTAACTGCAAAAATTAAGCCGGATGCTTATGCGGCGTTTAGCTATGCAAATCGATATACGAAATGATTTTTTTGTATGTGTACGATTGTTACATATCTTTAAACGAAAACTGAATATTACATCTATTAAATAGGTTGAATTTTTTATATAATAAGAGTAACGATGCGAGTGTAAGGAGAGGGGTATATGCAAAGGGAAGTTGTTTTAACGAAGGAAGAAGAAAGTTTACTACTAGATATTTTATTTCAGCAAAATTACGCAAGTGAAATTTTAGCTGTGGAACTTACAGATATTGAGAATGGTTTGAAACAGACAGATGTGATGCAATATAAAAAAATCACAAGGTGATTTTACAGATTAAAAAATAAAGGGTATTAAGCGCTACCGGAATGGTAGTCTTTTTTTTGTGCGGTATGCTAAAATAGCTGTGTGATTGTATTTTTATTGAAATAAATTTAGGACAAAATAATAATATGAAAACGCTGTCATAAAATGTGAATAGAGTTGTGAACATAAGCAGGAAAAAGGGAAAATGGGGGATGTAATATGATTAGTATTCCGAAAGACGAATTTCAACAAATTCTTGTGAAGGATTTAATGATTTCATCGGAAAAAGTAGCTCATGTCCAAATTGGAAATAGTTTAGAACATGCTTTACTCGTTCTTGTAAAATCTGGATATTCAGCGATACCTGTCTTAGATCCAATGTATAAACTACATGGTTTGATTAGTACTGCCATGATATTAGATGGTATGTTAGGATTAGAACGTATTGAGTTTGAAAGGCTCGATGATATGAAAGTAGAGCAGGTGATGAAAGAAGATATACCTGTTCTTAAATTAGACGATTCATTTGCAAAAGCTTTAGAAATGACAATTGATCATCCTTTTATTTGCGCTGTTAATGAAGAAGGCTATTTTGAGGGGATTTTAACACGTCGGGCTATTTTAAAATTGTTGAATAAGAAAGTAAGGCAACATAATCGATAAAGTGAAAAAAGTGACTTCATAGAAACGAAGAAGTCACTTTTTTTTCGTGCATATCACTTGTGTATGTATTATATTTAAAAAGACATAAAACATAAGGAAAGTTTGTGCTGGACAATTGTATTTTCTGAATGAAAGCATTCGGGTAAATTAAGGATGAAAAGCTTATTGAAATAAGGTGTATGGAAGCTAAGGAAAGAGGGAGAAAGTTGCAAATTGATGATTTTCAAATGATGGTTGTGTTAGCTCAGGAATCAAATATGAGAAAAGCGGCGGAACGTTTATTTGTTTCCCAACCTGCGCTGAGTCAACGATTACAATCTATGGAGAAACAATGGGGAATGAAGTTTTTTATTCGCTCACAAAAAGGATTGACAATTACACCTGAAGGGGAAAAAGTTGCAAATTATGCCAAAGAAATGTTGCAAAGGGAAGAAGATATAAAAAGTGAGCTGGCTGTTTTCAGAACGGAAACTCATGGAACGTTAAAAATAGCTGTTGCATCAGTTATTGGTCAATATTGGCTCCCTCCTGTTTTGAAAAAGTTTGTGCATAAATATCCTTCTGTAAAGATATCGCTGTTTACTGGATGGAGTAGTGAAGTGCAAAAGCAGTTTTATGAAGGAGACGTGCATGTTGCTATACTGAGGGGAACACAAGAATATAAAGGTCAGAAGCAACAATTATTTGAAGATGAACTGTATTTAGTTGATAAAGAAATAAAAGATATTTCGATGTTAAAAGAAACAAATAGGCCGTTCATTCAATTTAAAAGTGACTCGACTTATTATGGACAAATACAAAATTGGTGGTATGGTTTATTTTCTAATCCGCCTAAGCGAACGATTGTAGTTGACCAAATTGAAACATGTAAACAACTTGTTTTAAATGGTATAGGTTATGCCCTTTTACCTTCTACTGTTTTAAAGGAAGTACAGGAAAATATGTATAAAACACCTGTTCAACTGACGAGAGAAACATGGTTGTTAACAAGTGACTCGGCAAGGCAGTTGAAGCAAGTACAAGCATTTTTAGAAATTATAGAAGAAATTCAAAGGGGAAAATAAGATTATTATCTTGCTACTCGCTCTTTCGTTTGGTAGAGTAACATTATAAATGGATTTAGGAGGCAACAAGAATGAAAATGATGGACGCTAACGAAATTATTTCGTTTATTCAAAAAAGTGAAAAGAAAACTCCTGTAAAGGTATACATAAAAGGGGATTTAAAAGAAGTAACATTCCCTGAAACAGTACAAGCATTTGTGAATAAAAAATCAGGTGTATTATTCGGAGAATGGTCTGAAATTAAGACAATTCTTGATGAGAATAATAAGCACATCGTTGACTACGTTGTAGAAAACGATCGTCGTAATTCTGCAATCCCAATGCTTGATTTAAAAGGTATTAAAGCTCGCATCGAGCCAGGTGCTATTATTCGTGACCATGTTGAAATTGGTGACAACGCTGTAATTATGATGAATGCAACAATTAACATTGGTGCTGTAATTGGTGAAGGTTCTATGATCGACATGAACGCAGTACTTGGTGGACGTGCAACAGTCGGTAAAAACTGTCACGTAGGTGCAGGTGCTGTACTTGCAGGTGTTATTGAGCCACCTTCTGCAAAACCAGTTATCGTTGAAGATGATGTAGTAATCGGTGCAAATGTAGTTGTTTTAGAGGGTGTTACAGTAGGTAAAGGTGCAGTTGTAGCAGCGGGAGCTGTTGTAACAGAAGATGTGCCTCCATACACAGTTGTTGCAGGTACTCCAGCACGTGTAATTAAAGAAATTGATGAGAAGACAAAAGCAAAAACAGAAATTAAACAAGAGCTTCGTCAATTAAACCCAGAGAAATAAAAAGTAAAAAAAGCGTAAGAGCGTAAATGGGCTCTTACGCTTTTTATAGATAGAGGTGCAAAAATGACAGTAAGCAAATTTGTCCAAATTCGTAGAGATCTACATAGAATTCCAGAAATCGGATTTAAGGAATGGAAAACACAACAGTATATTTTAGATTATATAGGAACACTTTCTCATGAATTTGTGGAAGTGAAGACATGGAAAACGGGTGTAATCGTTAAAGTAAATGGAAAAAATCCCGAAAAAATAATAGGTTATCGTGCAGATATAGACGGTTTACCAATTACAGAGGAAACTGGATACGAGTTTGCTTCTATTCATGAAGGAATGATGCATGCATGTGGCCATGATGTACATACAACAATCGGTTTAGGCCTTCTAACGAAAGCTGTGAGCGAAAGAATAGATGATGACCTTGTATTTCTATTCCAGCCAGCAGAAGAAGGACCAGGCGGTGCTCTTCCTATGTTAGAAAGTGAAGAGTTAAAAGAATGGAAACCGAATATAATTCTTGGTCTTCATATTGCACCAGAATACGCTGTGGGGACAATTGCAACGAAAGAAGGACTGTTATTTGCCAATACTTCAGAATTATATATTGATTTAAAAGGGAAAGGTGGCCATGCTGCCTATCCACATACTGCAAATGACATGATTGTTGCAGCGAGTCATCTTGTTACACAGCTTCAATCCGTTATTAGTCGCAATGTAAATCCTCTTGATAGTGCAGTAATTACAATCGGGAAAATTACTGGTGGTACGGTTCAAAATATTATTGCAGAAAAATCTCGTTTAGAAGGAACGATTCGAACATTATCAGTGGAATCAATGAAGCGTGTAAAAAGCAGAATTGAGTCAATTGTTGCAGGCATCGAAGCTTCTTTCCAGTGTGAGGTGATTATAGATTACGGAGCAATGTATCATCAAGTATATAACCATGAAGAGTTAACGAGAGAGTTTATGGAATTTGTACATAAACAAACTGATATGAATGTTATTACATGTACTGAGGCAATGACGGGTGAAGATTTTGGTTATATGCTTCGAGAAATCCCTGGATTTATGTTTTGGCTTGGAGTAAATTCAGAATATGGTTTACATCATGCAAAATTAAAACCAGACGAAGAAGTGATTGAAAAGGCAATTACATTTTTAAGCCAATATGTAAAGTGGAAAGGGAATAGAAAATAAAACTTCCACTTTCTTGAAGGTTCCAAAAAACTTTTTGTTCTGAGGTGTAAGTAACGCTCGTATAGATTGATTTTAGACATTGACATACAAATGGAAGAATTAAAGTTAATTGTACTGTTTTAATAATGAGCAGGGGGTTTAGCCACTGCTCATTATTAATTATTTGACTAACTTATATATGTTTACTTTTAGTATGAAAAGTGTGTAAAATCAATGTGAAACATAGAAAAAAGGGTGGGGAATTACGTGCAAATTAGCAGTGCGATTTTATGTTTCGTCTTATATGCGTATGTTATTATTGCGGCGGTTTATTTTGGGATAAGTTTTTATGCCTATCGTCTAGTAGATAATAATGAATATGACGAAACATACAAATGGGTGAAGAGATATTTATCACCTGTACTAGAAATTATGAATGGGTTTGTGCTCTTTTTATTTATTGGATTAATTGCTTTCTCAACGAGTTTAGTAGGGAATAAAACTACGTTATTTGTATTGGGTATCATTATTTTTATGTTGTTAGGAATAAGGATTGGTAATACGGTCTTTTGGAATGAAAGAAAAGTAGATGGTTGGACGGGAATGTTAATTCCGTGCATGTTAGCTGCAATCGTGACAAATATAGAGCATGAATATTATCAATTACATTTTTGGCTTATTATCGTTTTAACAATTCTTTCTGTTTTGTATATAAGCACAGTAGTACTAACATATATTGCACATGAAAAAGGAGATGTTAAAGGCACTCGTTTCTTTAGAGGACGGGCATTATTTTGGAGTGTGCCGACGATGGTAGTTATCGCGCTTATTGCGATATTAGTAAATGGATATCAATTTTCTAATTGGCAACTATTTTTAGAAAATTGGTGGATCTTTATCTTTTCGTTTATTGCTTTTTTAGGTGCAACGCATTATTTATTCCATCAACATCATTACATATGGGCGTTGTTATTTGCATTCACACAGCTTCTATTTGCCTTTTTTGGTCAAGAAACATTATTATTCGTTTTTGAAACATTTAGTTCTTTTGGAAATATATTTGTATTTGCTATGCTACTTGTTGGTATCGCTTTTTACTTGCAACAATATTTTTATATACAAAAACAAAAATAAGAGCTAATTACAGTTTTTGTGACGCATATAAAGTGTGTTACACTGAAAATAAATAGTACTTGAAGTTATTGGAGGAATTCCCGTGGGTGAGAAAGAAAAAGAATTTGCTGTCATTGGACTTGGTCGCTTTGGTGGAAGTATTTGCCGAGAACTAGCTCAATTAGGAATGGAAGTAATGGCAATCGATTCAGATGAGGATAAAATTAATGAATTTGCAAATATAGCTTCGCATGCTGTAATTGCAGATTCAACAGATGAGATGGTATTAAAAAGCCTTGGTATTCGAAATTTTGATCACGTAGTCGTTGCTATTGGAGATAATTTAAATTCAAGTATTTTAACGACTTTGATTTTGAAAGAGTTGGGTGTAAAAAATATTACTGTAAAAGCTCAAAATGATTATCATGAAAAAGTATTAAGTAAAATAGGTGCAGATCATATTGTGCATCCAGAACGTGATATGGGAAAAAGGATTGCTAATAATATTGCATCAAGCAATGTGCTAGACTACCTTGAGCTTTCAGATGAGCATAGTATTGTAGAGATTATTGCGAATAAAAAAATTGATGGGCACTCTTTAATTGAATTAGATATTCGTGCGAAGTTTGGATTGAATATTGTAGCAATTAAACGAGGCAAAGAAGTTATCGTATCCCCTCGAGCTACGGAGAATATTCAAGCAGGAGATATATTAATTGTCATTGGTCATGACGATGAAGTGGATCGATTTAAACACTTTTTAAGATAAGAGAAAAGAAAAGGACAATGCCTTCATGGCATTGTCCTTTTTCTTATATTTCCATAATGATTGGTAAAATCATTGGACGACGTTTCGTTTTCTCATATAGGAATGGAGCTAATGTGTCTGTAATTTCATTTTTAATTTCAGACCATTGTGTTGTTTTACGCTCCATTACTTTTTCTAAATGAGTTGTAATTAATGTTTGTGCATCATTGATTAAATCGCTACTTTCACGCATGTAAACGAAACCGCGTGAGATGATATCAGGTCCTGCTGCAACTTTAAATTCTTTCATATCAATGCTTACAACTACAATTACAAGTCCTTCTTCAGAAAGGATACGACGATCGCGTAATACGATATTGCCAATATCTCCAATACCGTTTCCATCAATGTAGACCGAACCAGATGGGATTTTTCCAGCTACGCTAGCTTCATCCGAACGTAAAGCAAGAACATCGCCATTATCCATAATGAAGCAATTTTCTTCAGGGATGCCACAATCATTTGCTATGTTCATGTGCATACGCTGCATACGATATTCACCATGAATTGGCATGAAGTACTTCGGTTTAATTAGACGTAACATTAACTTTTGTTCTTCTTGTCCACCGTGTCCACTTGTATGGATATTTGAAAGTTTCCCATGAATTACATCAGCGCCAGCGCGGTACAACATGTTAATTGTACGACTTACGCTAATTGTATTTCCTGGAATTGGTGAAGAAGAGAAAACAACTGTATCTCCAGGAATAATTTGAATTTGGCGGTGTGTACCGTTTGCAATACGTGAAAGTGCTGCCATCGGTTCACCTTGACTACCTGTACATAAAATAACAACTTTATTAGCTGGTAAGCGGTTTAGTTGAGATGCATCTATGAATGTATCTTTCGGGCAACGAATATAACCAAGGTTTTGTCCAATTTCAATCGCTGCTTCCATACTTCGACCAAACACAGCTACTTTACGGTTGTTTTCAACAGCAGCTTCAACAACTTGTTGTAAGCGGTGAATATTTGATGCAAAGGTTGCAAATATAATCCGTCCTTCTACTTTACGGAAAATGTCTTGAATGCTATCACCAACGCGACGCTCAGACATAGTAAAGTTTGGAACTTCACTGTTCGTACTATCAGATAATAGACATAGTACGCCATCTTTACCGATTTCAGCCATTTTTGTTAAATCAGCTGGTTCACCAACTGGTGTGAAGTCAAATTTGAAGTCACCTGTATGAACAACTTGACCTTGAGGTGTTTTCACAACAACGCCGTACGAATCTGGAATACTGTGAGTTGTACGGAAGAAGGATACAGACGTTTTTTTGAATTTAATAACGTCATCTTCTTGAATCTCGTAAAGTTTTGCTTTACGAAGTAAGCCGTGTTCTTCTAATTTGTTTTTGATGAGTGCAATTGCTAATTTTCCGCCGTAAATTGGAATGTTCACTTGACGTAATAGGTAAGGGATTCCGCCGATATGATCTTCGTGACCATGTGGAAGGAATAACCCTTTAATTTTATCTTCGTTTCGCACAAAATAAGTGTAGTCTGGTATTACATAATCGATTCCGAGAAGTTCGTCCTCTGGAAATTTAATTCCAGCATCAATTATAATAATTTCATCTTGAAATTGAACAGCGTATGTATTTTTACCGATTTCACCAAGCCCACCGAGAGCAAATACAGCAACTTGGTCGTTTTTTAGAAATTTCATATCGCTATACGATTTCCGCTAATGTTAAATCAGCGTTTTCTTTTTCATATTCAAGATGAGCGCCAGTAACAGACTGAACAAACTCGATATTATATGCGAACTTATTTAATTTTGTACGAACATCCTTTTCAGACGTAGCCTCTAAATATAAAACTTTTGTATTTTCACGTACTGGAACCTCAGTTAATTTTTCTTGATAAAATACTTTAAAAATCATTTGGAAAACCTCTCCTTGTCTATGTTTTGCATTATCTGTTACTTATTATAAAGCAAACAGTCACGATTTTCATGTTTTTTCGAATGAGAATGAAGAAAAAGCCCGAAATGGGCACAATTTAAGCGACTGTCTTTTTACGGACTAGACCATTTAAATAACGCTTGAGCTTTTTCTTCAGCTTCTTCAGCATGATTACTCCTTCCTTTCCTTATTTTAAACATGCCTATTACTAGTGAAAACTCTATCTCTGATATAAGAGATAGGACAAAAGTGAATGGTGAATCTTGTCCTTTCCCATACAGTGAAAGTTATTCTATAGTAACGATCAGTAGCCGTTAGTTATAGGTATAGTATGAGGAAGAATGGAAAAGAAAATTCATACGAACAAGTATCTACATGTTTTACTAATATATATATGCAAAGTTTACAAATAAGGTCAGAAAGGGAACGCTTTCTTCACAGATGTTTAATATGTTATACTTTTTTTTAGAATTTGAAAAGTGATATTCAAAATAGGAATATAGAGTGCCAGAAAGGATTTTGACAAATGAATGATAAAATTGTCTTTTTTGATATTGATGGAACATTATTAGATCATGATAAAAAAATTCCGCAATCTACACGAGATGCAGTAAAACAGTTACAAGAAAAAGGTGTACATGTAGCAATTGCGACAGGGCGCGCGCCATTTATGTTCGAAGATATTCGTAAGGAACTTGATATACATAATTATGTTAGTTTTAATGGACAATATGTTGTCTTTGAAGATGAGGTAATATTTAATAATCCGTTACATCCAGATGCTTTACATAAGTTTACTCAGTTTGCAAAACAAGAAGGATATCCACTTGTATATCTTGACCATCAAGATATGAGAGCATCAGTGGAATATCATGATTATGTGAAAGAAGGCTTTGGAAGCTTAAACTTTGAGCATCCAGCATATGAGCCTAATTTTTATGAGGAACGTAATATTTATCAAACACTACTTTTTTGTGAAGTAAATGAAGAGGAAAAGTTTATTAATCATTATCCAGATTTTCATTTTATTCGTTGGCATGCATATTCAATGGATATCATTCCGAATGGTGGTTCTAAGGCAAAAGGAATTGAGAAATACATTGAAAAGTTAGGTTTTAATCGTGATCAAGTGTATGCATTTGGAGATGGCTTAAATGATTTAGAAATGATCGAAGCCGTTGGCACAGGTATTGTGATGGGAAATGGCCATGAAGACTTGAAAAAACTTGCAAATCATGTGACAAAGGATGTTAATGAAGACGGTATATATCATGGACTAAAGTGGGCTGGATTGCTATAAGTGAATATGGAACCCATTTCATAATAAAAAGGCGGAAGATTAACTTCCGCCTTTTTATTATTATCGCTCTAGAGGTTTGGAATCATCAGGAGCGGCAAAAGGATTTTCTTTATTGATATGGTCATAGAACATAACGCCATTTAAATGGTCAATCTCGTGCTGAAATACGATTGCTGGTAAACCTTTTAAACGTAATTTTACTTCTTCTCCGTTAATAGAAGTTGCTTTTACTGTAATTCTTGTATAACGAGGAACATAACCAGGTACTTCGCGGTCTACAGATAGACAGCCTTCACCACCCTGTAAATATGTACGTTCAACAGAATGGCTAATGATTTTTGGATTGAATAATGCATGGCTATATAATGTACCATCCGCATCGGTTACATGAACTGCAATCATTTTTTTTGAAACACCGATTTGCGGAGCCGCTAATCCGATTCCAGGGCGTAAACTATATTTTTCAGCCATTTCAGGATCTTGGCTATTTATTACGAATTCAATCATTTCTTTTAAGGTAGTTGTATCTTCTTCGCTTGCCGGTAAGGACACCTCTTCTGCAACGTTGCGCAAAATAGGATCTCCTTCGCGAATAACATCTTTCATTGTAAGCATATGTAATCTCTCCTTTCCTCTTTAGTCTACCAAAGGAGATGGAAAAAGTCATCGGCAAGAAAGGGAAGGCATTTTGAAAATCGTTCTATTATAGAGTAGTTATGTATGTGATAAACAGAAAAAGACGGCAAAGCCGTCTTTTTCTTTCCATAGTTGTTTCGTTTTACAATTAGCGAATGCAAGCAGCACCAACGATAATTAAAAGAATAAACAACACAACGATTAAGGCGAAGCCGCGTCCAGACCCGCCACAAGAACCGCCATAACCGTAGGAAGGATATGAACAAGTTGGATAGCAATATGAGTATCCGTACATGAGATGACCTCCTTTATCATTTCCCGCTAATACTGCGGTTACTATAATGTATGGAAGAGAGGGTAGAAATGTATAGGTATTTACCTAAAAAAGGAAGAGTAGTTTGTATATTTTTGTTACGAAGAGAGAAAAACTAAAGAGAATTAAATCGTTTACATATTATTCTAAGAGAAAAAATAAGTGAAAAAGGGAATAATATAACAGTAGGTCAATGCTTACTAATACAGATGTAAAAAATAAAAACACGTTTGTGTAGTAGAAACCTGCATATTATTTATAAAAAAACGTATTCAAAGTAATTGACATCGTAATTAGAATAGTTGTAAACTAAAAAACGTGATCAAGATTGTATTAATATGTTTCTGAAAAAACATTAGTACAGATTGTTAGGTACACAAAATTATTCTCAACCGACATACAAACATGTTGGTTTACATCGTTGCGCTTTTTAAACTGGAAAATAGCCAGTGAAAGCGTTTCAGAATATGGTTCAAGAGAGGAAGAGGTGAACGGAATGGGTACTAAAACAAAAAAGACCCTATTTAATGTTGATGAGCAAATGAAAGCTATCGCAGCTCAATTTGAAACATTACAAATTTTAAATGAAAACGGTGAAGTTGTGAATGAAGCAGCTATGCCTGAATTATCTGATGATCAATTAAAAGAATTAATGCGTCGTATGGTGTATACTCGCGTATTAGATCAACGTTCTATTTCTTTAAACCGTCAAGGACGTTTAGGTTTCTACGCACCTACAGCTGGACAAGAAGCTTCTCAATTAGCAAGTCATTTCGCACTTGAAGCAGAAGACTTCATCTTACCAGGATACCGTGATGTACCACAATTAGTATGGCACGGATTACCATTATACCAAGCATTCTTATTCTCTCGTGGACACTTCATGGGTAACCAAATGCCTGAGAATGTAAATGCATTAGCTCCACAGATCATTATCGGTGCGCAAATCATCCAAACTGCTGGTGTTGCGTTAGGTATGAAACTACGTGGTAAAAAATCTGTTGCAATTACTTACACTGGTGACGGTGGTGCTTCACAAGGTGACTTCTACGAAGGTATGAACTTTGCAGGTGCATTCAAAGCTCCAGCAATCTTCGTTGTTCAAAACAACCGTTATGCAATCTCTACTCCAGTAGAAAAGCAATCTGCAGCTAAAACTGTAGCACAAAAAGCAGTAGCAGCAGGTATTTACGGAATTCAAGTAGACGGTATGGATCCATTAGCTGTATACGCAGCAACTGCTTTCGCTCGTGAGCGCGCAGTAAATGGCGAAGGCCCTACTTTAATCGAGACTTTAACATTCCGTTACGGTCCACATACAATGGCTGGTGATGACCCAACTCGTTACCGTACAAAAGATATCGAAAACGAATGGGAACAAAAAGACCCAATCGTACGCTTCCGTAAGTTCTTAGAAGCTAAAGGCCTATGGTCTCAAGAAGTTGAAGAGACAGTAATCGAAGAAGCAAAAGAAGATATCAAACAAGCAATTGCTAAGGCTGACCAAGCTCCAAAACAAAAAGTAACTGATTTAATGGAAATCATGTACGAAAAAATGCCTTACAACTTAGCTGAACAATATGAAATCTACAAAGAAAAGGAGTCGAAGTAAGCCATGGCTCAAATGACAATGATTCAAGCAATCACTGATGCTTTACGCGTTGAAATGAAAAATGACCCTAACGTACTTGTATTTGGTGAAGACGTTGGTGTAAACGGCGGTGTATTCCGTGCTACTGAAGGTTTACAAGCTGAATTTGGTGAAGATCGTGTAATGGATACTCCACTTGCAGAGTCTGGTATTGGTGGACTTGCAGTTGGTCTTGCACTTGAAGGATTCCGTCCAGTTCCAGAAATCCAATTCTTCGGTTTCGTTTATGAAGTAATGGATTCAATTTCTGGTCAATTAGCTCGTATGCGTTACCGTTCTGGTGGACGTTGGACTGCTCCAGTAACAGTTCGTTCTCCATTCGGTGGTGGTGTTCATACTCCTGAACTTCATGCTGATAGCTTAGAAGGATTAGTGGCTCAACAACCTGGTCTAAAAGTTGTTATTCCATCTACTCCATACGATGCTAAAGGTCTTTTAATCTCTGCGATTCGTGACAACGATCCAGTTATCTACTTAGAGCATATGAAATTGTACCGTTCATTCCGTCAAGAGGTACCAGAAGGTGATTACACAATTGATTTAGGTAAAGCTGATATCAAACGTGAAGGTACAGATGTATCTGTTATCGCTTACGGTGCTATGGTTCACGCTGCATTAAAAGCTGCTGAAGAACTTGAAAAAGAAGGTATCTCTTTAGAGGTTGTTGACTTACGTACAGTTCAACCATTAGATATCGAAACAATCATCGCTTCTGTTGAAAAAACAGGTCGCGTAGTTGTAGTTCAAGAAGCTCAAAAACAAGCTGGTATTGCAGCTAACGTTGTAGCGGAAATTAACGACCGTGCAATCTTAAACTTAGAAGCTCCAGTTGTACGTGTTGCAGCTGCTGATACAGTATTCCCATTCTCTCAAGCAGAGAGCGTATGGTTACCAAACCACAAAGATATTGTTGAAGCTGTAAACAAAGTAATGAACTTCTAATTTTTAGCTTTTCATGTGCAAAAGAAATCAGCACATGCTGGTTTCTTTTGTACATATTCCATAATAATGAAATGAATCAGGGGGCTGAATTCCGTGGCATTTGAATTTAAACTACCAGATATCGGTGAAGGTATCCACGAAAGTGAAATCGTAAAATGGTTTATTAAACCAGGCGATGAAGTAAACGAAGACGATGTACTTCTTGAAGTACAAAATGATAAAGCAGTAGTAGAAATCCCTTCTCCTGTTAAAGGTAAAGTACTTGAAGTACTTGTAGAAGAAGGAACAGTTGCAATCGTAGGAGATACATTAATTAAATTTGATGCTCCTGGATACGAAAACCTTAAATTTAAAGGTGACGATCATGATGAAGCTCCAAAAGCTGAAGAAGCAGCAGTAGAAGCTCCAGCAGCGGAAGCTACTCCAGCAGCAACTGCAGAAGTAGTAAATGAGCGCGTAATCGCTATGCCATCTGTTCGTAAATACGCTCGTGAAAAAGGTGTAGACATTCATAAAGTAGCTGGTACTGGTAAGAATGGCCGTATCGTAAAAGCTGACATCGATGCATTTGCAAATGGTGGACAAACTGTAGCAGCAACTGAGGCTCCAGCAGCAGTAGAAGCTACTCCAGCAGCAGCGAAAGAAGAAGCACCAAAAGCACAACCAATCCCAGCTGGTGAATATCCAGAAACTCGTGAGAAAATGAGTGGTATCCGTAAAGCGATTGCGAAAGCAATGGTTAACTCTAAACACACAGCTCCTCACGTAACATTAATGGACGAAGTAGATGTAACAGAACTTGTTGCTCACCGTAAGAAGTTCAAAGCAGTAGCAGCTGACAAAGGTATTAAATTAACTTACCTTCCGTACGTTGTTAAAGCTTTAACATCTGCATTACGTGAATACCCAATGTTAAACACTTCTTTAGACGATGCATCTCAAGAAGTAGTTCATAAACATTACTTCAATATCGGTATCGCAGCTGATACAGACAAAGGTCTATTAGTACCAGTTGTTAAAGATACAGATCGTAAGTCTATCTTCACAATCTCTAACGAGATCAATGATCTTGCTGGTAAAGCACGTGAAGGTCGTCTAGCTCCAGCTGAAATGAAAGGTGCTTCTTGCACAATTACAAACATTGGTTCTGCAGGTGGACAATGGTTCACTCCAGTTATCAACCACCCAGAAGTAGCAATCCTTGGTATCGGCCGTATCGCTGAAAAACCAGTTGTGAAAAACGGTGAGATCGTTGCAGCTCCAGTATTAGCATTATCTCTAAGCTTTGACCATCGTTTAATTGACGGTGCAACTGCTCAAAAAGCGTTAAACCAAATTAAACGTCTATTGAATGACCCACAATTATTAGTAATGGAGGCGTAATAACAATGGTAGTAGGAGATTTCCCAATTGAATTAGATACAGTCGTTGTTGGTGCAGGTCCTGGTGGATACGTTGCGGCAATTCGTGCAGCACAATTAGGTCAAAAGGTAGCAATCATTGAAAAAGCTAACCTTGGTGGCGTATGCTTAAACGTTGGATGTATTCCTTCAAAAGCGTTAATCAATGCAGGTCATCGTTATGAGAATGCAATGCATTCTGATGACATGGGTATTACTGCAGAAAACGTAAAAGTTGACTTTACAAAAGTTCAAGAATGGAAAAACGGCGTAGTTAAGAAATTAACTGGCGGTGTTGAAGGCCTTCTTAAAGGTAACAAAGTTGAAATCATTCGCGGTGAAGCTTACTTCGTAGATGCTAATACATTACGCGTTATGACTGAAGATGCAGCTCAAACTTATACGTTTAAAAATGCTGTTCTTGCAACTGGTTCTACACCAATCGAAATTCCAGGATTCAAATACTCTAAACGTGTTATCAACTCTACAGGTGCTTTAAGCTTACCTGAAATTCCTAAAAAACTTGTTGTAATCGGCGGCGGTTACATCGGTATGGAATTAGGTACTGCATATGCTAACTTCGGTACAGAAGTTACTGTAGTAGAAGCTGGCGACGAAATCTTAGCTGGTTTCGAAAAAGCTATGAGCTCTGTTGTTAAACGTGCTCTACAGAAAAAAGGTAACGTAAATATCCATACAAAAGCTATGGCTAAAGGCGTTGAAGAAACAGAAACTGGCGTAAAAGTTAGCTTTGAAGTTAAAGGTGAAATCCAAACTGTAGAAGCAGATTACGTATTAGTAACTGTAGGTCGTCGTCCAAACACTCAAGAAATCGGTCTTGAGCAGGTTGGAGTTAAAATGACTGACCGCGGCATCATCGAAATCGATGAGCAATGTCGTACAAATGTACCAAACATCTATGCAATCGGTGATATCGTTCCTGGACCACCATTAGCTCACAAAGCTTCTTACGAAGGTAAAGTAGCTGTAGAAGCAATTAGTGGCCATGCATCAGCTATCGATTACATCGGAATTCCTGCAGTATGCTTCACTGATCCAGAATTAGCATCTGTTGGTTACACTAAAAAACAAGCTGAAGAAGCTGGAATGACTGTAACTGTATCTAAGTTCCCATTCGCTGCTAACGGTCGTGCATTATCATTAAACAGCACTGACGGTTTCTTACAACTTGTAACACGTAAAGAAGATGGTCTGCTTGTAGGTGCTCAAGTTGCAGGTGCAGGTGCTTCTGATATTATCTCTGAGATTGGTTTAGCTATCGAAGCTGGAATGACAGCTGAAGATATCGCTCAAACAATCCATGCTCACCCAACATTAGGTGAAATCACAATGGAAGCAGCTGAAGTTGCTCTTGGAATGCCAATTCACATTGTAAAATAATTTAAGTAATGTAAATAGCCCTTCTCTTATTGTAAGAGAGGGGCTATTTTTATTTTCATCAAATGACTTGCAAGGTCTTTAAACGTACTTGTCGAATGAATATATAATACTTTAACAAATGATTCCGGCTTAACTTACTTCAAAGGTAATATATATCATCCTATAATATGTAATTGATTCAAACGTACCCCCATATATTAATAAAATAGAGCATGTCAAAGGAGAAGGTTCCATGAAAATATTACATGTTATATTTTATCATTTACTACTATGGAGTGGCTTTTCCACTGTATTAACATTATCGAATGGTGATAAGTTTCATTATAAAGTTATTCTTTTTTTCGTATTTCTATATTTAGCCTATGTAATAGCATATTTTGTATTGCACGTAAGAAAGCAAGCTTTATTTCTTACATGTTCGAATTGTATATTATTTTTAATCATATTATCTATTTTTTAAATTAGCGTTTATAAAAATACATTGTTCGTCCATTAAATAATTGTAACTCTCCTTCTAATTTCTTCGCTAAAAAACGGCAAAATTCATTTGCTTTCCCTTTGTCACCAAATGTTGCATTAGGTGGTAAAGAAACTTGGATGAAAGATTGTTCATTTTCTATACCAACACCAATATAAATTGAGTCATACCGGTCGTGATTGGATTGAAGTTTTAATGTTGTTGTAGATGTATCTAAAATTTCATAAGGAAAAGCGGTATTTGTATACGTGTAATTAATTTGGGCACCAGTTTTAGAAGTAACTGTTTTATAATAATGAAAAAGTTGTTTTATATCATCTATTGAAACTGATTGTTGGTTGGATTTCGGTACAAGCGTAATAAAGGCGTGTTGCATATAAGTTCCCCCTAACTTAGTAGAATACTATCATTCTACATCCTACTGAATTTTTTGACAATTAAAAGGAGTATTACATGTTTTGTTTAATATACTATTAATGAAACGTGATGTAGAAAGGTGGAAACCAATGTTTGAAAAATTGTATGATGAGCATGAAAGTGTGAAGGTACGATTTTTAGGGTTTATGACACATGATACACGTTATGATTTTGGTGTTATTTATACAAATATGTTTTTTGGAAAGCCGCTCATTGTTTGTATGCAAACAGGAAGGTCTACTTTACTCGGACGAGATGATGTAGAGAATGTTCAATATATACAGGAGATTTTTAAATTAGGATCAGAAGAGGAAGCAAAGGAGTTAGCTCAGTTTTTCAAATTTCTAGTTCCGTCAACTTCTTTACATGCGGAATATGAAGAATAATTAATGTGAAACAGTCGTACTTATAAATATGGCTGTTTTTTATTTGAATATCGCATACTAATTTAAATTTAAAATATTTAATGTGTTATACTAAAAACCTATTGACGTAAAAAGTATAACATATTAAAATAAAGACAGAAAGTTAAGCGGTTACAAAAAGTTTTTGGGATTATAAACTTAGGGGGAAATGAAAAATGGGAACAATCGTATGTCAAGATTGTGAAGGTACAATTGCACACTTCGAAGATGAGAAAGTAACGGTACTTTACGGGAAATGTGGATCTTGCGGATGTGATCACACAGAGCATACAAAAGCCCAATAATTGATAGGAAATGGACAGCTAAAAGTTTTTAGGACCATAAACTTAGGGGGAAATGAAAAATGGGAACAATCGTATGCCAAGTATGTGAAGGAACAATCGGACATTTTGAAGATGAGAAAACGACGGTACTTTACGGAAAATGCGGAACAAATTGTGACTGTGCTAGAAAAGATAATGCGAAAGCTTAATGATAAATAAATAGATTACTATTGAAACTCAGGGGGAAATGAAAATGGGAACAATCGTATGCCAAGTGTGTGAAGGAACAATTGGACATTTTGAAGATGAAAAATCAACAGTACTATACGGGAAATGTGGATCTCATTGCGAATGTGACCATAAAGAACATACAAAAGCTTAATAATAAGAAAAAGCGCCTACATGTGTAGGCGCTTTTTTAATAAATTGTAGTTGTATGACCAACTGTTGCAACGATTGCATCATCCCTAATCGGAATAAAGCTTATGGAGGTCTGTGGTGTACTAGAAGAAGCGTATTGGCTCATTATACGACTATCGATACGGGTAATAGTATCGGTCAAGAAAGCTGAAATAAAAGCGTAAGGGACTCGTCGTTCATTTAATGAATAAATAATTTCTTCTTTTGTTTTTACACCTACGCCATGCCCGTAAAAAAAGAAATTTCCTAAATAGATTGTATTTTCTCCTTGCCATTCAATCGTAGCTGGATTTACTTGTGGGTTTTTAAAGTAAACGAGGTCACCTGGAACAAGATCGCCACCGTTTTTTGTTATGAGCCTTAGATCTTGGTCGTAGTCCCATGTATAAAGTAAAAGGTTTGCAAATAGACGATTGAAAGTTTCTTCCTCATACAATGATAGTAAAGCTTTATAAAAAATAATGATCATAGCGGTTGCGCATTCAGTTCCATATAGTTTTCCGTTTTTGAAAATATCCTGTATGGCAATAGAAGGTGGTATGTTTGGAAGAAGCTCGAATCCTCCAAGAGACGTTCTTTTCCAATACTGGGGGTTGCAAAAGGATTGCTGAAATGTACGAAACTGAAATCCACTTTGAAAAAGCTCTAGTGCAGAGATAATAATATTAACTCGTAAATTGAGATCAAAGCTGAGTTCATCAGCTGTTCGGAAGGAATAAACTTCTTGATTTCCTGCCATTATTGATAAAATTTGTTGTTTCTCTGCTGCAAATGGCTCGTATTCATTTGTAATATAAGGATGTACAATAGAACGGCCTATTACAATCATAATAGTATCCCCACCTATACGTTACATTCTTAAGTATCGTATGAAGAAAAGGAAAAAAGGTGAAAAAAAAGCCTATCAACTGATAGGCTTGTACTCTTTAATAACACGTAATGTTTGTAATGTCATATCTTCAGGACCTTGTACAGGTAAACCAGCTTCTAAGTTTTTACGAATATACTCTAAGTTTTCTTGTGTAATAATTTCCCCCCGGAGTAAAGATTGGAATCCCTGGCGGATAAACCATAACAAAATCAGCTATAATACGCCCCGCTGCATTTTCAAATGGAATGACTTCTGTTTCCGAATAAAAAGCATCTCGAGGAGAAAGTGCTAGCACTGGAATTTCTGGAATCTCTACTTGTACTTGAACACCTTTATCTGCCCTATTTCTAAATGTTGCTGCTAAATCTTGTAATGCTGCAATAAGTGTATTTGTATCACTTTCTGTATCTCCCAAAGTGATAAGACATAGTATGTTGTATAGATCTGAGAGTTCTACTTCAATGTTATATTGCTCTCTAAGCCATACTTCAGCTTGGTGGCCGGTAATACCTAAATCTTTTACAGATACAATTATCTTTGTAGGATCATAGTTAAAGGTAGCATCTGTACCTAACATTTCTTTTCCAGGACAGTAAAGATGCTCAATAGAATTTATAGCATCACGAACATGCTCAGCTAATTGTATTGTTTGTTCTATGAGTGCTGTTCCTTCTGTAGCAAGACGTTTTCTCGCAACATCAAGGGATGCTAACAAGATGTAAGAAGTTGATGTGGTTGTAAGCATGCTAATAATAGATTGGACATGCTTTACATTCACTAAGCCTTCTTTCACATTAAGAATAGAACTTTGAGTTAAAGAGCCTCCTAATTTGTGAACACTTGTTGCTGCCATATCCGCACCAGCTTGCATCGCTGACATAGGTAATTCATCGTGAAAATGAATATGAACACCATGAGCTTCGTCGACTAGTACAGGGATGTCATAAGAATGTGCTAATTGTACAATCTGTTCTAAGTCTGCAGCAAACCCAAAGTACGTTGGGTTAATAACAAGTAAGCCCTTTGCATCTGAGTGCTCTTCAAGTGCTTTTTTTACAGATTGAATTGTGATTCCATGAGAAATACCGAGCTTCGGATCGATTTCAGGATGCATGAAAATCGGTTTTGCACCTGAGAAAATAATAGCTGACATTACTGATTTATGCACGTTTCGTGGTACTAGGATTTTGTCACCAGGACCGCAAACGCTCATCACCATTGTCATAATAGCGCCACTTGTACCTTGAATAGAAAAGAAAGTATGATCTGCACCGAATGCGGCTGCTGCTAAATCTTGTGCTTCTTTAATCATACCTTTTGGATGATGTAAATCATCGAGTGGCGCAATATTAATTAAATCAATTGCTAATGCATTATGCCCAATAAATTCGCGAAATGTAGGATCCATGCCCTGTCCTTTTTTATGACCAGGAATATGGAATTGAATTGGATTTCGCTTACTGTGCTCAACTAAAGCGGTAAACAATGGTGTTTCGTATTGGGACAATCTATACACCCCTTCTTCTTCATAATATTTAGTGTAATTTGTTTTATATAATCCTGCTCTAAAAAAGTGTAGCCCTTTTTAGAATAAGGCTTGTTTTTCTGCCATTCAAAAAATCGTTTTTGAGATGGTAGCTTCACTTTATTTTCTATAAAACAAAAGCATTATATCACCAATAATTATAGATGTATAGAAAAAAATCTTTTTAAGGTGAGTATGTTTAATAGTTAGCCTCAACTAATGAATAGAGGAAGACAATTCCATTAAAATGAATAAATAGTGTATAATGCAGAGTGGCTATAATGAAGAATAAAATATTCTCTTTAAGATAGCATAATGAAACAAGAAGAAATGATAAATGAGGTGCAAAATGGAATATCAATATCCGTTAGATTATGATTGGTCAAATGAGGAAATGGTTACAATGGTGAAGTTTTATGAAGCGATTGAGAAAGCTTATGAAAAAGGAATTATAAGAGAAGAGTTAATGGGTTTATATCGTCGTTTTAAAGAGATTGTTCCATCGAAAGCAGAAGAAAAGAAAATTGATAAAGAATTTCAAGAAGTAAGTGGATACTCTATATATCGTGCTATTCAAAGGGCAAAAGAAGTCGAAGAACAAAAGCTTGTAAAAATGTAAAAAATATTTTGAAAAATAAAAACTGAAGTGATATAATGTGATAACAACTAAAAACGGACAATATAAATTGTCCGTTTTCTACTATCGATTACAAAGTGCATATAAAGGAAGGAGTGATTGCATCGTAGATTCAATCTTAGCAAGGAATTGTTCGTTGGTCATTGCTGAAAACTCCTCTGGTGATATATGAATACCAACTAATAATTCTGCTTTTTTTACAGTAGCTAATCGTTCAATCATCTTTTGTAAGTCTTCGGTTTCAAGTGTTTTATGTAATTTCACACTTGGTTTAGTATGGTCAATGGACCAAACGAAGTCATTTGGAATATTTGTTTTTAAATCATTTAAATGTTCTAAGAAGGCATGAGCCGTCTCAACTTTTTGTGGACACTCATAGATTAAACCAAAGTATATGAAGGCATGAGTACCCCATAAGCCGATTTGGAAATGCGGTAGCATTTTATATCCTCGTTTATTTGTTGAAAAAGCAACCCAAGTATCGTTTGGTGGATTGACTTTGCGGCGTGCGTGTTTTGCAACATGATAAAAAAAGTTCTCATCAGTTTGTTTGGATAAGTATTCTGCAAATTGTTCCCCTAAAGCTTCTAGCTTAGGATGAATGTTCGTTTTAATTGCACTCATTCGTTCTTCGAGACCATCAACTGTAAAGACATCAAAATCAGTTGACTTGAATGTTTGTATTGTCATGATTGTTCCTCCAACTCCTATTTTGCTTTTATTTTAGCATAGCTTGTACTATTCATAAAAAAAACAGCACAAAAAAATTTAAATAAAAAAATATAATTTTGTTGCATAGATGATTTATCCAACATAGTATAGTATAAAACAAAAAATCAGAAAATTGAATTAATTCTAGTCCGAGGGCAGACGAATATTGGGAGGAGGCAAATAATATGAGACAGGTGATTAATGCGTTAAAGAGAACAGATGCTGAAAAGAGAATACCGGTGCTACGTTTGGAGCTAGATTATGAATTAGCAACTTTATATGATGCGATGATGGAAGATGATAACCAGAAAAAAGAAGAGTGTGTACAAAAGTTAGAAGTATTAAGACTTGAAATGATTCGTTTAGAAGCGTAATAATAGTATATGTATAAAAAATTAGTTGGTGCGAACCTTATAAAGGGTTCGTTTTTTCTGTGAACAGTATAGATCGGAGTGTTTAAACATGCAAGAAGTATGGAAAGACATCGATGCACACGCCAAACGGTGGATTCGGGATGCAGGAGAGCATTTAATGGCATCAATGAAAAAAGCACTTATTATAGAAACAAAATCAAATGCAGCTGACTTAGTTACAAATATGGACCGAGAGATAGAACAGTTTTTAATTGGGAAAATTAAAGAAACATTCCCGAATCATAATATTTTAGGAGAAGAGGGTTATGGAGACGAGATAACGTCTTCTGACGGGGTTGTTTGGTTAATTGATCCAATTGACGGCACGATGAACTTTGTTCATCAAAAAAGAAATTTTGCGATTTCAATTGGGATTTATGAGAACGGTATCGGAAAGATTGGACTTATATATGATCCAGTGCATGATGAGCTATATCATGCAGTCAAGGGATCTGGAGCTTTTTGTAATGATATATCAATTCCTCCATTGGAAAAAGGAACTGTAGAGCAAGGTATTGTAGCTTTAAATGCGATATGGCTTACAGATAATCCATTGCTTAATATGGAAAGTATGATGGCACTTGTTAAGAAAGCAAGGGGCACAAGGTCATATGGCTGTGCAGCATTAGAGATGGTATACGTTGCAACAGGAAGAATAGATGCATATGTAACGCCGAGATTATCACCATGGGATTTTGGCGGAGGGCAGATAATTGTAGAAGAAGTTGGAGGTAAGGTGACGACATTCTCTGGAGCGCCACTTTCTATCATAGAGAAGAGCAGTGTGTTAGTTGCAAAACCAGGAGTGTATGAAGAAGTGTTATCGTTTATATGAGAGCAACAAAAAAAGTAAGAGGCTGTGTATAAGCTTCTTACTTTTTAGCGTTATTGTGATTTGCGCATTTTTCTTTTTGTTACAAAACCGTATCCAACTGTAACAAATGTGCCGATAATGCAAATAATAATACCGATTGGACTATTTTCAGCAATCATAATGCCGATACCGATTAAGAAAATAACACCGATAATTGCAGTTAATAAAAAGCGATATTGAATGTGTTCCATTTCTTCACCCTCCAATCTCATTTTACTTTCACAAAAGTAAGAATACAACTATATTTTCATTCTTGCTTTTATTTTAATTGCTATTGTATCCCCTTCGCTCTTATAATAGAGAAGGATTAAAAAGACATTAGGAGTTGGACATGTTGAAAAAACGACAAGATTTACGTAATATAGCAATTATTGCCCACGTTGACCATGGTAAAACAACACTTGTTGACCAGTTATTACGTCAAGCGGGGACTTTCCGTGCGAACGAACACGTTGAAGAACGCGCAATGGATTCAAATGATCTAGAAAGAGAACGCGGTATTACAATTTTAGCGAAAAATACAGCGATTCACTATGAAGATAAAAGAATTAACATTTTAGATACACCTGGTCACGCTGACTTCGGTGGAGAAGTAGAACGTATCATGAAAATGGTTGATGGTGTTTTACTTGTTGTTGATGCATATGAAGGTTGTATGCCACAAACACGATTTGTTTTAAAGAAAGCTCTTGAGCAAAACTTAACTCCAATCGTAGTTGTAAACAAAATTGACCGTGACTTCGCTCGTCCAGATGAAGTAGTTGATGAAGTAATCGACTTATTCATTGAGCTTGGTGCAAACGAAGATCAATTAGAGTTCCCAGTTGTATTTGCATCAGCAATGAACGGAACAGCAAGCTTAGATTCAAATCCAGCAAATCAAGAAGAGAATATGAAATCATTATTCGATACAATTATCGAACATATTCCAGCACCAATTGATAACAGCGAAGAGCCACTTCAATTCCAAGTAGCACTTCTTGATTACAACGACTACGTTGGACGTATTGGAGTTGGTCGCGTATTCCGCGGTACAATGAAGGTTGGACAACAAGTTGCTTTAATGAAAGTAGACGGAAGCGTGAAGCAATTCCGCGTAACGAAATTATTCGGTTACATGGGATTAAAACGTCAAGAAATTGAAGAAGCAAAAGCAGGGGACTTAGTAGCCGTTTCTGGTATGGAAGACATTAACGTAGGTGAAACAGTATGTCCAGTTGAACATCAAGATGCGTTACCATTATTACGTATTGATGAGCCAACACTACAAATGACGTTCCTTGTAAATAACAGCCCATTTGCAGGTCGTGAAGGTAAATACATTACATCTCGTAAAATTGAAGAGCGTCTTCGTTCACAATTAGAAACAGATGTAAGTTTACGTGTAGATAATACAGATTCTCCTGATGCGTGGATCGTATCTGGACGTGGGGAACTACATTTATCTATCTTAATTGAAAACATGCGTCGTGAAGGTTATGAATTACAAGTATCTAAGCCAGAAGTAATCATTAAAGAAGTTGATGGCGTAAGATGTGAGCCTGTAGAGCGCGTACAAATCGATGTACCTGAAGAATACACTGGTTCTATTATGGAATCTATGGGTGCACGTAAAGGTGAAATGTTAGATATGGTGAATAACGGAAACGGTCAAGTTCGTCTTACTTTCATGGTTCCAGCACGTGGTTTAATTGGTTACACAACAGAATTCTTAACATTAACTCGTGGTTACGGTATTTTAAACCATACATTCGATTGCTACCAACCAGTACACGCTGGACAAGTTGGTGGACGTCGCCAAGGTGTTCTAGTTTCACTTGAAACAGGAAAAGCATCACAATACGGTATTATGCAAGTTGAAGACCGTGGTGTAATCTTCGTTGAACCAGGTACAGAAGTATATGCTGGTATGATTGTCGGAGAACACACTCGTGAGAACGACTTAACAGTTAACGTTGTGAAAATGAAACAACAAACTAACATTCGTTCTGCGACGAAAGATCAAACTTCAACAATGAAGAAACCACGCCTAATGACTTTAGAAGAATCATTAGAGTACTTAAACGATGACGAGTTCTGTGAAGTAACTCCAGAATCAATTCGTCTACGTAAAAAGATTCTTGATAAGAGTGAGCGCGAAAGAGCTGCTAAGAAAAAGAAATCTGTTGAAGCGTAAAAATAAAAAAACAACGCCCTTTATAAAGGGCGTTGTTTTTTTATTTTGTTTATTTTTTAGAATATTTACTCTTTTTTTGTGGACAGTATTTTTTTTGCGAGTTACTCTTGTATTAAGTGTATAAAGAAAATTGCATTTTACTGCTAGGGGGGGAAGAGTGTGTTAGAAAGGATGTCTTTTTTTGCAAAATTGTGTAAGGTAGATGAAAATCCAGAGTTAGGAATGTGGTTACTTTATGGGACGATTATTATATTAAGTGCTCTCGTTTATAATTTAGGGTTTGCTAGAAAGTTGTCTGTACTAAAAAATATTGTGATATACATATCATTAGCAATTGGATGCACAGTATTAACCTTTTTTGCTGTGTTTTTACCTGTTGGAGAAGGACTTGTTGTAGCGGCAATTGTACTTGGAATTTATAGACTGCGTTTGCGTCAAGCGAAACAACAAAAAGCAGGATAAGAAAGGGGAGTTTTCATGCGTTCAGTACAAGATGCACTATATAATTGGTTAACAATTAAAACAGTTGCGGAAGCACGTCCAGATGATAGTGCTGCAAAAGAAACATATTTGTTATTTCAAAATATGGTATATGAAGAACATAAATTAAGAAATGTGGAAGTCGAAAAGAACGAGGAAATGTATTTAATTACATATGAAATAAATGGAGAACGGAAATCTGCAAGGTTTCCGTTAGAAGCCATTGATTGTTTTTTGGATCAGATGAATCGTGAACCAGAAAAATATAAATAAGTCCTTATCTATATGAGTAAGGACTTATTTATATGAGTAAGGACTTATTTACATTTTACCAATCATCTTCGATTTTTTTATCACGATATAATCGGAAATTACCACTTGCATGACGTTCCATTGTACGCTCTGCAATTCGTTCCGAACATTCCATGCACATATATGTATGAATAGGGCGATTACGCAGTTTTTTTGCCATAGGATTTTCATCATCTAACATATCTTTTTTATCACAAATCATACATTTGACTCTCATTTCGTCACCTCAATACGAATTCTATCAGTATAAGTATATCATGGAAGTATAATGTTTTTGAATAATAGTGGGAAAAAATAATATTTTCGCAATTCAAAAAATAAGTTATGATAAGGATATACCAAGTATATTTGGAGGTGAAAATATGGCGAATGTAGTAGAGCCTACCTTAACAGAGGATTTAGTACAAACGTTGCGTAAAGAGTGTATTGTTATGATAGCAACGACAGATTTCGAAAAACAAGTTCCTAACGTAAGTGCTATTTCTTGGGTGTATGCAGTGAGTGAAACTAGTATTCGATTTGCAGTAGATCAACGTTCACGTATTGTGGAAAATATACGTCATAATACAGGTGTGGTATTGACTATAATGGCGAATGAATCCGTATTTTCTATAAGTGGTGCAGGTGAAATTTTGACAGATAGAATGGAAGGTATTTCTCTAAAATTAACTGTAATAGAAGTAAAGGTGCAAGAAGTGCGTGATGTTATGTTTTATGGAGCGAAACTTGCAATTGAACCAACATATGAAAAAACATATGATCTTCGGGCAGCGAAAAAGCTGGATAACGAAGTGTTAGTAGGGATAAGAGAATTATAAAGATGCTAAATAAGAAATTCGTTTATTCACTTTTGTAGTCGGTTATTGTGATTTAACGTTAATAATTATAATAAAAAGTAATATATTGAATAGAAATGAATAAAGAATAAATAAAAGGTTTAATGACTATGATTTTCGATTCTACCTCGTTTACACGGTACATATAATTATAACAATGGTTCGTCCATATTTTATGGATGAAACCCTTGTTCTACAAATTTAAAAGTGGAGTCAGGGGGTAACAGGTTGGATAAAATTTATGTGTTAGATACGAATGTACTTTTGCAGGATCCTTTATCTATTTTTTCATTTGAAACCAATGAAGTAGTGATTCCAGCAGTTGTATTAGAAGAGGTTGATTCGAAAAAACGTTATATGGATGAAGTAGGAAGAAACGCTCGTTATGTATCTAAGTTAATAGATAAATTTCGTGAAATAGGAAAGCTGCATGAAAGTATCCCGCTAGAAAACGGCGGAACATTTCGTATTGAATTGAACCATCGTTCATTTGTGCAACTACAAGATATTTTTGTAGAAAAAACAAATGATAATCGAATTTTAGCTGTAGCAAAAAATCTATCTTTAGAAGAACAGGAAAAAGAGGACGGGAAGTCTGTTATTTTAGTAAGTAAAGATGTACTCGTAAGGGTAAAAGCTGATGCAATTGGTTTGAAGGCTGAAGATTATTTAAGTGATCGCGTAATTGAAGTAGAAAATATATATTCTGGTTTTTTAGAAGGATATATATCAAAAGAACAATTGGATTATTTTTATGAGAAAGGTGAATTGCCTCTATCTGAAATTGCGAATCATCCTTTTTACCCAAATCAATTTGTAGTAATGAAAGATGCATTAGGGGGCTCTAGTTCTGCGCTTGGCATTGTGGATCACTTAGGGAAGAAGGTAAAGAAACTTATTTTTCACAATGAACAAGTGTGGGGGATACGACCACGAAACGTGCAGCAAATTATGGGATTAGAATTGTTGCTTCGTGAAGATATTCCGCTTGTAACGTTAACGGGGAAAGCCGGCACAGGAAAAACGTTACTTGCGTTAGCTTCGGGACTTATGCAAACAGAAGACTTAGGGTTATATAAAAAATTACTTGTGGCAAGACCAATTGTTCCAGTCGGAAAAGATATCGGTTATTTACCAGGAGAAAAAGAAGAAAAATTAAGACCATGGATGCAGCCAATTTTTGATAACCTAGAGTATTTATTTAATACGAAAAAGCCAGGAGAGTTAGATGCTATTTTAGCTGGAATGGGTTCGATTGAAGTAGAAGCCCTTACTTATATACGCGGGAGAAGTATTCCAGATCAGTTCATTATCATTGACGAAGCACAAAATTTAACAAAGCATGAAGTGAAGACGATATTAACTAGGGTAGGGGAAAAGAGTAAGATTGTATTGATGGGAGATCCTCAGCAAATTGATCACCCATATTTAGATGAATATAATAATGGCTTAACGTATGTTGTAGAGAAGTTTAAAGAACAGCGTATTAGTGGTCATGTGAAGTTTGTTAAAGGGGAGCGATCTAATTTAGCTCAACTAGCAGCAGATTTATTGTAAAAAGGAGTGAGCTTAAGCTCACTCCTTTTCTTTAAATAATTGTAAATTTACGGATGTTACGGATTGGATTTTGTTGATTAGATCCATCGTTGAAATAGAGATGAACAGGCCCGTCTTCTTTTAATGGTTTTCCTTCTTTTGAAAAGCCTAGTATAGCATTTTTGACAGTTTCTAATGGAAGTGTCATTGTATGATCTACCGTTTCAATTTCAACTTGCGTAGCGTCCTCTAAAATTTCAGCGTTAGCAAGGAATGGATGAAATGGTATACCAAATGTTCCAGTAATCAGCTGTTCTTTTTTATATTTCTTCACACTTTGTTGTATTGGAGGAAAAGCGGCACCATCACGGATTTCGCGATCCCAATGTTCTGAAGTGTTTTTTAAATAAGTTTCTAGTTCAGACGTGTTTTCTCTAGTTTCATCAAAGTAAGTTGTCAAATCTACTTTTCGATCATCAAAGATCCAAACAGTTGGATCAATAGTGATTGGAAAACGTACTTTTCCGTTAATAAATAAAATTTCGCTCATTGTTGTTCCCCCATTTGTGTTATACTCCCACTTTTCAGTATAATAGTATTAGACACTGTTGTCACAAAAAATGTTTCTATTGCAATTTATTAAAACTATCGCTAATATTAATAGATAGGATAGAGGAGAGTAGGACGGAAACGGAGGGAATCAATTTGGCGTCTGAGACAGTAGCAAATCATCAGGAAAAGGCACTAGCCCTTCTACAAGCGGATGCAGAGAAGATTTTAAGACTTATTAAGGTGCAAATGGACCATCTTACAATGCCGCAATGTCCATTATATGAAGAAGTGTTAGACACACAAATGTTTGGACTATCCCGCGAGGTCGATTTTGCAGTTCGCCTTGGTCTTATTGCAGAAGAACAAGGGAAAGCAATGTTAGGTGAGCTCGAACGTGAGTTATCTGCACTTCATGAAGCATTTACAAACAAACAACAATAACGGGTTCAAATAAGGGGGCTCAAACTAAATTAGTTTGAGCTTTTTATTTGTATAATAAAGCAGGAAGAATCAATGTACATATGGAATACTCCAATAATTAAATTGAAACAGAAAGAGGAAATGAAATGAAAAAAGTATGGAAATCAATGGATTATTCATTATTACTTCCTCTTGTTATCTTATGTGTGCTGGGAGTAATAATGGTATATAGTTCTAGTTCCATTGTTGCGATTTCGAGGCATAACTGGCCGGCAAATTACTTTTTTAAAAAACAATTAATAACTTTAGCTATTGGAACGGTATTGTTAGTAATTGTAGCTTCGTTACCTTATAAGTTTTGGAGGAAACGAATAATTTTATCCGCGATGGGGCTAGGGAGTATTGCTTTACTAGCAGCAGCCTTGATTTTTGGTAAGGAAATAAATGGTGCAAAAGGTTGGATATTAGGTATACAGCCTGCTGAATTTGTTAAACTATCGATTATTATTATATTAGCTCGCTTTTTTGCAAGGAGACAAGAAACAAATACACCTGTTTTTAAAGGGTCGGGACTTACACTTGGATTTGTTGGAATGGCAATGTTTTTAATTTTAAAGCAAAATGATTTAGGTACCGATTTGTTAATTGCAGGAACAGTAGGGATTATGTTTCTTTGTTCAGGAGTAAGGATTAATTTATGGATTAAACGAATTGTTTTAACTTCTATAGTATGGATTCCAGCTCTATATTTTTTGGCTAATTATAAATTAAGTGGATATCAAAAGGCACGTTTTTCAGTTTTTCTTGATCCATTCAATGATCCTCAGAATGATGGATTCCAATTAGTAAATTCTTTTATTGGAATTGCTTCAGGAGGGCTAAATGGTCGAGGATTAGGAAATAGTGTGCAAAAATATGGATATTTACCAGAACCGCAAACAGATTTTATTATGGCTATTATATCTGAAGAATTAGGTTTTATTGGTGTAGCTATTATTTTAATTTGCTTGCTACTTATTATTATTCGTTCATTCAGGATTGCTCAAAAATGTAACGATCCTTTTGGAAGTTTAATTGCAATCGGAATTGCAAGTTTAATAGGAGTACAAACTTTTGTTAATGTTGGTGGTATGTCTGGATTAATACCGCTTACGGGAGTGCCTTTACCATTTATTAGTTATGGTGGAAGTTCCTTAATAGCTAATCTACTTGCGATGGGGATACTACTCAATATTGCTAGTCACGTGAAACGACAAGAGAAACAACAGAATGGATTAATGAAAGAAAAAGAACAAAATGGACCACATCTTGTAGTTGTAAAATAAAAACACATTGTGCTTTAGAGCATGATGTGTTTTTATTTTTAAGTAGTTTTAAATGTGATGTATTAATGTATCTTCCGGTTAAAAAATATATCACATTTAGTTTAATGTGATATACAATTAAGTTGTTAGAAAAGGAAGAGGTATGCTATACTATTTTTGTGAAACAAATTGCACAGAAAACTTATCATTTGTTAAAAAATAAGGTATGATGGATAAAAATAAAGTGAAGCTTTCTAAGTATAATATAATGTGGAAAGTGAAGAACTTCACGCTTTTTAAGGTGTGTATATATTTTATCTCTAGAGTGGTAGGAAAGTAGAGGGGGAAAATCATGACAAAGCTGCAACGTATTCAAAAAGTATTGGTAGCTAACCGTGGAGAGATTGCAATTCGTGTGTTTCGAGCTTGTTCGGAACTTGGATTAAAAACAGTTGCAATCTATTCTAAAGAGGATAGTGGTTCTTATCATCGCTATAAAGCCGATGAGTCCTATTTAGTTGGGGAAGGAAAAAAACCAATTGATGCTTATCTAGATATTGAAGGCATTATTGAGATTGCAAAAAGTAATCATGTAGATGCAATCCACCCTGGATATGGTTTCTTGTCAGAAAATATTCAATTCGCTAAACGTTGTGAAGAAGAAGGAATTATCTTTATCGGTCCGAAAAGTAAGCATTTAGATATGTTTGGAGATAAAGTGAAAGCAAGAACACAAGCGCAGCTAGCACAAATTCCAGTTATACCTGGTAGTGATGGTCCAGTAAATTCATTAGAAGAAGTCGAAAAATTTGCTGAAAAGTATGATTACCCGATTATTATTAAAGCATCCCTTGGGGGTGGCGGTCGTGGTATGCGTATTGTGCGTACTAGTGAGGAATTAGGAGAATCATATAATCGAGCGAAATCAGAAGCGAAAGCAGCCTTTGGTAATGATGAAGTTTACGTCGAAAAATTCGTTGAAAAACCTAAACATATAGAAGTACAAATTTTAGCAGATGAAGAAGGCAATGTTGTTCATTTATACGAGCGTGACTGTTCTGTACAACGTCGTCATCAAAAAGTTGTAGAAATTGCACCGAGTGTATCACTTTCAGATGATCTGCGTCAGCGTATTTGTGATGCTGCTGTGAAGTTAACGAAAAATGTAAATTATTTAAATGCAGGAACAGTAGAATTCCTTGTAAAAGATGATGAGTTTTACTTTATTGAAGTAAATCCACGTGTTCAAGTAGAACATACGATTACAGAAATGATTACGGGAGTAGATATTGTTCAATCACAAATTTTAATAGCTGATGGACATTCATTACATAGCAAAATGGTAGGTGTTCCGAAGCAAGAGGAAGTAGTTGTACATGGATTTGCAATTCAATCTCGTGTAACAACTGAAGATCCGCTAAATAATTTTATGCCGGATACAGGAAAAATTATGGCGTATCGATCAGGCGGTGGTTTTGGTGTACGTCTTGATACAGGAAATAGCTTCCAAGGTGCAGTTATTACACCGTACTACGATTCTTTACTTGTAAAAGTTACAACTTGGGCACTTACTTTTGAGCAAGCTGCTGCAAAAATGGAACGTAACTTAAAAGAATTCCGTATTCGTGGTATTAAAACAAATATTCCATTCCTAGAGAATGTAGTAAAACATAAAAACTTCTTATCAGGAGAATATGATACTTCATTTATCGATGCGTCACCTGAATTGTTCTTGTTCCCGAAACGTAAAGACCGTGGAACGAAAATGTTAAATTACATTGGTACAGTAACAGTAAATGGTTTCCCAGGAGTAGGTAAAAAAGAAAAACCAATATTCCCAGATGCTCGTATTCCATGTTTAAAACATTCAGAGCCAATCCAAAATGGAACGAAACAAATTTTGGACGAGCGTGGAGCGGACGGATTAGTAAAATGGGTACAGGATCAAAAACGTGTACTTTTAACGGATACAACATTCCGTGATGCACACCAGTCATTACTTGCAACTCGTATTCGTACAAAAGATTTACATCAAATTGCGGAGCCAACAGCGAGAATGTTACCGAACCTATTCTCAGCGGAAATGTGGGGCGGTGCAACGTTTGATGTTGCGTATCGTTTCTTAAAAGAAGATCCATGGGAACGATTACTAGATCTTCGTGAAAAAATGCCGAACGTTTTATTCCAAATGTTACTTCGTTCTTCAAACGCAGTTGGATACAAAAACTATCCAGATAATTTAATTCAAAAATTTGTGGAATGTTCTGCTCAAGCAGGCATTGATGTATTCCGTATTTTTGATAGCTTAAACTGGGTGGAAGGCATGAGAGTTGCAATTGACGCTGTACGAGACACTGGTAAAATTGCAGAAGCAACAATGTGCTACACAGGGGATATCCATGATCCACTGCGTAGTAAATATGATTTAAATTACTATAAAAATTTAGCAAAAGAGTTAGAAGCATCAGGAGCTCACATTTTAGGTATTAAAGATATGGCGGGCTTATTAAAACCAAATGCAGCATATGATTTAGTTTCTGCATTAAAAGAGACAGTGTCGATTCCGATTCACCTGCATACGCACGATACGAGTGGAAATGGTATATTAACGTATACGAAGGCAATTGAAGCGGGTGTTGATATCGTCGATGTAGCAGTGAGTTCTATGGCTGGTCAAACGTCACAACCAAGTGCGAACACGCTATACTATGCATTAGGTGGAAACGAAAGACAACCAGATGTTAATATAGATTCTTTAGAAAAACTATCTCATTATTGGGAAGATGTACGCAAATACTATGCACCGTTTGAAAGTGGTATGAATGCGCCTCATACAGAGGTATATATGCATGAAATGCCGGGTGGGCAGTATAGTAATCTTCAGCAACAAGCGAAGGCGGTTGGTTTAGGAGATCGCTTCGATGAAGTGAAAGTAATGTACCGCCGTGTGAATGACATGTTTGGAGATATTGTAAAAGTAACGCCATCATCAAAAGTTGTTGGTGATATGGCATTATTTATGGTTCAAAACCATCTGACAGAACAAGATGTTTTAGAGCGTGGACATGCTATGGACTTCCCAGGATCTGTTGTTGAAATGTTCTCTGGTGATTTAGGTCAACCGTACGGTGGTTTCCCGAAAGAATTACAAAAGATTATTTTAAAAGGGAAAGAGCCATTAACAGTAAGACCAGGTGAATTACTAGAGCCAGTAGATTTCGAAGCGTTAAAAGAAGAATTATTCCATAAACTTGGACGCGAAGTAACGATTTTTGATGTAGTTGCATATGCTTTATATCCAAAAGTATTTATGGATTATGAAAAAGTTGCTGAGCTTTATGGAAATGTATCTGTACTTGATACACCGACGTTCTTCTATGGTATGAGACTAGGTGAAGAAATTGATGTAGAAATTGAACAGGGTAAAACATTGATGGTTAAACTAGTATCAATTGGAGAACCTCAGCCGGATGGAAATCGTGTCCTTTACTTGGAATTTAACGGTCAACCACGTGAAATTATCGTGAAAGACGAGAGTGTAAAAGCAACAGTTGCACAACGTGTGAAAGGAAACCGTGAGAATCCAAATCATATTAGTGCAACGATGCCAGGAACGGTAATTAAAGTAGTTGTAAAAGAAGGCGATGAAGTGAAAAAAGGCGATTCTATGGCAATTACAGAAGCGATGAAAATGGAAACGACAGTTCAAGCGCCGTTCAATGGTAAAGTGAAGAAAGTATATGTTAACGATGGTGATGCGATTCAAACGGGTGATTTACTTATTGAATTAGATCACTAAAATAAAAAAAGAGCTGTGTAAAATACAGCTCTTTTTTTATTGCAAAAAATCCCTTGCCGAATTGGCAAGGGATTTTAGTTTTAAATTATTTTGTTTGTTTAGAAGTTAATTCGGCTTCTTTTGCATTCACTTTACTTCTTGTTCCTAACATAACTAAATAGCATAGTACGGCAAACAAGCAAGAAATGAATAGAGAATGTAACAATGCCATTGCTAAACTAGCGTTTGTAAATACAACTAAAACTCCTACTACAGCTTGAAGTGTAACAAGGATAAATGAAATGATCCATCCCCAATATACGACAGGTTGCTGTTTGTAATGGCGAATAGCGAGAATCATCGCGTATAGTATCCAAGCGAAAATTAACATCGCTGCAACTCTATGGCCCATTTGAACCCATTCATGTAGTTGAGTTGGCATAGGTCTGTTTTTGCTACATAAAGGAAAGTCTGGACAGGCTAAGCTAGCTCGTTCGTGACGTACTAAAGCACCTGTGTAGACGACGATATAACTGTAAATTGTTACACCATAAATATGAAATTTCATTTTTTTGTCCATAATAAGTGAACGTGCATCAAATTTTTGGTCAATTTCAAAGATAAGACACGTTAATAAAATGACAGAAGCAAATGAAATTAAGGAAATACCGAAGTGGATAGCAAGTACAGCTGGCATTTGGCCCCAAACAACTGCTGCTGCTCCCATTAATGCTTGTGCAACTAAAAATACGAAGGATAAAATTGCTAACGTTTTTGTTTCACGCACATGTTTATAATATTTCCAGGACAAAATACAAAGGAGAGTGACAAGAATTCCAGCTGATCCGGATGTTAATCGGTGGCTAAGTTCAATAATAGTTTCCATTGATAAATTAGATGGAACAAATTCACCGTTACAAAGTGGCCATGATTTACCACAACCTTGACCAGAACCTGTTTTTGTAACTAAAGCGCCTCCTAATAAAACTATTAATAAATCAAGGCTTGTAATGACTGCTAACCATTTAATAAAGCGTTGCAATCTCTTTCACCATCTTTCTGCTATGAAGTTATTGCGAAATATTTTCATTCCATTATGTATAGAATAAAACGCGCTAGTTCCTATGATATATAAAAAATAATAAAATAGCAAAGAAATGGAGGGGGAAGGAAAGGGGGAGAAAATAGGTGTAAAAACAGGGTTCATAAGGAAAATTTTAGGTGAAAAATAGGCTATTTTGAAAAGAAATGGGGAGAATACGTGTTAAATAAGACAAAATAGTTTATTATAGAAGGTAACATCATGTTATGATAAGGACAAGTCAGAATGAAGTTTTTTTATATTCGACACAAAAAGTTCATGTTTTCTTCACAAAATGTTCGGGAAATATGATTTAATATATTGGAGTATGGGCGTAGATTAGTAGTAGAATGGGTTAACAATGTTTCTACTGTAATAATATTGCTATATAGAAGCGAATTATTTCATTTGAAATATGCGCAAAAAGAAAGATGAAAGTTTTAAGAGGGGGTTAGAGTGATGAACCATGCAACAAGTGAGCTGCATGATGAGTCCGCTGTTACAAGTGTACCGGAAACAACTCGGTTACAAGATTTAAAAGCACTCGTTAAAATGGGGATTGTAAACTCAAATACACTTACTGTATTTACAGGATTTTGGTTGGCATTACACTTTAATGGATTAAGTGTAATGGACAATCTGGATAAGTTATTCTTTACAATCGTTGGTTCTGGATTAGTTATGGCAGGGGTATGTTGTTTAAACAACTACATTGATCGAGACATCGATCCATTAATGGAAAGAACAAAGACCCGTCCAACGGTTACTGGAAAGTATAAACCAGGATTTGCACTTACATTTGGACTAGTCATATTACTTCTTGGTTTTGTATTTTTATTATTAACAACACCAATGGCAGTCTTAATGGGATTTATTGGTGCTTTCACATATGTTGTTCTATATAGTTTATGGACAAAGAGAAAGTATACACTAAATACTGTTGTAGGTAGTATATCTGGTGCAGTTCCTCCTTTAATTGGATGGGCAGCAATCGATCCATCTTTAGGCCATCCAATTGCTTGGATGTTATTTTTAATTATGTTTATTTGGCAAATCCCACATTTCCTTGCATTAGCAATGAAACGTGTTGATGAATATCGAAATGCAGGAATTCCAATGCTTCCTGTAGTTCATGGATTTGAAATTACGAAACGCCAAATTATGATTTGGACAGTATGTTTATTACCACTACCATTTTATATGAGTGGACTAGGGATAACATTTATGGTAATTGCAACACTGCTTAACATCGGATGGATCGTTTTAGGATTTTATGGCTTCCGTAAGAAAGATGACATCAAATGGTCCGTGCAAATGTTTGTTTATTCCCTAAATTATTTAACAATCTTATTTGTATCAATGATTGTAGTTACATTCTTCTAAGACAACGACATAATTGGATTTCTTTACGTTGAGATTTACTTTACTTAACTATAAAGTACAATCTAATTCACAAGGAAAGTGGGGGTTGTTTGTATGAAGAAACAGTGGCGACTGCTTTCGTTCGTTTCACTGCTGGCTTTACTGTTAGGGGGATGCGGTAAAGCCTTTCAATCTACTTTAATTCCGCAAGGAGAAGTAGCAAAAATGCAATATGATTTACTTCTACTGGCGAGTGCAATCATGGTAGGAGTAGTACTAGTAGTTACTATTATTTTCTTATATGTAATTGTGCGTTTCCGACAAAAGAAAGGTCAGGAAGATTATATTCCAGAGCAAGTTGAAGGGAATCACAAGCTAGAAATTATATGGACAGTTATTCCGATTATTCTTTTACTAATCTTAGCTGTTCCAACAGTTACATATACATTCAAACTTGCTGATGTAAGTGCGATGGAGAAAAAGAATATTGATAAAGATACTATCGTTGTTGATGTAACAGCGAATCTTTATTGGTGGGAATTTTCTTATAAATCAGAAAAGATAGTAACTTCGCAAGATTTGGTCATCCCCACAGGTAAGAAAGTGTATTTAAATTTGAAGGGTGCCGATATTAAACACTCATTTTGGGTTCCATCTTTAGCAGGGAAAATGGATACAAATACAGACAATGTGAACAAAATGTGGTTAAAGGCAGATAAATCGGGCACTTATAATGGTTTTTGTACAGAATTTTGCGGCCCATCACATTCTTTAATGCAATTTAAAGTGAAAGCTTTAGATGAAAGCGAGTACAAAAAATGGCTTGCTGATATGAAGAAGATTGATGGGAAGAAAGAAGTAGCTTCAACAAAGGCGCAAGAGGGCCAAGAAATATTTAATAAAAGCTGTATTGGTTGTCATGCAGTTGGATCTAATGATAGTAGACCACCTTCCGCTCGTATCGCACCAAACTTAGCAAACTTTGCGGATCGCGATATGGTTGCCGGTATTGCCGAAAACAATGAAGAAAACTTAAAAAAATGGCTGAAAGATCCTGAAAATATGAAGCCAGGAAACAAAATGACTGGCAAATATGGCAACTTAACGGATGATCAAATTGATGCATTAAATGCATACTTACAAACGTTAAAAGTTGAAAAGTAAAGAGGGATTATTCGCGAAGGGGAGGTTGAAAACGTGAGTTCTGTAGCAAAAAAACAGGGGATGGGTGCTGTCATATGGGATTATTTAACGACAGTAGACCATAAAAAGATTGCCATTCTCTATTTAATTGCAGGTGGATTGTTTTTTGTAATAGGCGGAATAGAAGCTCTATTTATTCGCCTTCAATTAGCGATTCCTAACAACGCTTTTCTTGTTGGGGATGCTTATAATCAAGTATTAACGATGCACGGTACAACAATGATTTTCCTCGCAGCTATGCCACTCGTGTTTGCATTTATGAACGCCGCTGTACCACTTCAAATTGGTGCACGTGATGTAGCGTTCCCGTTTTTGAATTCACTCGGATTTTGGTTATTTTTCTTTGGTGGAGTATTTTTAAATTTAAGTTGGTTTTTAGGTGGAGCACCTGATGCAGGATGGACGTCTTATGCATCTTTAGCTTTAGCCTCTAAAGGTCATGGTGTTGATTTCTATGTACTCGGCTTGCAAATCTCAGGTATTGGTACATTAATTGGAGGTATTAACTTCCTTGTAACCATTATTAATATGCGGGCGCCAGGAATGACGTACATGCGTATGCCGATGTTTACATGGACGACATTTGTAACATCTTCGCTTATATTATTCGCTTTTCCACCGTTAACTGTAGGATTAGGACTTTTAATGTTAGATCGTTTATTTGGAACAAGTTTCTTTAATCCGGCATTGGGCGGGAATACAATTATATGGGAGCATTTATTCTGGATTTTCGGTCATCCAGAAGTATACATTCTTATACTCCCAGCTTTCGGAATATTCTCAGAAATCTTCGCGACATTTTCGAAAAAACGATTGTTTGGTTATTCATCGATGGTGTTTGCGACTGTATTAATTGGATTTTTAGGATTTATGGTATGGGCGCACCATATGTTTACTGTTGGACTTGGTCCAGTTGCTAATGCTATTTTCTCGGTCGCAACAATGGCGATTGCGGTTCCAACTGGTATCAAAATATTCAACTGGCTCTTTACAATGTGGGGCGGAAGTATTCGTTTTACGACACCAATGATGTGGGCAGTAGCTTTCATTCCATCATTCGTAATGGGTGGAGTTACAGGGGTTATGCTAGCATCTGCACCAGCTGATTATCAATTTCATGATAACTATTTCGTAGTAGCGCATTTTCATTATGTAATCGTTGGCGGTGTTGTATTTGGTTTACTTGCAGGAGCTCATTATTATTGGCCACTGATGTTTAATAAAGTATTAAATGAAACATTAGGAAAGATAACGTTCTGGCTATTCTTTATCGGCTTCCATTTAACGTTCTTTATTCAGCATTTCCTTGGCTTGATTGGTATGCCACGCCGTTACTACACATATCTTGAAGGGCAAGGGTTGGAAATGGGGAATATGATTAGTTCCATCGGAGCGGTGTTTATGGCTCTTGGAACGATTGTTCTTCTATTCAATGTAATTAAAACGACAGTATCAAAAGAAAAAGCTGGTCGTGATCCGTGGGATGCACGTACATTAGAATGGACAATGCCAGCACCGACACCAGAATATAACTTTAAACAATTACCATTTGTTCGCGGATTAGATCCGTTTTGGATTGAAAAACGTGAAGGTAATAAAGAGATGACAGCAGCGGAACCAGTTGGTGATATTCATATGCCAAATCCTTCGTTTTCACCATTTGTCATTTCTTTCGGATTGTTTATAGCGGCATTTGGTGCGATGTATATGCAGGGCGGAAAAGATAAGTTCTGGTTATTAGTAGCAATTATTGGTTTAATCATTACATTTGGCGCAATGTTCCTACGTTCAGTAATTGATGATCATGGGTATCATATTCATAAAGAAGATTTAGAGGATAAGGGGGGCAAGGCATAATGCATGTAGATGAAAAATTAACGAATGAAACATTTCCAGCAGAGCCTGAAAAAGCAACCCTTGAAGGGAAAAATAAGTTTGTCGGTTTTTGGTTATTTCTTGGAGGCGAAACAGTGTTGTTCGCTTCCTTATTCGGAACATATTTAGCGTTAAAGAATTCTACAAATGGTGGACCAACATCTCAAGAGATGTTCCAAATGCCACTCGTTTTCATTATGACGATGCTTTTATTAACGAGTAGCTTAACGAGTGTATATGCGATGTATCACATGAAAAACTTTAACTTTAAGAAAATGCAGCTTTGGTTACTAGTAACAGTATTGCTAGGTTTAGGGTTTTTAGGGTTTGAGATATATGAGTTTTATCATTATACACATGAATTTAAGCATACTATGAGAAGTAGTGCGTTTGGCTATGCGTTTTATGCTCTTGTTGGTACACATGGACTCCACGTATTGTTTGGGTTATGTTGGATTCTAACATTAATCTTTAGAAATGCGAAGAGAGGTCTAAATTTATACAATGCACCGAAGTTTTATGTTGCATCGATTTATTGGCACTTTATTGACGTAGTTTGGGTGTTTATTTTCACTGTAGTATATTTAATGGGAATGGTGGGATAAACAATGGCGATAAAGCAAACGAATAATCCTAAAGTTGATCTTGTTTATCGGAAGAGAAAAAGTGCGGAGGAAATGAGGCATCAAGTTATTACGTTTGCATTAATGATTTTTTTAACATTAGTTGCATTTGTAGCGGTGGCGTATCCAAAAACTTTTAGTCCGATTTTCTCTGTACCGTTTATTTTACTATTAGCAGTGGTACAAGTAATTTTTCAATTGTGTTATTTTATGCATATGAGTCATAAAGGACATGAAGCAGCAAGTTTCTTTCTTTACTCTGGTCTGCTAATAGGGTTAATTACAATTTTAGCTTTTATGACAATCGTGTGGATTTGAAAAGTGAAAAATAAGGGAGCTTGTGTTGTCACAGCTCCCTCTTCATATTATGAGATAACCTACGAAGGTAGGTGTGAAAATGAGTAACTTGTGGATATTTGGTTTTCAGGCTTTATGGAGTCCAATCTTTTTATTATTTATGCTTTCGATTCTTATTGGGTACTTCTTAATTATTGGGCCATATAGAATGCGATTTGAAAATGCGACGAAGGTAAGTAAGAAGCAAATTTTTTATTTTACGACTGGTATTGTTCTTTTGTATTTTGTAAAGGGAGGGCCTATTGATTTAATTGGCCATATTATATTTAGTGCTCATATGTTTGAAATGGCAGTCATGTATATTGCAGTTCCACCGTTACTGTTGCTTGGTATACCAATTTGGTTATATCGTTACATTACTTCTTTTAAGTTTGTTCAAATTATATTAAAGGCATTTGCTAAACCACTTATTGCGTTATTTGTATTTAACGGCCTGTTTTCTTTTTATCATTTACCAGTTGTTTTTGATACGGTAAAACAAAGTCAAATAGCTCATCCTATTTGTCTCGCTATATTGTTTTTTACAGCAATCATGATGTGGTGGCCGATGTTAAATCCATTACCAGAATATCAAACATTAAGTGATATAAAGAAACTTGGTTATATGTTTGCTAATGGCATATTATTAACGCCTGCTTGTGCGTTAATCATTTTTGCGACAGCCCCGTTATTTGCAACGTATACGGATCCGGCTGCTTGGATGAAAGCGATGGAACTATGTGTACCAGCGGGCACTTTATCAGATTTAAATATAACGGGACCAGAATTTTTGCACTGGATGCCAGTCGTACAAGACCAGCAAACTGGTGGTATCATAATGAAAATTGTCCAGGAAATAGTGTACGGTACAATTATAGGCTATGTATTCTTTAGATGGGCACGTAGAGAACGTGAAAAGGATAAGGAGCAGTTGCAACAATTGCCGCCGTATTTACAGACTAAGTAAAAAAAGTGTATGGGATTCCATGCGCTTTTTCTTTTTAGTTTTAGCTACCTTAAAAAGATTGAATTTTCTAATTTTTTATGTTAAGTTAGTGTAGGCGTGTACTAAAAGTGGAGATAAAATTTACTACTAGCTTTCATGCGTAATAATTCCATATGTAGTGCAAGTTTTTTAGAGAGTTACAAATATATATTGTTATCTTTAATAAACACGAACTATTTTAAGGGGGAGTTTAAATGGGTAGTAGTGGAAGTATGGTAAAGCCGATTAGTGGTTTTTTGACAGCACTAATTCAATATCCAGTACCAGTAGTAGAATCGCGTGCAGACATTGATAAACAAATTCAACAAATCATAAAAACAATTCATTCGACCAAATCAGGTTACCCTGGTTTAGAATTGATAGTATTTCCTGAATATAGTACACAAGGGCTCAATACAAAAAAATGGACTACAGAAGAATTTTTATGCACAGTGCCTGGGCCAGAAACAGACTTATTTGCTGAGGCATGTAAAGAATCTAAAGTATATGGTGTTTTTTCAATAATGGAGAAAAATCCTGATGGTGGAGAGCCATATAATACAGCAGTTATTATTGATCCACAAGGTGAAATGATTTTGAAGTATCGTAAGCTAAATCCTTGGGTGCCAGTCGAGCCTTGGAAAGCTGGAGATTTAGGCTTACCTGTTTGTGATGGACCTGGAGGAAGTAAATTAGCTGTTTGTATTTGTCATGATGGCATGTTCCCTGAAGTAGCTCGTGAAGCGGCCTATAAAGGTGCAAATGTCTTAATTCGTATTTCTGGATATAGTACACAAGTTAGTGAACAATGGATGCTAACCAATCGTTCAAATGCATGGCAGAATTTAATGTATACATTGTCGGTAAACTTAGCGGGTTATGATGGCGTATTTTATTACTTTGGTGAAGGACAAGTATGTAATTTTGATGGGACTACTTTAGTACAGGGACATCGAAATCCTTGGGAGATTGTTACTGCTGAAGTATATCCAGAACTAGCAGATCAGGCTAGATTAGGATGGGGATTGGAAAATAATATATATAATCTAGGTTCAAGAGGATATGTAGCAACTCCTGGTGGGGTGAAAGAAAATCCATATACGTTTGTAAAAGATTTAGCTGAAGGTAAATATAAGGTTCCTTGGGAAGATGAGATTAAAGTAAAAGATGGATCTATTTATGGATATCCAGTAAAAAAAACGATTCATTCTTAGGGAAGGGAAATAAAACAAGCGCATCATATTGATGCGCTTGTTTTTGTTAATCAATAATTTGAAATTCTTTTAACTCTTTTTCGACATTTTGTAGGAGTTGTTCGCTTTTTTGAAGTACATTCGTTGGGAAAGTCTCATCATCACCATATTCAACGCCGTGAGGATAATAATGTTTTCCTAATAAGGGGGGAAGTAGTTTTACTTCAGCGTGTCTACTGCCAATGTCACCTTCAACAGCAACTCCTTGCACTCGTAAATAATAAACATCCTTTAATATTTCAAATTTATAATCGTATGTAACTCGCTCATAATCCCACTGTCCGGCAAGTACGAAGTGGTTGTTTTCCATGATTTCAGTTAAAAGAGTTAATTCAACGACGGCTCCATTAAATTGCGTATTTGTAAATTGCATATAATACCTCCTTTTTTAATGTTACACCATTATTTTTATAATAGTATGAATAATAAGAAAGTGCAATTCATATTGAGAGAAAAGGGATAATCCAGACTTTTTTCACAAAAATATGATATAGTGAAAAGAGTACGGTACACACAAAAAGAAAGAAAAGGATTTGTGTATATCTCAATTTTATGTTTTGTTCAGGAGGTATATCGTTTGAAGAAATTATTGCGTATCGTAATGATTACATTTTTAATTTTAGCTGTTGATTTATACGGGAAATTACTCGTTTCACAATATATATTAACCCCATCTCAATCAAAGCAAGAAAATAAAATTGTGAAAAAGAAAAAGCAAATTAAGGAAGACTCCTCAGACACTGTTTTAAATATGATTGGTGAAGACTCTGAAAACTTATTAGCGAAGTGGGGAGAACCCTCTCGAATAGAGCCATCTGCATACGGATATGAATGGTGGGTATACAACCAGGATTTAACTCAGTATGTTCAATTTGGAGTTTCTGAACGTAAAGTTGTAACGGCATACGCAGCTGGTGAACAAGTTAAGGTTCCACCTTATTATATAAATGAAAAATATGAAGAAGTATATAAAAAAAGTCCGCTTTCGCATGAAATTTCATTAAAAAGAGGGAAAAATAGTTATCAATTTGAGCTATCTGATACCGAAGTCATGGAACAACCGTTAATACCTGTAGAAGATGGATGGGCGCAATTGTATTTTGATCAATTTACACATGAGCTTGTTGGTGTTCGTTATATGGATGATGAAACTTTATTACGCCAAAGACCGTATCAGCTCGTTTATTCAGGTGAATTAATAGCAGAACAACCATTGACTCCAGAAAAAATAAAACAAGTAGAAAATGGGAATATGCAACAAATTTTTGATTTAACAAATATCATTCGAGGTCGTCATAAATTACCATTATTAACATGGGATCAGGAAACAGCAGATGTTGCTGTTGGTCACAGTAAAGATATGAAAGACAATAATTATTTTTCTCATGACTCACCTACATTAGGTACACTAGGAGATCGCTTGCAGCGCGGGAAAGTAGGATTTCAACTTGCTGGTGAGAACATAGCGGCTCAACATAGTGATGGAATTGCGGCAGTGCAAGGTTGGTTAAATAGTGAGGGGCATAGAAAGAATTTATTAAATGAACAATTTACAGGATTAGGTGTGGGTGTATACGATAAATTTTATACACAAAACTTTATTCGAAAATAAAGTGAAATTGTAAGCGGTGGGGTGTTAACATCACCAAATTAGTTACTTCGTATTCACTGAATTGTAGGTGGGAATCTGACCGTATGCAAATAGCAGAAAAAAAGGTGCATGAATCGTCTAAAAATAGGCGAACCATGCGCCTTTTTTTTCTTACTATATAGTAGATATACATGGAGAGGTGAGGATTATGCCAACAACAAAAGGACCGTTACATCCATCGGTTCAACAGTTTAAAGAATTTGTAAACCATCACCCTAAAATGGTTCATGAGGTTAGAAGTGGTCATAAAACATGGCAACAATTTTATGAAGAATGGTACTTACTTGGTGAAGAAGATCCAATATGGGCAACTTATAGACCGGATGGAGCGCCTGCGTTTTCTTCGGTAAAAGAAAATAAAAAAGAAAAAGATAATCGAACTGAAGAGGAAAAAACTGCTGATGTGATGGGGCAAATGCTTTCTTTTTTTAAAAAGTTGGACGTGGAACAAATGCAGAACCATTTAGCCAATGTGACGAGTGCAATTGGGAGCGTGCAACAAGTTATTCAGCAATTTCAAGGTAACCGTACGCAGCAAGAGCAAAGTACTTCAGAAAATAACCCATTTTTCTTTCAAAAGGATTAGGGGGAAAGATGATGAGAGCAGAAATTATGGAGTTTATAAAGGCTGATGAGGATTTATCTCGCTATATTAGAGAGCAACCGTACTGGTATAGAAAATTAACACGAAATCTTGAAGAAAAAGAGGCTTTTGAGTTAGCGGCGATGCAACATTTCAAAAAAACAATACCAGATAAAGTGGAAAAGTTTCAAAATCAATTGGCCGTTGCTTCGATCATGATTGATATGTTTCAGTATATGAAGCAACAAAATGCAACTTAATTGGAAGTGAAAAATATGTCCGTCATGCAGAACTTTTGTTACAATAGAGGTTGATTATTTAAAAAGGAGTTGCAGCATGACGGAAATTTGTTTAGTACGACATGGACAAACTGATTGGAATTTTCAAGAAATTATTCAGGGGCGAGAAGATATTCCGCTTAATGAAGTTGGTAAGAAGCAAGCGAGTCAGAGTGCAGCTGCTTTACAAGAAGAAACGTGGGATATCATTATAAGTAGCCCGTTAATTAGAGCGCAAGAAACGGCTAATGAAATTGCAAAGACAGTTGGATTACAATCGATTTTATTAGATGAGCGATTTGTTGAACGGAATTTTGGAGAAGCTTCAGGGAAGCCGGTTGCGGCTGTTAGAGAGTTGATTGCTGAAGGTAAAGTAGAAGGTATGGAGCGAGATGAAGAGATTGTAGCTCGTTGCTTTGCTGCTTTAGAAGATGTTGCGACAACTCATTTTGGCAAACGTATTATTATTGTTGCTCACTCACACGCGATAAAAGCGATTTTACATGCCATTGAACCAGATGAAATTACATTTAAGACACCATTAAAAAATGCGTGTATTAGTTATGTGAAACAAAATAGTGGAAAGTGGGATGTTCTTAAATATAATATAGCGGAACATATTAATGTATAAGTGTGTACGGATATAGTGTAAAAATAGTTTCATTATATCTTTCTTTTGAGTAAGTCACTTCAATTAGTAGTTCTAATCTAAATGTGGTATGATGGATACTCGGAGGTGTCTCTCATGATTGTAGCGACGCTAGAAAGCGTATTAATATTAGATAAGGCAGAGCAGCTTGCAAAAGCGATTATCTGTTCAGATATAGCAGAAGATTATCGTAAGTATTATAGAGAATTACATGAAGATATGGAACTTCAGACGCTCATTCAGCAATTTACAGCGATGAAAGAACGGTATGAGGAAGTACAGCGTTTTGGAAAATACCATCCTGACTATACTACCGTGTCAATGAAAATGAGAGAATTAAAGCGTTCTGTGGACTTACATGATAAGGTTGCAGCTTTTAAAAGAGCAGAAACTGCTTTGCAGAAGTTATTAGACGAAGTTAGTGTAGCAATCGGTTCGGAAGTGTCTTCTTCCATTAAAGTGCCAACAGGAAATCCATTCTTTGATGCTGGTGGCTGTGGTGGAGGTTGTGGTACTGGCGGAGGTTGTGGTTGTAAAAAAACGGGGTGATGTACCCCGTTTTTTAGAAGTTGGAAGAAAACGTATACAGAGTTTGTCCTGTAATGTTATAAATTTCTGATTGGTTTTCATAGAATATAAAATATATGTTTTTAAAAGGAGAAGATGGAGAAGATTATGTTCGGGCAACGACAAAGTATGATTGTTTATTTACATTCATTGAAACATGCCAAGATTTTAAGGAAATATGGTAACATACATTACATATCAAAACGATTAAAATATGCTGTAGTATATTGTGATATGGAACAAATTGAGCATATGATGCATAAGTTGAACAAACTTCCTTTTGTGAAAAAGATAGAACAGTCGTATCGCCCGTATTTAAAAACGGAATTTGAAAATTCCCGTCCTGATCGAGCAAAAGAATACGATTATAGCTAATAGAAAAAATCCCCGGCTAAATTTAGCCGGGGATTTTTCACTTGAAATAACGTGTTATTTCATCGGAGGAATGAAATTGTTCATTCGTAAAATACCAATTAAATGATTAAAAAATAGTTCTTTTTCTGGGAAAGTTGTAGATGGTTTTACAGTAAAGGTAGCCACTTTTTTTCCGAGTTGTTCTGCCGTTTCTTCAAATAAAATGACACGTTTACTTTTTTTATTTTCAAATACAGGAATGCCTTCACGACATATGTATAATGGTTGGAAATCACCAGTAGTAGTTGGTTTTAATATTACAACAAGCGAACATACTTTTTTATCGTTTTTTATTGTTTCAAATTGTAACATATGTGCTATACGTTCTTGATTTGTTTTGGCAATTTCAAGTAATTCATATAAATCAGAGTAGCCTTCTCCAAGTTCTATAAAGCGTTGAATCATATCTTTTCCTCCTCTTTCTTTTACTGTACCATTTCACTTTTTAAATGAAAAGCACACAAAGAAAAAAAACCCTGCATAGCAGGGCCCTTCTTATACTAGCATGTACTAGTAAGAAGGCAAAGGGAGAGGAGAAACCGGAGGAAGAACTTATGGGGAAACGTAAGTCTTCTCCGCGGTTGGCAACAACATCGAAGGTGATGTTGTTATAATTATTTATGTCCAATCTAAATGAAGATATACATAATGAAATTAAATTTTATGTTGGGCTTTTTATTTTTCTTTTTTTTATTTTGTGATAGGATAAAAAAGATAAAGTGGAACTAATATACATATTGGGTTCATATTAGTGAATGATGAGATGAATACATAAAAATAACGAGAGGTTATTTGAGGCCGAGTTTTCCTATAGTTAGGTGAATGTGGTTTGTTAACGGTTACCGAAGTGGGAATGGCTTTCTATAATCGCTCGATAGATTGAAATAAAGGTAGTGACAACAGATGAGAGTAGTTTCAGGAAAATGTAAAGGACACCCACTTAAAGCGGTTCCTGGTAATACAACACGTCCAACGACAGATAAAGTAAAAGAATCTATTTTTAATATGATAGGTCCTTATTTTGATGGTGGTATCGCCCTTGATTTATTTGGTGGTAGTGGTGGTCTTGGAATTGAGGCTTTGAGCAGAGGGATTGATAAAGCAATTTTTGTTGATCGGGATAGTAAAGCGATAAAAGTAATTCATCAAAATTTAGAAAGTTGTAGAGTACAGGAACAAGCTGAAGTATATCGAAATGATGCTGAACGTGCAGTAAAGGCGCTAATAAAACGTGAAATGTCATTCGATCTTATATTGATAGATCCTCCATATAAAGAGCAAAAAATTGTATCTTTAATTAGTATAATGGATCAACATGGATTGCTACATAGTGATGGATTAATTATGGCAGAGCATGGTAATGATGTAGTTTTACCTAATTCAATAGGAAGGCTTGTAAAAGTACGAGCTGAGAATTATGGGATTACTGCAATATCGATTTATAAGTATGAAGGTGAGGGGACAGAATGACAAGTATAGCTATTTCTTCAGGAAGTTTTGATCCAATTACCCTTGGGCATCTGGATATTATTAAAAGGGGAGCAAAAGTATTTGATGAGGTGTACGTAGTCGTTTTAAACAATTCATCAAAAAAACCATTCTTTTCAGTTGAAGAGCGATTAGAATTAATTCGAGAAGCGACAAAGGATATCCCGAATGTAAAAGTAGATTCACATAGTGGGCTATTAGTAGAGTATGCAAAAATGCGTAATGCAAATGCAATATTACGTGGTTTACGAGCAGTTTCTGATTTTGAATATGAGATGCAAATTACTTCTATGAATCGAAAATTAGATGAAAATATTGAAACATTTTTTATTATGACAAACAATCAATATTCATTTTTAAGCTCGAGTATTGTAAAAGAAGTTGCGAGGTATGGAGGAAGTGTAGTAGATCTTGTACCTCCTATTGTAGAACGTGCTTTAAAAGAAAAGTTTCAAACCCCGTTAAAGTGAACGGGGTTTTTCTTTATATGTGCGCAAAAATAATAAAATAACATATAAGTATAGACAAAATAATGTGAAAATTGGTCCATAATGTATAAAAGATGTCCAAATTTCATGTAGTATAGAAGGATGTTCGGATAAAAATACAGGAATATCTTTTGGCATAGGCGAGAAAGAACTCACTTTCTCATAAAATGGTGTCCAAAATACAAATGTAAAAATAGGGGCAAGAATACTTTGAATAATTCGTGCGAAAAAATAGGGTTTAAATCGGATATCTGTTTCAGCTAATATGCTAGCAACTTGTGCCTGAATAGAAAGACCACTAAATGCTAAAATGAAGCTTGTTACCATAGCTTGTTGTAAGAGCGGTGTTTCATTTATTTGACTAATCATTTGGCTTCCGAGTGTCATTTCGAAAATACCTGATAATATAGGTATACTAAAATCTGTACTTAGTTGGAAGAATGATAAAATATGTTGCATAATAAAAGAAAGAGCTGCTGTAATGTGAAATACAGTAATCATTTTATTTAACACAGAGAATAAAATAATAAATCCGCCAATCATAAGTAATGTTTGAATAGAAGAAACAATGGCATCCCCAAGTAATTTACCAATTGGTCTTTTTTCTTGTAAGCGTGTCTCGTGAAGGATTAAAAAAGGGTTTTGAAAGCGACGTTTTTTTGTAGTGTGTGTATTAATTTTGTAAGCGGTATTATCGCCGTAAAAACGCATAATTAATCCGACAGCAAAGTTACTGAAATAATGGGCAGCGGCTAATATAATTCCTAATTTCGGATTATTAAAAAAACCGATAGACACAGCACCGAAAATAAAAAGTGGATTAGAAGAATTTGTGAAAGAAACGAGGCGCTCTGCTTCAATCTGAGTTAAAAGATTGCTTTTTCGTAGTCTAGCGCTTAATTTGGCGCCTGCAGGGAAACCAGAAGCCATTCCCATCGCCCAAACAAATCCGCCTATCCCTGGAACGCGAAAAAGTGGGCGCATGAGTGGTTCTAATATAACGCCAATAAATTTTACAACACCGATACTAATTAGAAGTTCCGCAATGATGAAAAACGGTAGTAGTGAAGGGAATACAACTTCCCACCATATATTTAACCCGCGAATAGAAGCTTGCAAAGCGGCTTGGGGGTGGAGTACAAGAGAAAAGGTTAAAAATAGCGTTGATATGGTAAGGAAAGCGGTTTTCCATTTTTCATACATGTAAGTAAATCCCCCTTTGTCCCAAAAAACGTTCATTTCAGTATACGTGGATACGTAGTGAATTTAGACCATAAGTATGAAAAAGGAATGAAAAAAATTAAAGGGTGAGAAAAATGAAAGAACCAAAGATTGGTTTAGCACTTGGGTCTGGAGGAGCGAAAGGGTTTGCTCATATTGGTGTAATAAAGGTTTTAAGGGAAGCGGGTATCCCTATTCACATGATTGCAGGAAGTAGTATGGGGGCGCTAATAGGTACGTTTTATGCGGCAAGTAGTAACGTTGAAAGATTGTATAAATTAGCATCTGTTTTTAAGCGGAAATATTATTTAGATTTCACGGTACCGAAAATGGGATTTATTGCTGGAAAACGTGTCAAAGATATGATTAAAATGTTTACATATAATAAAAATTTAGAAGAGTTAGATATCCCGACGGCTGTTGTGGCTACTGACATATTGAAGGGGGAAAAAGTGGTTTTTACAAGTGGGCCAGTTGCAGATGCGGTGAGGGCTAGCATATCTGTTCCTGGAGTGTTTGTACCAGAAAAAATAGATGGAAGATTATTAGTGGATGGTGGAGTCATTGATCGCATCCCAGTATCGGTTGTGAAAGAGTTAGGGGCTGATATTGTTATCGCTGTTGATGTATCTCCAATTAAGGTAAATGGCGATGTTACGTCCATTTATGACGTAATCATGCAAAGTATTGAAATTATGCAGCATGAGCTTGTAATGAATCGGCAAATTGCATCGGATTTAATGATGCGACCAGCTGTAGAGCAATTTAGTTCACGTGCTTTTACAAACATTGAAGACATTATTCGAGTTGGAGAAGTAGAAGCAGAAAAACATATTTCAAATATTTATTTATTAATTGAGCAGTGGAAGGAGAAACATAATGTTTAAGCGTTTTCGGTTTATATATGCAATCTTAATAGGGGTTATATTGGCGATGTTACTTGTTTACGTACGTTTACCGTATTATATAACAAAACCAGGAATGGCTGCCAAATTAGAGCCTTATGTTCAAGTTGAGGGTGGAACGAAAGAATCTGGTGATTTTATGCTTGTTACGGTTTCAATGGGACCAGCAAATGTGGTGAATTTAATAGCGGCACAGTTTAATAAATATACACATATTTCGAAAGCGGAAGAAATATTGCAAAAAGGTGAGAGTGATGAAGAATATCAATTTCGCCAAAATTATGCGATGAAAGATTCACAAAATGCAGCGATTTATAATGCATATAAACGTGCAAATCGCTCAGTATCTTTTGAAAATAAAGGTGTATTAGTTGCTGGTGTGGCAAAAGGAATGCCGTCAGAAGGAAAGCTTAAGCTTGGTGATGTTATTATAGCTGTTGACGGAAAAACATTTGAAAAGACGGAGCAATTTATTGAATATATGACAGGGAAAAAAGAAAATGATGCTGTAAGTATTGAGTACATGAGAAATGGAAAACAATTGAAAGAGAATTTAAATGTAAAGACGATTCCTAATGGGAATGGACGTGTCGGTATAGGTGTTTCTATCGTTACGGAAAGAGAACTAGTGGTCGATCCGAAAGTGAAAATTAATTCTAATGAAATTGGTGGACCATCCGCAGGTTTAATGTTCACATTAGAAATATATAATCAACTTGTGGAAGAAGACTTAACGAAAGGACATGAAATAGCTGGAACAGGTACAATTAATGAAAAAGGAGAAGTGGGCCCGATTGGTGGTATAAATCAAAAAGTGGTAGCTGCTAGCGATGCTGGGGCTGAAGTGTTCTTTGCGCCAAATGAAAAAGGTGCGGAGAAATCGAACTATAAAGATGCACTTGAGACTGCAAAGGATATTAAAACAAAAATGAAAATTGTACCAGTGGATACGCTGGATGATGCGTTAACATATTTAGAAAAGATGGATAAGGAAAAAACCTCTCTGAAATAGAGAGGTTTTTTATAGGAATTTTGTAGTTGTTTCATCATAGCGAATAGGATGGTGTGTTATATCCTGTTTTAATAGTTGTGTGCGTAACGGTTCGTGCATGATGGAGAAATATACAGAGTTTGCTTTTTTCTCTATATCTAAAGCGACATGGTCGAATGTTTTTGTATGAGTAAGGATTGGAAGTTCGATTTTTTTCTTATTTTTTGAAAGGTAAGTTTGTCCTTTTTGTGACATGCCTAGCAGGCGAATATATGGTGCGTGTTGTTCTATATTTGCGCTACGTATATCCTCTTTTGTTGTGTTTGTTAAAATGTGTGTACAAGCTCTTTGTAATCTAGTCCATGTATAACGTTTTGTTTTTAATGCTTCCATGAATGAATAGAAGGAGGAACTGTTTTGTATTTTTGATAAAATACGATGCTCTAAACCTTCTTCTATTTCATATATATGTCGTAAGTCCCCTGGAGACATCGTCATGAGTCTATATTAAAAAAATGAAAAGTATTGTTCCCAATTATGTAATATCCCGTAGTTTTGTTTGTAATTTGCTAAAAGCGAAGTGGTTGCCTGTGGGAGAAAAGGTTCAATTGTTGTAAATGATCCTTCTTCGCTAAAGAGTTGTTTTCGGATGCTTGTCGCGCTTGCAATATGTTGGTCATTAAATGTTTCATCATGATAATGAGAGGCAAATCTTTTTATAGTTTGAGCTTGTATAGAGCTATTTTGTGACAGAATTGCTTTCATATATTGGAAGCCTAAAATATTATTTGGTTGTGACATATCTATGTTTTTTTCAGATGTTAAAATGTGTGAGAAAGCATCCGATGTTGCTTTTGCATAACTATTACCAGCGTCCATGAATTGTTTTACAAGGCAGTTAAAAGTCTCTTCTTCGTTTTTTTGTATGGAGATGGTATTATAAAAATTTTCGATTTGTCCATCCTCACTACCGAAACAAATTTCGGAAACACGTAGGGCATTTAAAATGGAAATAGCACCATTTGCGAAGGTTTCAGCCTTTTGTGTTGCAAAGACGTATGGAAGCTCTACAACAAGGTCTACGCCGTTTGCTAAGGCCATTTTAGTGCGATACCATTTGGAAATGAGTGCGGGCTCACCACGCTGTAAAAAAGGACCACTCATAACGGCAATTATTATATCGGATTGTGTTAACTTTTTTGTCTGTTGCACATGATAAAGATGACCGTTATGAAAAGGGTTATATTCAACAACAATACCACCAGCTTTTATGGTAATCTCTCCTTTCGATGTAGCATCTTTTTGAAAAACGTGATACTCTATATATTATTTACTATGATGACTTCATTATAGTGTAAAGAAAAAACATTGACAAATATAAAATGGCTAGCTATAATTTTGTTTGTTGCCTTGAGGTGATATGATATGAAATGGTCCATCCATCAATTGAATAAATTGAGAAATAAAGGATTGACATTGGATGAGATGGTAGATGTAAGTGAGCTAAAAGAGGTCGAGAAAGATATTCGTGAAATTAATCCTGTTCATGTAACGGGAAGAGTTGATTTTGGCTCCGGTAAGTTTACGTTTCATCTACATATAACTGGAAGCATGGTTTTACCATGTTCTCGCTCTTTAGTAGATGTGACATTACCATTTGACATTAAAACAACTGAGGTGTTTCAAACTTCACAAGAAGAATTTGAAACTGAAGCTGAAATTCATTCTTTAGAAGGAGAAGTACTTGACTTACTGCCCGTAATCAAGGAAAATATACTTTTGGAGATTCCAATGCAAATTTTCAGTGATGATGTTTCTGGTGGAGCACCGACGCAAGGTCAAGACTGGCAAGTGATTTCGGAAGAAGACAAAGAAAAGACTGTTGATGCAAGATAGGCAGGACTTGCAAAGTTTTTTAACAAATAATCGGAAGAATGGTTCAGGCATTCATATGAAAATGAATATTTCTTTTAAGGAGGTGGGGATAATGGCTGTACCTCTTTAGAAGAACTTCTAAAGCAGTAAAAAGAAAGCGTCGTACGCATTTCAAATTATCAGTACCTGGTATGGTAGAGTGCCCAAGCTGTGGTGAAGCGAAATTAGCTCACCGTGTATGTAAAGCATGCGGTACTTACAAAGGTAAAGAAGTAATCAGCAAGTAATTGCGGGAAAATAAACGCAGAAGATATCTTCTGCGTTTATTTTTTTTTGTCTTAATCTTTAGTTGTTGTATTCTATCTTTTCTAGTAACTGCATATGCTTAATAAAAAATGCATAGGGAGGACTAGAGAGATGGCGACAACAAGACAAGATGCTTGGACTGATGATGAAGATTTGCTTCTGGCAGAAGTAGTACTCCGGCATATTCGAGAAGGTGGAACACAACTTTCTGCCTTTAAGGAAGTGGGAAAAAATTTATCTCGTACACCAGCAGCATGTGGGTTTAGATGGAATTCTTACGTAAGAAAGCAATATAAAGAACGTATTGAGGAAGCAAAGCAACTTCGTAAAGTAGAACATTATGAAGTGAAAGAGACAAAGGTGTTAGAACCTACGTCAATTACGTTGAATGATGTTATTGATTTCTTGCAAAATTATAAAGATGAAAACTCTTTAACGGTGTTGCAACAACAAGTTGAATCATTACAAACAGAAAGAGAGCGCCTTCTGGAGCGATTATCAGTATATGAAGAAGAGTATAGAACATTACTTGATTATATCGATCAAAAAAGAAGTGTAATGGTAGCGGAAAGAAACAATGCTCGCTCGAATGAGAAGTTAGAGAAGCTTAAGAAATAAAAAACAGCTGTTATACAGCTGTTTTTTTATTTTTTAAGCCGATTCTTCGTTTGTAACCGCATTCAAATTTGTTTCTGGATGCCAAATATAAAAATCACCATCAGTTACTGATACGGGGTTGAAATTTAATTTATCCCAAAAACCAGCTGAATGAATACGTGCTATTGTTTTAATAGGAAATTGCATTTGTTTCGCATGATTTACAAGCATTTGCCCGAATCCTTGTTTTTGAAAAGTTGGTAATACTTCAAGTTTATAAAGTTCTAGGTAAGGACCTGTAATTTCGAATGGTTCTCCGCCGTTTCTTTTCATATATAGACTCATACGTGCGATTAGTGATCCACCATAATAAATGCCATAAAATGGAGATTCACTGTCGTTTTCAATAATGTTTGCTTGCAATTCTTCCAGCATAGATAGTTCTTGGGCTCCGCACCCTTTAAATTTTTTGAATTCATCTAACGTTTTATAATTGATGAGCAAGCGCTCAACTTTTGGGAATCCCATTACATCACATCCTTTTGTTATCTTGTTGAATGCAGAAAAGTAAAAATATTTACAATAATATTATAACTCATTTTTTTATTTTTATGAAGAAGATAGTATATTTCTTTTATTATTTTTTTGAGGATTTGCTAAACTAAGAGTATAAGTGTATTAATAGGCAGTATTATACATAGCGAAAAAAGAGAGTGTATTTGTTTGACAGAGGACAACGAAATTATAGGGCGTGCTCATGTACTTTAAAAAGATATAAAAAGGAGGGGAGGCAAGGGCGCTTAATGTGAATCCCTTGTGTGAAAATGAAAATTGGAATTGTCGGACCAGGTGCTATTGGTCTATTGTATACATTTTATTTACAAAAAAGTAACCAAGATGTTACGTTGTTTACAAGAACGGCTAAGCAGGCTGAAGAGTTGAATGAAACAGGTGTAACTTGTATTAGAGATGGAAGATGTGAAACAGTATATCCACCTGTTTTACCGATAGAAAGTATGGTAGCACAAAATTTAGATTATATATTTATTTCTGTGAAGCAATATCATATAGATGACGTACTACCGTTTGTGGAAGGGGCATCATCATTAATCTTTTTGCAAAACGGAATGTCGCATCTTCAAAAGATGCTGAAAATAGGGAGTGAAAATATAGCTGTTGGTATTGTAGAACATGGTGCGAAAAAAGAGGGAGGGCATATCGTTCATCATACTGGGATAGGGGTAACAAAATTTGGAGTGGTTTGTGGTCAATCTATACATTTCAAGAAAATATTCCGTTATTTTCCTGTTACTTATTTTCCAGTTCAAATAGAAACGGATTGGGAAGAGATTATGCACAAAAAATTAGTAGTAAATGTATGTATCAATCCATTGACAGCACTATTGGGAGTTAAGAATGGTGAATTAATCACGAATCGTTTTTTTTATCAAATGATGGAGCAAGTGTTTCAGGAGGTCGCATTTCTTATTAGAGGAGAAAAAGAAATGGTATGGCAAATGGTACGAAATGTGTGTGAAGGAACGTCTCGTAATACATCCTCTATGTTAGCGGATGTAAGAGCGAATAGACAGACGGAAATTAATGCGATTGTTGGATATGTATTAGAAGAAGCTAAGAAACAGCAACTACCAGTTCCGACACTTCAATTTTTGTTCGATGCAATAAAAGGGTTAGAAACAAGAGTATAAGTGTTATTCTTTGCTTTTACGTGAAACATTGACTACAATGTGGATTGGTGAGAGAACTGGATACGAAAGGAAGAATTATATGGAGATAAAAGAAATCTCTGTTCCGCAACAAGGTGTTGTAGCGGACTATATGAACGGTAAAAAAGAGATACAGTCATGTTTTGATTATATGTTAACAGAAGATGCTTTTAAACAACGTTTACATGATTTGCGTGAAAGGGAGTTTTTCCGCCAAGATTTAGTAGCGCATTTATTAGAATATAATACAAAATTACAAGCGGGAGAATCTACACTTCAAAATGTAAAAGCGCTTGGAGATGAAAATACATATGTTGTTATAGCTGGACAACAAGCAGGGTTATTAACTGGACCGCTTTATACAATTCATAAAGTTATTTCAATTTTACAGCTTGCAAAGGAAAAGGAAGAAAGTTTAGGAGTTAAAGTTGTCCCTGTCTTCTGGATTGCGGGTGAAGACCATGATATGGATGAGATTAACCATACTTTTGTAGCGAAAAATAAAAAGATGAAAAAAACTATTTTTTATGACCGTAATCCGAAAAAGGCGAGTGCTTCTGAGTCTGAACTTTCTGTTGAAGATTGTAGAAATTGGATTGAAGAGATTTTTAAAACATACCCAGAAACAAATTTTACAAAGGATGTATTAAAATTTGTTGATGATGCTTTGAAAAAATCGAATACGTATGTAGATTTCTTTGCTCATCTTATTACGAAAATCTTTGCTAATTCTGGTTTAATCCTTGTTGATTCACATCATCCTGAATTAAGAAAGTTAGAAATTCCATTTTTCAAGCGAATTATAAGTAAGTATAAAGAGGTACAAGAGGGGCTTCGTAATCAGCAAGAAGTAATTAAAGAACTAGGATACAAACCGATTATTGAAACGAAGTCTCATGCAGTGCATATATTCATGGAAATAGATGATGAACGAGTATTGCTTGAAGATCAACAAGGTAAGTTTGTTGGAAAGGATGGGGCGCATTCCTTTTCATACGAAGAGTTGATTGAAGAGATGGAGAGAAATCCGGCACGTTTTAGTAATAATGTTGTAACACGTCCTCTTATGCAAGAGTATGTATTTCCTACGCTCGCATTTATTGGAGGTCCAGGAGAATTAGCTTATTGGAGTGAATTACAACAAGTATTCCATACTGTCGGTTTTCAAATGCCACCTGTCGTTCCTCGTCTTACAATTACTTATGTGGAGAGAGATATAGCGACGGATTTATTTGATTTGCAATTGAGAGAAAGTGATCCGTTTTTAAATGATGTCGATAAATTGCGTGAAAACTGGTTGTCTAATCAAATAGAGGAACCGATTGATGATCATTTTGAAAAGGCGAAAAAAGAAATTGCCGATATTCATACATCTTTACAGCAATTTGTAAAGAAAATAGAGCCAGGGTTAGGTGCGTTTGCAGGGAAAAACGAATTGAAAATTAATGAACAAATTGAACTGCTGGAAAGAATGTTGAAAAGAAATGTTGAGAAAAAGTATGAGGTTCAGCTAAATAAATTCCGCCGTATACAATTCGCACTTCGTCCATTAGGTGCACCGCAAGAACGTGTGTGGAATGTATGTTATTATTTAAATCAGTTTGGTTTGGATTTCGTTGATCGTGTAATGGAAAACCCTTTTTCTTGGGACGGAAAACATCATGTTATAAAACTATAAAATCTTGCTCTTTGGAGCAGGATTTTATTTTTATTCCGTTGAATTTACTGTGAAGTGATTTTTTTTCTGAATTATCAATCAAAAAAGTGTTAAATATGGCAATTGCGTTGGATACTTAAATATATGACAAAATAGCACAAAATGTAAACGTATTATTCGCTTTTTCGACAGTTTTTTATTTAAATTCCCGCAAAAGATGATAAAATTTAGTATATAATAAAAGAAAATAGCGATTTGTATAGTATGTTGCCTTTGTTGGTAAGTTAAATGAGTCGTTCTTTCATATTATTTCATTCTCTAAGCGTGAAATATGTGTTTAGAGGAAGGGATACATTCAACATAATTAATTGGAAAAAGAGTAGGTGCAACAATGTTTAAACACGTAACAGTGCTTTTAAAGGAAACAGTAGACGGCTTAGATATAAAGCCAGATGGTACATATGTAGATTGTACACTGGGGGGAGGAGGACATAGTTCTTATTTATTATCCCAATTAACTGAAGGTGGAAAATTAATAGCGTTTGATCAAGATGAGATAGCGATTCAAAACGCGAAAGAAAAGTTCTCTTCATACGGTGAACAGTTTATAACAGTAAAGAGTAACTTCCGTTATTTAGCTGAAAAACTGCAGGAAATAGGTATAACAGAAGTAGACGGTATTTTATTTGATTTAGGTGTTTCATCCCCACAATTAGATACACCAGAACGAGGCTTTAGTTATCATCATGATGCACCGCTAGATATGCGGATGGATCAAGATGCCCCATTAACAGCGTACGATGTTGTAAATAGCTGGTCATATGAACAACTTGTAAGGATTTTCTTCCAATACGGTGAAGAGAAATTTTCAAAACAAATTGCAAGAAAAATTGAAGCTTATCGTGAGAATAAAGCTATTGAAACGACAGGAGAATTAGTAGAGCTAATTAAAGAAGGTATTCCGGCTCCTGCTCGTAGAACGGGTGGGCATCCTGCTAAGCGAGTGTTTCAGGCAATTCGTATAGCTGTAAACGATGAATTAAAAGTATTTGAAGAAGCATTGGAATCTGCTATTGAGATGGTTAAGCCAGGTGGAAGGGTTAGTGTTATAACATTCCATTCATTAGAAGATCGTATTTGTAAAACAACGTTTAAGCGAAATAGTACAACGCCACAATTGCCGCCAGGATTACCGATTATTCCTGATGAATTTAAGCCGAAATTAAAGCTTATTACAAGAAAACCGATTTTACCTTCTGATATAGAGCTAGAAGAAAATAATCGTGCGCGTTCTGCGAAGTTGAGAATCGCTGAAAAACGATAAAAGGGAGAGAGAGGTATGACTAATTTAGCTGTAAAGTACAAACAACAAGCGCAAGAAGAGGTGCAAATTCAAACGCCCCCACAGCAGATGGCTAAGCCGAAGGTTAAAGCGAAAATTACAAGAATCGAAAAACTGTTGTATGTAGCGTTTATTGGCTTTTTATTGTATGCCTGTGTCGCGTTTATTGGAAATAAAGCAGGCCTTTATCAAGTTAATGTAGAAGCAGCGACGATAGAAGAAAAAATTGTACAGCAGCAAAAAGAAAATCAAGAATTACAAGCTGAAGTAGAGAAGTTAAGTCGCTATGAACGAATCGCTGAAGTTGCAAAAAAACATGGGCTAGAAATTAATGCGAATAATGTGAAAGGCCTCAAATAAGGCAATAGGTGTGAAGGAACGATGAAGAAGAATATGACTAAATTTCATACCAATAAGGGAGCAGGTTATTTTATGATATTTTTCCTCCTGCTCTTTTTGCTGTTATTAGCCCGATTTTTTTACATACAATCAACAGGAACCGTTCATAATCAGGATTTAGATGCACTTGCTAAACAAAAGCATAGTAAAAAAGGAGTTCTTGAAGCGAACCGAGGAACCATTTATGATCAAAACGGTCATGTGTTAGCGCAAGACGCAAACTCTTACAAAATGGTAGCTGCACTAAAAGGTGCTAACTCAGTTGAGAATAAAGAAGATACTGCAAAGAAAATTGCAGGAGTACTTGGAAAAGGCGAAGAGGATATTTTAGCTTCTTTAAACAAGGAAGGTAGAAGTCAAGTCGAATTTGGAACGTTAGGCAAGGATTTGACGAAAGAAAAGAAGGAACAAATAGAAGCGTTGAAGTTGCCGGGAATATCTTTTATTACAGAAAATGCAAGGGTGTATCCAAACGGTGATTTTGCATCTTACGTTATAGGTCATGCAAAACCAAATGAGAATGGAACCTCGGTAGGTCAATTTGGCATAGAGAAAAGCTTGGATAAATACTTAAGTGCTTCGAATGGAGAAGTAGCATATACAGGTGATCGTAAAGGTGTGTCCCTTGATGGGGGAAAAGTTAATGTAAAGGCACCTAAAAATGGAGATAATGCTTATTTAACAATTGATCAACGTGTCCAAAGTTATTTAGAAGACGCGATGAAAGCAGCAAGTAAGCAATATGAGCCAGAAAGTTTAATAGGGATTGTTGCAGATCCGAAAACTGGGAAAATATTAGCGATGTCTACTAAACCTAGTTATGACCCTAATGATCGCCAAATTAAATATTTCTTCAATGACGCGATTGCCAATGCATTTGAACCTGGATCAACAATGAAAATTTTTACGTTAGCGGCAGCTATTAATGAAGGTGTGTACAAAGGACAAGATTATTATCAATCCGGGACATATCAAGTCGGAAATAGGAAAATAAAAGATCATAATGGCGGTGCTGGTTGGGGCTCTATCACGTTTGATGAAGGGGTAGAGCGTTCTTCAAACGTAGCGTTTGCAATTTTAGGAGATCAAAAACTTGGTCCAGAACGTTTCCGAAAATATATTCATAGTTTTGGATTAGATGAAAAAACGAACATTGATTTATCAGGTGAAGGATCGAATACAATTTTATTTGATCAGCAAATACAACAAGTGACAACAGCTTTTGGACAAGGTTCCACTGTAACACCAATTCAGCTTGTACAAGCTGCAACGGCCATTGCAAATGATGGGAAAATGATGAAACCTTATGCAATTGATAAAATTGTAGATCCGATAACAGACAAAGTAAAATTAGAACATAAGCCAGAAGAAGTAGGAAAACCTGTTACAAAGGAAACAGCAGCGCAAGTAAGACAGTTATTAGAACGTGTTGTTACATCTCCGAAAGGTACAGGGACAGCTTATAAAATTGATGGATATTCAGTTGGTGGTAAAACAGGTACAGCGCAAATTCCGGATGGAAAAGGCGGCTATATGACAGGAAGACAGAATTATATATTCTCATTCTTAGGTATGGCACCAATGGACGATCCACAACTTGTCGTGTATGTAGCTGTTAAACAGCCGAAATTAAAAGATGATGAGAACGGCGCACAACCTTTAGCTGATATTTTTAAATATGTAACAAAAAATAGTTTAGAGTATTTAAAGATTAAGCCAAATGAAGTGAAAGATCCGAAAAAGCATCTGAAAGAACAACAAACTACTGTTCCAGATGTAACTGGTAAAACGATGGCTGAAGCGGGGAAAGCGATTGATAAAGCAAAACTTCGTCCAATCATACTAGGTGAAGGGAAAGTACAGCAACAAGTACCAAAAGCGACTGAACAAACATTAAAAGGCGACCGAGTCTTCTTGGTAGGAGATAAGCCTACAATGCCAAATATACAAGGATGGGCACTGCGTGATGTTATGAATTTAGCGAAGACATTACAGCTTAACTTGAAACCTTCTGGTACAGGATACGTAACAGAACAAAGTGTGGCGGAAGGAACATTATTACAACCTGGTACAGAATTAGGTGTCACACTCGTACCGCCACTCGAACCACAGCAAGAAGCAGAAAAGCCGTAATGGTAAAAGAGAATAAGTTCTAATTAAATAAGTACAAGCATATATTGGAACAAGCTAGGCGTAAGGGAGGCTTGTTCCGATATGCGTGTATCAAATGTAACAGTTAGAAAACGACTTATTTTTATACTTATATCAGGTATACTTATTTTCACTATTATCGATATTCGTCTTGGATATGTGCAATTTTTTCTTGGGAATATGTTAACGGATCGTGCGAAAGATTCATGGAGTCGTAATATTACTTTTGAACCCGAACGTGGGAAAATTTTAGACCGAAATGGTGTGGAACTTGCCACGAATAAAAGTGCTCCAACTGTCTTTGTTGTACCGAGGCAAATTGAAAAACCAGCAGAGACTGCAGAGAAGTTAGCTGCAGTATTAGGTGTGGAAAAAGATGAGATTTATAAAAGGATTACAAAAAAAGAATCGATTGTAAGGTTAGATAAAGGCGGAAGGAAAATATCACATGACAAAGCGAAAGAAGTACGAGGATTAAGTTTGAAGGGCGTGTATATCGCAGAGGATTCTATCCGGTACTATCCATTTGGAAACTTTTTATCACATGTATTAGGTTTTGCAGGTAGCGATAACCAAGGTCTTATGGGACTAGAAAAATATTATGATAAAGAGCTAAATGGGGACAAAGGTCATGTGCGTTTTTTTGCAGATGCGAAAGGACAAAGAATGCCTAATGTTGGTGATGATTTCAAAAAGCCAGAAGCTGGTTTAAATTTAGGATTAACAATCGATGCGCGTATTACAAGGATTATGGAAAGAGAAATGAATATTGCTGAGTCAACTTATAATCCTGACGGTATGATTGCGATTGCAATGAATCCTAAAAATGGTGAAATTTTAGGTATGTCTAGTCGACCGAGTTTTGACCCAGCGGATTTTCAAAGTGTCTCTCCAGAAGTGTATAACAGAAATCTACCTGTATGGAGTACGTATGAGCCTGGTTCAACATTTAAGATCATTACATTAGCTGCAGCATTGAATGAAAATTTAGTAGACTTAGAGAAGGATACGTTTTATGATGATGGAGCAGCTGAAGTAGGTGGAGCTAGATTGAAATGCTGGAAAGCAGGAGGTCATGGCAGTCAAACGTTTTTAGAAGTCGTTCAAAACTCATGTAACCCGGGATTTATTGAACTTGGTGATCGCCTTGGTAAAGACCGATTATTTAAATACATTCGTAATTTTGGTTTTGGGCAGAAGACTGGAATTGACTTGCAAGGTGAAGGCAGTGGGATTTTATTTAATTTAGATAAAGTTGGTCCAGTAGAGCAAGCAACAACTTCATTCGGCCAAGGGGTTTCTGTTACACCGATTCAACAAGTAGCAGCTGTAGCGGCGGCTGTAAATGGTGGAACATTGTATCAGCCGTATATAGCTAAGGAGTTTATTGATCCGAAAAATAATCAAGTTGTTAGTAAAAAGACACCTGTTGAGAAAAGAAAAGTTATTTCCAAGGAAACTTCAGAAAAAGTTCGTTATGCATTAGAGAATGTTGTAGCGAAAGGTTCTGGTAAAGGTGCTTATATTGATGGATATCGTGTAGGTGGAAAAACGGGTACTGCTCAAAAGGTGAAAGATGGTAAATATTTAGAGAATAATTATATAGTATCTTTTATCGGATTTGCTCCAGCGGATGATCCAGAGATTGTTGTGTATGTTGCTGTTGATAATCCAAAAGGGGTTACACAGTTTGGTGGAGTGGTAGCAGCTCCGATTGTCGGGAATATCCTTCGAGATGCGCTTCCTGTTATGGGAGTGAAACCGAGAAAAGAACAAGTTGAGAAAGAATATAAATGGGGCGATACACCAACTGTGGAAGTTCCGAATTTAATTGGAATGAAAAAGAAAGACTTACAAACACAACTCGTCGATTTGAAGCTTGATATAAGTGGAGATGGAGAGAAAGTAATTAAACAATCACCAGAAGCGGGAGCTAAAGTAAAAGAAGGCTCAAAAATTAGAATTTACTTCGGGAATTAAAGGTAACATAGTACGTTTTATGGTACAATTGGTGGAAGTGAGTTCTTTATAGAACAGTTACTTAATTTGAGACAGTAAGTGTCTCATTCATAAATAGGTCAGTAGCACTTACCTCCTTATATAGGAGGTAATGTGTTGCTTACTGAAAAAAAGATAAATAAACAATGTAGAGAGGGTTTAGTGAAATGAAGTTGCATACACTTGTATCATGTTTGCATGATTTTCCAGTTGTTCCAAAAGAAAATCCAGAAATCACATCTATAGAAGCTGATTCACGTAAAGTGAAAGAGGGAAGCTTATTTGTATGTATGAAAGGATATACGGTTGATAGCCATGATTTTGCTAAGCAAGCAGCGGCACAAGGAGCGGCTGCTATTGTTGCGGAAAGACCAATTGATGTTGACGTTCCAGTTGTACTTGTGAAAAATACTTTTCGTTCGTTAGCGGTTTTAGCTGATTATTTTTATGGTCAACCGACACACAAGTTACATTTAATCGGAATTACAGGTACAAATGGAAAGACAACAACATCGCATATTATGGATGAGATTATGCGAGCACATGGTCATAAAACAGGGCTAATTGGAACGATTAATATGAAAATCGGTGATGAAACATTTGAGGTGAAAAATACAACACCAGATGCACTAACACTTCAACAGACGTTTTCAAAAATGGTTGAACAAGGTGTGGACAGCACGGTAATGGAAGTTTCGTCACATGCGTTAGATCTTGGTCGTGTACACGGATGTGATTACGATGTAGCGGTGTTTACGAATTTAACCCAAGATCATTTAGACTATCATAAAACGATGGAAGAATATAAACATGCAAAAGGGTTACTATTTGCACAGCTTGGCAATAGTTATAATCATAATCGTGAAAAGTACGCTGTGCTCAATAGCGATGATAATGTAACAGAAGAGTATATGAGAAGTACTGCAGCAACAGTTGTAACATATGGTATTGATACAACAAGTGATATTATGGCAAAAAATATCGTTATGACGAGTGGCGGGACTACATTTACGCTTGTCACACCATATGAAAGTGTAAATGTTACGATGAAATTAATAGGTAAATTTAATGTATATAACGTACTTGCAGCAACAGCAGCAGGACTTGTTTCGGGTGTGAAATTAGAAACAATCATTGCTGTTATAAAGGATTTAGCTGGGGTTCCAGGACGTTTTGAAGTTGTTGATGGAGGGCAAAATTATACAGTTATTGTTGATTACGCACATACGCCAGATAGTTTAGAAAATGTATTAAAAACTGCAAAACAATTTGCAAAAGGTGATGTGTATTGTATCGTTGGTTGTGGTGGCGATAGGGACCGAACGAAGAGACCGATAATGGCAAGTGTTGCAACAAAATATGCAACTCATGCAATTTATACATCAGATAATCCAAGAAGTGAAGATCCAGCGGCTATTTTAGATGATATGGTACATGGTGCAAGCGGGAAAAATTATGAAATGATCATTGATAGAAAAGAAGCAATACACCATGCAATCGCTAAAGCGAAAGCAGATGATATCATTATTATTGCTGGTAAGGGGCATGAAACGTATCAAATTATTGGTAAAGAAGTTCATCATTTCGATGATCGTGAAGTTGCTAAAGAAGCAATTACAGGGCGTTTAAACAACGAAGAGTAACAACGTGAGAGGAGGACTACATGTGCTTGAGCAAGGTTTATTAGTAACGGCAGGGGTAGCATTCTTAATTTCTGTTGCCCTTTCGCCATTGTTTATTCCATTTTTAAGAAAATTAAAGTTCGGACAGAGTATTCGTGATGAGGGACCAAAGTCACATCAAAAAAAATCAGGGACACCGACAATGGGTGGTATCGTCATATACGTATCTATGATGGTAACTTCACTTATTATGGCGATTAAGTTTAATTATTTAGGTGCAGAGGTTTCGTTATTACTATTAGTGACGTTTGGTTACGGATTGATTGGATTTTTAGATGACTACATAAAGGTAGTTAAGAAGAGAAATCTGGGTTTAACATCAAAGCAAAAATTAGTAGGTCAGCTTGTTATTGCTATTGCATTCTTTTTAATTGGAAAAGGGCAAGCGTTCCACACATACATCATGATTCCGGGAACGGATGTTAAGTTTGAATTAGGTTGGGCGTATTTCGTACTTGTCCTATTTATGCTTATTGGTGGATCAAATGCAGTTAACTTAACTGACGGTTTAGATGGTTTATTATCAGGAACAGCTGCTATTGCATTTGGAGCATTTAGTATTATTGCTGTGGCACAAGAGCAATTTGGAGTAGCGATATTCTGTATGGCAGTTGTAGGAGCTGTACTTGGATTTTTAGTATTCAATGCGAATCCAGCAAAAGTGTTTATGGGAGATACAGGTTCATTAGCTTTAGGTGGAGCCATTGCAGCTGTAGCGATTTTATTAAAACAAGAATTGCTACTTGTAATTATTGGCGGAGTATTCGTAATGGAAACTTTATCGGTTATCATTCAGGTCATTTCATTTAAAACAACAGGAAAACGTGTCTTTAAAATGAGTCCATTACACCATCACTATGAATTATGTGGTTGGTCAGAGTGGCGTGTTGTTGTGACGTTTTGGTCTGCAGGATTTTTATTAGCTGTGTTAGGAATTTATATCGGGGTGTGGATGTAATTGAAAACTGTAACTGAATTTCAAAATAAGAATATTCTTGTATTGGGCATTGCAAAAAGTGGTTATGCAGCAGCTACATTGTTACAAAAGTTAGGGGCGAATGTTATTGTAAATGACGGAAAGCCTTTAGCAGAGAATGTACTTGCTGCAGAATTACAAGCAAAAGGAATGGACGTTGTATGCGGTGGTCATCCTTTAGAATTATTAGAGAGAAATATTTCTCTTGTAGTAAAAAATCCAGGAATCCCGTATTCTAATCCAATATTAGTTGCTGCGAAAGAAAAGCAAATTCCGATTGTTACGGAAGTTGAATTAGCATATCGTATTTCAGAAGCACCATTTGTTGGGATTACGGGGTCTAACGGTAAAACGACGACGACAATGCTGACATTTGAAATGCTAAAAGAAGGACAAAAGCATCCTGTAATTGCAGGGAACATTGGAACTGTAGCGTGTGAAGTAGCACAGGATGCAAAAGAAAATGAAGTTGTAGTTACAGAACTTTCATCGTTTCAATTGATGGGAGTAGAATTGTTCCAACCTAAAATTGCTGCGTTTTTAAATTTATTTGAGGCCCACTTAGACTATCATGGGACGAAGAAAGAATATGGTTTAGCAAAAGCAAATATTTTTAAAAACCAAACAGAAAATGATTATAGTGTAATAAATGCGGATGATGCAGATGTGATGGCTTTGTCTGCGTATTCTAAAGGTCAAAAAATCCTGTTTTCGACAACGAAAGAAATTGAAGATGGTGCGTGTATAAAAGATAACGCTCTTTATTTCAAAGGTGAAAAAGTTATTGAAGTAAGCGATATCGTTTTACCTGGTCAACATAATCTAGAAAATATTTTAGCTGCGATGAGTATTGCGAAATTATTAGGTACTTCTAATGAAGCAATTACGGTCGTGTTAAAACGTTTTACGGGTGTAAAACATCGTTTAGAATATGTAACAACGATTAACAACCGTAAGTTTTATAATGATTCAAAAGCAACGAATATGTTAGCGACTGAGAAAGCACTATCTGCGTTTACACAACCGATTGTGTTACTAGCAGGTGGGCTTGATCGCGGAAATGAATTCGATGATTTAATTCCGTATTTCAAAAATGTAAAAGCGATTGTAACATTTGGACAAACAGCTCCTAAACTAGTAAGAGCGGCAGAAAAAGCGGGATTAGATATAATTGAAAGTGTCGATACTTTAGATGAAGCAGTGGTGAAAGCTTATGCTCATTCTAAAGATGGTGATGTCGTTCTTCTTTCTCCAGCGTGTGCAAGCTGGGATCAATTTAAAACATTTGAAGAAAGAGGAGACATTTTTATACAAGCTGTGCATAAACTTATATAAAGTAAATCAAAACATCAGTAGGCTAACACCTACTGATGTTTTGTTACATAGGGCAAAAGGTTCTGCCTAAAGAGGTGGTGTTTGTGGGTAATGAAGAAAACGCCTGATTTTATTCTCATCATCGTAACACTTTCATTGTTGACAATCGGAATGATTATGGTTTATAGTGCGAGTGCAGTTTGGGCCTCTTATAAAATGGGGGACTCATTCTTTTTTGCAAAAAGACAATTACTGTTTGCGGGTCTTGGTGTAGTAGCTATGTTTTTTATTATGAAAATTGATTATTGGGTGTGGCGTACGTATTCAAAAGTGATTTTGCTAGTTTGCTTCATTCTTCTTATTCTCGTTCTTATTCCTGGAGTAGGTCTTGTTCGAGGAGGAGCACGAAGTTGGATTGGAATCGGAGCATTTTCGATTCAGCCGTCAGAATTTATGAAGTTTGCGATGATTATTTTCTTGGCAAAGTTTTTAGCAGAACGGCAAAAATTGATTACATCTTTTAAACGTGGTTTATTACCGGCTCTTATTTTTGTGTTTCTTGCTTTTGGGATGATTATGTTACAGCCAGACCTTGGGACAGGAACGGTAATGGTTGGGACATGTATCATTATGATATTCATTTCGGGAGCGAGAGTTTTTCACTTTGCAATGTTTGGTTTGATTGGTGTAGCAGGATTTGTAGGGTTAATTGCATCAGCACCGTATCGAATGAAACGCATTACATCATATTTAGATCCGTGGTCAGATCCGCTCGGGAGTGGATTTCAAATTATCCAATCATTACTTGCAATTGGACCTGGTGGATTATTTGGGCTTGGACTTGGACAAAGTAGACAAAAATTTCTTTATTTACCTGAACCACAAACTGACTTTATATTTGCGATCTTATCCGAGGAATTAGGTTTTATTGGTGGTTCATTTGTGTTATTATTATTTAGTCTATTATTATGGCGCGGGATTCGTATCGCATTAGGAGCGCCAGATTTATATGGTACGTTTTTAGCAGTAGGTATTGTGGCGATGATTGCGATTCAAGTAATGATTAATGTTGGTGTTGTAACAGGACTAATGCCTGTTACGGGTATTACCTTGCCGTTTTTAAGTTATGGTGGATCAAGTTTGACATTAATGTTAATGGCAGTAGGTGTATTATTAAATATAAGTCGCCATTCTCGCTACTAAACCCTGTTTATAAGACAGGGTTTTTCGTATGTGTGTAAAAATGCAATATGTATATAGAAATAAATATAATGGAAATAAGAAAAGAGAAGCGGAGGAGTTAGTAGTGCGTGTATTAGTGAGTGGTGGGGGTACTGGTGGTCATATTTATCCAGCTCTTGCTTTAATTAGAGAAATAAAAAAGTTAAATCCAGAAGCAAGATTTTTATATATTGGTACGGAAAATGGACTAGAGAGTACAATCGTTCCAAAAGCAGGTATACCATTTCAATCTATTGTTATAAGTGGATTTAAACGAAAAATATCATTAGATAATGTGAAAACAGTAATGCGTTTTCTAAAAGGTGTACAGGATAGTAAACGATATATTCGTCGTTTTAATCCGGATATCGTAATTGGAACGGGTGGATATGTATGTGGACCAGTTGTATACGCTGCAGCCAAATTAGGTATTCCAACTATTGTACATGAACAAAATAGTGTACCAGGTGTAACGAACAAGTTTTTAAGCCGTTATGTTGATAAAGTTGCTGTTTGTTTTGAAGCAGCTATAGAGCATTTTCCGGAGTCAAAAGTGGTAATGACAGGTAATCCACGAGCATCAGAGGTAATGGAACAAAATGGAATGAAGGGGAAACGTTCAGTTGGGCTTTCTCTTCCTAAAAAGTCTGTACTTATATTTGGTGGAAGTCGTGGGGCTAGACCGATTAACGATGCCTTCGTTGAAGCAATTGAACAGTTTGGGAACAAAAGCTACGAAATACTATATGTAACAGGTGAAGTACATTATGACAAAGTGATGGAAGCCGTGAAGCAAAAAGGGAACCCAAGCAATGTTATTATTAAGCCGTTCATTCATAATATGCCAGAGGTACTAACTGGTGTAGACCTTGTTGTTTCAAGGGCTGGGGCAACAACACTTGCAGAATTAACAGCGTTAGGAAAACCAAGTGTGTTAATACCGAGTCCGTATGTAACAAATAATCATCAGGAAAAGAATGCACGTTCAGTTGTTGATAAAGGAGCGGCAAAAATGTTACTTGAAAAAGATTTAACAGCTGAAACGCTTATTCGTGATATTGATGAGATTTTATTAGATACACAAACATTACAAAATATGAAGCTAGCTGCTAAGCAACTAGGTATTCCAGATGCAGCAAATAAGCTGTATGAAGTAATGAATAAACTTGTAAAAAAATAAAGTGAGGCTTTAATCAGTGGGGAGTGATTCTCTCTCTTTGATTATTACCTTTCACTAATCGGATGTTTACTGGTATCCTCATTCCGCCTAATTTCTTTGTTATCACCTAATTTTGATTTAGGAGCTGTACTGCCCGTAAATAGAGGGATAACGTTAGGTGAACGCCCTGCATATTATTGTCATAAGGAGACTTAATATGGGGGAGATTATCTATGGAACAATTAGTAAATGAGCTTATAGAAGCAGACGTTGGTCGTGTTTTGGTTAACGAGCCGTTAGCACGTTATACAACTATGAAAATAGGTGGCCCAGCGGATATTTTAATTGTGCCAAAGCATGTAGCAGGTATTGAAAAAACATTACAGTTAGTAAAGCAATACAAAACGAAGTGGACTGTAATTGGTCGCGGTTCAAACCTTCTTGTATCTGATCAAGGCATAGAAGGTGTTGTTATTCGTTTAGGAGAAGGATTAGATCACTTAGAGGTCGAAAAACATAAGGTAAGAGTTGGTAGTGGATATCCTCTTATTAAATTGTCAACTTTACTTAGTCGTCAAGGGTTAGCTGGATTGGAGTTTGCAAGCGGTATTCCAGGAAGTGTCGGTGGTGCAGTATATATGAATGCAGGTGCACATAAATCGGATATATCGAGTGTATTATCGAAGGCTCTCATTCTGTTTGAAGACGGTGCAATTGACTGGTTAACGAATAAAGAACTGGAGTTTTCTTATCGGGCATCTGTATTGCAAACGAAACGTCCTGGTATTGTTTTAGAGGCGGTGTTTCAATTACAGGCGGGGAAACGTGAAGAAATTGTACGTAGCATGCAAAATAATAAAGATTACCGCCGTGAAACGCAACCATGGAATCACCCGTGTGCAGGAAGTGTATTTCGGAATCCAATCCCACATTTTGCAGGAGATTTAGTAGAAAAAGCAGGGCTTCGTGGCTATAGGATTGGTGGAGCTCAAATTTCTGAAATGCATGGCAATTTTATTGTTAATACTGGGGGAGCTTCAGCGCAAGATGTATTGTCTTTAATTGAATTAATAAAACATACAATTAAGGATAAATTTGATGTAGATATGCACACAGAAGTAGAAATCATTGGAAGATAACGGTTATTCGTTCCGCTCATTATCATTTATGTTATAATAAGAAGATAAGAACGGCATGAGGAACATGCCGTTCTTTATGTTACATAGGGGGATCGTACATGAATAATAGTAAAGTGATTAAACTACAAGATCGTGTACCAAAATTGAAAAATCAAAAGAAAAAAAACAAAAAAAATGTTAATCATCGATTGATTTTATACATATCAATTTTATTTTTATTAGTGCTCTTTTTAATTTATTTTCGGTCTCCGCTTAGTAATATAAAAAAGATTAGTGTGTTTGGAAATCACTATATGACGGATGAACAAGTAATGAAGGATTCAGGCGTGACATATGATACAAGTTATTTCCGAGTGACAGCACATAAAGCTGAAGAAAACTTAACGAAGCGAAAAGAAATTAAAGCAGTAAATGTAAAAAAACGTTTTCCAAACAATATTGATATTCATATCGAAGAATATTTAACGATTGGTTATATAAATAAAGAGGGAAAATTACAACCGTTATTAGAGAATGGAAAAACGCTTGATGTACTACCTAATGGAAAACTTCCTGTTGCAGCACCGATTTTCGAACCTTTTAAAGAAGAGAAAATGAAGGAGTTAATCGCTGAACTAGAAAAATTAACACCAGCTATTTTAAAATCTATTTCGGAGATTCGCTATTCACCAACGAATGCGAATGAAGATCATCTTACTTTATATATGAATGAAGGTTATGAAGTGAGCACTACAATTCAAAATTTCGCAAAACGTATGGAAGCCTATCCGCTTATTTTAAAAACAATTGAGCCAGGTAAGAAGGTATTAATTGACTTAGAAGTAGGTGCATATACGAAAGAATTAGGTGCGGAAGAAAAAAAAGAATAGAATGGTAGTTTTCGTTACTTATAGCAGAAAAAACGAAACGAATGTTCTATTATGTGTATACGAATTTAGAAGAATGGTTCATTTGATGAAAAATATGTAAAAATTCTTAGATTCATACTAGTATTGGTACAAGTTTCACTTTTCTATGAGTACATCTTAGTGTAGACTTATACTTGGCGGTAAACTTTACACTCGAAATAGAATTATTTCAAGATAAGCAGTTATTCATAGTTTACTGCGATATTCTTAATTGAATGCTAAATAAAAATAAGAAAAATATAGGGTTAAAAAAGGGAAACGTATAAAGACGTTGAATATTTTTCTTATAAATAGTAAAGTTGCGATTGTTGTTCCATATATTGAGTTGTATGGTATAAATAAAGAAGGAGGTGCCAAAGAATGAACAGCAATGAAATATATGTTAGTCTTGACATCGGTACATCCAATGTTAAAGTCATCATTGGTGAAATGGTTAATGACAGCTTAAACATTATTGGTGTTGGAAATGTAAAATCAAATGGTTTAAAGAAGGGATCGATAGTTGATATAGACGAGACTGTTCGATCAATTAAAAAAGCAATTGAACAAGCTGAGCGCATGGTGGGGATCCACATTGAGCAAGTTGTAGTAGGTGTCAATGCAAACCAGGTACAGCTACTTCCTTGTCACGGAGTAGTCGCTGTTTCAAATGAAGATCGTGAAATCGGGAATGAAGATGTCTTACGCGTTCTAGATGCAGCACAAGTTGTGTCAATTGCTCCAGAACGTGAGTTTATTGATGTGGTACCTCGACAGTTCATCGTAGACGGTCTTGACGAGATTAACGATCCACGCGGGATGATCGGTGTAAGATTAGAAATGGAAGGTACACTTATTACAGGCTCGAGAACTTTACTACATAACCTACTTCGTTGTGTAGAAAAAGCAGGTCTTGAAATTGTTGATATTTGTCTTCAACCTTTAGCGGCTGCAACAGTTGCAATATCTTCAGATGAAAAAAATAGAGGAGTAGCCCTTGTTGATATGGGGGGAGGATCTACAACTTTATCTATTTTTAAAGATGGAGAGTTACAAGCGACAAGCGTATTACCATTAGGTGGAGACCATATAACGAAAGATATTGCGATTGGGTTGAAAACTTCAACAGAAAATGCAGATCAAATTAAGTTGAAATATGGACATGCTTTTTATGATACAGCATCTGAAGAAGAGATGTTTACGGTTCCTATTATGGGAAGTGATCAAACAGAACAATATTCTCAGTTGGAATTATCGGATATAATAGAGGCTCGTGTAGAGGAAATTTTAATGTTTGTTCAAGATGAAGTGCGTAAGTTAGGAGTAAAGCAAGTGGCTTCTGGTTATGTACTAACTGGCGGAATTGCTTCTATGCCAGGTGTTCTTGATCTTGCATATGATATTTTACATGAAAATGTTCGTGTAGCAACTCCTGATTATATTGGTGTGCGTGAGCCCCAATATACAAGTGGAGTTGGATTAATTAAACATTCTTATCAAAAAGCTAAATTACGTGGGAAAAATGTGCAGGAAAAGCAAGAGCATTTTGAACCAGTACCAGCACCAGCACCAACGCCGGTACAACAGCAACCCACGAAACAAAAAACTCGTAATCAAAACAATAATAATCAAAATGATGACCGCATGATGTCAAAAGTAAAACGTGTATTCCGTTATTTATGGGATTAAAATTGGACACGAAAAATGAGGTTCTAGGGGGATTTCGACATGTTAGAGTTTGATACTACTCAAGATCAATTAGCGAATATAAAAGTTATCGGTGTCGGCGGTGGCGGAAACAATGCTGTAAACCGTATGATTGAACACGGTGTACAAGGTGTAGACTTTATCGCTGTGAACACTGATGCACAAGCATTAAATCTATCAAAAGCTGAAACAAAAATGCAAATTGGTGGAAAATTAACGCGTGGACTTGGTGCAGGCGCAAACCCTGAAGTAGGGAAAAAAGCTGCAGAAGAAAGTAAAGAACAGATCCAAGAAGCACTTCGTGGTGCGGATATGGTCTTCGTAACTGCCGGTATGGGCGGTGGAACTGGAACTGGTGCAGCTCCAGTTGTTGCTCAAGTTGCAAAAGAATTAGGTGCTTTAACAGTAGGTGTTGTAACACGTCCATTTACTTTTGAAGGACGTAAGCGTGCGACGCAAGCAGCATCTGGTATTGCAGCATTTAAAGAAAATGTAGATACTCTTATTGTAATTCCAAACGATCGCTTATTAGAGATTGTTGATAAAAATACGCCAATGTTAGAAGCATTCCGTGAAGCTGATAACGTATTACGTCAAGGTGTTCAAGGTATTTCGGATTTAATTGCAACGCCAGGTTTAATTAACTTAGACTTTGCAGACGTAAAGACAATTATGTCTAATAGAGGTTCTGCTTTAATGGGTATTGGTTCTGGTAATGGGGAAAATCGTGCTGCAGAAGCTGCGAAAAAAGCAATTTCTAGCCCATTACTAGAAACATCTATTGATGGAGCTCAAGGTGTTATCATGAACATTACGGGTGGTGCTAACTTAAGCTTATATGAAGTACAAGAAGCGGCAGACATCGTAGCTTCAGCTTCAGATCCAGAAGTAAATATGATCTTCGGTTCTGTTATTAACGAAGGATTAAAAGATGATATCGTTGTAACTGTAATTGCAACTGGTTTTGATGATAGCATTGCAACTCAACCACCAAAACCAATTATTCGTCCGAATGCGAACCACACGCAACAACAGCAACAACCAGTAGCTCAACCTTCAAAACAGCGTGAAGTAAAACGTGAAATGAAGCGTGAAGAGCCAGTTGTACATGAGCGTCATTCAGATTCAGATGATATCGATATTCCAGCATTTTTACGTAACCGTCGTAGACGATAAAAAAAGGAGCTTTCATGCTCCTTTTTATTTTTTATGGAAAAGACCTGCTAAGCAGGTCTTTTTTTATTTCGTATATTTCAATATATTTTGTTTGTGAAAATAAGAGTATATCATTCTATGAATTTGTACTTTTATTTTTTACCGACAGATTATGTCTAGAAATCACAAAATAACAAAAAAACACCTCCGCAAATTGACACACTTTCCTATTGGATATGCATTATACTAGTCTCAACTTGAAAAAAGAGGTGAATTGTTTGGTTGTTTACGCCGACGTTGTTTGGTTGTTAAACGCCTGCATTGATTTTCTTTTGCTTTTATTAACAGCTACCGTGTTAAAAAAGAAAATCAAAAGATGGAGGCTTGTGTTAGGGGCATTTATAGGTTCAACCATTGTTATTTTTGCCTTTACTCCTTTTGCTTCTATGATGACACATCCAATTATGAAACTACTGTACTCGTTACTTATTGTGTATACAGCATTTGGGTTTACGACATTTAGAAATTATGCACAAACTGTTTTTACTTTTTACTTTGTAACCTTTATGGTTGGCGGAGGATTAATTGGAACTCATTTCTTTTTGCAAACGAATGAAATGGTAAATGGATTGGTTCAATCTCAGTCAATTTCTTACGGTGATCCAATTAGTTGGTTATTTGTTATTTTTGGTTTTCCAGTAATTTATTATTTTTCTAAAAAGCGTATTGAAAGCGTAGAGGTCACGAAAATACACTATGATCAAATTGTGAAAGTAAAAATTCAATTAGCCGAAGAAGAACTAGAACTCGCAGGTCTTATTGACAGTGGGAACCAACTTTATGACCCATTAACAAAAACACCTGTTATGATTATGCATGTTTCATCATTAGAACATTGCTTACCATCTTGGTTAACAGAACAAATTTATTCCAAAACAGAAATTCCTCAAATACCAGAAAATGATTCTGGTTGGGCGACCAAATTACGCTTAATTCCTTTCCGTGCAGTAGGAGTAGAGAGTCAATTTTTGTGGGCAATTAAGCCTGACAGTGTGCAAGTTGACCATGAAGGTAGTTCTATTGTTGTAAACAAAGTATTAATTGGATTAAATACACAACAGCTGTCTACTAATGGGGAGTATCAATGTATTGTGCATCCAAAAATGTTGATTTCGCAAAAAATGGTGATCGCTTAATAAATGAGAGGCGGGATAATATGATGAAATTAAAATTTTATTTAGTATACCTTTGGTATAAAGTATTGCTGAAATTAGGAATTAAGACCGATGAAATTTATTATATTGGTGGAAGTGAAGCGTTGCCACCACCGTTAACAAAAGAAGAAGAGGAAGTTCTTTTGAATAAATTGCCAAAAGGAGATCAGGCAGCAAGGTCATTACTTATTGAACGTAACTTAAGGCTCGTTGTATATATAGCAAGAAAGTTTGAAAATACAGGGATAAATATTGAAGATTTGATTAGTATAGGAACAATCGGCCTTATTAAAGCGGTAAATACATTTAATCCAGAAAAGAAAATAAAATTAGCAACATATGCATCGCGTTGTATAGAAAATGAAATTTTAATGCATTTACGTCGAAATAACAAAAATCGTTCGGAAGTTTCTTTTGATGAACCACTAAACATTGATTGGGATGGGAATGAACTGTTATTGTCTGACGTGTTAGGTACAGATGATGATATTATTACAAAAGATTTAGAAGCTACTGTAGATCGTCACCTTTTAATGAAAGCATTACACCAATTAAATGATCGTGAAAAACAAATTATGGAACTTCGGTTTGGGCTTGCTGGAGGAGAGGAAAAGACGCAAAAAGATGTGGCTGATATGCTTGGGATTTCACAGTCATACATTTCGCGTTTAGAAAAAAGAATTATAAAAAGATTACGAAAAGAATTTAATAAAATGGTGTAAAGAATAAGACCAGCCGTTATGTAGGCTGGTCTTATTCTATTTAGTTGTATTAGGAAAGATAATTTAAATAATAAATCGTGAAAAAACCACATGCATAAAATCCCCTTCAAAGGAAATACTTTACACTGTACAGCAACTCCCGATAGGAGGGAACACTTTGACGAGAAACAAAGTAGAAATTTGCGGTGTTGATACAGCTAAACTTCCAGTATTAAAAAATGAAGAGATGCGTAAATTATTTCGTGAAATGCAAAGTGGAGAGATAAGCGCAAGAGAAAAATTAGTGAATGGAAACTTACGTCTTGTACTGAGCGTCATCCAAAGATTTAATAACAGAGGAGAATATGTTGACGATTTATTTCAAGTTGGTTGCATCGGACTTATGAAATCAATTGATAATTTTGATTTAGGCCAAAATGTAAAATTTTCAACGTATGCTGTGCCGATGATTATTGGGGAAATACGCAGATATTTGCGTGATAATAATCCGATTCGCGTATCGCGCTCATTGCGAGATATTGCGTATAAAGCTTTGCAAGTAAGAGAAAAATTGATTGCAGAAAATTCAAAAGAACCAACAGCAATGGATATTGCAAAAGTGCTAGAAGTAACTCATGAAGAGATAGTATTTGCTTTAGATGCGATTCAAGATCCAGTTTCATTATTTGAACCGATTTATAATGATGGGGGAGATCCTATCTTTGTTATGGATCAGTTAAGTGATGAAAAACAAAAGGACGAGCAGTGGGTTGAAGAATTAGCATTGAAAGAAGGAATGAAGCGTTTAAATGATAGAGAGAAAATGATTATTAGAAAACGTTTCTTCCAAGGAAAGACACAGATGGAAGTTGCAGAAGAAATTGGGATTTCCCAAGCGCAAGTATCACGTTTAGAGAAGTCAGCCATTAAACAAATGAATAAAACGATTCAAGGATAAGGTCTCACCAATTATGGTGAGACCTTTTTATATGTAATATGGTTTGTGCTCATAGTAGGGGATTAGTGTTCATATAATGAAACTAGCATGGTGTTTCGTATAGGTGGCTTCCTGTAAATATGAGAAACAGTTTCCAATTTGTCATATAAGGGAGAGGATAAAAATGGTGATACGAATTTCAGAGTTACAGATGAAGGATGTTATAAATATTTCAGATGGAAAAAGGATTGGGAATATTGGAGATATTGAAATTGATATGAACACAGGGAAAATTTGTTCTGTTATTATTTCCAAACAGACACGTATGCTAGGTATTTTTGGAAAAGATGTTGAGATTGTAATTCCTTGGAAGGAAATTGTGAAAATTGGGGAAGATGTCATACTTGTAAGAGTAAATCCTGTTAATTCTGTAACAGAATCAATACAAACACCGACAATTTCATAAAGAATATTACAAATTCCTCTTTTTTTTCTGTTAGGATTATGAAAAAATAAAAGTATGGTAAAATAGACAGGAAGTACCATGCTTTTTTCTGTTATTTTAATTAAAAGGAGCCGCTTTATTATGAGAGAACCATTTAAATATGTGGACGGTATACTGTATTTACAAGCGTGGAAAGAACTTGGAAACATTACTGCTGGATTTACGACAAAAGATGGTGGGATAAGTACGGGCTCCTTTCATGCGATGAATTTAGGATTACATGTGAATGATATCGTGGAGAACGTTCATGAAAACAGACGCATTTTAGCAAATAAGTTACAAAAACCATTAGAAAACTGGATTTGCTCTGAACAAGTTCATGCTCATCATGTTGAAAAAGTAGGGCAACAGGAAAAGGGAAGTGGTGTCTATTCATATGAGGACGGCATTTCAAAAACAGATGGCATTTATACGAGTAATGAAGATGTTCTGTTAACGTCTTGTTACGCGGATTGTGTTCCGCTCTATTTTTATGCACCATCACATGGTATGATAGGACTTGCGCATGCTGGATGGAAAGGCACTGTACAAGAGATTGCAAAGGAAATGATTCAAAAGTGGAATGCACAAGGTATTTCAAGTGATGAAATTCATGTTGCAATTGGGCCGTCGATCGGATCTTGTTGTTATGTTGTGGATGATCGTGTATTAACAGCAGCACAGGAAGTAGTTAGCGGTGCTGTTCCTCATCAAAAAATTTCTGACGGGCAGTACGCAATTAATTTAAAAGAAATTAATCGTATATTATGTGTACAAGCAGGCATAAAAGAAGAGCATATTGTAATGTCATCTCTTTGTACAAGCTGTGAAGAGCAACTATTTTTCTCTCATCGTCGTGATCAAGGTAAGACAGGAAGAATGTTGAGTTTCATAGGTTTTAAGGAGGAAGGAAGCAAGTGACAGTACAAGAAAATTTAGTAATTGTAAATGAAGCTATTAAAGAATCTTGCGCTCGAGCTGGACGTTCGTTGCAAGATATTAAACTTGTTGCAGTTACAAAAACTGTAGGGATTGAAAAAACAAACGAAGTAATTGAAGCTGGAATTATCGATTTAGGTGAAAATAGAAATGAAGGTTTCTTACAGAAATACGAGCATTTCGGTTCAAAAGTTAATTGGCACTTTATTGGCTCATTACAAACGAGAAAAGTAAAAGAAATCATTAATGAAATTGATTATTTACATTCGTTAGATCGTCTTTCGCTGGCGAAAGAAATTCAGAAACGTGCTGATAAGAAAGTGAAATGCTTTATTCAAGTGAAAACCTCATCTGAAGAATCGAAGCAAGGATTGGCAATAGAAGAGGTTGTTTCTTTTATTCAAAGTTTGCAAGAATTCGATAAAATTGAAGTGGTTGGACTAATGACGATGGCTCCATTTACAGAAGAAGAGGAAGAAATCAGACGCTGTTTTAAGGAATTACGTATGCTGCAAACAGAGGTGCAGGAGCTAGAGTTATTACATGCGCCATGTAAAGAATTATCAATGGGAATGTCCAACGATTACACAATTGCAATTGAAGAAGGGGCTACATATATTCGTTTGGGAACGATTTTAGTAGGAAAAGCGTAAAAGGAAGGAGAATCTTATTATGAGTTGGTCAAAAGTAAAATACTTCTTTTTTGATACACCGGAAGAAAAAGAAGCAGCTCAATATGGTTATGAAAAGGAGCAAACAGACATGAAAAAGCAGCAAGATCCACCAGAACAACAAGACGTTACGTTTCCGAAAGCGCAACCGAAGCAAAATGTTGTGAGTATTGAAACAGCAAAACAATCTTCAAAAGTTGTTTTATTAGAACCACGCACATATTCGGAAGCACAAGGGATTGCGGACCACTTAAAAGGTAGACGAGCTGTTGTAATTAATTTGCAGAGAATGTCTACTGATCAAGCGGTACGTATCGTTGACTTTTTAAGTGGTACTGTATACGCTATAGGCGGGGACATTCAAAAAATAGGGCCGAAAACATTTATGTGTACACCTGAAAATGTAGATATTGTTGGTGCGATTTCAGAGTTATTCGGTGAAGAAGAAGAAACAAATATAAAGAGGTGGTAATACGCCATGACAACAGTTTTTATAGTGTTAAGTTATGCTATCGAGATTTACTCGTGGGCACTTATTATTTACATTCTCCTATCATGGTTTCCTGGTGCAAAGGAATCATCTTTTGGAGAGTTCCTGGCACGTATTTGTGAACCGTATTTAGAACCATTCCGCCGCTTTATTCCGCCGCTTGGAATGATTGATATTTCTCCAATCGTTGCGATCTTTGCGTTGAAACTTGCTAAAACTGGTTTGTTCAGTTTATTAAGCTATTTCTTATAGTAAGAAGGTGAATACATGAGCATCTACGAACATTTTAGGCCTGATGAGGAGGTCTTTGTGGATAAAGTGCTAGAGTGGAAGCGAGCGGCGGAGTACCATCAAGTGAAGTTAACGGATTTTCTTGATCCTAGGCAACAACAAATTGTTTCTATGGTAATAGGACAAGGTGATGTTGCTGTACAATTTGGTGGTGCAACGCCTAATGCAGAGCGTAAAAGAGCACTTATTTATCCAGACTATCTAGAATTAAATGAAGAAGAATTTCAAGTAGAAGTATTAGAAATTGACTATCCTTCCAAGTTTTATACGCTAGAACATAGGCAAATATTAGGTACATTTATGTCTCTTGGTTTAACAAGAGAAAAATGTGGTGATATTTTGCTGCAAGAAAATCGTGCCCAAATTGTAGTTGCGAAAGAAATTGTATCGTATATTGAGATGAACTTACAATCAATAGGGAAAGTAAAAGTCTCTTTAGCGTCAGTGCAAGGAGAACAAATTCTACAGATAGATGAAACGTGGGGAGAGAAATCTGGAACGGTTTCTTCACTTCGTTTAGATGTTATGTTAGCTGAAATGTTACATTTATCTAGACAGAAAGTACAACCTTTCATAAAAAATGGTTTAGTAAAAGTCAATTGGAAAACAGTGGAGCAAACTTCTTATGAATGCTATCCAGGAGATGTTTTTTCTGTTAGAGGGTATGGCCGAAGTAAATTATTTTCTGTAGAAGGTAGAACAAAACGCGACAAATGGAGAATTTTGTATGGTATACTAAAATGATTGGTTTTTTAGAAGGAAATCCTCCTATTTTGTCGAAGAAAAGATATAATTGAAAGAGGAAATTTAGATAACTACTTGGAGGTGGCGTTGTGCCGTTAACACCATTAGATATTCATAACAAAGAATTTGGTCGCGGATTCCGTGGCTATGATGAAGATCAAGTAAATGAGTTTCTTGATCAAATTATCAAAGATTATGAATTGGTCATTCGTGAGAAAAAAGCTTTAGAAGAAAAAGTTGCGCAGTTAGAAGGGAAGTTAGATCATTTCTCTAATATTGAAGATACGTTAAACAAATCTATCGTCGTTGCACAAGAAGCAGCGGAAGAAGTAAAACGTAATGCGCAAAAAGAAGCGAAATTAATTGTGCGTGAAGCTGAAAAGAATGCTGATCGTATTATTAACGAAGCATTAGTAAAATCAAGAAAAGTTGCTTTTGATATTGAAGAGCTAAAGAAACAAGCGAAAGTATTCCGAACTCGTTTCCGTATGTTATTAGAAACACAGCTTGAGATGTTAAACAACGATGATTGGGATAAACTAATTGAATTAGAAGACGAAGTAGATGAACTGTTGAAAAAAGAAGAAACAGTGTAAGCTTGACGTTTTTCTCATTATTACATATAATTTTAAACAACATATTTATTAAGAAAAACGAAGATAGGGATAAGTACCTTTTCAAACCTTATATAGCGAACTGAGGATGGTGTAAGCTCAGGATAAGGAGATAGTGGGAATATCACCCTGGAGTTCCGCGCTGAACAAATAGAGTAAGCGTAGGCGTGTATTCGCGTTAAGAATATAAAGAGGATTCTATACATATGTATATGATCTACTAGGGTGGTACCGCGGGAGACTTTCTCGTCCCTTTTTGGGATGAGAAGGTCTCTTTTTTATTCCGTTTTTTAAGTGTTTCTTTTATACATGTAAGGAGGAATTGAGCATGGAGTACAAAAATACATTACTGATGCCAAAAACAGAGTTCCCAATGCGTGGGAATTTACCAAAACGTGAGCCTGCAATGCAAGAAAAATGGGCTGAAATGAATATTTACGAAAAAGTACAAGAACATACAAAAGGACGTCCTTTATTTGTATTGCATGATGGACCTCCATATGCGAATGGTGACATTCATATGGGACATGCATTAAATAAAGTATTAAAAGACTTTATTGTTCGTTATAAATCAATGACTGGTTTTAGTGCGCCATATGTTCCAGGATGGGATACGCACGGTTTACCAATTGAACAAGCTTTAACAAATAAAGGTGTAAAACGTAAAGAAATGACAGTTGCTGAGTTCCGTAAGTTATGTGCAGAGTATGCATATGAACAAGTAGAACGTCAACGTGAACAATTTAAGCGTCTAGGTGTACGTGCAGATTGGGATAATCCATATATTACTTTAGAGCCAGCTTATGAAGCACAACAAATCAAAGTGTTTGGTGACATGGCGAAAAAAGGTTATATCTATAAAGGTCAAAAACCAGTTTACTGGTCTCCAACGAGTGAATCTGCTTTAGCGGAAGCTGAAATTGAATATCAAGATAAAAAATCAGCATCTATTTACGTAGCATTCCCTGTAAAAGATGGAAAGAACGTATTAGAAGGTGATGAAAAGTACATCATTTGGACAACGACACCTTGGACATTACCTGCAAACTTAGGTATTTCTGTTCACCCAGAGCTTGAATATAGCATTGTAAAAGTAAACGATGAGAAGTATATCATTGCTTCTGAGCTGTTTGAGACAGTTGCAAAAACGTTAGAGTGGGAAAATGCTGAAGTTGTGAAAACAGTAAAAGGTAGCGAACTTGAGTACACAGTTGCAAAACATCCATTCTACGATCGTGATTCATTAGTTATGCTAGGAGACCACGTAACAACAGATGCAGGTACAGGTTGTGTTCATACAGCACCAGGACACGGGGAAGATGACTTCGTTGTTGGTAAAAAGTATGGATTAGAAGTACTTTGCCCAGTCGATGATAAAGGTGTATTAACAAATGAGGCACCTGGATTTGAAGGCTTATTCTATGATAAAGCTAATAAACCAATTACAGAAAAATTAGAAGAAGTAGGCGCGTTACTGAAACTAACATTCATTACACATTCATACCCACATGATTGGAGAACGAAAAAGCCAATTATTTTCCGTGCGACAGCACAGTGGTTTGCATCTATTGAAGCATTCCGTAAAGAATTAATAGAAGCTGTAGCAGAAACAAAATGGGTACCAGCATGGGGAGAAACTCGTCTTCATAATATGGTTCGTGACCGTGGTGACTGGTGTATTTCTCGTCAGCGTGCATGGGGTGTGCCAATTCCGGTATTCTATGCTGAGAATGGTGATCCAATTATTACGGATGAAACAATTAACCATGTAGCAGATTTATTCCGTGAACACGGTTCTAACGTATGGTTCGAGCGTGAAGCGAAAGATCTATTACCAGAAGGATTTACACATCCAGGTAGCCCAAATGGCGAATTCCGTAAAGAAACAGACATCATGGATGTATGGTTCGATTCAGGTTCTTCTCACCAAGCGGTATTAGAAGAGCGCGAAGATTTACAGCGTCCAGCTGATTTATATTTAGAAGGATCTGACCAGTATCGTGGTTGGTTTAACTCTTCATTATCAACAGCAGTTGCTGTAACAGGTAAAGCTCCATATAAAGGCGTACTAAGTCACGGTTTCGTACTAGATGGTGAAGGACGTAAGATGAGTAAGTCGATTGGAAACATTGTCGTACCGAAGAAAATTATGGATCAATTAGGCGGAGACATTTTACGCTTATGGGTATCTTCTGTTGACTATCAATCTGACGTACGTATTTCAGATGATATTTTAAAACAAGTAGCAGAAGTGTATCGTAAAATCCGTAACACATTCCGTTTCTTATTAGGAAACTTAGACGACTTTAAGCCAAGTGAAAATGCAGTAGCTGTAGCTGAACTTCGTGAAGTAGATCGTTACATGTTAGTGAAATTAAATGACTTAATTACAAAAGTTAAAGAAGCATATGAGACATACGACTTCGCTGCTGTGTATCATGCAATTCATAACTTCTGTACAATTGATTTAAGTTCATTCTATTTAGACTTTGCAAAAGACATTTTATATATTGAAGGTGCAAACCACGAAGATCGTCGTGCGATTCAAACTGTATTATATGATGTTCTTGTTGCGTTAACGAAACTTGTAACACCAATCTTACCGCATACAGCTGATGAAGTATGGCCATACATTCCAGGCGTAACAGAAGAAAGTGTACAATTAACTGATATGCCAGAAGCTGTACAATTAGATGACGCGGAAGCGTTAAAAACAAAATGGGATGCATTTATGACATTACGTGATGACGTGTTAAAAGCACTAGAAGTAGCTCGTAATGAAAAAGTAATCGGTAAGTCATTAAATGCAAGCATTACGCTATATCCAACTGCAGAAATGAAAGCTATGTTAGAGTCTATTAGCGAAGACTTAAAGCAATTATTCATCGTTTCTGAGTATAAACTTGGTGGTATGATGGATGAAGCGCCAGCAGATGCACCGAAGTATGAACATACAGCGGTTGTTGTTGCTCAAGCAACTGGTGAAACATGTGAACGTTGTTGGGTAGTTTCAGAAACAATTGGTAAAGATGCTGAACATGAAACATTATGTGAGCGTTGTGCAACAGTTGTTAAAGAAAACTATGTAAAATAATAAAAAAAGCTGACTGCTATTGATGCAGTCAGTTTTTTTGTTTATGGCATATCAAAATCACTTTCAGACTCTTTCCTGTGAAGGAAAAATGTGTGTGAGGTAAGCAAATAAATTTCGGACACACTAACTGTACATTACAGCTAGGAGGAATGTACACGTGAATGAAATTTACATGGAAATAAAAGAAGAATTGCAATTGATGAGAAAAGAGTTGCAAGAGAGACTAGCTAAAGAAGTAATGCACAAATATGATGTCGAGTTCAGCCAAGAGCTTGGATATGAAATTAAGGAAGAGATAAAGAAAAAATTGCTATTACATGATATAAAAGAGGATTTAAAGGATGTAGAACGCGCATTATTTAAAATGGAAATAGACATGTATGGTATTTGTGAAGAGACGGGGAGATTAATTTCGACAAAGCAAATGAAGACAATGCCGACTGCCCGTACGATTCATGAATTCTTTTATGAAAAGGTAAATGTATGAATACGCACAACGATATTATATTACCTTTTTTTAATTTATTTTATTCTTCTATAAAGGTTCATTGTGAAAAGGTAGCAGCTATGCTAAAATTTTGAGGTACACTGTCTTTGTGGGGGAAATGAAAATGATATATTATGTAATAGCGTTATTCGTCATTGCTATCGATCAAATATCGAAGTGGTTAATTGTAAAGAACATGGAATTGGGTACGAGTATTCCGATTATTGACAATGTATTATACATAACATCACATCGAAATAGAGGCGCTGCTTGGGGTATTTTAGAAAATAAAATGTGGTTCTTCTACATTATTACAGTTGTTTTTGTAGTGTTTATTGTATTTTATATGAAAAAGTATGCGAAAACAGACAGGCTTCTAGGTATTTCGTTAGGCCTAATTTTGGGCGGGGCAATTGGTAACTTTATTGATCGTGTATTTAGACAAGAAGTAGTGGATTTCATTCACGTGTATATTTTCTCGTACAACTATCCAGTATTCAATATAGCTGATTCAGCATTATGTATTGGTGTTGTATTAATTATTATTCAAACATTATTAGAAGGCAAGAAAGCGAAGGAGTAATTGAATGAGTGAAGTAGTACAAGTAACAGTTGCAGCAGAGCAAAAAAACGAGCGAATTGATAAATTCGTTGCAGGGATAAATAACGAATGGTCACGTACGCAAGTGCAGCAATGGATTAAAGATAACGTTGTGACAGTAAACGGGAAAGCGGTAAAAGGGAATTATAAAGTAAAAGAAGAAGATGAAATTACAGTAACAATTCCTGAACCAGAAGAGTTAGATATTCAACCAGAGGATTTAAATTTAGAAATTTATTATGAAGATGCAGATGTGCTTGTTGTAAATAAGCCACGTGGTATGGTTGTACATCCAGCACCAGGGCATACAAGTGGTACACTTGTAAATGGCCTTATGCATCATTGTACAGACTTATCAGGCATTAACGGTGTAATGCGTCCAGGTATCGTGCATCGTATTGATAAAGATACATCTGGACTATTAATGGTTGCTAAAAATGATATGGCACATGAATCGCTTGTGAATCAGCTTGTAGCAAAAACAGTAACGAGACGTTACAAAGCGATTGTACACGGTGTGATTCCGCATGATAAGGGAACGATTGATGCTCCGATTGCTCGTGATAAGAAAGAGCGTCAAAGTATGACAGTTGATGAAAATGGTAAGAACGCTGTTACGCACTTCCAAGTGTTAGAACGCTTTAAAGACTTTACACTTGTAGAATGTCGCTTAGAAACGGGACGTACGCACCAAATTCGTGTTCATATGAAATATATTGGCTATCCACTTGCAGGAGATCCGAAGTATGGTCCGAAGAAAACGTTAGATATGAATGGACAAGCACTTCATGCGGGTATTTTAGGCTTTGATCATCCTCGTACGGGTGAATATATTCAGTTTGAGGCACCGATTCCAGAAGTGTTTGAAGACGCATTAAATATTTTACGAAAATAGTATTGACAAATCATAAGAAAACTGAGATACTGACAACAGTTAAATAATGATCCTTTAACACAGCCCCGTGAGGTTGAGAAGGTAACGGTTTGAAATACTTAGGGTATGTTGTACCCTTTTTTCAAAAGTCCTCTCGCACACGCTGAGAGGACTTTTTTTATACCATTACTCTCACGCAAGAAAAAAGCTTGGAGGTGTAGAGCATGCAAGAGAAAGCTGTCGTTTTAGATGACCAAATGATTCGCCGCGCTTTAACACGAATTAGTCATGAAATCGTGGAACGAAATAAAGGTGTCGATAATTGTGTTCTTGTCGGAATTAAAACTCGTGGAATTTTTATTGCACAACGTTTGGCAGAACGAATTGGTCAAATTGAAGGAAAAGAAATGGAAGTTGGAGAGTTAGACATTACGTTATATCGTGATGATTTAACACTACAATCGAAAAATAAAGAACCACTTGTAAAAGGTTCTGATATCCCTGTAGATATTACGAAGAAAAAAGTTATCCTTGTGGATGACGTATTATATACAGGAAGAACAGTTCGAGCAGCAATGGATGCTCTTATGGATTTAGGTAGACCATCTCAAATCCAATTGGCGGTTCTTGTTGATAGAGGTCATCGCGAATTACCAATTCGCGCTGATTATGTAGGGAAGAATATTCCAACATCAAGTGAAGAGCGTATCGAAGTTGATTTGCAAGAGACAGATCAACAAGATCGAGTAAGCATATACGATAAGTAAAGCCCTTTTAAATGTAGTCCTGTGAGGCTGCCAAAGGGTCTTGGCTTTCATATGTCAAATTTGGCATAAGAAAGTGTAGGACTCTTTGTGCACAGGCACAAAGAGTTTTTTTTTATTGCAAAGATTTAAACTGAAGGAGGATGTAACAATGGAACAAAAGCCAGTGTTAGACGTTAATGAAGTACCGAAACCGGGAAAATGGTTATTTTTAAGTATACAACATTTGTTCGCGATGTTTGGATCAACAGTGCTTGTTCCGTTTTTAACAGGATTGAATCCATCAGTAGCATTAATATCAAGTGGATTAGGAACGTTAGCATTCCTTCTTATAACGAAAGGTCAAGTACCTGCTTATCTAGGATCATCATTCGCCTTTATCGCACCGATTATAACAGCGAAAACGGCAGGTGGACCGGGAGCGGCAATGCTTGGTGGTTTGCTAGCAGGACTTGTGTACATCTTAATCTCACTCGGAATTAAGAAATCAGGATCAGAGTGGATTATGAAATTACTACCACCAATCGTAGTTGGTCCAGTAGTAATGGTAATCGGTCTAGCTTTAGCACATACAGCAGTTAACATGGCGATGAACGGTGCGGATGGCAAATATAGCTTTACACACTTTTCAGTAGCGTTAGTAACATTAGCAATTACAATTATATGCTCGATATTTGGAAGAGGATTTTTCAGTATCATACCAGTGTTACTTGGCATTATCGGCGGATATATCTTCGCTTACTTCCAAGGGCTAGTAGACTTAAAGCCGGTAGCTGAGGCAAAATGGTTTGTTGTACCAGATTTCACAGTACCATTTGTAACATACACACCAGAGTTTTCATGGAAGATTGTACTCTTGATGGTACCAGTTGCACTAGTAACAATATCAGAACATATCGGACATCAAATTGTTCTTGGAAATGTTATTAAAAGAGATTTAATTGAAAAACCAGGTTTACACCGTTCAATCTTCGGTGACGGAGTAGCAACATTAATCGCGTCACTAATCGGTGGGCCACCGAATACAACGTATGGTGAAAACATCGGTGTGCTAGCAATTACGAGAGCATACAGTGTATACTTATTCATCGGTTCAGCAGTATTCGCAATCATGTTCGGATTTATCGGTAAGATTTCTGCACTGATTCATTCGATCCCAACACCAGTTATGGGTGGTGTATCAATCTTACTATTCGGTGTAATCGCATCAAGCGGATTACGCATGATGGTAGATGATAAAACAGATTTAAGTGACAAACGAAACTTAATGATTGCATCAGTAATATTAGTAATCGGTATTGGTGGAGCGGTACTTCACGTAGGAGAATCATTCCAAGTAGAAGGAATGGCACTAGCAGCAATTGTAGGTGTACTGTTAAATCTACTACTACCGGAAACGAAACAAATAAAACAATCTAAGCAGATTGCTTCATAATAATAACCTTTTAATTCAGTCCTGTGAGACCGGAAAGGGTGGCTTCTTTCTTGCACCCTAGTCTCACACGATTAGGGTATTTTTATGCAAAGGTTGTTATAAAAATTCAAAAGTGGTAACATAAAAATCAGAAAGATGAGGGATGACGATGAGCCATTTGTTAACGATGAGTGAATTATCGGAAGTAGAAATTTCAGAAATCCTAAAAGATGCAGAAGATTTTGCGAATGGAAAAGAGAGCAAAACGACAGAGCAAACTTTTGTTGCGAACTTGTTCTTTGAGAATAGTACGAGAACGAGATTTAGCTTTGAAGTTGCTGAGAAGAGATTAGGACTTGATGTTTTAAACTTTTCAGCTGATGCATCTAGCGTACAAAAAGGAGAAACTCTATACGATACGATAAGAACACTAGAATCAATCGGAACAAAAGCAGTGGTCATCCGCCACGAGCAAGATCGCTACTTCGATGAACTAAAAGATCAGGTGAATATTCCAATCTTAAATGCTGGAGATGGATGCGGAAACCACCCAACACAGTGCCTACTGGACCTTCTTACAATTAAACAAGAGTTTGGAAGATTTGAAGGTTTGAAGATTGCAATAGTAGGAGATGTTCGTCATAGCCGAGTAGCACGTTCTAATGCAGAAGCATTAACGAAGCTTGGTGCAACAATTTACTTTGCAAGTCCAGAAGAGTGGAAAGATGAAGACAACACATTTGGAACATACAAACCATTAGATGAACTTGTTCCAGAAGTTGATGTAATGATGTTACTCCGTGTACAACATGAGCGTCATGATCATTATGAAACAGACATTATGAAAGAATATCATGAGAAACACGGATTAACAGTAGAAAGAGAAAAGCGTATGAAAGAAGGAAGCATTATTATGCATCCAGCTCCTGTAAACCGTGATGTTGAAATTGCAAGTGAACTTGTTGAGTGTGAGCGTTCACGTATATTTAAACAAATGGAAAATGGAGTTTACGTAAGAATGGCTGTACTAAAACGCGCCTTACCAAATGTATTAGGAGGAATGAAACATGAATTATTTGTTTAAAAATGGTCGTTATATGAATGAAGAAGGAAAAATCGTAGCAACGGATCTTCTCGTACAAGACGGTAAAATCGCTAAGGTAGCAGAAAATATTACGGCAGATAATGCTGAAGTAATCGATGTGAACGGAAAGTTAATCGCACCTGGATTAGTAGATGTACACGTACATCTTCGTGAACCAGGTGGTGAACATAAAGAAACAATTGAAACAGGTACACTAGCAGCGGCAAAAGGTGGATTCACTACAATTTGCGCAATGCCAAATACACGCCCGGTACCAGATTGCAGAGAACATATGGAAGACTTGCAAAAACGTATTGAAGAAAAAGCTCATGTTAACGTACTACCATACGGAGCAATTACAGTACGTCAAGCTGGTTCTGAAATGACAGATTTCGAAACATTAAAAGAACTTGGAGCATTTGCTTTCACAGATGACGGCGTAGGCGTACAAGATGCGAGCATGATGTTAGCGGCTATGAAACGTGCAGCAAAATTAGATATGGCAGTAGTTGCGCACTGTGAAGAGAATACGCTTATTAATAAAGGTTGTGTACATGAAGGGAAGTTTTCTGAGAAACACGGATTAAACGGTATCCCATCAGTATGTGAATCTGTACATATTGCAAGGGATATACTGCTTGCTGAAGCAGCAGATTGCCACTATCACGTATGTCATGTAAGTACGAAAGGTTCTGTACGTGTAATCCGTGATGCGAAACGCGCTGGAATTAAAGTAACAGCAGAAGTAACACCGCATCACCTAGTGTTATGTGAAGATGATATCCCATCAGCTGATCCTAACTTTAAAATGAACCCACCGCTTCGTGGAAAAGAAGACCATGCAGCATTAATTGAAGGTTTATTAGATGGAACGATCGATATGATCGCAACTGACCATGCACCGCATACAGCGGAAGAGAAAGCACAAGGAATTGAAAGAGCACCGTTTGGAATTACTGGTTTTGAAACAGCATTCCCGCTTCTATACACAAACCTTGTGAAAAAGGGAGTTATTACGCTAGAACAGTTAATTCAATTCTTAACAGAAAAGCCAGCTGATACATTCGGCTTAGAAGCAGGTCGCCTAAAAGAAGGTAGAGCAGCTGATATTACAATCATTGATTTAGAACAAGAAGAAGAGATTGACCCAACAACATTCTTATCAAAAGGAAAAAATACACCATTCGCAGGTTGGAAATGCCAAGGATGGCCGGTAATGACAATCGTTGGTGGTAAGATCGCATGGCAAAAGGAGAGTGCATTAGTATGAAAAGACAACTTATCTTAGAAGATGGAACAGTATTAATTGGAACAGGTTTCGGAGGCGAAATCGAAAAGTCAGGTGAGGTTGTATTTACAACAGGAATGACTGGATATCAAGAAACATTATCTGATCCATCATATTGCGGTCAAATCGTAACATTCACGTACCCATTAATCGGAAACTACGGCATTAACCGTGACGATTTTGAATCCATTCACCCATCTGTAAATGGTTTAATCGTAAACGAAATTTGTAATCACCCATCAAACTTCCGTAATGAAATTTCGTTAAATGATTACTTGAAAGAAAGAAATATCCCAGGATTAGCAGGGATTGATACGAGAAAATTAACGAGAAAAATTCGTCAATACGGTACATTACGTGGACGCCTTTGTAACATGGATGCAGATGTAGAGTACATTGTAAGCCAATTAAAAGCGACAGTATTTACAGATCATGTAAAACGCGTATCAACGAAAGATCCATACCCAAGCCCAGGTCGTGGTCACCGAGTTGTACTAGTAGACTTCGGTATGAAACATGGTATTTTACGAGAATTAAATAAGCGTGACTGTGATGTAATTGTAGTTCCTTACAACACAACAGCGGAAGAAATTTTACGCCTTAGCCCAGATGGAATTATGTTAAGTAATGGACCTGGAGATCCGAAAGATGTACCAGAAGCAATTGAAATGTTAAAAGACATTATCGGTAAAGTTCCTTTATTCGGAATTTGCCTAGGACATCAATTGTTCGCTCTAGCATCAGGTGCAAATACAAGTAAGTTGAAATTTGGTCACCGTGGTTTAAACCATCCAGTAAAAAATCTTGCAACTGGAAAAGTAGCAATTACATCTCAAAACCACGGATACGCAGTAGAAGAAGAATCAGTTGAAAATACAGATCTTGAAATTACACATGTTGCTTTAAACGATGGAACGGTAGAAGGTCTTCGTCATAAGAAGTTCCCGGCATTTACAGTACAATACCATCCAGAAGCTTCAGCGGGACCAGAAGATGCAAATGATTTATTCGAAGATTTCTTAACAATGATTGAAAACTTCAAGAAAGAAGGGGAAGAGTTATGCCAAAACGCCTAGACATTAACACAATTTTAGTAATCGGATCAGGACCAATTGTAATTGGGCAAGCAGCGGAGTTTGACTACTCTGGTACACAAGCTTGTCAATCTCTTAAAGAGGAAGGTTACAAAGTAATCCTTGTTAACTCTAACCCAGCAACAATTATGACGGATACTGCAACAGCAGATAAAGTATACATCGAGCCATTAACATTAGAATTCGTAAGCCGTATTATTCGTAAAGAACGTCCTGATGCAATCCTACCAACATTAGGTGGTCAAACAGGTTTAAACATGGCTGTTGAACTTGCAAAATCAGGCGTACTTGACGAGTGCGGAGTTGAAATTTTAGGAACAAAATTATCAGCAATCGAGCAAGCGGAAGATCGTGATTTATTCCGTACATTAATGCAAGATTTAAATGAACCAACACCACCAAGTGAAATTATTCATAACCTTGATGAAGCATATGGATTTGTAAACGAAATTGGTTACCCAGTAATCGTTCGACCAGCGTTCACATTAGGAGGAACGGGCGGCGGAATTTGTCATAACGAAGAAGAGCTAATTGAAATCGTAACAAGTGGTTTAAAACATAGCCCAGTAACACAATGTTTATTAGAGAAAAGTATTGCTGGCTGTAAAGAAATTGAATACGAAGTAATGCGTGATTCAAATGATAACGCGATTGTAGTGTGTAACATGGAAAATATCGATCCAGTTGGTGTTCATACAGGTGATTCAATCGTTGTAGCACCGAGCCAAACGCTAAGCGACCGTGAATACCAAATGTTACGTAACACGTCATTACGAATTATTCGTGCACTAGGAATTGAAGGTGGATGTAACGTTCAGCTTGCACTAGATCCATATAGCTTCCAATACTATGTAATCGAAGTAAATCCACGTGTAAGTCGTTCATCTGCACTAGCATCTAAAGCAACTGGATATCCAATTGCGAAATTAGCAGCAAAAATTGCAGTCGGCTTAACGTTAGATGAAATCGTAAACCCAGTAACACAAAAAACTTACGCTTGCTTCGAGCCAGCGTTAGACTATGTTGTTTCAAAAATTCCACGTTGGCCGTTTGATAAGTTTGAATCAGCGAACAGAACGCTTGGAACACAAATGAAAGCAACTGGTGAAGTTATGTCAATCGGACGTAACTTAGAAGAATCATTACTAAAAGCAGTTCGTTCTTTAGAGCTTGGCATTTATCACTTAGAATTAGACCACTTAAAAGAACTTGATAAAGAAACGATGAAAAAACGTATCATTAAAGCGGATGATGAACGACTGTTTATTGTAGCAGAAGCAATTCGCCAAGGTGTAACGAAAGAAGAAATCAATGAATGGTGTGAAATGGACTTCTTCTTCTTACAAAAAGTTGAAAACATCGTAAATATGGAACGTGAAGTAAAAGCGAATGTAGGAAATATGGAAGTACTACAAACTGCAAAAGAAATGGGCTTCAGCGATCACTACATTGCAGCAGCTTGGAACAAAACGGAGCGCGAAATTTACGATATGCGTAAAGAAAATAATATGATGCCAGTATTCAAAATGGTAGATACTTGTGCGGCAGAGTTTGAATCTGCAACGCCATATTACTACAGCACATATGCGGACGAAAATGAATCGATTGTAACAGATCGTAAGAGTGTAGTAGTTCTAGGATCTGGTCCGATCCGTATTGGTCAAGGTGTTGAGTTTGATTACGCAACAGTTCACTCAGTATGGGCAATTAAAGAAGCTGGATATGAAGCAATTATCATTAACAACAACCCAGAAACAGTTTCAACAGACTTCAGTATTTCTGACAAATTATACTTTGAACCATTAACGATTGAAGATGTAATGCATATTATCGATTTAGAAAAACCAGAAGGTGTTATCGTTCAGTTCGGTGGACAAACGGCAATTAACTTAGCAGCGAAACTAGAAGAACACGGTGTGAAAATTTTAGGAACATCACTTGAAGACTTAGACCGTGCAGAAGATCGTGATAAATTCGAAGCTGCTTTAACAAAACTTGGCATCCCGCAACCAGTTGGTAAAACAGCAACGACTGTAGAACAAGCGGTAGCAATCGCAGAAGAAATTGGTTACCCAGTATTAGTAAGACCATCTTACGTACTAGGTGGACGTGCGATGGAAATCGTATATCGTCAAGAAGAACTACTGCACTACATGAAAAATGCAGTTAAAGTTCATGCAGATCACCCAGTATTAATCGACCGTTACATGGTTGGTAAAGAAATTGAAGTAGATGCAATTTCCGATGGTGAGAATGTATTCATTCCAGGTATTATGGAACATATTGAACGCGCTGGAGTTCACTCTGGTGACTCAATTGGAGTATATCCACCACAAAGTTTATCTGAAAAACTAAAAGAACAAATCATTGAACATACAATTGCACTTGGAAAAGGATTAAACATTGTTGGATTACTAAATATCCAGTTTGTAGTATTCAAAGATCAAGTGTACGTAATTGAAGTAAATCCACGTGCAAGCCGTACAGTACCGTTCTTAAGTAAAATTACAGGCGTACCGATGGCGAATGTTGCAACGAAAGTTATTTTAGGGCAAGACCTAGTAGAGCAAGGATACGGAACTGGCTATCACCCAGAAGAGAAAGAAGTATATGTAAAAGCTCCGGTATTCTCATTCGCGAAACTACGCTCAGTTGATACAACATTAGGACCTGAAATGAAATCAACAGGGGAAGTAATGGGTAAAGACTTAACGCTTGAAAAAGCATTATATAAAGGATTAGTTGCTTCTGGAATTAACATACCAACGCACGGCTCAGTAATCATTACTGTAGCGGATAAAGATAAAGAAGAGGCGATGGAAATTGCAAAACGTTTCCACGAAATCGGCTATAACTTATTAGCAACAGCTGGAACAGCACAATCATTAGAAGAGCAAAATATCCCAGTACAAGTTGTAAACAAAATTGATTCTGAAGACTACAACTTACTAGATATTATCCGTCAAGGAAAAGCACAGTTTGTAATTAACACATTAACAAAAGGTAAACAACCAGCGCGTGATGGTTTCCGCATTCGCCGTGAATCAGTAGAAAATGGTGTGGCTTGCTTAACATCACTTGATACAACAAGAGCAATCTTACGAGTATTAGAATCTATGACATTCTCAGCTCATTCAATGAAAGAAATTACGCAAACAAAGCGTCACGAGGTGGTACATGCATGATGCAAAAGCAAAATATGATCGTCGTTAACCAAAAAGAAATCGCAAAAAATATTTACGAATTAGTGCTTCAAGGAACGTTAGTACAGCAAATGAACGAACCAGGGCAGTTTGTACACATTAAGGTAGCAGAGGGCATTGCGCCCCTTCTGCGCCGCCCAATTAGTATTTGTAATGTAGATCAAGAGAAGAACGAATTTACAATGCTATATCGTGCCGAAGGACAAGGGACAAAAACATTAGCAACTAGAAAACAAGGTGAAATGGTAGATGTACTAGGACCATTAGGACACGGTTTTCCTGTAGAAGAAGCAGAAGCTGGTCAAACAGCTTTACTAGTAGGTGGGGGAATTGGTGTACCACCACTTTATGAATTATCACAGCGCCTCGTTGCAAAAGGTGTACGTGTTATTCACATCTTAGGCTTTCAAACGAAAGATGTAGTTTTCTATGAAGAAAAATTTGCAGAACTTGGTGATACGTACGTTGCGACAGTAGACGGTACACACGGTACAAAAGGATTTGTCACAGATGTAATTGATAATTACGGAATTGACTTTGATATTCTTTATTCATGTGGTCCGCTAGCGATGCTTCGTGCATTAGAAGGACGTTACAAAGAGAAAAAAGCCTATATTTCATTAGAAGAACGTATGGGCTGTGGTATTGGAGCTTGTTTCGCATGTGTATGCCACTTACAAGAAGATCCAAGTGGACATTCTTACAAGAAGGTGTGTAGCGACGGACCAGTATTTCCAATCGGGGAGGTTGTACTATGAACAGATTGCAAGTTGAATTACCAGGATTATCATTAAAAAATCCAATTATACCGGCATCTGGATGCTTTGGGTTTGGTCGTGAATATGCACAGTTTTACGATTTAAGTGTACTAGGATCAATCATGATTAAAGCGACGACAGAACAACCACGTTATGGAAATCCAACGCCTCGTGTTGCTGAAACACCAGGGGGCATGCTAAATGCAATCGGACTTCAAAACCCGGGATTAGACAAAGTAATGAATTCGGAATTACCATGGTTAGAACAATTTGACCTTCCAATTATTGCAAACGTTGCAGGCTCACAAGCTGAGGATTACGTAGCGGTTGCGAAGGAAATTTCTAAAGCGCCTAATGTCCATGCACTAGAATTAAACATTTCTTGTCCGAACGTAAAAACAGGTGGTATCGCCTTTGGTACAAATCCTGAAATTGCTGCTGATTTAACGAAGCGAGTAAAAGAGGTTTCTGAAGTACCTGTATACGTGAAATTGTCACCGAACGTGGCAAACATAGTAGAAATTGCAAAAGCGATTGAAAATGCAGGTGCAGATGGTTTAACGATGATTAATACATTGCTTGGTATGCGTCTAGATTTAAAAACAGCTAAACCAATTTTAGCAAACCGTACAGGCGGATTATCAGGTCCTGCGATTAAGCCAGTAGCAATTCGCATGGTACATGAAGTAAGCCAAGCGGTTAACATTCCAATTATCGGAATGGGTGGTATTGAAACAGCTGAAGATGTAATTGAATTCTTCTATGCTGGCGCAAGCGCAGTTGCAGTAGGTACAGCGAACTTTATCGATCCGTTCGTATGTCCGACAATTATTGAAGAGTTACCAGCATTATTAGATGAATTAGGATTTGATCACATTTCGGAATGTCAAGGAAGGAGCTGGAAGCAAACATGTCACAGTCGTTAATCGTTGCACTAGATTTTCCAGGGAAACAAGAAGTAGAACAATTCTTACACCACTTTGAAGGGGAAGAGTTATTTGTCAAAGTAGGTATGGAGTTATTTTACAAAGAAGGCCCTGCGATTATTACGTACTTAAAAGAAAAGGGACATAAGATCTTCTTAGATTTAAAACTTCATGATATTCCGAATACAGTAAAAAGCGCTATGCGTAGCCTAGCTAGTCTAGATGTTGATATGGTAAATGTTCATGCTGCTGGGGGAAGCAGCATGATGAAAGCTGCGATTGAGGGATTAGAGGAAGGTAAGCAAGAAGGAAAAGAGAGACCGATTTGTATTGCAGTTACACAACTAACAAGCACTTCGGAAGCTATGATGAAAAAAGAGATCGGCATTGAGAAAACGTTAGAAGAAGCGGTTGCTCATTATGCAAAATTAACGAAAGAAAGTGGACTTGATGGCGTTGTTTGTTCAACACTTGAAGTTCCAAAATTACGTGAAGTATGCGGAAATGAATTTGTAACAGTAACACCGGGGATTCGTCTTGCAAGCGATGATGTAAATGACCAAGTGCGCGTAGCAACACCGAAACGTGCGAGGGAACTTGGCTCAAGCTACATCGTAGTTGGACGTAGTATTACAAAAGCAGAAAATCCGCTTGAAGCGTATAAAACAGTAAAACAACAGTGGGAAGGTGTAACAGTATGAAAAAAGAAATCGCATCGCATTTATTAGAAATTGGAGCAGTATTTTTACAACCGAATGATCCATTCACTTGGTCTTCAGGTATGAAATCACCAATTTATTGTGATAACCGTTTAACTTTATCTTATCCAAAAGTACGTCAAGCGATTGCAGCTGGATTAGAAGAGTTAATTAAAGAGCACTTCCCAACTGTAGAAATTATTGCAGGAACAGCAACTGCTGGTATTGCGCACGCTGCATGGGTAAGCGATCGTATGGATTTACCAATGTGCTACGTACGTAGTAAAGCAAAAGGTCACGGTAAAGGGAACCAAATCGAAGGAAAAGCTGAAAAAGGTCAAAAAGTCGTAGTAGTAGAAGACTTAATTTCAACTGGCGGTAGTGCAATTACATGTGTAGAAGCACTTCGCGAAGCTGGATGTGAAGTATTAGGAATCGTATCAATCTTCACATATGAGTTAGAAGCAGGAAAAGAAAAACTAGAAGCAGCTAACGTAGCATCATATTCTTTAAGTGATTACAGTGCATTAACTGAAGTTGCAGCAGAAAAAGGTATGATTGGACAAGCTGAAACGAAAAAATTACAAGAGTGGCGTAAAAATCCAGCTAACGAAGCTTGGATCACAGCGTAACATGAAAAAAACGACCGCGGGGGAACGCGGTCGTTTTTTATATTATTGTTAAAACTTCATGTAAAGAACAGATAGTAGGAATATCGTACTTGAGTTGTGAGTTATCTCGATTTAACCATATCCCTTGCATCCCAGCTGCTGTACTACTAATCGCATCAGTCTCTAATCGATCGCCAATATAATAGCAATCTTTCATTTCAAGGTTCGATTGTAATACGGTTCTGTGAAAAATTTCAGGATCTGGTTTCGATATACCAAGTTCACTAGAAGTAAATATATATTTGAAAAAAATCTATAATACCATTTCTTTCAGCAGCCTCATAATCAAGTAAAGTTCCATCAATATCAAAGAAAATCATATTGCTGTCTCCTTGTTAACAACTATTTAGCGTTTTCAGCAACCTCATATCCTTTCACAAACAATAGCGTCATATAAGAAACGATAAACGAGAAGATGCTGTACATGCCAACCCAAAAGAAAAATTTTGGAGTAAAGGCGATAACACCTATTATTAAAAAACTAGCAAACGTTACAATTGGCATTACGTAATACGTTTTCGTTTTGCGTGTTCCAATAACAGATACGATAAAGATAAATAATGGACAAATTAATAAGACGAAAATCAATTCATTCATAGGTATGTCCCCTTTTCTAATTGCAGTAATCTGTTTCTCGTAAACGTTTTGAAAAAATTACTCTCCTAATATAATTTCGCTAAGTAATAACGAATCCCTCTTGAAAACTGATAATTCATGATGAATTTTACAAGAAAAAAACGTAAGCAAGAGAACACTTGCTTACGTTATAGGGTAAACATCGCAACGATCATGGTGACAATTAAACCGATAACAACCGGTAAAAAGTTTCGGCGTGCAAGTTCAAATGGATCGACTTTACAAATCGCAGCAGCAGGAATAAGTGCCCAAGGAATTAACGTCCCGCCCCCGGTCCATATAGCTGCAATTTGCCCGAGTGCTGTTAATGTAGCTGTTCCATGACCTAAAGCTGTTCCGAAAAGGTTTGCAATGGAACCAGCAAGCGATATACCGGAAAAACCAGATCCATCTAAGCCTGTTATGACACCAACGATAGTTAATGTTCCCCCCGATACGTATTGGTTTAAAGGGACCGTTTGAGATAAGGCAATCCCTAAGTCGTTAATGATTCCATGTGAACCTTTCGGTAAATAGTCTCCGATAATTTTCACAAAGCCGCTATCTCCTAAATAAAAGAGTGCAGCAATTGGAATAACTGGACCAAAGATTTTAAAGCCAAATTGGAGCCCTTCTATAAAATAATCGGTTGTTTTATTTAGTCCATTACCTTTGTAGGCGATGAGTGAAATGATGATAATCATAATAACAGTCGTTCCGCCGATAAGTGCAGTTGCGTCGCTTCCTTGTAGTTTAAATTGAATCATGCAAAGGATATCAATGATATATACGATAGGAATACATATAGCGAGCCATTTTTTTATGCGAGGAGATAATGAAGTGAGCGTTTTAGAAGAATCAGTTGATGGGATAGATTCTTGTATAGATAAGCCTGTATGAAACTCTTTTCGTAAGAAGAAAAAAGCGATGGAAGTTGTCACAATGCCCATAACGATAACGAGTGGAACACTTGCAGATACGACGCTGGAAACAGGGAGACCAGCCGCGTCTGCAGTTAATTTCGGTGCACCTTGAATAACGAAGTCGCCAGATAAGGCGATGCCGTGTCCGAATAAGTTCATAGCAATTGCTACTCCAATTGGGGGGAGACCGACGCGTACAGCAACCGGTAATAAAATAGCTCCCATTAAGGCGACAGCGGGAGAAGGCCAAAAGAAGAAAGAAATTGTCATCATCAAAAGGCCAATAATCCAGTAGGCGAGGGTAGGGGTACGGATCATCTTTGTAAATGGTGAAATCATCGTATCATTTATACCGGTATGAACGAGTAAATTGCTCATGGATACAATAATAGAAATGATTAATATAGTTGGTAATAGCTCAGTAATGGCGTAAATAAAACTTTGAAAAATGCCGCTAACGGCAAGAGGGATAGAACTTGTAGCAGTTAATGTTAATAAAAAGATAAAATCGATACAAATAATTGTAGTATCTTTCCGGAGAATAAAAAAGGTAATAATAGTGAGTAAACAAATAACATAGAGAGCGTGTAATAGCGCTAATTCAACTCCCATAACATTCACATCCTTTAGGCATTCGTGTAGTTTATTGTATGAAAGCAGTGAAAGTATGTGAGTATAGGAAAAAGAAAAAAGTAAAATTTCATGTACTGTAATGGTAAGGACGATAAATGGATGTTACAATACAATTAATCCTAAAAATGGAATTCAAGGAGGGCTTATGCACAAAAAAATTGGATTTTTGGGATTTATCATATCTTGTAGTCTATTAATCATTTTAAAGCTATTTACTAACAATGAATGGATAAGTATTATACCTGTTTTCGGGTTTGTATTTATACTTTTATATAACTGGGATGGTATGAAACAATACAGTAAAAAGTATCGGAATTATGATAGGTATCATCGTTGTTTGCTCATTGTTCGCAGGGGTTATTTTAATAGAGGGTCAGAAACAAATGGAGAAAATGTCTATTTTTCAAGAATGGATGTCTTCTGCAAACGTTCTTTATCTTGTAATTATAGTTGTTATTTTTCTAAGAATTGTTATAAGTATAGCAAGTTACATATTAAAGGAGAAGTAGAATGGGGGAGTACGAATGAGAGAAAAAATAGGATATTATGGTGTGCTAGTTTGTTTACTATTATCAATTATTTCAGGACAATTTCTTAACAGTGAATGGGTACCAGTTATATTATGTATAGGAGTATTGATTTTTGCTCCTATGTATCGTTGGAATGAATGGAAAGCATATAGTCGAAAAAAGAAAATGGTTTTCAGCATCGAATTTGTCATTATAATCAGCACAATTCCGTTTTTGTTATGGAAAGGAAATGAGATAATAGATGGAATTGTAATGTTTCAAGGGTGGTTGTTTATTGCGAAAATGCTATATTTAATATGCATTTTAATGTTGGTAGTGGTAGTCGCTAAAATAGTAAACGAAAAGCTATTCGTTAATGAATAAAAGAAAATGCCACCTTATTCGGTGGCATTTCCTCATTTTACTGCATGAGCTTTTTGCATCTTTTTAATTAAACGAATTTGTCCACGATGATTGATTTCATCTTCAAAAACGTGAAACCACTTAAAATAGTTATTTGCTGGTTTGTCATACCAAAAGTCTGTCGTTTTAAATAACCATTCATCAGGTAACGATTGAAAAGTCTCGATTGTTTTGGAACGTACTTCTTGTAATGTATTTATGTAAAATTCTATAGCGTTTCCTTTTATTTTTTCACGCCCAAGATCGCCTAATTCAATGCCAGGTAACCAGCGTTCTAATTCAGCCTCCGTTGGTTCACGGTCTTCAAAAGTATGAATTTGGTAGTAAAATTCAATAGCAGCCATATGATACAATAACATGCCAATTGAATTTGCTTCCTTATCATATAAATAATCAAGTTCTTCAATTGTTAAACTTTCCACTGCTTGCATTGTTGTATAGCGAGCGTAATTCATCATGGAAACAAGCTTTGAAAATTCTACATGTAAACCCTCCAATTTATCAATTACAAAATTCAATTAAAATTTCCCCTCTTTAAATGAATACTCCAGAGAAGGAATTCTATGTGCAAAAAAGTTTTGTTTAAACCTTCATAATATTAACAAGGGATTATAATTAGTTCTCTATTTGATTTTGTAATAACTTCATATCCGTCTTTTGTAATGACGATATCATCTTCAATTCTACAACCGCCCCAGTTCGGTATGTAAATGCCTGGTTCAACTGTAACAACCATACCTTCTTTTAATGTAGCTTTACTTTCTTGGGATAAGCGAAGAGGTTCATGTATTTCTAAGCCAAGACCATGACCAGTAGAATGACCAAAATATTGACCATATCCACAATCTGTAATGTAGTTTCTTGTTACATCATCGATACTTTTCGCAGTTTCTCCAGGCTTAATCGCTTCAGTCCCACGTTTTAACGCTTCTCGTACAACATTGTATATTTTTTTGAATTCTTCCGATGGTTCCCCTATTGCTACGGTACGTGTTATATCGGAACAATATCCGTCGTAAAGTGCACCAAAGTCTAATGTAACGATGTCGCCTCGTTCAATTATTTTATTTGATGCAACTCCATGTGGAAGAGAAGAACGAACACCAGAAGCTACAATAATTTGGAATGAAGAAGATGTGGCCCCTTTTTTTCGCATGGAAAATTCTAACTCATCTCGAACGTCAGTCTCGCTTATTCCAGGCTTTAGAAATGTAACAATATGGTGAAATGCTTCGTCAGCGATCGTAGCTGCGATTTTCATTGTTTCTATTTCAGATGTGTCTTTAATAAGTCGAATATCTTCAATAATCTCACACACTGGAACCATTTCTATATGTATATATTTTTGTAGTTTCTTAAATTGTTGCAAAGTCATATTATTGTCTTCTATACCAAGTTTTTGAATTTTTAATTTTGATACTTGATTTGCAACTTCTTCTTCTAAATTTCCTTTATGCATAATAATTTCTGCTGCTTTTATTTCCGTTTTTGCTTGATCTACGTAACGGAAATCAGTAATGAAAATAGCTTTATGCGCAGCGATTAAGACAACGCCTGCGCTACCTGTAAAGTTTGTTGCGTATTGACGGTTTTCTTTTTTTGTAATAAGTAACCCGTCGATTCCGTAATTATGTAGTTGTTTTTGGATGTTAGTTATTCTTACATTCATTTTAATTCCTCCTTTTTACATTAATAAAGCAAGAATTGTGCCAGTATATTTATTTAGAATAAAAGAGAAGAGGGTAGCTGTGTGTCAAAAAAACTAGACGAATGTAAAATAAATATATATAAAATTTTTACAGTAAGTTTTTATGTGACTGAACAATAATATAAACTCGCAAACGAAAATCTTTTTAATTTAAATATTATATTTTTTGTATAAATGGATTAATTTAATTGGTATAATAAGGGATTGTTACGTTTTTTATAGGTAAAGGGATGTAACGAAAAAAACTGGGTTAAGGAATGTGAGTGTATGAAGAAATTAAGTAAAGTAATGTCATTTTGTTTGGCCGCTAGTATGCTTGTTATAACGGGGTGTGAAACAAGTGAACACAAAGTTCAAGTAAATGAAACGATTGAACAGCTTGATGAAGCGCCAGAAGTGACAGAAAAAGAAGCGAAAAAGATTGTAAGAAAGAGTGTAGATGGAATAGCAAATGCGTTTAGTGAGATGGAAAAAGAAAATGGATGGAGCCGAAATAATCCTGGGGATTTAGAGACAGCTAAAAAAGGAGTTAAAGGATTGGTTTCAGAAAAGTTTGTAGAGAATCAGCTTCCTGAATTGCTTGCTAACTTTAATAGATCGAGAGAGACTGATATGTTACCATTCCCAAATTATTTTCAAACTGAAATAAGATTTTCTTCTTCACAAGATAAAGAAAATTTAACGGTACATACATTAAGTTTAGAAGATGAAATAGGTCATGCGGCCCAAGATTGGGAATTTCATTTGGTGTATAAAGAAGGGGAATGGTTAATGGATAAATGGTCATTCGTTTTTCCTGAAGATTTAAAACTTACAAAAGAAGAAGCAAATAGAATTTTAAAAATGCCAGACGATAAGAATGTGTCATTTGTAAGTGAAGAAAATAGTGGCGATAAGAAATACATATTCAAAGATAGTAACGGATTAATTACTGTAAATGCGAAAACATCTCTTATTTCATACAATGTAGATAAAAATAGGTATGAAAAGGTAACGAAAGAAAGAAATATTCAAGAAACAGAACAAGTACAGAGAAAGGATTCGAGTGCGTATACAGGCTCAAAAGAAGAGAAACAATCGCAAAAAGAATCTTCTTCAAAGATAGATAGAGCAAATGTTTTAAGTGAATTAGCTGCTATAGATAAACAAGAAAAACATACGAATGCTATGTCAACCAATGATATAGTAAATGAAATAGAAGGAAATTATGAACTGTGGGATAATAAACTAAATGAAATTTACAGTACATTAAAAAGTACGATGTCACCTGATGCGTTTCAGTCGTTAAAAACGAAACAAATTGCGTGGGTTAAAGAAAAAGAAAGTAAAGTTAAAGCAATTGGTACTGATACAAATAACGGAACGATGAGGCGTATAGAAGCTTCAGAAGAGAAATATAAGATGACAAAAGCAAGATGTTATGAATTAGTAAATGGGTATATGAACTAGTGTGAACGAATATAAAAAATGCGTTGCTTATAAGCAACGCATTTTTGTATTTACGCTTTTAATTTCATTACAATATCAGCATCTGGTGTTACATATACGGTTTGCTGATTGTCGTACGTAACAAAACCAAGTTTTGCACCACTCGGTTTTTTGACATGGCGTATTTTGGTGAAATCAACAGGTACAGAGCTAGACTCTTTCGCTTTACTGTAATAGGCAGCAATTTTGGCAGCTTCTAGTAAAGTTTCTTCAGCAGGCTCTAAAGAACGAATGACAACGTGAGAGCCAGGTATGTCTTTCGTATGTAACCAAATTTCATCACGGCGGGCAAACTTCGTTGTTAAATAATCATTTTGTTTATTGTTTTTACCAACGAAAATCTCTGTGCCATCACTTGCTACATATTTATCTAATACTGGTTTAGTAGGCTTTTTCTTTGCGTTTTTCGTTTTGCGATTGCGCACATAACCTTCTTCAGCTAATTCCTCACGAATTTCTTCAATATCTTTTGAAGAAGCAGCTTCCATTTGTTGAAGTAAGCTATCAAAATAAAGAATTTCTTCATTTGTTTTTTCGATTTGTTCTTCTACAACAGCAACCGAATTTTTTGCTTTTTGATACTTTTGGAAATAGCGTTGTGCATTTTCAGATGGTGTTTTTAAAGGATCTAATGTGATTTTTACAGTTCCACCATCCTCATCGTAATAATTAACGACCTCAATATCTTTATCGCCCTTTTTTAAAGCGTACATATTGGCTGTAAGTAGCTCTCCAAATAGTTGATATTTATCTGCTTTTCCAGCATCTTGCAGTGTTTTTTCGAGTTTAATGAGTTTTTTCTCGTTTTTATTTTTTTCGTTTTGCATAAAGCGTTCTAAATCATGAGCTTGTTGTTTTACACGATCACGTTCTGCTTTGCCAAAGAAGAAACGATCTAACAATTCGCTCACTGATGAGAATGTTTTTTCTTCTCCTTGCAAGTGTGTAAGAGGGAAAAGATAAAAGAATTCTTTTCCATTTGCAGTAATCATTGTAGGTGTATATGCATGAGATAGTAATGGTGTTTGTATAGAGAAAAATGCTTCTGATAATGCTTTCTCGTTTACCATACCGGCTTTCTTTACTACTTCTTTTGCAAATAATGGGGATATTCCCATGAAAGCACCAACGAGTTGTTTATCCATATTTCCAGATAGAAAGTCTAGCGGTCTAATAAAATCATCTGCGGTTTCAATTTGCAGAGGATTGATTTTATGTTGGGCTGGTGGCGCGACGTACTCAGCACCAGCATATACAGTTCGGTGACGGTTTACGGCTAATGAAACGTGTTTTAAGCTATCTAAAATCACGTTTGTTTTCGTATCTAATAAGATAATGTTACTATGTCGTCCCATTATTTCAATTACTAATGTTTTTAATGATTCGTCTCCGATTTCATTACGACTGCGAACTGTAATTTGAATAATGCGTTCTAAGTCGATTTGTTCAATTTTTTCAATAAATCCACCTTCTAAATGTTTGCGAAGAAGCATACAGAACATCGGCGGTATTGCTGGCGAATCGTAGTTTTGATTCGTTAAGTGCATACGCGCATATGTAGGATGAGATGAAAGAATTAGTTTTTGGTTCTTTCCATTCGCTCGAATATGTAATAAAATCTCGTATTTTGAAGGTTGATATATTTTGGAAATTCTTCCTGTGTAAAGAGAATTTTCAATTTCATGTGTAATCGCTCTTGTAAATAATCCATCGAATGCCATAAATGAACACTCCTTTCTAACTAAATGTTAATTATAGCATTTTTTTGGACGAGGCTGAATAAGCTTTCAATAGAGTATGTCTGGAATCAGGAGGTCGATAGCAGGATGAACTGGTATGGAATGCGAGCACATGAAGTGGAAGAGAGAACGAATACGAATGTAAAGGTTGGACTTACAGAGAAAGAAGCAGAAGGGCGAGTAAAGAAATTTGGTACTAATGAATTAGAAGAAGCAAAAAGGCCTTCTGCACTAATGGTATTTTTAGCACAGTTTAAAGATTTCATGGTACTCGTTTTGTTTGGAGCAACAATTGTTTCTGCGTTTTTAGGTGAATACATTGATTCTATTGCTATTGTTGCCATTGTTATTATCAATGGTATTCTCGGCTTTTTTCAAGAAAGAAAAGCTGAAAAATCATTGGAAGCTTTAAAGGAACTAGCTGCCCCGCAAGTTACTGTAATGCGGAATGGAAAGTGGGTAAAAGCACCATCTAAAGCACTTGTTTTAGGTGATATTATTAAGTTTTCCAGTGGTGATCGTATTGGGGCTGATGTGCGTCTTGTTGAGGCATCAAGTTTATATATTGAAGAGTCTGCTTTGACAGGGGAGTCCGTACCTGTACAAAAGAAGGTAGAAGCACTGCAAGGGCAAGATGTTGCAATTGGGGATCAAAAAAATATGGCTTTTATGGGGACAATGATTACGCGAGGATCTGGTACAGGAGTCGTTGTAGCAACTGGTATGAATACAGCGATGGGGCAAATTGCAAATATGTTGCAAAATGCAGAGCAAATGGAAACGCCACTGCAAAGAAGGTTAGAACAGCTGCGGAAAAATATTAATTATTGTAGCCCTTATTTTGACAGCGCTCGTTGTATTGGCTGGTGTGTATCAAGGGAATGAAGTATATCATATGTTTTTAGCTGGCGTATCGCTAGCTGTTGCGGCTATTCCAGAAGGATTGCCAGCAATTGTTACAGTAGCTTTATCACTTGGTGTACAGCGTATGATAAAAAAGAGAGCAATTGTAAGGAAGTTACCGGCCGTAGAAACGTTAGGCTGCGCTTCTGTTATATGCTCTGATAAAACGGGAACAATGACACAAAACAAAATGATGGTAACACATATGTGGTCAGGCGGAGAATTGTGGAAAGTGACAGGGCAAGGATATGAACCTAATGGCTCTTTTATGAAAGGTGAAAAAGAAGTGAATCCAGCTAAGACAAAATCACTTTATCAGCTACTTACATTTGGTTCACTATGTAACAATGCAAATATTATTCAAAAGAAAAAGGCGTACGTATTAGATGGGGATCCAACAGAGGGAGCGCTTGTAGCTGCAGCAATGAAAGCTGGGATAACACGTGAGGCATTGAAAGGGAAATTTGAAATTATTCGTGAATTTCCATTTGATTCAACTCGAAAAATGATGAGTGTTATTGTACGAGATCGAGAGGGGAAAAAGTTTATTGTTACGAAAGGAGCACCGGATGTTCTTTTGCAAATGAGTCAAACAATCTTATGGGGGGATAAGCAGCAGCCGTTAAGTGAGCTATATAGAAAAGAAGTACAAGCGGCTATTCATAGCTTAGGTAGTCAAGCGCTTCGAACAATTGCAGTTGCGTTTAAACCTTTAAAAGTCACGGATTCTATTGAACATGAAAGAGACGTTGAAAAAGATTTTATGTTGGTTGGGATACAAGGTATGATTGACCCGCCAAGGCCAGAAGTCGCGCAGGCGGTAAAAGAGTGTAAAGAAGCTGGTATTCGAACAGTAATGATTACAGGTGATCATAAAGTGACAGCAATGGCGATTGCTGAACAATTAGGAGTTTTACCACCAGATGGACGCGTTGTTGAAGGAGTAGAACTCGCGAATATGGATGTGGAGGAATTAGAAAATGTTGTAGAAGATACGTATGTATTCGCTCGTGTATCACCTGAGCATAAATTGAAAATTGTTAAAGCATTGCAAAATCAAGGACATATAGTAGCGATGACAGGTGATGGAGTGAACGATGCTCCAGCTATAAAAACAGCGGATATTGGGATAGCGATGGGGATTACAGGGACAGATGTTGCAAAAGAAGCCTCTTCACTTGTTTTACTAGATGATAATTTTGCTACAATTAAGTCAGCGATTAAAGAAGGAAGAAATATATACGAGAACATACGTAAGTTCATTCGCTACTTATTGGCGTCAAATGTTGGAGAAATTTTAGTTATGTTATTTGCGATGTTACTTGCATTACCACTGCCGATGGTTCCTATTCAAATTTTATGGGTGAACTTAGTTACTGATGGTTTACCAGCGATGGCATTAGGTTTGGATAAGGCTGAAGGAGATGTGATGAAGAGAACACCGCGTCACCCGAAAGAAGGGGTATTCGCTAGAGGGCTTGCGTGGAAAATAATAAGTCGAGGGTTTTTAATTGGAGCAGTGACGTTAGTGGCGTTTATTATTGCGTATAACCAACATCCAAATGAACTGAAATATGCACAAACTGTAGCGTTCGCGACGTTGGTACTTGCACAGCTTATTCATGTATTTGATTGTCGTAGTGAGCATTCTGTCTTTCACCGTAATCCATTTGGGAACGTGTATTTAGTAGGGGCGGTTATTATTTCGTTACTACTTATGCTAGTGGTTATATATTATCCACCGTTACAACCGATCTTTAGCACAATGCCGATACAAGCAAGAGATTGGTTATTAATTGGAGGTTTGTCATCAATTCCGACTTTCTTACTAGTAGGTTCTTTATTAACAGGGAAAAAGGCTAAGAAGAAAAAGCCGATGTTATATAAGAAGGGATTAAACTTGAAATAGTCAATGTTATGAAAATGTGATATAATTTACAGAAGGTAGTAGAGCCTTGTCTCTATTACCTTTTTCATTGAGTTATTTTATGGCTTGGATGTGATAAAAATGATTTCTAGTATGACAGGGTTTGGAAGATCGAAAGTAGAAAGTGATACTTTTCAAATTACAGTAGAAATGAAATCGGTGAACCACCGTTTTTTAGAGATGAGTATTCGACTTCCTAAGCAAATGATGGTATTTGAGGACAAAATTCGTAAAATAATTGCACAGCAAGTTCGACGTGGGCGCATCGAAGTGTCTATTAGTATAGCAGGTGAAGGACTTGTTGAAAGAAAATTAAGTGTGAATTGGTCACTTCTTGAGCAGTACCAATCGATGATGGAAGATATAAAAGGGAAATTTCAATTACAAGATTCTATTACACTCGAACAATTAATGGCAATGCCAGAAGTAACAGCAATTGAAGAAATAGAAAATGTAAATGAACATTTTGAGAACAGTTTATATGAGGCTGTTCGTCAAGCTGCTCATATGTTGAAAACGATGAGAGATGGCGAAGGAGAACGATTACATAAAGATATAGCGTATCGTTTACAAGAGATTAGCAATTGTGTAAATGCGATTATTCCACATGCACCAATTGTTACACAAAAATATCGTGAACGATTAGAAAATCGCTTAAAAGAATTACATAATCAAGATCTAGATGAACAAAGATTGCTAACAGAAGTCGCAATCTTTGCAGAGCGTTGTGATATTCATGAAGAGTTAGTTCGTTTGCAAAGTCATTTAGAGCAATTTCGTGAAACATTGCAGATTGAAGAGCCTGTTGGAAGGAAAATGGATTTCATCGTGCAAGAGATGCATAGAGAAATTAATACGATTGGTTCTAAGGCAAATGACTTAACAATTTCAAAATATGTTGTAGAAATGAAAAATAACCTTGAAAAAATTCGTGAACAAGTACAAAATATTGAGTAGCTTTCAAAAAATATATAAAGTTATACGTGGTGGAGAAATCGGATAGACTTACTAGGAGGCGCAAACTATGGCCATGCGGTTTTTAAATATTGGATACGGAAATATTGTATCTGCTCATCGAATTATTGCTATTGTAAGTCCGGAGTCAGCTCCTATTAAACGAACAGTACAAGAAGCACGCGAACATAATGCTTTGCTTGATGCTACGTATGGGAGAAAAACAAGGGCGGTTATTGTTATGGATGATGGGCATGTTGTATTAAGTCCAATTCAACCAGAGACGATTGCACATCGTTTGAATAATAAAGAAGATTTAAGTGAGGAAGGGTGGGTTTTACATATTTATGAGAAGTAGAAGAGGATTGCTCATCGTTCTTTCAAGGCCTTCTGGGGTTGGAAAAGGGACGGTTCGTAAAGAGCTGTTTAGCCATGAGGATACACGTTTTCAGTACTCTATTTCAGTAACGACACGTAAGCCGCGTGAAGGTGAAGTAGATGGTGTGGATTATTTCTTTAAAGAAAGAGAAGAATTCGAGGAAATGATTCGTAATGAAAAATTACTTGAGTGGGCTGAGTTCGTAGGTAATTATTACGGAACACCGATTGACTATGTTGAAAAAACATTACAAGAAGGAAAAGATGTATTCTTAGAAATTGAAGTGCAAGGAGCAATTCAAGTTAAGAAAGCTTTCCCAGAAGGTGTATTTATTTTCTTAGCACCTCCAAGTTTATCTGAACTAAAGAGCCGTATTGTCGGACGTGGTACAGAGACTGAAGATGTTATTGAAAATCGTTTAACTGTAGCGAAAGAAGAAATCGAGATGATGGACGCTTACGACTATGTAGTAGAAAACGATCAAGTTGAATTAGCTTGTGATAGAATTAAAGCAATTGTGGTTGGCGAACATTGCCGCCGCGAAAGGGTAGCAAAATATTATAAAGAAATGACGGAGGGTCTATAATTATGTTAAATCCATCAATTGACTCATTACTACAAAAAATCGATTCTAAGTACACTTTAGTAACAGTGGCTGCAAAACGCGCACGTGAAATGCAACTTGCTAATAACTGTGTTGTAGAAAAACCTGTTTCTCATAAATGTGTAGGTAAAGCATTAGAAGAAATCGATGCAGAAGCATTAAGCTACGTACCAAGTGAAGATAAAGTAGCTGAATAAGCCTTTGCCTTCGACAAAATAAAACATAGACTTTATAATTTTCTATGTAACGGTAACAACCTATTTACAAGTAGGTTGTTATTTTTTTACGAAAGGAATGAAATATCGGTACTGACGAGCTGAGAATTCTATTTCAGTATTATAAGTTTGAAAAAGAAAGAGGACGAGTCATATGCTAAAAGGGAAAAAGATACTTTTATGTGTAACAGGAGGCATTGCGGTTTTTAAAGCAGCTGCGTTAACGAGTAAATTAACACAATCTGGCGCGAGTGTCAAAGTAATGATGAGTGAGTCGGCAATGAAGTTTGTTACGCCTCTTACATTCCAAGCGCTTTCTCGCCATGATGTATATACGGATACATTCGATGAGAAAGACTCAGCTGTTATTGCTCATATTGATTTAGCAGATTGGGCGGATGTTGTACTTGTCGCACCTGCTACTGCCAATTGTATTGGAAAGTTAGCTGGTGGTATTGCAGATGATATGATTACAACTACTTTGTTAGCTACTACAGCTCCGGTATGGATTGCGCCTGCTATGAATGTGCATATGTATGAAAATAAAATAGTTCAAAAAAATATGATGACATTGAAAACGCTAGGATATACATTTATTGAGCCTGGGGAAGGCTTTTTAGCATGTGGATATGTAGCGAAGGGACGACTAGAAGAACCTGAAGCAATTATTGCACGGTTAGAGGAAGCTTTCTCAGAACACAAACCATTGCAGGGAAAAAGAATATTAATAACTGCTGGCCCAACACGTGAAAAGGTTGATCCAGTTCGTTTTATGACGAATTTTTCTTCTGGGAAAATGGGGTATGCGATTGCGGAAGTGGCAGCGAATTTAGGCGCTGATGTTATACTCGTTTCAGGACCGACAGCATTAAATCCACCGTTACATGTAACGACAGTGCAAGTGGAATCTGCACAAGATATGTTAGAAGCAGTTCTTCAACATTATCAAAACGTAGACGTTGTCATTAAAACAGCAGCAGTTGCAGATTATCGTCCGAAATATGTGCATGAGAATAAAATGAAAAAGCAAAATGGTGATGCTGTCATTGAACTTGAAAGAACGGTGGATATTTTAAAAACATTAGGTCAGAAAAAGGATAAACAGTTACTTATCGGTTTTGCTGCTGAAACGACAAATGTAGAGGAATATGCAACGAAAAAACTACGTGAGAAAAATGCAGATATGATTGTCGCGAATGACGTAAAAGCGCAAGGAGCTGGATTTGGCACGGATACGAATATTGTAACAATGTATAGAAAAGATGGAAAAGTTATTGAGTTGCCACTTTTAATGAAAAAAGAGGTAGCTCGTGAAATATTGAAGCAAATTGAAATGATGTTAGAAGATGATCGTTTATGAAATTTGCAAGTGTAATTGTTGATGTACCTGCCCGTCAGACAGATCGACCATTTGATTACATTATTCCTAAAAAATGGGAAGATATTGTACAGACAGGAATGCGTGTGGTAGTTCCGTTTGGGCCAAGAAAATTGCAAGGTTTTATTATTGGGATTAAAGATTCGGTGGATGTAGAAAGTAAGAAGTTAAAGACAATCCATGAAATATTAGATGTAACACCGGTTTTAAATGATGAATTATTAAAGCTTGGATATTGGCTTACAAGTGAAACGTTATGCTACATGATTTCAGCTTTTCAAGTGATGCTTCCAACTGCGATAAAAGCAACGTATAAAAAACGTCTACAACTTTGTAAACAGGAAGAAATAGCACCAGAAATACTATATTTATTTCAGGATAAAGAAGCAATTGATTTTGAAGTAATCGAGCAACAGCCACATTTATACCGAACTATTCAGCAAGAAATTAAAAATGGTACGGTTGAAGTCGTTTATCAAGTGAAAGATAAAGTACAAAAGAAGAAGCAAAGAGTGGTTCAGCCGGAGTTGCCAGAAGATAAATTGGAATTAGCGGCATTTGAACTGAAAAGTAAAAAACAACAAGATGTACTTTATTATTTTGTGGAAAATTATAAAAGTACACCGTTGAAAGTAATTACAGAAGAGTTACAAATAACAGATGCTCCAATAAAAGCACTTGTTAAAAAGGGATTCATTTCAGAAAAGTATGTGGAAGTATACCGAAATCCGTATGACGATGATGATTTTGAACAAACAAAACCATTTCCACTTACGGAGGAACAAAAACAAGTTATTACACCGATTTTATCATCAATTACAAATGAAACTTATAATCCATTTTTGCTATATGGTGTTACAGGAAGTGGAAAGACAGAAGTATATTTACAATCTATAGCAGCAGTGCTCAAGAAAGGAAAAGAAGCTATCGTTCTTGTTCCTGAAATTGCACTAACGCCCCAAATGGTGGATCGTTTTAAAGGTAGGTTTGGCTCGCAAGTTGCAGTTCTTCATAGTGCGTTGTCTGTTGGAGAAAAGTATGACGAGTGGCGTAAGATTTTAAGAAAAGAAGTGAAAGTTGTAGTTGGTGCGCGTTCAGCTGTTTTTGCGCCTTTTGAGAATTTAGGGATTATTATTATTGATGAAGAGCATGAATCAAGTTACAAACAAGAAGATAATCCGAGGTATCATGCAAGAGATGTAGCTGTCTGGAGAGGACAATATCATAAATGTCCTATCGTTCTTGGTAGTGCGACACCAACACTTGAATCGTTTGCAAGGGCGAAAAAAGGTGTTTATGAACTATTAACAATGGAAAAACGTATGAATGAACAAGCTTTACCAACGGTAGAGATTGTTGACATGCGAGAAGAACTTCGTGACGGGAATCGATCAATGTTTTCTAAGGCGCTGCATGAAAAAATAGCAGATCGATTAGAAAAGAAAGAACAAATGGTACTCTTTTTAAATAGAAGAGGTCATTCTACATTTGTTATGTGCCGTGATTGTGGGTATGTTGTCCAATGTCCGCATTGTGATATTTCATTGACATATCATAAAATGAATCATCGTTTAAAATGTCATTATTGTAGTTACGAAGAGAATATGCCAACTGAGTGTCCAGCTTGTCAAAGTACATACATTCGTTTCTTTGGCCACGGCACACAAAAGGTAGAAGAAGAAATTACAAAACTATTTCCAGAGGCGCGAGTCATTCGAATGGATGTAGATACGACAAGTCGAAAAGGAATGCATGAAAAATTATTAAAGGCGTTTGGGGAAGAAAAAGCAGATATATTACTTGGAACACAAATGATTGCTAAAGGATTAGATTTTCCGAAAGTAACGCTCGTTGGGGTTTTAACTGCAGATACGATGCTTCACTTACCTGATTTTCGGGCGAGTGAAAAGACATATCAGTTATTGACGCAAGTAAGTGGACGAGCGGGTAGACATGAATTGCCAGGGGAAGTTGTGATTCAAACGTATACGCCAGAACATTACAGTATAGAGTTAGCGAAGAACCAACAATATGATGTGTTTTTTGACCAAGAAATGCAAATGAGACGAACAAGACAATATCCCCCATATTACTATGTTGTACTCGTAACTGTATCTCATCCAGAATTATTAAAAGCGGTACAAGTGACGGAAAAAATTGCCTCGTATTTACGAACGCATTGCTCACAGCAAACAATGGTGCTAGGACCAGTTGCTTCAGCGATTCCAAGGATAAAAGATAGATATCGTTATCAATGCATGATAAAATACAAACGGGAACCAAACTTAAAGAACGTGCTCAAAATGGTAAATGAACATTATCAAGCAGAAATGCAAAAAGAGCTACAAATCTCAATTGATTTTAATCCAACAATGTTAATGTAGCGGAGGGAAATATGGCAGTTTTAGAAATAATAAAGCATCCAAATGAAGTGTTAGAAACACCATGCGAAAGAGTAATTAACTTTGATAAAAAGTTAGTGAAATTGTTGAAAGATATGCATGAAACAATGTTAATTGCGGACGGAGTCGGTTTAGCTGCGCCTCAAGTAGGTGTAAGCTTGCAAGTAGCGGTTGTTGATGTCGATGATGATACTGGGAAAATCGAGTTAATCAATCCATCAATATTAGAAAAACGTGGTGAACAAGTAGGTCCCGAAGGCTGTTTAAGCTTCCCGGGACTTTATGGTGAAGTAGAACGTGCCGATTATATTAAAGTAAGAGCGCAAAATCGCCGTGGGAAAGTATTCTTATTAGAAGCGGAAGGATTTTTAGCGCGTGCAATTCAACATGAAATTGATCATTTACACGGTGTTTTATTTACATCGAAAGTGACAAGATATTATGAAGAAAACGAACTAGAATAGGTGTTAAAAGGAGCGGTTTTTAAATGATAAAAGTAGTGTTTATGGGAACACCGGACTTTACAGTGCCGGTGCTTCGTCGTCTTATTGAGGATGGCTATGAGGTAGTAGGTGTTGTGACGCAACCTGATCGTCCAGTAGGTAGAAAAAAAGTATTAACACCTACACCTGTTAAAGTTGAAGCGGAAAAACATGGTATCCCTGTGTTACAGCCGTTAAAAATTCGTGAAAAAGATGAATATGAAAAAGTATTGGCATTAGAGCCAGATTTAATTGTAACAGCTGCATTTGGGCAGATTGTACCAAATGAAATTTTAGAAGCACCAAAGTATGGGTGTATTAATGTTCACGCTTCTTTACTTCCTGAACTTCGTGGTGGTGCACCAATTCATTATGCAATTATGGAAGGTAAAGAAAAAACAGGTATTACAATTATGTATATGGTAGAAAAATTGGATGCTGGTGATATCTTAACGCAAGTGGAAGTTGAAATTGAAGAGCGTGAAACGACAGGCTCATTATTTGATAAATTAAGTGAAGCAGGAGCACACCTTCTATCTAAAACAGTGCCTTTATTAATTCAAGGTAAGTTAGAACCGATTAAACAAAACGAAGAAGAAGTAACGTTTGCGTACAATATAAAACGTGAGCAAGAGAAAATTGATTGGACAAAAACAGGTGAAGAAGTATACAATCACATTCGCGGATTGAATCCATGGCCAGTTGCTTATACAACTTTAGCAGGACAAGTTGTTAAAGTATGGTGGGGGGAAAAAGTGCCTATAACTGAACCGGCTGAAGCAGGTACGATTGTTGCAATCGAAGAAGATGGTTTTGTTGTAGCAACGAGTAATGAAACAGGTGTTAAAATTACTGAATTGCAACCTTCTGGTAAAAAGCGTATGAGTTGTTCACAATTTTTACGTGGAACAAAACCTGAAATTGGAACGAAGTTAGGAGAAAATGCATGAGACAAAATGTTCGTGAATTAGCTCTTGATGGTTTAATTCAAGTGGAAAAAAGTGGTGCATATAGCAACTTACTTTTAAATAATCTAATTGAAAAAAGTGCAATTGATAGAAAAGATATTGGTTTATTAACTGAAATTGTATATGGAACGATTCAACGTCGTGACACATTAGATTATTATTTACAGCCTTTTTTAAAAAAGAAGGTTGAGGCGTGGGTAAGAGTATTGCTTCGCTTATCTTTATATCAAATGATTTATTTAGACCGAGTGCCAGAAAGAGCGGCTATTCATGAAGCGGTTGAGATTGCAAAGCGTCGCGGGCATAAAGGAATTGCTGGTATGGTGAACGGTGTATTACGTTCGATTCAGAGAGAAGGTGTACCTTCTGTAGATGAAATCAAGGATCCAGTAGAACGTCTTGCAATTACAACAAGTCATCCAGTTTGGCTTGTCCAAGAGTGGACTTCAGAATACGGTTTAGAAACTGCAGAAAAAATGTGCGAAGTAAACATGTTACCCCCTGTACCAACAGCGCGTGTGAATGTTGATAAGGTAACTGTAGAAGAAGCGATTGAGTTGTTAGCAAGTGAAGGTATAGAAGCAAAACTTGGTGACTTATCAGATGATGCTATTCAGATTGAAAGAGGAAATGTAGCGCATACAGAAGCGTTTAAAAAAGGATTTCTTTCTATTCAAGATGAAAGTTCTATGCTTGTAGCACGCGCTTTAGAACCGAATACGGGAGATGCAGTTCTTGATAGTTGTGCTGCTCCAGGCGGAAAAACAACGCATATCGCGGAACGATTAAAGGGAACTGGTAAGGTCATGTCCCTTGATTTACATGCACACAAAGTACGTTTAATTAAACAGCAAGCAGAGCGACTTGGTCTAGAAAATGTCGAAACTAAAGCGCTAGATGCTAGAAAAGTGCAAGAGCACTTTGCAAATGAAACGTTTGATAAAATATTGGTAGATGCACCGTGTTCTGGATTTGGTGTAATTAGACGTAAACCTGATATTAAGTTAGGAAAAGATAAAGGCGATAGTGAAAGATTATCGACGATTCAAATTGCAATACTAGAAAAAATAGCACCATTATTAAAACAAGGCGGTCGTCTTGTTTATAGTACGTGCACAATTGAGAAAATAGAAAATGAACAAGTAATAGAGAAATTTTTACAAGAACATCCTGAATTTGAATGGGATACTACGCTTAAAGAGCGTATGCCAGAAAAATTAACTCCGTATATTGATGAAGGTCAAGTGCAAATTTTACCGCATTATTTTGCGACGGATGGCTTTTATATTGCTTGTTTAAGGAAGAAGGTGTAGCATCATGGAAACGACTGTAAGAAAACAAAAGAAAAATTTAGAAACGAAGAAACCATCAATTTACTCTTTACAACTTCATGAAATGCAAGATTGGTTAAAGGAACAAGGAGAACCGAAGTTCCGTGCTGGACAAATTTTTGATTGGTTATATAAAAAACGTGTAAAAAATTATGAGGATATGTCAAACCTTTCTAAAGGATTGCGTGATAAATTGTCGAATTCCTTTGATATTACTACTTTAAAAACGTTAGTAAAACAAACGTCTTCGGATGGAACAATTAAATTCTTATTCCAATTATATGACGGATATTCTATTGAAACGGTATTAATGCGACACGAATATGGAAATTCCATTTGTGTAACAACGCAAGTTGGTTGTCGTATTGGGTGTACGTTCTGTGCTTCGACACTTGGTGGATTAAAGCGAAACCTAGAAGCTGGAGAAATCGTAGCGCAAGTAGTAGAAGTTCAGCGTGCGCTTGATGAAACAGAAGAACGTGTAAGTTCTCTTGTTGTTATGGGGATTGGAGAACCATTTGATAACTATGATAATTTAATGGGATTCTTACGCATCATTAACCATGAAAAAGGACTTCATATTGGTGCGAGACATATGACTGTTTCGACGAGTGGAATTATCCCGAAAATTTATAAGTTTGCTGAAGAAGATCTACAAATTAATTTTGCGATTTCATTGCATGCTCCAAACTCAGAATTACGTTCAAAATTAATGCCGATTAACCGTGCTTATAAATTACCAGATTTAATGGAAGCTATTAAATACTATGTAAATAGAACAGGGCGTCGTATTACTTTTGAATATGGATTATTTGGAGGAGAAAATGACCAAGTAGAGCATGCTGAAGAGCTTGCTGCGCTCTTAAAAGGTGTAAAATGTCATGTGAACTTGATTCCGGTAAACTACGTACCTGAACGTGATTATGTACGTACGCCACGTGAACAAATTTTCTTGTTCGAAAAAACGTTAAAAGATCGTGGAGTGAATGTAACGATTCGCCGTGAACAAGGTCATGATATTGATGCAGCCTGCGGTCAGTTGCGTGCGAAGGAGCGCAAAGAAGAGACGAGGTGACGAGATGAAAGCCGTATTTCTATCGGATAAAGGAAAAGTTCGTCAACATAATGAAGATAGTGCAGGAGTTTTTCACAATTTAGATGGAAATGTATTAGCGGTAGTAGCAGATGGAATGGGAGGTCATCGAGCTGGTGATGTAGCTAGCTCGATGGCCATTCAATTATTCCATGATTATTGGAAGCAAACACATAATATGAATGAGCCGAAAAAAGTAGAACAATGGTTACATACTAGTGTTGGGATTATTAATGAGCGTATATATGAATATGCTCAGCAAAATGCAGAATGTAATGGTATGGGAACAACGCTTATAATAGCTGTTTGTACACCAAGCTTTGTGACAATAGGGCATATAGGAGATAGTCGTTGCTATATGGTATCAGAAGGAGAAATGACGCTAGTAACGGAAGATCATTCGCTTGTAAATGAGCTTGTGAAACATGGTGAAATTTCAAAGGAAGACGCAGAGTATCATCCGAAAAAGAATGTGTTATTAAGAGCATTAGGAACAGAAGAAAAAGTTGGGTTAGATGTTAAAACGTTGGTGATTGAGGAAGATGATCAATTACTTCTTTGCTCTGATGGGTTATCAAACAAAGTTTCTATTGATGATATGCGACAAATTTTACAGTTAAATGAACAGCTTGAAGGTAAAGGGCAGTGTCTCATTCAATTGGCAAATGATCGCGGTGGAGAAGATAATATCACACTTGTTCTTATTGATTATGCGGGTTCGACAAACGAAAGTAGGTGAAGTGCAACGTGCTGATTGGAAAACGCTTAAATGACCGTTATAAGCTGCTGAAAATGATTGGTGGTGGCGGAATGGCCAATGTATATTTAGCTCATGATGATATACTTGGCCGAGATGTAGCGGTAAAAATATTAAGACTCGACTACTCAAATAACGAAGAGTTTATTAAACGTTTCCATCGAGAAGCGCAGTCTGTTACAACGTTGTCGCATCCAAATATTGTGAATATGTATGATGTCGGAGAAGAAGATGGTATATACTATCTTGTCATGGAATATGTACCAGGACAAACATTGAAGCAATACATAATTGAGCGAGGGATGTTACCTATAGGAGAAGCTCTTGATATTATGGAGCAGTTAACATCCGCTATGGCACACGCCCATCATTTTGAAATTGTGCATCGTGATATAAAGCCGCACAATATTTTAATTCGAGCTGATGGAATAATAAAAGTAACAGATTTTGGAATTGCGACAGCTACAAGTGCAACAACAATTACACATACAAATTCAGTGCTCGGTTCAGTCCATTATTTATCACCAGAACAGGCACGTGGCGGAATAGCAAATAAACAATCAGATATCTATTCTCTTGGGATAGTTATGTTTGAATTGTTAACAGGAAGACAACCGTTTTCTGGCGAATCTGCTGTTGCTATAGCTTTAAAACATTTACAAAGTGAAATCCCATCACCAAAAAGATGGAATGAAAATATTCCGCAAAGTGTTGAAAATATTATATTAAAAGCAACTGCAAAAGATCCGTTCCATCGATATCAATCTGCCAATGCGATGAAGCGAGATATTGAAACTGCGCTATATCCAGAGAGGATAAATGAGCAACCGTTTTACATACCAGAAGATATGGAAGCGACGAAAGCGATTCCGATTATTCAACAAGAACAATTATTTGAAAATGTAAGTGATGAAACGATTGTTTTAAAAGGGAGTAAGGTGGAAGAACCGATAAGAGCAGAAGCAGCTGAGTTAGATAAGAAGAAAAAACGGAGTAACAAGTGGCTTAAAGTTTTAATTTCAACATTTTTATTTTTAGCAATAGGAATAACATTAGCGCTTACGGTTATTCCAGGATTATTTATTCCGAAAGATGTGAAAGTTCCTGATGTGGCTGGTATGAAATACACGACAGCTGTAAATACATTAGTAGAAAAGGGCTTTGAGGTGACGGAGCCTAATATTGTATATACAGATGATGTTGAAGTTGGGGATGTAATAAAAACGGACCCTGTAGCAGGAAGAGTCGTAAAAGAAAACGCTAAAATTACTATCTATCAATCAGGTGGGAAAAAGAAAAGTAAGATGGCGAATTTCACAGGGCAAAACTTTGAGAGTGTAAAAGCTGAGTTAGAAGAAAAATATAAACAAGTTACAGTAAATTATATTGAAAATGATAAGCCGAAAGGTGAAATTGTAGAGCAAATTCCGACGCCTGATCAAATGGTTATAGAAGCGGAGCAAGAACTGAAAATCTGGGTAAGTAAAGGTCCTTATCAAATTAGACCAGGTGACTTTTCGGGGTGGACTGAAAATAGTGTAACTGGTTATTTGAATGAGAGAAAACTAACGTCAGATATAAAACGAGAGTATTCAGATACAGTCGAAAAAGGACTTGTAATTTCGCAATTTCCAAAACCAGGTACACCATTAAAAGAGGGAGATAAAGTAACTATTATTATCTCTGATGGTCAAAAGCCTAAAGTGACTAAAACGGTAAAATTGGACAATATCTCTATCCCATATGAGCCTGCTGTAACAGGTGAAAAAAAGCCGCAAACAATAGAAATTTATAAAGAAGACATGCAGCAAAAAATGGATAGACCGGTTGAAACGAGAACAATTACTGAATCAGCGACTATTTCTTTAGAATTTGTAATTCAAGAAGGTTCAAAGGGACACTATAAAATTGTACGAGATGGAGTAACGATTATTGATAAAGAAGTACCATATCCAACTCAATAATAGTGAAAGTCTACTTATTATTATTGCCTGTTATGCTGTCTACAAAGTGGACGGTATAGCAGGCAAAAATATATGATTCAAAAAGCTAGTAACGTGATGCAGCTGTAAATATTTTTTTGCATTTAATGGGAAATTTAATGTATATTAGTGAAAGTATATATGGTAGGTTTTGAAAACGTTATTTAGAAAATTTAAATCCATTCATTTTTAAATTCAGCATCACCTTATACAAAAAAGGAGAATTCTATGCCAGAAGGAAAAATTATAAAAGCTTTAAGTGGGTTTTATTACGTGCAGCATGAAGAAGGGGTTACGCAATGTCGTGGACGAGGTGTATTTAGAAAAAATAAAATTACACCACTTGTAGGAGACCAAGTTGTTTTTCAGGCAGATAATCCAACTGAAGGTTATGTGCTTGAAGTGTTTGATCGAAAAAATGAACTTGTTAGACCTCCTATTGCTAATGTCGATCAAGCGATCCTTGTGTTCTCTGCAGTAGAACCAGATTTTAATCCTGGACTGTTAGATCGATTTTTAGTGCTGATTGAATATCATAACATTAAGCCAATTATTTGTATTAGCAAGATGGATTTAGTAGATGAAAAGATGAAAGCAACTGTTGAAGCTTATGCGAATGATTATCGTGAGATGGGTTATGATGTTTTATTTACTTCTATTAATACGTCAGAAAGCATTGATATATTAAAACCATACTTAGAAAATTGTGTTTCTGTCGTTGCGGGTCAATCTGGTGTGGGGAAATCTTCAATGCTTAATGTGCTACGTCCAGAATTAGAGCTGAAAACAAATGATATTTCCTCCCATTTAGGACGCGGGAAGCATACGACAAGACACGTAGAATTAATTGCAATTGGGAGTGGACTAGTAGCAGATACACCGGGTTTTAGTTCACTAGATTTCATTGATATAGAAGTAGAAGATCTTACATATTGTTTTCCAGAGTTGAAAGAAGCGAGCCAATACTGTAAATTTAGAGGGTGTACACATCTTTCTGAACCGAAATGTGCGGTGAAAGCTGCGGTTGAAGAAGGGAAGATTACAGAATATCGCTATAAGAACTATAAACAATTCGTAGAAGAAATTAGAGAGAGAAAGCCGAGGTATTAGTTATGATTAAAATTGCACCATCGATTTTATCAGCAGATTTTTCAAAATTAGGGGAAGAGATTAAAGATGTAGAAAAGGGCGGAGCGGATTACATTCACGTTGACGTAATGGATGGACATTTCGTACCAAATATTACGATTGGACCGTTAATTGTAGAAGCTATCCGTCCAATTACATCATTACCATTAGATGTACATTTAATGATTGAAAATCCTGATAACTATATCCTGACTTTCGCACAAGCGGGAGCGGATATTATTACTGTTCACGTAGAGGCGTGTCCACATCTACATCGTACAATTCAGTTAATTAAATCTCATGGTATTAAAGCGGGCGTTGTATTAAATCCACATACGCCAGTTTCAGTAATTGAGCATGTATTAGAAGATATAGATATGGTATTACTTATGACAGTAAACCCTGGATTTGGTGGACAGAAGTTTATCCATTCTGTATTACCGAAAATTAAACAAGTTGCAGACATGGTGAAAGAGCGCAATCTAGAAGTAGAAATTGAAGTTGATGGTGGTGTAAATGCTGAAACAGCAAGACTTTGTGTGGAAGCAGGAGCAAATGTACTTGTAGCTGGATCAGCAGTATACAATCAAAAAGACCGCGGTGAAGCAATTCGCGTAATTCGTGGGTAGTGATGAACTTTATCCTAGTAAGGTATTCATAGGATAGCGTAAAAATATGTAAAAAGGCAATCTACCGAATGGCAGATTGCCTTTTTACAATGGAAGGGGAAGAAAAAATGATTATTCATATTTTGGCAGGAGGACCTTCATGAATATTGTGCAGATTTTGCTCGATATGAGGATGAGGAAGTAGTGTGGGCAGCGGTTGATAGGGGAGTATACCGTCTATTAAAGAAAGGGATTACACCGGCTGTTGCGTTTGGAGATTACGATTCAGTTACCGAAGAAGAATTAGTATGGATGGGACAGCAAACGAACGAATTACATATTGTTCCGCGAGAAAAAGATCAAACGGATTTAGAAATTGCAATTAACTGGGCATTAGGACAGAAGCCGGCACTAATTCGTATTTTTGGTGCTACCGGTGGAAGGCTTGATCACGGTTTGGCAAATATACAGATGCTTTTAAAAGGGTTAGAAGTAGAGATAGAAATGTGTATTGTGGACAATAAAAATGAAATAACAGTTAAAAAAGTGGGTACACATATAATTGAAGAAAATAAAAATTTTCCTTATGTATCTTTTGTACCAGTTACTGAAATAGTGGAAGGGATTACATTGTTTGGTTTTAAGTACCCGCTTACTAATAAAACAATAGAGTGGGGATCAACACTTTGTATTAGTAACGAACTCGTTGAGGAAAAAGGTACTTTTTCATTTACTTCTGGCATATTAATGTTGATAAGAAGCACTGATTGAAGAAACAATTTTGCTCCTTACATCATATAGTGACCAAGTGGAGTAATGGGGATTAGGAGGGAAACCATGAGATTTTATACAATTAAGTTACCTAAATTTCTTGGTGGAATTGTTCGTGCAATGTTAAATACCTTCAAAAAAGATTAAAAAAAGCACCTATCACCGGTGCTTTTTCCATTGTTATAGTAAAAAAAGAGCCTATCGGCTCTTTTTTTTATTATTAAACACGTTCGATTTTGCCAGATTTTAATGCTCTAGCAGAAACGTAAACACGTTGAACTTTTCCGTCGATGCGTACGCGAACTTTTTGAAGGTTAGCGCCCCACTTACGTTTTGTAGCGTTCATTGCGTGAGAACGAGAGTTACCAGAACGAGCTTTTCTTCCAGTAATAGCACAAACACGAGCCATTTATATTTCCCTCCCTTGATACCTTACCATACGTAATTTTTCAATGTTAGTCTTTTATGCGATGCTAAAAACACTACTATAATTTAACACAACTAAAAAGAGAATGCAACACCGTAGAAAAAAGAAATCAAGAAAATTTACTTGACACTATATGTCAATGAAGAAAAGTTGAAATCCATAAAAATTGCTTGACATATTATAGTGGTACATGTTGTATAATAACAATGGACTATTTTGCTCATCATAAAAAAGTGTAATTTAAAACATAAAATATGAGAGTGAAAAGAAAGAACGATGGAATTTTCTTTAAAAAGATTATATGATAGTAACTAAAGTAGTCTAGCTCACTTTCACCATTTATGAAGGGGGAAACGAGATGTCAATTGAAATTAAAACGAAGTACGGTCAAATTGATATTAGTACAGATGTAATTGCAACAATTGCTGGAGGTGCCGCGGTAGATTGCTACGGTATCGTAGGTATGGCATCAAAAAATCAGTTAAAAGATGGATTAACAGACATTTTACGAAAAGAAAACTTCACTAGAGGTGTTATTGTTCGTAAAGATGAAGATGAAGTACATATTGATATGTATATTATTGTGAGCTATGGTACGAAAATTTCAGAAGTGGCACATAATGTGCAGACGAAAGTGAAATATACATTAGATCAAACTGTAGGACTAGCAGTAGATTCTGTAAACATCTACGTACAAGGAGTTAAAGTAATAAACTTGTAATGTGCATTAAGGAGGAAAATCTGTGTCAATTCAAAAAATTGATGGAAAACGTTTATCACAAATGATCATGCAAGGAGCGAATAATTTAACAAATAATGTTCAGCTTGTTGATGCATTAAACGTATTTCCAGTTCCAGATGGCGATACCGGTACAAACATGAACTTATCTATGACTTCAGGTGCGCGTGAAGTGAAAGCAAATCCTTCACAGCATGCTGGTAAAGTCGGCGTAAGTTTAGCCAAAGGATTATTAATGGGAGCTCGTGGTAACTCTGGAGTTATTTTATCTCAGTTGTTCCGTGGTTTCTCTAAATCCATTGAACAAAAAGAAGAATTAACAACAGTTGATTTTGCTGCAGCACTAGAAGCTGGAGTAGAGGCGGCTTATAAAGCGGTTATGAAACCGATTGAAGGAACGATTTTAACGGTTGCAAGAGAAACGGGTAAATATGCAGTAACAGTTGCGAAAAAACAGCGCGACTTTGTTTTGTTTATGGAAGACGTTGTGAAAGAAGCAAACGCATCGTTAAATCGTACGCCAGATTTATTACCTGTATTAAAACAAGTTGGCGTTGTAGATAGCGGTGGTAAAGGTCTTGTAGTGGTATACGAAGGGTTTTTAGCTGACTTAAAAGGAGAAACGATTTCTTCTGATGCACCGACGCAACCATCTATGAATGAAATGGTACGCGCAGAACATCACCGTAGTGTACAAAGCCAATTGAGTACAGAAGATATTAAGTATGGATATTGTACGGAGTTCATGGTGAAATTAGAGGCTGAAAAGGTAAAAGAGCATAATTTCTCTGAACAAAAATTCCGTGAAGATATTAGTGTATATGGTGATTCTCTACTAGTTGTGTCTGATGATGAAATTGTAAAAGTTCATATCCATGCAGAACATCCTGGAGACGCTATGAACTACGGGCAAAAATACGGTAGTTTAATTAAGATTAAAGTAGAAAATATGCGTGAACAGCATACTGCTTTGTTAGATGAACCTACTATGGTTCCTGAGCAACCAGCTCAATCGAAAGAAAAACAACCATATGGTATCGTAACTGTAGCTATGGGTTCTGGTATTAAAACTTTATTTGAGAGCATTGGCGCAACGAAAGTTATCGAAGGTGGTCAAACGATGAATCCAAGTACGGAGGATATCGTGAAGGCAATTGAAGAAGCAAATGCTGAAAAAATCATTATTTTACCGAATAACGGAAATATTGTAATGGCAGCAGAACAAGCGGCATCAGTTGTAAATCAAGAAGTTATTGTTGTTCGTTCGAAAACAGTTCCTCAAGGTATGGCAGCAATGTTAGCATTTAACCCAGTTGGAACGTTAGAAGAGAATGAAGAAAACATGCAAGAAGCTTTATCTCATGTGAAAACAGGTCAAATTACGTATGCTGTACGTGATACGGAAATTGATGGTGTAGCAATTCAAAAAGATGATTTCATGTGTATTGCAGATGGGAAAATTGTATCTACAAATGCTGAAAAAGTAGGAGCTGCGAAGCAATTGCTAGAAGCGCTTATTGATGAAGATTCTGAAATCGTAACGATTCTACAAGGGGAAGATGCAACTGATGAAGAAGTAGCGGAGTTAGTTGAATTTGTAGAAGAGAAATTTGAGGATGCAGAAGTAGAAGTACATGCTGGAAACCAACCAGTGTATTCTTTCATCTTCTCTGTAGAATAAGATAAGATTCGTTTTGAAAATAAATGGATTACTTACTTGCTAATGGATAAGAAGTAGTAATATGAAGTTTATTACTAGTTTTTATTCAAAAGGCTAGCATATTGAAGAGAGAAAAGAGCCTTGCTGCTAATAGTGAGGCTCTTTTTTACTTGTTTTATATAAGGGATTTGAGTAGTTTCTCTTAGAATGCCTATGATAGAATATATAAGGTGAAAGAGAGCGATTACAGATGCTAATTGGTACTCAAATAAAATGCAATAAAGAAAATAATGTGACGGGGTGTGAGAATCTTGAATGATGTTGTACAAGTTCCTGTTACGGATGTAAAGGGGATCGGAGGAGAAACATCTGAGTTACTACATGAGATGGGTATTTATACAGTTTCTCATCTATTAGAACATTTTCCGTACCGTTATGAAGATTATGCGATGAAAGATCTTGCTGAAGTAAAGCATGATGAACGTGTAACGGTTGAAGGGAAGGTTCATAGTGCTCCTTTGCTGCAATATTATGGTAAGAAGAAATCGCGTTTAACAGTTCGTGTTCTCGTCGGTCGTTATTTAATTACGGCGGTATGTTTTAATAGGCCTTACTATAAGCAAAAATTAAAGTTAGATGAAACGATAACGATTACTGGTAAATGGGATCAACATCGTCAAACAATTGCTGTATCAGAACTTCATTTTGGACCGGTTGTACGTCAACAAGAAGTGGAACCTGTTTATTCAGTAAAGGGGAAACTTACAGTAAAACAGATGCGTCGTTTTATTGCTCAAGCGTTAAAGGAATATGGAGATTCTATAGTCGAAGTGTTACCGGATGGTTTGTTAGGGCGATATAAATTATTACCAAGATATGAAGCGCTCAGGGCATTGCATTTTCCGGTAGGACAGGAAGATTTGAAGCAAGCGCGTCGCCGTTTTGTATATGAAGAATTTTTCTTATTTCAGCTGAAAATGCAAACGCTCCGGAAAATGGAGAGGGAAAATTCAAAAGGGACGAAGAAAGAGATTCCGTCAGCAGAATTACAAGAATTTATCGATGCACTGCCGTTTCCATTAACGGGTGCGCAGCGCCGAGTTGTAGATGAAATTTTGAAAGATATGACATCTCCTTATCGGATGAACCGACTATTGCAAGGTGACGTTGGTTCTGGGAAAACAGTTGTTGCTGCGATTGGTCTTTATGCATCGAAATTAGCTCATTATCAAGGTGCTTTAATGGTTCCTACAGAAATTTTAGCTGAGCAACATTATCAGTCGCTTGCTGAAACGTTTTCGCATTTTGGTATGAAGGTGGAACTGTTAACAAGTTCTGTTAAAGGGGCGAGACGTCGAGAAATTTTAGCGAAGTTAGAACAAGGAGAAATAGATATTCTTGTTGGAACGCATGCCTTAATTCAAGATGAAGTTATATTTCATAGGTTGGGTCTCGTTATTACAGATGAACAGCATCGATTTGGTGTAGCGCAGCGCCGAGTTTTACGGGAGAAAGGTGAAAGTCCAGATGTATTATTTATGACAGCGACACCAATTCCGCGTACGCTTGCAATTACTGCATTTGGAGAGATGGATGTTTCGATAATCGATGAGATGCCAGCAGGTAGAAAGGTGATTGAAACATACTGGGCAAAACATGATATGTTAGATCGCGTTCTCGGTTTCGTTGAAAAGGAGATAAAAAAAGGAAGACAGGCATACGTTATTTGTCCTCTAATTGAAGAATCTGAGAAACTTGATGTGCAAAATGCTATCGACTTACATAGTATGCTGACGCATCATTACCAAGGGAAATGCCAAGTTGGATTGATGCATGGGAGATTATCGTCTCAGGAAAAAGAAGAGATAATGGGACAGTTTAGTGAAAATAAAGTACAAATTCTTGTATCGACAACAGTTGTTGAAGTAGGTGTGAACGTACCGAATGCGACTGTAATGGTTATTTATGATGCAGAACGTTTCGGTTTATCGCAGCTTCATCAGCTTAGAGGGCGTGTCGGCCGTGGTAGTGAACAATCATATTGTTTATTAATAGCAGACCCTAAATCAGAAACAGGGAAAGAAAGAATGCGCATAATGACTGAAACAAATGATGGATTTGTATTGTCAGAAAAAGATTTAGAATTACGAGGTCCTGGAGATTTCTTTGGGAGTAAGCAAAGTGGCTTACCAGAATTTAAGGTTGCTGACATGGTACATGATTATCGAGCGTTAGAAACGGCAAGGCAAGATGCGGCGATACTAGTAGATTCAGAAGCGTTTTGGCACAATGATCAGTATGCTGCCTTGCGTACGTATCTTGATGGGACAGGTGTGTTCCAAGGAGAAAAGCTCGATTAAAGGGAGTCAACAAAAGTTTTTGTTGCATTCTACTTTTAATGATTATATACTACTGTTAGTACCTAGTCATAAAAATGGATGGTGCGGTATGAAAAAAAGAAGAAGTAAAAAAGAAAGACAAGAGTTATTACAACAAACAATCGAATCAAATCCTTTTATTACGGATGAAGATTTAGCGGAAAAATTTCAAGTGAGTATACAAACGGTACGACTTGATCGTATGGAATTGTCTATTCCTGAATTAAGAGAGAGAATTAAACATGTAGCTACAAAGCAACATGAAGAAGATGTGAAATCTTTACCGTTAGAAGAGGTTGTTGGAGAAATTATTGATATTGAATTAGATAGACATGCAATCTCTATCTTTGAAGTAAAGATAGAACATGTATTTAAAAGAAATCAAATCGCTCGTGGGCATCATCTGTTTGCGCAAGCAAACTCACTAGCTGTTGCGGTTATTGATGAAGAATTAGCTTTAACTGCAAAGTCTACCATTCGATACATTCGCCCTGTAAAATTAGGAGAGCGTGTTGTTGCAAAAGCGCGCGTTGAAGATGTAGAGAATGATAAAGGACGGACGGTTGTCAAAGTGCGTAGCTTCGTTGGAGAAGAACTTGTTTTTACAGGCACTTTTGAAATGTATCGATCTAGTAATTATAGTGAGGAAGGTAACAACTTATGAAAATCGCAATAGATGCAATGGGCGGAGATCACGCTCCAAAGGCTGTAGTATTAGGGGCAATGAAAGCTATTAAGGAATATTCTGATTTACATATTACGTTAGTAGGGAAAGAAGAGGAAATTCGTCAATGCTTAATGAGTGATGAACGAATTACTATTCTTCATACAGACGAAAAAATAGAATCAACGGAGGAACCAGTAAGAGCGGTTCGTCGAAAAAAACAAGCTTCAATGGTGCTTGCGGCACAACAAGTAAAGGATGGAGAAGCAGACGCTTGTATATCCGCAGGTAGTACAGGAGCTTTAATGGCAGCTGGATTATTTGTAGTCGGTCGTATGGAAGGAATTGAGAGACCAGCTTTATCGCCTACAATGCCAACTGTAGATGGAAAAGGTTTTGTTATGTTAGATGTTGGAGCAAATGTTGATGCAAAACCAATTCATTTATATCAATATGCAGTAATGGGATCTGTTTATGCTGAGAAGGTAAGAGGAATTGAAAATCCTCGCGTTGGACTATTAAACGTTGGAACAGAGGATGGAAAAGGAAACGAGCTTTCAAAGCAAGTATTTGCAATGCTTAAAGATGCGCCAATTAATTTCGTGGGGAACGTTGAATCAAGAGATTTATTGCAAGGTGTAGCAGATGTTGTTGTATGTGATGGTTTTACAGGGAATGTAGCGTTGAAATCATTAGAGGGAACAGCACTTGCGCTATTCTCTATGTTGAAAGAACAGTTAATGAGTTCATTTACGAGCAAATTAGCAGCGGCGGTATTAAAGCCAAAACTTATGGTATTAAAAGATAAAATGGATTATTCGGAGTATGGAGGAGCTGCATTATTTGGATTGAAAGCACCTGTCATTAAGGCTCACGGTTCTTCTAATGATCAGTCGATATTTAGTGCGATTCGTCAAACGAGAGAAATGGTAGCGAAAGAAGTAATTCCTACGATTTCAAGCGTAATGGAGAAAGAGTCACTCCAATAAGAGGAGGATTTGAAATGGGAAAAATAGCATTTCTTTTTCCGGGCCAAGGTTCACAGGCAGTTGGAATGGGTAAACAATTAGCAGAGAATAATAAAGAGGTTGCAAAAGTGTTTGCAAAAGCAGATGAGGTGTTGGAAGATTCACTTTCAGAAGTGATTTTTGAAGGACCGCAGGAAAAGCTTACATTAACAACAAATGCGCAGCCTGCATTATTAACAACGAGTTTTGCTATTTTGACAGCTTTGAAAGAGTATGACATTACACCTGACTTTGTCGCTGGTCATAGTTTAGGTGAATATAGTGCTCTTGTAGCAGCTGGTGCATTAACTTTTGAAGATGCTGTATATGCTGTAAGGAAACGTGGCGAATATATGGAAGAAGCTGTTCCGGGCGGGGAAGGCGCAATGGCAGCTATATTAGGTGCTGACCCACATATGCTGAAACAAGTTACAGAAGAAGTAACAAGTGAAGGATATGCAGTGCAAATCGCTAATATGAATAGTACGAAGCAAATTGTGATTTCTGGAACGAAGCAAGGCGTAGAGGTTGCTTCTCAAAGAGCGAAAGAAAATGGTGCAAAGAGAGCAATTCCACTAAAAGTAAGTGGGCCATTCCATTCTTCACTTATGAAGCCGGCAGCTGAGAAGTTCCAAAGTGTTTTAAATGAAATTACAATTCATGACACGAATATTCCTGTTATTGCAAATGTTACGGCGGAAGTTATTACACGTGGTGCAGACATTCAAGAAAAGTTAATCGAACAGCTTTATTCGCCTGTATTATGGTACCCGTCTATTGAATATATGGTGAACCAGGGAGTAGATACATTTATTGAAATTGGACCTGGAAAAGTACTTGCTGGACTTATGAAGTCAATTGATTCATCAGTAAAAGCATATGCGATATACGATGAAGAGACATTAAAAGATACCATTTCAAATTTGAGAGGAGAAAACTGATGTTAAAAGGGAAGGTAGCATTAGTAACTGGCGCTTCACGTGGAATTGGTCGCGCGATTGCGATTGATTTAGCGAAACAAGGGGCAAATGTAGTAGTAAATTATGCTGGTAATGAACAAAAAGCAAATGAAGTAGTAGATGAAATTAAAAAATTAGGTTCTGATGCAATTGCGGTAAGAGCAGATGTTGCAAATGCTGATGATGTTACAAATATGGTGAAACAAACAGTAGATACATTTGGACAAGTTGATATTCTTGTAAATAATGCTGGTGTAACGAAAGATAATTTATTAATGCGTATGAAAGAAGAAGAATGGGATACAGTTATTAATACAAACTTAAAAGGTGTATTCTTATGTACAAAAGCAGTATCTCGTTATATGATGCGTCAACGTCACGGTAGAATTATAAACATCGCTTCGGTTGTTGGTGTTATAGGAAACCCAGGACAAGCTAACTATGTTGCTGCTAAAGCGGGTGTTATTGGATTAACAAAAACATCTGCAAAAGAGTTAGCAAGTCGAAATATTACAGTGAATGCAATTGCGCCGGGCTTTATTGCGACTGATATGACGGATGTACTAGATGAGAATATTAAAGCCGAAATGTTAAAAGTTATTCCAGCTGCTCAATTTGGTGAAGCGAAAGATATCGCGAATGCTGTAACGTTTTTTGCTTCTGATCAAAGCAAATATGTTACAGGTCAAACGTTAAATGTTGATGGCGGTATGGTAATGTAATAAAAGAATCGATTTCACCTAGTTTTTTTGGTCAATATTTAATATAATATTTGAGGGGAGGTGAATGGAATGGCAGATGTTTTAGAGCGCGTAACAAAAATCATCGTTGATCGTTTAGGAGTAGAAGAGACTGAGGTAGTACCAGCTGCAAGCTTCAAGGAAGATTTAGGAGCAGACTCCCTAGATGTAGTAGAACTTGTAATGCAATTAGAAGATGAATTCGAAATGGAAATTTCTGATGAAGATGCTGAAAAGATTGCTACTGTTGGCGATGCTGTGACTTACATAGAGAGTCATCTATAATGCTTAAGTGAAGTCCCGTTTTTTAGCGGGGCTTTCTGGCTTATATCTGGAGGGACCTATGCCGTACCGAAAATATAGAGAAAAAAAATACGAAACAAAATATCGTGAAGCATTTAAAGTGTTTCAAGAAAAGATAGGTATTACGTTTACAGATGAAAAATTATTGATTCAAGCATTTACGCATTCATCGTATGTGAATGAGCATCGAAAAAAACCGCATGAAGATAATGAGCGTCTTGAATTTCTTGGAGATGCAGTATTGGAACTGACTGTATCGCAGTATCTGTTTCAAAAATATCCGACAATGAGCGAAGGAGAGTTAACAAAACTACGTGCAGCTATTGTATGTGAGCCATCTCTTGTTCGTTTTGCGAACGAATTGTCATTTGGTAGCCTTGTTTTATTAGGAAAAGGTGAAGAAATGACAGGTGGACGTGAACGACCAGCTTTATTAGCGGATGTCTTTGAAGCGTTTATTGGTGCCCTTTATCTTGATCAAGGGCTAGAAACAGTTTGGGAATTCTTAAAAGAAATTGTATATCCGAAAATTAATGAGGGTGCTTTTTCTCATGTGATGGATTATAAGAGTCAGTTGCAAGAATTGATTCAGCGTGATGGCAGTGGCAATGTTGAGTATCAAATTTTGCAAGAAAAAGGACCAGCTCACAATCGAGAATTTGTGTCACGTGTTACGTTAAATAACGTAGCTTTAGGTCTTGGTAGTGGTAAGTCGAAAAAAGAAGCAGAGCAACAAGCTGCTGCAGAAGCATTGAAAAAATTAAAAGAACAACTATAAGGAATCCCCCTTTGAATGAGGGGGATTCCTTGTGCATAGAATGAAACTTTCTTTTTGTTTATAATGAAAAAGAAGGTAAATCCGTATAATACTTGTTTTTGTATAGAGAACATTTATAACGACGGAGAATAGGAGGAAGGCCTTTCGTGTTTTTAAAAAGATTAGAAATAGCAGGGTTTAAGTCTTTTGCTGAGCGTGTATCTGTTGATTTTGTCCCAGGTGTAACTTCTGTAGTAGGACCTAATGGAAGCGGGAAAAGTAATATTACTGATGCAATTCGCTGGGTACTTGGTGAACAATCTGCAAAATCATTACGTGGTGCAAAGATGGAGGATATTATTTTTGCAGGCAGTGATACGAGGAGAGCGGTTAATGTTGCTGAAGTAACAATAACTTTAAATAATGAAGATCAACGTTTACCAATTGAATACAATGAGGTGTGTGTAACACGTCGTGTATCTCGTTCAGGTGATAGTGATTTTTATATTAATAAACAATCATGTAGATTGAAAGATATTATCGATTTATTTATGGACTCTGGTATGGGAAGAGAAGCTTTTTCAATTATTAGCCAGGGGAAAGTGGAAGAGATTTTAAGTAGTAAGTCAGAAGAGCGTCGAGGTGTATTTGAAGAAGCGGCAGGCGTACTAAAATACAAACTTCGCAAAAAGAAAGCTGAAGGGAAATTAGCAGAAACACAAGAAAACTTAAATCGTGTACAAGATATAATTCATGAATTAAGTAGTCAAGTAGAACCTTTAGAAAGACAAGCTTCTATTGCGAAAGATTATCTTGAGAATAAAGAAGAATTAGAGAAAGTAGAAGCTGCGCTTATTGTCCATGAAATTGAAGAATTGCACGAGAAATGGGAAGCGCTTCGAAATCAGTTTGGGCATAATAAAAACGAAGAAGCTAAAATGTCAACGAATTTACAAAAAAGTGAAGAAGAGCTTGAGGAATTACGAGGACAATTACAAGCGGTAGATGAGTCTGTAGACTCGTTGCAAGAAGTACTTCTTCTTTCTAGTAAAGAGCTAGAAAAACTTGAAGGGCAGCGTGAGTTGTTAAAAGAGAGAAAGCAAAATGCTACGACGCATTGTGCGCAACTTGAGCAGTTAATTGTTGAATTAACAGAGAAAGCTAAAAGTTACGATGGTGAGATTGAGTCAAGTACAGAAGCTTTAATGCAATTTGTGAATGAAGTAAAAGAGTTGGAGCAAAAATTGCATGATAATGAGCAACTGCTTGCTACTTTTGCTGACAATTTAGAGGAACAGATTGAGAATTTAAAAGGTGACTATATTGAGCTTTTAAATCAACAAGCTAGTCATCGTAATGAATTATCTATGATTGAAGAACAATCTAAACAGCAAACGTCTAAAAACGAGCGTCTAGATGAAGAGAATGCGAAATATGTAGAAATGCGTATGGAAATTACAGCGAAAAAGACGAAACTTGTAGAAAGTTACGAACAAGCGAAAGAAAAAGTAGCTGGCATTCTCTCAAACATACAGAAGACAGAGGCGGCGCTTGGGAAATGTAAGACGCAGTATAGTGAAAATGAAACAAAACTGTATCAAGCATATCAATTTGTGCAACAGGCACGTTCTCGAAAAGAAATGCTTGAAGAGATGCAAGAAGATTATTCTGGATTCTATCAAGGTGTACGTGAAGTATTGAAAGCTAGAGAAAATAGGTTGCAAGGTATCGAGGGTGCTGTTGCGGAACTGTTAACGGTACCGAAAGAATACGAAGTTGCAATGGAAATTGCTCTAGGTGCAGCGATGCAGCATATTGTTGTACAAACAGAGGAGCATGCTCGTAATGCGATAGCATTTTTAAAGCAAAATAAACATGGACGTGCAACGTTTTTACCGCAAGCTGTTATTAAAAGCAGGTCTTTATCATTTGAGCAATTACGCATTGCAAATCAACACCCATCGTTTGTAGGTGTGGCGGCAGAACTTGTGCAGTACAACAATAAATATGAAAATGTAGTTTCAAATTTATTAGGTACGGTTATTGTTGCGAAAGATTTACGCGGAGCAAATGAGTTGGCGAAACAACTGCAATACCGTTATCGCATTGTAACAATCGAAGGTGATGTAGTGAATCCTGGCGGTTCTATGACTGGTGGGGCGGTAAAGCAAGCGAAATCTTCTTTATTAGGACGCCAACGTGAACTGGAAGAGTGGACTCGCAAGTTAACTGATATGGAAGAAAAAACAATGAAGTTAGAAAACTTTGTTAAAGCAGTAAAACAAGAGATTCAAGAAAAAGAAGTGAAAATACGCGAACTAAGGCAAACTGTAGAAGTAGATCGTGTAGATGAGCAGAAATTAAGAGAAGAGATTAATCGTCTAGAATTAGAAGAACATCGTATTAATGATCGATTGTCTATTTATGATTTAGAGATTGAAGGGTTTTTACAAGATCGAGTAAAAATGCAAGGGCGTAAAGAGGAGTTAGAAGGGATTTTAACGAATCTTCAAGCTGATATCACTAAGTTAGATAGTAAAATTGTAGCTTTAACAAAACAAAAAAGTGAGCAACATTCTTCGAAAGAAAAAGTTCAAAAAGAAATGACGGAGTTAAAAGTGCTGGTAGCTGAAAAGCAACAACGCTTATTTAATCAAAAAGAAAAAGTTGAACGATTGACGAAGGAAAAAGAAGAAACGGATGCGACACTTGTAAAAACGAAAGAGGATTTAGCGTTCTTAAAACAAGAAATGACATCTAATTCAAGTGGTGAAGAGCAAATTACGAATATGATTGAGAAGAAAGCACATGATCGTAATCAAACTTCAGAATTAATTCGCTCTCGTCGTGAACAACGTGTATCGTTGCAAGAGAGGGTAGAACATTTAGAGCGCAATTTGAAAGAAACGACAGGTAAACATAAATATATTCTTGAAATGTTGAAAGATCAAGAAGTGAGAATAAATCGACTTGATGTAGAGTTGGAAAATAGATTACAACATTTACGTGAAACATATACGATTTCATTTGAAGCGGCAAAACTAAAATATACAATGACAATGCCTGCAGAAGATGCGCGTAAGAAAGTAAAATTAATCAAATTATCTATAGAAGAGTTAGGTACAGTGAACCTAGGGGCAATTGATGAATATGAACGTGTAGCGGAGCGTCATACATTCTTACTAGAGCAGAGAGACGACCTAGAAGAAGCGAAAGCGACATTGCACCAGCTTATTACCGAAATGGATGAAGAAATGAAAAAACGCTTTTCTACTACGTTTGAAGGCATTAGAATGGAGTTTCAATCGGTATTCTCTGAATTATTTGGAGGCGGTAGAGCGGATTTAGTAATGACTAATCCAGAGGATTTACTAAATACGGGTATTGATATTGTAGCACAACCGCCAGGGAAGAAACTGCAGAACTTAGGTTTACTTTCAGGTGGAGAGCGTGCTTTAACAGCAATTGCGCTTTTATTTGGTATTTTAAAAGTACGCCCAGTACCATTCTGTGTACTAGATGAGGTAGAGGCAGCCCTTGATGAGGCGAATGTAGCTCGTTTTGCACAGTATTTAAAGAAATTCAGTAATGAGACGCAGTTTATTGTAATTACACATAGAAAAGGTACAATGGAAGAGTCTGATGTGTTGTACGGTGTAACAATGCAAGAATCAGGGGTATCTAAACTTGTTTCGGTTCGTTTAGACGCCGGAGAAGAACTTATTGCAAGTGAATAGGAAGGATGGGAAAGTATGAGTTTTTTTAAAAAACTAAAAGAAAAAATTTCAAAACAAACGGATACAGTTACAGAGAAATTTAAACAAGGATTAGAAAAAACGAGAAATTCATTTGCGGATAAAGTGAATGATTTAGTTTATCGTTACCGTAAAGTGGACGAAGATTTTTTCGAAGAGTTAGAAGAAATCTTAATCGGTGCAGACGTTGGCGTTGCGACGGTAATGGAATTAATTGACCAATTGAAAGAAGAAGTACAACGTCGTAACATTCAAGATCCAAAAGAAGTACAAGCTGTTATTTCAGAAAAACTAGTAGGAATTTACAAAGGCGACAGCGATTTTAGTAACGAAATTAATATGCAAGAGGACCAATTAACGGTTGTTTTATTTGTTGGTGTTAATGGTGTAGGAAAAACGACGACAATTGGTAAACTGGCGCATAAGTTTAAATCAGAAGGTAAGTCAGTCCTATTAGCGGCAGGAGACACATTCCGTGCTGGAGCGATTGAACAATTAGAAGTATGGGGCGATCGCGTTGGTGTAGAAGTGATTAAACAAGGATCTGGATCTGATCCAGCGGCGGTTATGTATGACGCTGTACAAGCTGCGAAAGCACGTAAGGTAGATGTATTACTATGTGACACAGCAGGACGCTTGCAAAATAAAGTAAATTTAATGAAAGAATTAGAGAAGGTGAAGCGTGTAATTGAGCGTGAAGTACCAGGTGCTCCTCATGAAGTATTACTTGTTATTGATGCAACAACAGGACAAAACGGTTTAAGCCAAGCGAAAACATTCCGTGAAACAACGAATGTAACTGGTATTGTTTTAACGAAGTTAGATGGAACTGCTAAAGGTGGTATTGTATTAGCGATTCGTAACGAAATGGATGTACCAGTGAAGTTTGTTGGATTAGGAGAGCAAATGGATGACTTGCAACAGTTTGATCCAGAACAATATGTGTATGGTTTATTTGCGAACTTAGTAGAAACAGAAGAAGTATAAGTGAAAGGAGCGGTATTTCCGCTTCTTTTTCTATAAAAAATATATGATGTTAAGAAAAAAACTTGACACTCTTTTGGACTACATGTAAACTAATTCATGTAAAGGGAAATCACTTAACAAAGGATGATCCAACATGCTCGAAAAAACAACGAGAATGAACTATTTATTTGATTTTTATCAATCGTTGTTAACGCAAAAACAAAGAAGTTATATGTCGCTTTATTATCTAGATGATTTATCTCTTGGGGAAATTGCGGAAGAATTTGATGTAAGTCGCCAAGCCGTGTATGATAACATTAAACGGACTGAAGCGATGCTTGAAGAATATGAAGAAAAATTAGTATTACTTCAAAAGTTTCAAGAGCGACAGCGACTTGTTGCAAAGCTAAAACAGCTAATCAGCGAAGAAGAGCATGTAAATGAAGAAATGAAACAAGTTGTTGAAGCTATCGAAAAATTAGATTAGGAGGGCGGCAATATGGCATTTGAAGGATTAGCCGACCGACTTCAACAGACAATGCAAAAAATCCGCGGCAAAGGAAAAGTTTCTGAAGCCGATGTGAAAGAAATGATGAGAGAAGTTCGTCTAGCTCTTTTAGAAGCAGATGTTAACTTTAAAGTAGTAAAAGATTTTGTGAAGCGTGTGTCTGAACGTGCTGTCGGACAAGATGTAATGAAAAGTTTGACACCTGGACAACAAGTAATTAAAGTTGTACAGGAAGAACTTACAGAACTTATGGGCGGAGAGCAAAGCAAAATTGCTGTTGCTAATAAGCCACCGACTGTTATTATGATGGTTGGTCTGCAAGGTGCGGGTAAAACAACGACGACAGGTAAGCTTGCGAATTTGCTTCGTAAAAAGCATAACCGTAAACCGATGCTTGTTGCAGCGGATATTTACCGTCCAGCAGCGATTAAACAGCTTGAAACATTAGGGAAGCAATTGGACATGCCTGTATTCTCTTTAGGAGATCAAGTAAGTCCTGTTGAAATTGCGAAACAAGCGATTGCAAAAGCAAAAGAAGATCATCACGATTATGTTTTAATCGATACAGCGGGTCGCCTGCATATTGATGAAGAACTAATGGATGAATTAGCGAAAGTTAAAGAAGTTGCGAAACCGGATGAAATTTTCCTTGTTGTCGATGCGATGACGGGACAAGACGCGGTAAATGTTGCGCAAAGTTTCCATGAACAGTTAGGTTTAACAGGTGTTGTATTAACGAAATTAGATGGTGATACGCGCGGTGGTGCTGCATTATCTATTAAGGCTGTAACAAACACGCCGATTAAATTTGCTGGTATGGGTGAAAAACTAGATGCAATTGAAGCGTTCCATCCAGAGCGTATGGCATCCCGTATTTTAGGGATGGGCGATGTCTTAACATTGATTGAAAAAGCGCAAGCTACAGTTGATGAAGAGAAAGCGAAAGAACTTGAGCAAAAAATGCGTACGCTTTCGTTTACGCTTGACGATTTCCTAGAACAACTTGGACAAGTGCGTCAACTTGGGCCGCTTGATGAATTGTTAGGAATGCTTCCTGGTGCAAATAAAATTAAAGGGCTGAAAAATGCACAAGTTGATGAAAAACAAATTGGGCATATTGAGGCAATTATTCGTTCTATGACTAAATTAGAACGAGAACAACCGGAAATAATCAATGCTAGTCGCAAAAAGCGCATTGCCAAAGGTAGCGGTACAACTGTACAAGAAATCAATCGTCTAATTAAACAATTCGATGACATGAAAAAAATGATGAAGACGATGACGGGAATGCAAAAAGGTAAGAAAAAAGGACTAGGTGGATTGAAGTTTCCATTCATGTAAGGAAAAAAAGATGGCTCTGTTAAGAAAAAATACTTTACAAAGCAATAGTCTTTTTGCTAATATAATTATCTGTGTGAAATAAATTCGGAGGTGCTTTATAAATGGCAGTTAAAATTCGTTTAAAACGTATGGGAGCTAAAAAAACTCCTTTCTATCGTGTAGTTGTTGCAGATTCTCGTTCTCCTCGTGACGGACGTTTCATTGAGGAAATCGGAACTTACAATCCAGTTGCTCAACCAGCTGAAGTTAAGATCAACGAAGAAGCAGCATTAAAATGGTTAGGAAATGGTGCTAAACCATCTGATACAGTTCGTAACTTATTCTCTAACCAAGGTATCATGGAGAAATTCCACTTATCTAAACAAGGTAAGTAATTGAGGCAATGACTATGAAGAAGTTAGTCGAGACGATTGTCAAGCCTCTTGTCGATTATCCTGAAGATGTAAAAGTTACACAGGAACTTTGCAACGGAGAGATAAAGTATCGATTAACTGTACATCCTGAGGATGTTGGAAAAGTCATTGGAAAGCAAGGGAGAGTTGCGAAAGCGATTCGAATGCTCTTGTATTCAGTGGGACATCATAATGATGAAAAAGTAACACTGGAAATTCAATAAACGTAAAAAAGGGCGAGGAGTTATTCCTCTCCCTTTTTTAACATTTAAATAGAGAGTGCATGTTCCATCTGTGAAATGGAGATGCTTAATTTATATAGAAACCAGGGGTGACATACTATTTATGACAAAATGGTTTAACGTAGGGAAAATTGTAAATACTCATGGCGTAAGAGGAGAAATCCGTGTTATTTCTCGTACTGATTTTCCAGAAGAGCGATATAAAGTAGGAAACACGTTATACATATCGAATGAGAAAGGCACAGACTACCTTCCGGTGAAGGTAACTTCTCATCGCCAACATAAGACATTCGATTTATTAACATTTGAAGGATATAACAATGTAGATGAAGTAGAGAAGTTTAAAGGTTCTTTAATAAAAGTACCAGAAGAGCAGTTAGGTGAACTTGCTGAAGGTGAATACTACTATCATGAAATTATTGGTTGCAGTGTTGTAACGGAAGAAGGAGAAGCGCTAGGGACAATCAAAGAGATTCTATCTCCTGGTGCAAATGATGTTTGGGTAATTAAACGCCCGAAGGGTCAAGATCTCTTAATTCCTTATATCGATGACGTTGTACTTCAAGTTAATATTGAAAATAAATTAGTAACCATTCATGTAATGGAAGGGCTGCTATAATGAAAATTGATATTTTAACGTTGTTCCCAGACATGTTTACCGGTGTATTTGGATCTTCTATATTAAAGAAGGCACAAGAAAAAGAAGCGGTAAACCTTCGTGTTGTTAACTTTCGTGATTATACAACAAGTAAGCATAATAGTGTAGACGATTATCCTTACGGCGGAGGAGCTGGTATGGTGCTTACTCCTCAGCCTATTTTTGATGCTGTAGAAGATTTGACGAAAGAGACAGAGCGTAAGCCTAGAGTTGTCTTAATGTGTCCGCAGGGCGAAAGATTTACGCAGAAGAAAGCGGAAGAGCTTGCAGGGGAAGAACATTTGATCTTCGTATGTGGGCATTATGAAGGGTATGACGAACGAATTCGTGAGCATCTCGTAACGGATGAGATTTCTATTGGTGACTATGTATTAACGGGCGGAGAATTAGCCTCTATGGTTATTACTGATAGTGTTGTACGTCTCTTGCCAGGTGTGCTAGGAAATCATGCTTCACAAGTAGAGGATTCGTTTAGTACAGGTTTATTAGAGCATCCTCATTATACACGTCCGGCTGATTTTCGTGGTATGAAGGTACCGGATGTATTAATGTCAGGGAATCATAAAAACATTGATGAATGGCGACATAAGGAATCTTTGCGTCGAACGTATACGCGTAGACCGGATTTGTTAGATGAGAGAGAGTTATCTAAACAAGAGAAAAAATGGCTTGAGGAAATAAAGCGAGAGCAGTAATAACTTCATATATTTGCTATTGCAACAGGCCTAGTAATATGCTATTATAACATTTGTGCTACTGAAATCAGTAGCCGTATTAACGATGTTCCGCTGTAATTTATTAAGACTTTATAAGAGCATCTGTTTAAAGGAGAGAATTTAATATGCAACAATTAATCGCAGAAATTACAAAAGGCCAATTAAAAACTGACCTTCCTTCATTCCGTCCTGGTGACACTTTACGTGTACACGTAAAAGTTGTTGAGGGAACTCGTGAAAGAATTCAGCTTTTCGAAGGTGTTGTAATTAAACGTCGTGGTGGCGGAATCAGTGAAACATTCACAGTTCGTAAGATTTCTTACGGTGTAGGTGTTGAGCGTACATTCCCAGTTCACACGCCAAGAATCGCGAAAATCGAAGTACTTCGCCGTGGTAAAGTACGTCGTGCTAAGTTATACTACTTACGTAACCTTCGCGGTAAAAAAGCACGTATTAAAGAAATTCGATAAGACATGTATGGGAGCTTGTAAATGCACAAGCTCCCTTTTTCCAATCTATATGAAATTTTGGTATAATACGAGCAGTTTACATAACCGTGGAGGGGAAATGCATGAAAAAAGAGAAGAGTTCACTTTGGGAATGGATTAAGGCAATTTTGATTGCTGTTGTATTAGCTGGTGTTATTAGACAGTTTTTCTTTGCGCCAATTCTCGTAGACGGGGTATCGATGGCACCTACTTTACATGATCGTGATCGAATGATTGTGAATAAAATTGGTTATCACATTGGAGATCCAAAACGCTTTGATATTATCGTATTTCGAGCAACAGAAGATAAAGATTACATTAAGCGCATTATAGGCCTGCCAGGCGATGAAATAGAGTATCGTAATGATAAACTGTATGTTAACGGAAAGGCTTATGAGGAGCCGTATTTAGACAAGCAGAAAAAGCAAATTGCTGACGGACCGCTTACATATGATTTTAATCTTGAAGAAATGACAGGCAAGAAAACCGTTCCAAAAGATCAATTATTTGTTTTAGGTGATAATCGTCGTTTTAGTAAAGATAGCCGTTCAATCGGTACGATTTCAATGGATCAAGTAATTGGTAAAGCTAATATGTTATATTGGCCGTTAGAAGACGCACGTATTGTGAAATAAATGAAAAAGAAGGTGGCAACATGGTAATTCAATGGTTTCCAGGGCATATGGCGAAGGCTAGACGCCAAGTAACGGAGAAATTAAAATTAATTGATGTTGTAATTGAACTTGTAGATGCTCGATTACCATTATCATCTCGAAACCCAATGATTGATGAAATCATTACACATAAGCCAAGGCTTGTTGTTTTAAATAAAGCGGATATGGCGGATGATCGTTTAACAAAACAATGGATCGCATATTTTAAAGAAAAAGGCCATATGGCAATTTCGATTAACGCGCAAGCTGGACAAGGTATGAAGGAAATTGCAGCAGCTTGTAAAGTGCTTGTTAAAGAAAAATTTGATAAAATGGTTGCAAAAGGTATTAGACCGAGAGCGATTCGTGCATTAATTGTAGGTATACCAAATGTTGGTAAATCTACATTGATTAATAAATTGGCAAAGAAAAATATTGCTAAAACAGGAGATCGTCCAGGTGTGACAACAGCTCAACAATGGATTAAAGTTGGGAAGGAAATGGAATTGTTAGATACACCAGGTATTCTGTGGCCTAAATTTGAAGATCAATTAGTGGGTCTTCGTTTAGCGACAACGGGTGCAATTAAAGATTCAATTTTAAATTTACAAGATGTAGCTGTTTACGCATTACGTTTTATGGAGAAACATTATCCAGAACGCTTGAAAGAACGCTATAATTTAAATGAGATTCCAGAAGATATTGTGGAATTATTCGATGCAATTGGAAAAAATAGAGGCTGCTTAATGGGCGGCGGAATGATTGATTATGATAAGACATCTGAGCTTGTGCTTCGTGAGCTTCGTGGTGGCAAACTTGGAAAAATGACGTTTGAAACACCGGAAGAGTTTGGAGAGCAAGTGGAAGATGTGGAAAAAATAGAAGAAGTATAAGACGTGCGTTTGTGCGTCTTTTCTTTTTGGATATGTTTAAAAAGGAGCTTGTATAAATGCAAACTATGACGATAAAAGAAGCGGAAAATGTATTGAAAGAAATTATGAATGAAGAAGATGATCGCTTTCAACTGTTAATGAAAGATGATCGAAAAGGTGTTCAAAAGCTCGTTTTGAAGTGGTATAAACAAAAAGAGTTAGAACAGAAAGAAAAAGAGAAGTTTTTTGAAATGTCCAAGTATGAAAATGCTTTGCGTGAAAAAGGGGTCACATATATCGCGGGTATTGATGAAGTAGGGCGCGGGCCATTGGCTGGGCCTGTTGTGACGGCAGCTGTCGTTCTTCCTGAGGATTTTTATATTCCAGGGTTAAATGACTCGAAAAAGTTGAGTGAAGCGAAACGTGAGCGTTTTTATGATGAAATAAAAGTACAAGCAATTGCAATTGGAGTAGGAATTGTATCACCGCAAGTTATTGATGACATTAATATTTACCAAGCAACGAAACAAGCGATGTTAGATGCAGTTGCAAATTTATCTTGTACACCTCAACATTTATTAATTGATGCGATGAAGCTTCCTACACCAATTCCGCAAACATCAATTATTAAAGGTGATGCGAAAAGTGTTTCGATTTCAGCAGCATCCATTATAGCAAAAGTAACGAGAGATCGTATGATGAAAGAACTGGGAGGGAAGTATCCTGAATATGGATTTGAGCAACATATGGGATATGGCACAAAGCAACATTTAGAGGCAATTGAAGTGCATGGAGTACTAGATGAACACCGCAAGTCATTCGCACCAATTAAAGATATGATTCAAAAATAAGCTGTAAATATACAGCTTATTTTTTTATTTTGGCATATAAACATTACTATTTTCGAAAAAGAATAAAGCGATTTCAGTTTTCTGACACTTTATTGTAGACAGCGTGCCAATCATCTTATACAATGGCAATGTAATGTTTTTTAAACATTAAAAAACTTTTCGAGTAAAACAGGAAAACAGGGGAGGATGGGACCATGAATATCCATGAGTACCAAGGTAAGGCAGTCCTTAGAAGCTATGGGGTTAGCGTTCCGAACGGGAAGGTTGCGTTTACAGTAGAAGAAGCTGTAGAAGCAGCGAAAGAATTAGGAACAGATGTATGTGTAGAGAAAGCACAAATTCACGCTGGTGGACGCGGCAAAGCTGGCGGAGTAAAAGTTGCGAAAAATTTAGATGAAGTTCGTACATATGCAGAAAGCATTTTAGGAACTACACTTGTGACACATCAAACAGGTCCTGAAGGTAAGGAAGTAAAACGCTTACTTATCGAAGAAGGTTGCGATATTAAAAAAGAATATTATGTAGGTCTAGTTTTAGACCGTGCAACTTCTCAAGTTGTTTTAATGGCGTCTGAAGAAGGCGGAACAGAAATTGAAGAAGTAGCAGAAAAAACACCTGAAAAAATCTTTAAAGAATATATTGATCCAGCAGTAGGCTTGCAAGGTTTCCAAGCGCGCCGAATTGCATTTAACATCAATATTCCAAAAGAGCTTGTAGGACAAGCTGTGAAGTTTATGATGGGCTTATATCGTGCGTTTATCGAAAAAGATTGCTCTATCGCTGAGATTAACCCACTTGTTACAACAGGCGAAGGTAAAGTTATGGCATTAGATGCAAAATTAAACTTTGATTCTAATGCGTTATATCGCCATAAAGACATTTTAGAGCTTCGTGATCTTGATGAAGAGGATTCAAAAGAAATTGAAGCTTCAAAATACGACTTAAACTACATTCCTTTAGATGGAAATATCGGTTGTATGGTTAATGGTGCAGGTTTAGCGATGGCTACAATGGATATCATTAAACATTACCACGGTGACCCAGCTAACTTCTTAGATGTTGGTGGCGGTGCAACTGCAGAAAAAGTTACAGAAGCATTCAAAATTATCCTTTCTGACAAAAATGTAAAAGGTATCTTCGTTAACATTTTTGGTGGCATTATGAAGTGTGATGTTATTGCAGAAGGTGTTATTGAAGCAACGAAACAAGTAGGTCTTGAGTTACCTTTAGTTGTACGTCTTGAAGGCACAAACGTAGAACTAGGTAAGAAAATTTTAAATGAGTCTGGCTTAAATATTGTTGCAGCAGAATCTATGGCAGACGGTGCACAAAAAATTGTTTCACTAGTGGGCTAATAGAAAGCGGGGGAGAAAAATGAGCGTATTAGTTAATAAAGATACAAAAGTTATTGTTCAAGGTATTACAGGTTCTCAAGGTTTATTCCATACAAAACAAATGATTGAATACGGTACGAAAATTGTCGGTGGTGTAACACCAGGTAAGGGCGGCACTGATATTGAAGGTGTACCAGTATTTGATACAGTAGAAGATGCAGTGAAAGCAACAGGCGCAAACGCTTCAGTTGTATACGTTCCACCCGCTTTTGCGGCAGATGCAATTATGGAAGCTGTTGATGCAGAAATTGATTTAGTAGTATGTATTACTGAAGGGATTCCTGTATTAGATATGGTAAACGTAAAGAGATATATGGCGGGTAAACATACACGTTTACTTGGACCAAACTGCCCAGGTGTAATCACACCAGATGAATGTAAGATTGGTATTATGCCAGGATATATTCATAAAAAAGGTCATGTTGGTATCCTATCTCGCTCTGGTACATTAACTTATGAAGCTGTACATCAGTTAACACAAGAAGGTATTGGCCAATCTACTGCTGTAGGTATCGGCGGAGACCCTGTTAACGGTACAGACTTTATTGATGCGTTAAAAGCATTTAATGAAGATGAAGAAACACATGCTGTAATTATGATTGGTGAAATCGGCGGTACAGCAGAAGAAGAGGCAGCTGAATGGGTAAAAGCTAATATGACAAAACCTGTCGTAGGCTTCATTGGTGGTCAAACAGCGCCTGCTGGCAAACGTATGGGCCATGCTGGTGCAATCATTTCTGGCGGTAAAGGAACTGCTGCTGAAAAGATTAAAACAATGGAAGCTTGTGGCATTAAAGTAGCTGAAACTCCAGCAGTTATGGGAGAAACGCTAATCTCTGTTTTAAAAGAAAAAGGTTTATTTGAGACTTGTAAAAACTATTAATCTGTTGAAAGACACCTTCTTACTTGAGGGTGTCTTTTTACACTTTTTTCTGTTTACATAATAAAAATTATGGGTAAGGAGAATCAAGATGAAAAGAGAGAGATTATTACATGTTCATTACTTGCTAGCAGATTATTGGAAAGCGATGGAGAGGCTACTATATGTCGATCCAGAATTAAAGAACATATATAATTTTAACGAAAAACAAATGGAACACTACACTGGAATATCCTCGAAAAAATCTTCAGAACTAGTAAAATTTCTTCAAAATTCAAATCTTCCGCAATATATATCTTATTTAGAGAGAAATCGTATTTTTTATATAACGATATGGGATGAAGATTATCCGCAATTATTACGTGAAATACAAGACCCTCCCTTCGTTTTATATGGAAAAGGAGAGAAAGATTTCCTGAATAAAGTAAATAAATTAGCAGTTGTTGGAACGAGAGAACCATCATTATATGGTTATGAGAGTTTGAAGTTTATTTTACACCCTTTATTAGAAAGAGAGTGGCTTATTGTCAGTGGGTTTGCAAAAGGGATAGATACAATGTCTCATGAGATTACAGTAAGGCATCATTGCCCGACTATTGCGATATTAGGGCATGGATTGTCTTTTATGTACCCGAAAGAAAATAGACATTTATATGAAATGTGGAAGGAATATATATTGTTATTGACAGAGTATCCGCCGCACTATGCACCGAAAAAATGGTATTTTCCAAAAAGGAATCGGATTATTAGTGGTATAAGTAAAGGTGTTTTAGTTGTAGAAGCGAAATCGAGAAGTGGAACACTTATTACTGCAGACCTTGCGTTAGAGCAAAATAGAGAGGTGTTTGCGCTTCCTGGACCTATATTTGTAGAGGGGGCATCGGGAACGAATCATCTTATTCAGCAAGGAGCAAAACTAGTAAGAAATGCAGAAGATATCTTGGAAGAGATTTTAAATTAACCTTATATTTTTATGTTTTTATTAAACAATTATTGACAAATGGTAGATTGGCACTGTATGGTATATTCATTCTTGATTGACAAAAACAAGAGAAATCAATAAGATTAATGAAGACTTGAATCCACCTCTTAAGGAGGCACTAGCATGTCAGATTACCTCGTAATCGTGGAGTCGCGTTCTAAGGCGAAGACCATTGAGAAATATTTAGGGGAAAAAATACAAAGTTGTCGCGTCTATGGGACATGTTCGCGATTTGCCAAAAAGTCAAATGGGGATAGAAGTAAAGAACAACTTCACCCCGAAGTATATTACCATTCGTGGTAAAGGTCCCGTCTTAAAAGATTTAAAATCAGCGGCGAAAAAAGCAAAGAAAGTCTATCTCGCGGCCGATCCAGACCGTGAAGGGGAAGCGATTGCTTGGCATTTAGCGAATACGTTAAATGTGGACGTTGAATCAGATTGTCGGGTTGTGTTTAATGAGATTACGAAAGATGCAATCAAAGAATCATTTAAACATCTTCGTGCAATTAATATGGATTTAGTGGATGCACAACAAGCAAGACGTATACTTGATCGTCTTGTTGGTTACAATATTAGTCCTTTATTATGGAAGAAAGTAAAAAAAGGATTAAGTGCAGGGCGTGTACAATCTGTAGCAGTTCGTTTAATCATCGAGCGTGAAAGGGAAATTCAAAACTTTGAACTTGAAGAATTCTGGACAATTAAAACAGAATTTGTAAAAGGAAAAGACACATTTGAAGCAAGCTTTTACGGTGTAGATGGTGAAAAAGTTCAATTAACAAATGAAACGCAAGTGAATGAAATAATTGAACAGATGAAAGACAATGCGTTTTCAGTTGAAAATGTAACGCGCAAAGAGCGAAAACGTAATCCTGCATTACCGTTTACAACATCTTCCTTGCAACAAGAAGCAGCACGTAAGTTAAACATGCGAGCAAAGAAAACAATGATGCTTGCACAGCAATTGTATGAAGGGATAGATCTTGGAAAACAAGGAACTGTAGGTCTTATTACGTATATGAGAACTGATTCAACACGTATCTCAGAAACAGCTCAAACAGAGGCTCGTACTTACATCATTGAAGTGGATGGTACGGAATACATAGGAACAGAAAAGAAGAAAGAAACGAAAAAGTCAAATGCACAAGATGCGCATGAGGCAATTCGTCCTACTTCAGTAATGAGAAAGCCAGAGGAACTAAAAAGTTTCTTAGGTCGTGATCAACTTCGATTATATAAATTGATTTGGGAGCGATTTGTTGCAAGTCAAATGGCGTCTGCTATAATGGATACTGTGACAGCGAGACTCATTAATAACAATGTTCAGTTCCGTGCAAGTGGATCGGTTGTAAAGTTCCCAGGATTTATGAAAGTGTATGTAGAGTCAAAAGATGATGGTGCTGAAGAAAAGGATAAGATGTTGCCACCTTTAGAAGTAGGGGAAACTGTATTTTCAAAGGATTTAGAACCAAAGCAACATTTTACACAACCTCCTCCGCGTTATACAGAGGCTCGCCTAGTAAGAACACTTGAAGAACTTGGAATTGGAAGACCGTCAACATATGTACCTACACTTGAAACAATTCAAAAGCGTGGGTATGTAGGTTTGGATAATAAACGCTTCGTTCCGACTGAACTTGGTGAAATAGTAATTGAACTTATTTTAGAGTTTTTCCCAGAAATTATTAACATTGAATTTACTGCCAATATGGAGCAAAGCCTTGATGAAGTAGAAGAAGGAAATGCGAATTGGGTAAAAATTGTTGATGATTTCTACGTAGGTTTTGAACCGCGTTTAGAAAAAGCGGAAAAAGAAATGCGTGAAGTGGAAATTAAAGATGAACCAGCTGGGGAAGATTGTGAATTATGTAATCACCCAATGGTCTTTAAAATGGGTAAATACGGGAAATTTATGGCTTGCTCGAATTTCCCAGATTGTCGTAATACAAAGCCGATTGTGAAAGAAATCGGTGTTACTTGTCCAAAGTGTGATAAGGGTCAAATTATTGAACGCCGTATTAATAAAAAGAAACGTCTTTTCTATGGGTGCGGTACGTATCCGGAATGCGACTTTGTATCTTGGGATAAGCCAATTGGTCGTAAGTGTCCGAAGTGCGAAGGCATGCTTGTAGAGAAAAAGTTGAAAAAAGGCGTGCAAGTACAATGTATTTCGTGCGATTATGAAGAAGAACAACAAATGTGAGCGTAACTGCTCACATTTTTTTCGGGAAGAAAAGGAAAGGTGATATAAATGACAACACAAGTAGTAAACGTCATTGGCGCAGGTCTTGCAGGAAGTGAAGCAGCTTACCAAATTGCAAAACGTGGTGTCCAAGTTAGATTATATGAAATGAGACCGGTAAGGCAAACGCCAGCTCATCACACAGATAAATTCGCTGAATTAGTATGTAGTAACTCACTTCGTGCAAACACTTTAACAAATGCAGTTGGAGTTATTAAAGAGGAAATGCGCTTAATGGATTCTGTAATTATTCGTGCGGCGGATGAGTGCTCTGTACCAGCTGGAGGTGCTTTAGCTGTAGATCGTCATGAGTTCGCAGCTAAAGTAACAGAATACGTAAAGAACCATCCAAATGTAACTGTAATGAATGAAGAAATTACAGATATTCCAGAGGGACCGACAATTATTGCTACAGGTCCATTAACATCTCCTGATCTTTCTGCAAAATTGAAAGAATTAACAGGAGAAGATTATTTCTACTTCTATGATGCTGCAGCCCCAATCGTAGAAAAAGACAGCATTGACATGAATAAAGTGTATTTAAAATCGCGTTATGACAAAGGTGAAGCTGCATATTTAAATTGCCCAATGACAGAAGAAGAGTTTGATCGTTTTTATGAGGCTCTAATTGCTGCTGAGACAGTGCCTTTAAAAGAGTTTGAAAAAGAAATTTTCTTTGAAGGTTGTATGCCAGTAGAAGTTATGGCAAGTAGAGGGAGACAGACGTTAGTATTTGGACCTATGAAACCTGTTGGATTGGAAGATCCCAAAACAGGGAAAACGCCATATGCTGTTGTTCAGTTACGTCAAGATGATGCAGCGGGAACTTTATACAATATCGTAGGTTTCCAAACTCATTTAAAGTGGGGACCGCAAAAAGAAGTGCTACAGTTAATTCCGGGATTGGAAAATGCAGAGATTGTACGTTATGGTGTAATGCATCGTAATACGTTTATTAATTCACCTAATTTGCTTCGTCCAACATATCAATATAAACAACGTGATGATTTATTCTTCGCTGGTCAAATGACTGGAGTAGAGGGATATGTTGAATCAGCAGCATCAGGATTATTAGCAGGAATTAATGCTGCGCGTCTTGTGCAAGGTGAAGAGCCAGTTGTATTACCGCCAGTAACTGCGATGGGTAGCATGGCAAATTACATTACGGCAACGAACGCTAAAAACTTCCAGCCGATGAATGCAAACTTCGGTCTATTTGCACCGTTAGAGAAGAAGATTAAAAAGAAAGTAGAACGAAATGAAGCGTACGCAGCACGCGCTTTAGAAACGATTCGAAATTTTGTAAATATTTAGTTAAATTTCTTGCAAAGGCTACTAAGTTGTGATACGATTTAGTAGCCTTTATTGAGGTGAGTTGTGTGAATGTGAAGAAATTGTTACAATTATTCGTTGGATATTTACAAATTGAAAGAAATTATTCAAAATATACAATTGCAAGTTATCAAAATGATTTAGAACATTTTGTGCAATTTATGGAACGAGAAGGCATATCCTCTTTTTTAGACGTTACATACGCGGATGTTCGTTTGTACTTAACGACGTTGCACGATGAAAAGTTAGCCCGTAAATCTGTCGCAAGAAAAGTATCAAGCTTACGAAGTTTATATCGTTTTTTGATGCGTGAAGGTTATCGAAAGGATAATCCGTTTGCACTTGCGTCACTCCCCAAAAAAGAATTGTCAATCCCAAAGTTTTTATATGCTGAAGAGTTAGAGGAATTATTTGAAGTTTCTGACACGGAAACGCCATTAGGTCAAAGGAATCAAGCTTTATTAGAGTTGATGTATGCGACTGGGATCCGTGTGAGTGAATGTGTCAATTTACAACTTACCGATATTGACTTTGCGGTGGGAACAATTTTAGTAATGGGAAAAGGAAAAAAACAAAGGTATATTCCGTTCGGAAGCTATGCGCAAGATTCTTTAATTACTTATATAGAGAATGGGAGAAAACAGTTAGTTAATAAGACTGACGAAGATTCTCATATGGTATTTTTAAATGCGAAAGGTACACCGCTAACAAGTCGTGGGGTTCGTTATGTTTTAAATGAACTCATTAAAAAGGCTTCGCTGACAATGCGGATAAGTCCCCATATGTTAAGGCATACATTTGCTACACATATGCTAGATGAAGGGGCGGATTTACGTACTGTACAGGAGCTATTAGGCCATGAAAATTTGTCGACGACACAAATTTATACGCATGTCTCTAAAGAAAGATTGCGTTCTGTTTACATGAAGCATCACCCGCGGGCATAAATTGCTTTAAAAGCTATAAAAACAAATAAAGGAGTTTTTTCTATGGGAAATTTCCACGCTACAACGATATTTGCAGTTCATCATAATGGAGAATGTGCAATGGCTGGAGATGGCCAAGTGACAATGGGAAATGCTGTTGTAATGAAACATACAGCTCGTAAAGTTCGTAAACTTTTCCAAGGTAAAGTTTTAGCTGGTTTCGCAGGATCAGTTGCTGACGCATTTACTCTTTTTGAAATGTTTGAAGGGAAATTAGAAGAGTATAATGGCAACTTGCAGCGTGCTGCTGTTGAAATGGCAAAACAATGGCGTGGCGATAAAATGTTACGTCAGCTAGAAGCGATGCTCATTGTCATGGATAAAACAACTATGCTCCTTGTTTCAGGTACAGGAGAAGTGATTGAACCGGATGATGGTATTTTAGCAATTGGATCTGGTGGGAATTATGCACTTTCTGCAGGTCGTGCTTTAAAGCAATATGCAAGTGAACACTTAACAGCGAAGCAAATTGCGAAAGCGAGTTTAGAGATTGCTGGCGATATTTGTGTTTATACGAATCACAACATAATTGTTGAAGAATTGTAGAATCGTAAGGGAGGCATTTTATATGCATTTACATTTTACTCCGCGCCAAATTGTGGAAAAATTAGATCAATACATCATCGGTCAAAAAGACGCAAAGAAAGCGGTTGCTGTAGCGTTGAGAAATCGATATCGCCGCAGTAAATTAGCTGAAAATTTACGTGACGAAATTGCACCTAAAAATATTTTAATGATTGGACCGACAGGTGTTGGGAAAACAGAGGTAGCACGACGAATGGCGAAACTCGTTGGAGCACCTTTTATTAAGGTTGAGGCTACAAAATTCACAGAAGTTGGATATGTGGGTAGAGATGTAGAGTCGATGGTACGTGACTTGGTGGAAACATCGGTTCGTATCGTAAAAGAAGAAATGGTAGTGAAAGTTCAAGATAAAGCAGAAGAGCAAGCGAATCAACGTCTTGTTGAAATTTTAGTGCCGAGTCCGGAGAAGCAATCTGGATTCAAAAATCCATTAGAGATGCTTTTTGGAGGCGCTCAAAATTCGAATCAAACGTCTGATACACAAGAAGATGTTGAAATCGAAAAGAAACGTCAAGATGTGGAGAGAAAGCTTGCTGCAGGGCTTCTTGAAGAAGAAATTGTATCGATTGAAGTGACTGAACAACAGTCTTCTATGTTTGATATGTTACAAGGAACTGGCATGGAACAAATGGGAATGAATTTCCAAGATGCGCTAGGAAGTTTTATGCCGAAAAAAACGAAAAAACGTAAACTTTCTGTAAAAGAAGCAAGAAAACTCTTGTCAAATGAAGAGGCACAGCGCTTAATTGATATGGATGAAGTTACACAAGAGGCTGTTTATCGTGCTGAACAGCTCGGGATTATTTTTATCGATGAAATTGACAAAATTGCTGGTAAGCAGTCGAATAGCGTAGATGTATCACGTGAAGGTGTGCAACGTGACATTCTGCCAATTGTAGAAGGGTCGAATGTTGCGACAAAATACGGATCAGTAAAAACGGATTATATTTTATTCGTTGCAGCTGGAGCGTTCCATATGTCTAAACCGTCGGATTTAATTCCGGAATTGCAAGGGAGATTTCCGATTCGAGTAGAATTAACAAAATTATCGACAGACGATTTTGTTAAAATATTAATCGAGCCTGACAATGCGTTAATTAAACAATATATGGCATTATTAGCGACTGAAGGTATAGAAATTGAATTTTCAGACGAAGCTATTCGTAAGATTGCTGAGATTGCTTATCAAGTTAATCAGGATACAGATAATATTGGAGCAAGAAGACTTCATACGATTATGGAGAAGCTCCTTGAAGATTTATCGTTTGAAGCATCTGAAATTACGTTAGAGAAAATAACGATAACACCTCAATACGTTGAGGAGAAATTAGCAACAATTGCTAAAAATAAAGATGTGAGCCAGTTTATTTTGTAATAGTGTCATCAGGTGACTCGCCCTAGTTTCCAAGTGATGAAAAAATATGTGAGTAACATGTAGGAGGAACTTTTGAAATGGAATTATTAGCAAAAACGAGAAAATTAAATGCGTTATTACAGAGCGCAGCAGGGAAGCCTGTAAACTTTAGAGAAATGTCTGACACAATGTGTGAAGTAATCGAAGCAAACGTATTCGTAGTTAGCCGTCGTGGTAAATTACTAGGTTATGCAATTCACCAACAAATCGAAAACGAACGCATGAAGCAAATGCTTGCAGAACGTCAATTCCCAGAAGAATATACACAAAGCTTATTCAACATTACAGAAACATCTTCAAACTTAGATGTGAACAGTGCTTACACAGCATTCCCAGTAGAAAACAGAGAATTATTCGGTCAAGGTTTAACTACAATCGTACCAATCGTTGGTGGCGGTGAGCGTCTAGGTACATTAGTATTAGCTCGTCTTGGTCAAGAGTTCTTAGATGATGATTTAATCCTTGCTGAGTACAGCTCAACTGTTGTAGGTATGGAAATCTTACGTGAAAAAGCAGAAGAAATCGAAGAGGAAGCGCGTAGTAAAGCTGTTGTTCAAATGGCAATCAGCTCATTATCTTACAGTGAGTTAGAAGCAATTGAGCATATCTTCGAAGAATTAAATGGAACAGAAGGTTTACTTGTTGCAAGTAAAATTGCTGATCGCGTAGGAATTACTCGCTCTGTAATCGTAAATGCACTACGTAAATTAGAAAGTGCTGGTGTTATTGAGTCTCGCTCTTTAGGTATGAAAGGAACATACATTAAAGTGCTAAACGACAAGTTTCTACAAGAACTTGCTAAATTAAAAACAAACTAATTTATAAAAAACTCTCCTCAATTGAGGAGAGTTTTTTTGTGCAATGGATAGAAGATGCTTGTGAAAAGTGTCATAAGCGTGTTTTCTGGGAAAACTATTAATTGTATTTACTTTTTTGCTTAAAAGAAAAGAAGGTTGGTAATACTAGAATTCGAGTATGAACAAAGAAAGTTTTACATTGTTCGCATTTTCGACTTGATTGTAATATTTCAGTATGATATAGTAAGCAGTGGTGTCAGTACAAAGTACACACGTTTACTGATTTAAGTGTTGGTGCTACGTTTGTAGTTTCGCTTAGAGATGAAGTAAACGGAGGATATCAAAAACCATTTAGGAGGAACTATATTATGTCAGTAATTTCTATGAAGCAATTGCTTGAAGCTGGTGTTCATTTCGGACATCAAACTCGTCGTTGGAACCCAAAAATGAAGCGTTACATTTTCACAGAGCGTAACGGTATCTACATCATCGACTTACAAAAAACTGTGAAAAAAGTTGAGGAAGCTTACAGAACGATGCGCGACATCGCTGCTGAAGGCGGAGACATCTTATTCGTAGGTACTAAAAAACAAGCACAAGAAGCTATTAAAGAAGAAGCAACTCGTGCTGGTATGTACTTCGTTAACCAACGTTGGTTAGGTGGAACTTTAACAAACTTCCAAACAATCCAAAAGCGTATCAAGCGTCTTAAAGACATCGAAAGAATGCAAGAAGATGGTACTTTCGAAGTACTTCCTAAGAAAGAAGTTGTTCAACTTAAAAAAGAGTTAGAGCGTCTTGAGAAATTCTTAGGCGGTATTAAAGATATGAAAGGTCTTCCAAGTGCATTATTCGTAGTAGACCCTCGTAAAGAGCGTATTGCAGTTGCTGAAGCACGCAAATTACACATTCCAATCATCGGTATCGTTGATACAAACTGTGATCCAGACGAAATCGATCACGTTATCCCAGCAAACGATGATGCAATTCGTGCTGTAAAACTTCTTACATCTAAAATGGCAGACGCGATCCTTGAAGCAAAACAAGGTGAAGAAACTGTTACTGCGTAACAAAGTTGGAAAGGTGATAAGGGGTTCGGCCTTTTATCACCTTTTTTAAGGTATAAACACCTTTATAAAAGGTATAAATACATATTTTAGGAGGATGAAAAGTATGGCAATCACTGCTCAAATGGTAAAAGAATTACGTGAAAAAACTGGCGCAGGTATGATGGACTGCAAAAAAGCTTTAACAGAAACTAATGGCGACATGGAGAAGGCAATTGACTTCTTACGTGAAAAAGGTATTGCGAAAGCTGCTAAAAAAGCAGACCGCATTGCTGCTGAAGGTTTAACTTTCATCGAAACAAACGGTAACGACGCTTTAATCTTAGAATTAAACTCTGAAACTGATTTCGTTGCGAAAAACGAAGGTTTCCAAACACTAATTAAAGAATTAGCTGCTCACTTATTAACTAACAAACCAGCTAACGTTGAAGAAGCTATGGCTCAAACAATGGAAAACGGTAAAAAAGTTGAAGAGCACATCAACGAAGCAATCGCTAAAATTGGTGAAAAACTTACACTTCGTCGTTTCGAAATCGTATCAAAAACTGATGCAGATGCATTCGGCGCTTACCTACACATGGGTGGACGCATTGGTGTATTAACAGTTCTTGAAGGTTCTACTGATGAAGCTGCTGCTAAAGATGTTGCAATGCACATCGCTGCAGTTAACCCTAAATACATCGACCGCGATGCTGTAACAGCTGAAGAAGTTGAGCATGAGCGTCAAGTATTAACACAACAAGCATTAAACGAAGGCAAGCCTGAGAAAATCGTTGCGAAAATGGTTGAAGGCCGTCTAGGCAAATTCTTCGAAGAGATTTGCTTACTTGACCAAGCATTCGTTAAAAACCCTGATATGAAAGTTCGTCAGTTCGTTGAGTCTAAAGGCGGAACATTAAAAGGATTCGTTCGCTACGCTGTTGGTGAAGGTATCGAAAAACGCGAAGACAACTTTGCTGAAGAAGTAATGAACCAAGTAAAAGGTAGTAACTAATACAGATTAGGGAACACATTGTGTTCCCTTTTTTAAAATAAAGATGTAAGCAATTGGAGGTTCATTATGAGTAAACCGAAATATAATCGTGTCGTTTTAAAGCTAAGTGGAGAAGCTTTAGCTGGAGAGCAAGGATTTGGAATTAACCCAACTGTTATTAAGTCAGTTGCGGAACAAGTAAAAGAAATTGCAGAACTTGATGTAGAGGTTGCTGTTGTTGTTGGTGGCGGTAACATTTGGCGTGGAAAAATTGGAAGTGAAATGGGCATGGATCGTGCAGGGGCAGATTACATGGGCATGTTAGCGACAGTTATGAATTCATTAGCTCTTCAAGATAGCTTGGAGAATATCGGAATTCAAACTCGTGTACAAACTTCAATTGAGATGCGTCAAGTTGCAGAACCTTACATTCGTCGTAAAGCAGTTCGTCACTTAGAGAAAAAACGTGTTGTTATCTTTGCAGCAGGTACAGGTAACCCATACTTCTCTACAGATACAACAGCAGCATTACGTGCGGCAGAAATTGAAGCAGATGTAATTTTAATGGCGAAAAACAATGTAGATGGTGTATATAATGCGGATCCATCTATTGATCCAACAGCTACAAAATACGAAACGCTTACTTACTTAGATGTATTAAAAGAAGGTTTAGGTGTAATGGATTCTACAGCTTCTTCTCTATGTATGGATAATGATATTCCACTAATTGTATTCTCAGTTATGGAAAAAGGTAATATTAAACGTGCCGTTTTAGGCGAAAATATCGGAACAGTGGTAAGGGGGAAATAAATATGGGACAACAAGTATTGAAGTCTTCAAATGAAAAAATGGAAAAAGCAGTTGCTGCTTATTCTCGTGAATTAGCAACAGTTCGTGCTGGTCGTGCAAACGCGTCTGTATTAGATAAGGTACAAGTTGATTACTATGGTGCACCAACACCAGTTGTGCAATTAGCGAACATTACAGTTCCAGAAGCGCGTTTACTAGTAATTCAACCTTATGATAAAACTTCTATCGGTGATATTGAAAAAGCAATTTTAAAAGCAGATTTAGGCTTAAACCCTTCTAATGATGGAACTGTAATTCGTATTGCATTCCCTGCACTAACAGAAGAGCGTCGTCGTGATCTTGTAAAAGTTGTGAAAAAATATGCTGAAGAAGCAAAAGTTGCTGTTCGTAACGTACGTCGTGACGGAAATGATGATCTTAAGAAGCTTGAAAAAGCTGGCGAGATTACAGAAGATGATTTAAGAGGATATACTGAAGATATCCAAAAAGAAACAGATAAATATATTGCAAAAGTTGACGAAATCGCAAAAAACAAAGAAAAAGAAATCATGGAAGTGTAATAGCGATAACTTCGCAAATATGACCCTCTTCTTAAGGGGGTCTTTTTACACTTTTAGGCATACGTCTGCTTGCTGGAGGGTATGAATGATGTTTAAAAACTTTCCTTTTTTTAAAGGTAAAAAGGACACATCGTTTGATCATCTCGTTGAAGAAGTGAAAAAAGGATATATCCCAGAACATATTGCCATCATTATGGATGGGAATGGAAGATGGGCAAAGAGGAGAGCAATGCCTCGTATTGCGGGACATCATGAAGGTATGCAAGTTGTAAAGAAAATTACAAAATTTGCAAGTAAACTTAATGTGAAAGTGTTAACTCTCTATGCTTTTTCAACTGAGAACTGGAAAAGACCGAAAAAGGAAGTTGATTATTTAATGAAGCTTCCAGAAGAATTTCTAGGTACATTTTTACCAGAATTGATTGAAGAAAACGTACAAGTCCGAGTAATAGGGCAAAAAGATCGTCTTCCTACGCATACACGCAGAGCGATGGAGAAAGCCATGGAAGATACGAAAGAGAATACGGGATTAATTCTTAATTTCGCGTTAAACTATGGAAGTCGAGATGAAATCGTTTCTGCTGTGCAACATATGATGAAAGATAATGAGGAAGGAAAAATTCGTTCTGAAGAGGTAAGTGAAGAAATGCTTTCCTCCTACTTAATGACGAGTTCTTTACCTGATCCAGAGTTGTTAATCCGAACAAGCGGAGAGCTACGTATTAGTAATTTCATGTTATGGCAAATTGCATATTCGGAGTTTTGGTTTACAGACGTGTATTGGCCAGACTTCAAAGAAGAACATTTGCTAAATGCGATTACTGACTTTCAACATAGAGGGCGCAGATTCGGAGGCGTGTAGAAAGAGAGGGTTTGGTAGTGAAACAGAGAATTATTACTGGAGTGGTTGCTGCCGCGCTATTCATTCCCATCGTAATATACGGTGGCGTGCCTTTTACGGTTTTAGTGTATGCACTTGCTTCTATAGGTTTATATGAATTAATTCGTATGAATAAGCTTACGCTTATTTCAGTACCGACAGTTTTAGCTGCAGTATTATTGTGGATTCTTTTAATTCCAAGTAGTGCATCAGAACTGTTTACATGGATTGGATTAGGTAAATTGGAAATCACATTTGTGATTGTTTTATTACTTTTATCATATACAGTCCTTTCTAAGAATACATTTACTTTTGATAATGCTTCATTTTTACTGATGGCAACGACATATGTGGCAATGGGATTCTTATATTTAAATGAAACGAGAATATTAGGAATTAAATATGTATTTTGCGCATTATTTGTTATATGGGCTACTGATTCAGGCGCATATTTCGTAGGAAAAGCATTGGGCAAGAGAAAATTGTGGCCAGAAATTAGTCCGAATAAAACGATTGAAGGTTCATTAGGCGGTATCGTTTGTGGAATTATTGTGGCACTTGTTTACAACGTGTTCTTCCCAGTCGAATCGAATGTAGTAATTTTAATTGTGCTGACAATTATCATTTCTATTTTTGGACAAATTGGTGATTTAGTACAATCTGCTTTTAAACGTCATTATGGCGTAAAGGATTCAGGTACAATTTTACCTGGGCATGGTGGTATATTAGACCGAACAGATAGTTGGTTATTCGTTTTACCAATTCTCTACTTCTTATTACAATACAATTAATAAATGAACGAGGGGTTGGAGTCATGAAAAACATTAGTTTATTAGGTGCAAGCGGATCAATTGGTACACAAACTTTAGATGTATTACGCTCGCACCCAGACCAATTCCGTCTCGTTGCTTTTTCTGTAGGGAAAAATATTGACTACGCAGTAAAGGTAATTCAAGAATTTTCTCCGCAAATCGTCTCTGTGCAAAGAGAGGAAGATGTTTTAAAATTACAATCTGTTTCTGGTAATACAAAAATTGTATATGGTAGTGAAGGACTTTTAGAAGTAGCATTACATCCAGATGCGGAGATTGTAGTAAATGCTGTTGTAGGTAGCGTAGGGTTGTTACCAACACTTCGTGCAATTGAGGCGAAAAAAACAATTGGAATTGCAAATAAAGAAACGTTAGTAACTGCAGGACATCTTGTAATGGAAGCAGCACGAAAACATAATGTTTCGTTACTTCCAGTAGATAGTGAACATTCGGCTATTTTTCAGTGCTTGAATGGTGAAAATGAAAAAAGAATTTCTCGTCTTATTATAACGGCTTCTGGTGGAAGTTTCCGTGATAAAACGAGGGATGAATTGCATCATGTGACCGTAGAAGATGCGCTTCGACATCCAAACTGGTCAATGGGTTCGAAAATTACAATTGATTCTGCTACAATGATGAATAAGGGACTAGAAGTAATTGAAGCACATTGGCTTTTTGGTATCCCTTATGAGCAAATCGATGTTGTTTTACATAAAGAAAGTATTATCCATTCTATGGTTGAATTTGAAGATCGTAGTGTAATGGCGCAGCTTGGTTCACCTGATATGCGAGTACCAATTCAATACGCACTTACATATCCTGATAGATTGCCTCTTTCAGACACAAAACAGTTAAACTTATGGGAAATAGGGACGTTGCATTTTGAGAAAATGGACCAAGAACGATTCCGTTGTTTACGTTTTGCGTATGAAGCTGGAAAAGCAGGTGGAAGTATGCCAGCTGTAATGAACGCAGCGAATGAAGTAGCGGTTGAAGCCTTTTTACAAAAGAGAATTGGTTTCTTAACAGTGGAAGATCTCATTGAAAAAGCAATGAACCATCACAATGTCATTGCACGACCGAGCTTAGAGGAAATTTTGGAAATTGATGCGGCCACAAGACGGTTTGTGATGGAACAAATTTAGCAAAGGTGGTTATGGAATTGAATACAGCGATTGCCTTTATATTAATTTTCGGTGCACTCGTATTTTTCCATGAGCTAGGGCATCTATATTTCGCAAAAAGAGCAGGTATTTTATGCCGCGAGTTTGCGATTGGTTTTGGTCCGAAATATTCTCATTTGAAAAGAATGAAACGGTGTATACGATTCGATTACTGCCCCTTGGTGGCTATGTAAGAATGGCCGGCGAGGATGCGGACACAGTTGAGTTAAAGCCTGGGAAAAAGGTTGGCCTTGTATTAAATGAAAAAGACGAAGTTGTAAAATTAGTTTTTGATGGATATGAAAAGTATCCAAATGTTCGTGTTATTGAAGTCGAACAAGCTGATTTGGAGCATAATTTAACAATTTCGGGCTATGAAGAGTACGAGGAAGAGCTTCAAACATTCCGAGTGAATGAAAAGGCTCGTATTATTACTGCGGGGGAAGAAATTCAAATTGCTGCGTATAATAGACAATTTGGCTCGAAAAAACTAGGGCAACGCGCTTTAACAATCTTTGTGGGTGCTGCAATGAACTTCATTTTAGCATTTGTTATTTTTGTGATTCTTGGATTTGTACAAGGGGTTCCTGTTGACAAACCAATGGTTGGAAAAGTGATGGATAACAGTGCAGCACAGCAAGCTGGATTGAAAGAGAATGATACAATTCAAGCTATTGATGGGAAAAACACAAGTACATGGAAAGATGTTGTTACTATTGTACGTGAAAACCCAAATAAAGAAATTACGTTACAAGTAAAGCGTGATAATGAACAGTTTAATGTGAAAGTAACGCCAACACTCGATAAAGAAGGAAAAGACGAAGTTGGTAGAATCGGTGTGTATTCTCCTGTAGAGAAAACAGTAATGGGTTCTATTAAATCAGGATTTGAACAAACGTACCAATGGACGAAACTAATTTTTGAATCTCTTGTTAAATTAGTAACTGGTCAATTTTCTATTAATGAGTTATCAGGTCCAGTAGGAATTTATAATCTAACAGATCAAGTTGTAGATTATGGGTTTACGCGTGTACTAAGTTTAGCTGCAGTTCTAAGCATTAATCTTGGTTTATTTAATTTATTACCAGTTCCTGCTTTAGATGGTGGCCGTTTATTCTTCTTCTTAATTGAAGCGTTACGAGGGAAACCAATTGATCGCCAAAAAGAAGGAATGGTTCACTTTATTGGTTTTGCATTATTAATGTTACTTATGTTAGTTGTAACTTGGAATGACATTCGTAAGTTTTTCTTGTAAAATAAAGTGAAACTTATAATGAAATAGAGCTCGTAGAATAAAATCCCTCACCTAACTCGAGGTGAGGGGTTTTACTGCGTGTAAGAGTAAAATGAAGAGGTGCAAATAAATGAAACAAAGTATGGTATTCAGTCCTACATTACGTGAAGTTCCAGCTGATGCTGAAATTAAGAGTCATCAGCTATTACTTCGTGCAGGTTTTATGCGTCAAAATGCTTCTGGTATTTATAGCTTTCTACCATTTGGATTAAAAGTATTACACAAAGTAGAACGTATCGTTCGAGAAGAAATGGAGCGCGCAGGAGCTGTAGAATTATTAATGCCAGCTATGCAAGCTGCGGAATTATGGCAAGAATCAGGTCGTTGGTATTCTTACGGATCTGAATTAATGCGTATGAAAGATCGTAATGCTCGTGAATTCGCATTAGGAGCGACACATGAGGAAGTAATTACGGATCTTGTGCGTGATGAAGTGAAATCATATAAAAAATTACCGTTAACATTATACCAAATTCAAACAAAATTCCGTGATGAGCAAAGACCTCGTTTCGGCTTATTACGTGGAAGAGAGTTTCTAATGAAAGATGCATACTCTTTCCATGCTACACAAGAGAGCTTAGATGAAGTATACGATCGTTTATATAAAGCATACTCTAACATTTTTGCTCGCTGTGGCTTGAATTTCCGTGCAGTTATTGCTGATTCTGGAGCAATGGGCGGAAAAGATACACATGAATTTATGGTATTATCTGATGTTGGTGAAGATACAATTGCATACTCTGACACATCTGATTATGCAGCAAACATCGAAATGGCTCCTGTTGTAGCTACGTATACGAAGAGTGACGAAGCAGAAAAAGCACTTGAAAAAGTAGCAACACCAGACCAAAAAGCAATTGAAGAAGTATCTGCATTCTTAAACATCGAAGCTGACAAGTGCATTAAGTCTATGGTGTTTAAAGTAGATGAGAAATTAGTAGTGGTACTTGTTCGTGGTGATCACGAAGTAAACGATGTGAAAGTGAAAAATGTATACGGCGCTTCAGTTGTTGAGCTTGCTTCTCATGAAGAAGTAAAAGCATTATTAAATTGGGAAGTTGGTTCATTAGGACCGATTAATGTAACAGGTGATATCGAAATTATTGCTGATCATGCTGTAGCATCAATTGTTAACGGATGTTCAGGAGCGAATGAAGAAGGATTCCATTATGTAAATGTAAATCCAGAACGTGACTTTAAAGTAAGTCAATATACAGATTTACGCTTCATCCAAGAAGGAGACCAATCTCCAGATGGAAACGGAACAATTCTTTTTGCACGCGGAATTGAAGTTGGTCATGTATTCAAATTAGGAACTCGTTATAGTGAAGCAATGAACGCAACATTCCTGGATGAAAACGGAAAAACACAACCACTTATTATGGGTTGTTACGGTATCGGGGTATCTCGTACAGTGGCAGCAATTGCAGAGCAGTTTAACGATGAGAACGGCTTAGTTTGGCCAAAAGCTGTAGCACCGTTCCATGTGCATGTAATTCCAGTAAATATGAAATCGGATGCACAACGTGAAATGGGTGAAAATATCTACAACTCATTACAAGAACAAGGCTATGAAGTGTTATTAGACGATCGTGCAGAACGTGCAGGTGTTAAATTTGCAGATGCAGATTTATTCGGTCTTCCAGTTCGTGTTACAGTTGGTAAAAAAGCAGACGAAGGTATTGTAGAAGTGAAAGTACGTGCTACAGGTGAGTCTGAAGAAGTAAAAGTAGAAGAACTTCAAACATATATTGCAAATATTTTAAAATAAGAAGAGGTACCTCGTAATGGGGTACCTTCTCTTTCTTTGTAAACGTATTTTGTAAAAGAAGAGGTGAGAAATCTTTCTTTGTGGTACGTTTCAATTTATAATAGCAAATGGAAGGAGAGTGCTTATGTCTTTAACAAATGAACAACAAGAGCGATTTCAAATTTTGCTCCAGCAGTTGCAAATACCAGACGACCTTATAAATCAATATTTACAAGGCGGTGGTATTGAAAGGCTCGTTATTGATAAAGCGAATAAAAGTTGGCATTTTGATTTACAAGTGCCACGTATTTTGCCTACAGAATTATATGAATTGCTAGAAACAAAGCTTAAGCAATCATTTTCTCATATTGCAAGAACAACATTTGCATTAGAAACAGAGAATAAACAATTTACAGAAGAAGAAGTGAGGGCGTATTGGCCGCTTTGTACGGAACGAATTACATTTTCACCTATGTTCGCATACTTAAAGAAGCAGCTTCCACAGGTGAATGGAGTGAAGTTGCTAATAAATGTGAATAACGAGTTGGAGTCTACTGCTTTAAAGAAAAACGTTGCGAAACCAGTAGGGGATCAATACGAAGTTTTTGGATTCCCGCGTTTTCAGTTAGACACACATATACAGCAAAATACAGAAGAAATGCAAAAGTTTCGTGAACAAACGCAGCAAGAAGACCGCGAGCGTGTTATACAAGCTATGGAAGAAATGGCGAAGAAGCAAGCTGAAGAAAGCAGCGTTGTGTATGAAGGACCGATTACACTCGGGTATCTTATTAAGCCAGATGAAGAGATTACACCGATGCGAGAAATTCAAGATGAAGAAAGAAGAAAAACGGTTCAAGGATATGTCTTCCATGTAGAAACAAAAGAGCTTCGTAGTGGACGTACGTTATTAACTTTAAAAATAACGGATTATACGGATTCTATTATGATCAAAATGTTCTCGCGTGACAAAGAAGATATTCCAATGCTGCAATCCTTGAAAAAAGGAATGTGGGTGAAAGCGCGTGGTTCTGTTCAAAACGATACATTCGTTCGAGATTTAGTAATGATTGCAAATGATATTAATGAAATAACAGGACCGTCTCGTAAAGATAAAGCACCAGAAGGCGAAAAACGAGTAGAGCTGCATCTCCATACTCCGATGAGTCAAATGGACGCTGTCACTCCAGTTTCTAAGCTTGTTGCTCAAGCTGGTAAATGGGGACATGAGGCTATTGCGGTTACAGACCATGCCGTGGCTCAGTCTTTCCCAGAGGCGTATTCTGCGGGGAAGAAGGCTGGAGTTAAAGTTATATATGGTGTAGAAGCAAATTTAGTTAATGATGGTGTACCGATAGCATATAACGAAGCGCATCGTTTACTTGCAGAGGAAACGTATGTTGTTTTCGACGTTGAGACGACAGGTTTATCAGCTGTATACGATACAGTTATTGAGTTGGCTGCTGTAAAAGTAAAGGGTGGCGAAATTATTGACCGCTTTGAATCTTTTGCAAATCCGCATCAACCATTATCGGCGACGATCATTGAATTAACAGGTATTACAGATGATATGTTAACTGATGCACCTGAAGTGGACGAAGTGTTTAAAAAGTTTGAGGAATGGATGGGCGACCATACACTTGTTGCCCATAACGCGAGCTTTGATATGGGCTTTATTAACGTAGGTTTTAAAAAGGCTGGACTAGAAAAAACGAATAACCCCGTTATTGATACGTTAGAACTTGCACGATTCTTATTCCCAGAAATGAAAAATCATCGATTAAATACGATGTGTAAAAAACTTGATATTGAATTAACACAACATCACCGTGCAATTTATGATACAGAAGCGACGGGATATTTACTTGTGAAAATGTTGAAAGACGTAATTGAAAAGGGATTTGAATATCACGATCAATTAAATGATAGCATGGGACAAGGGGATGCGTATAAGCGTGGCCGTCCAAGTCATATGACGTTACTTGCCACATCAGATGTTGGATTGAAAAATTTATATAAACTTGTTTCATATTCTCACCTTAATTACTTTTACCGTGTACCACGTGTGCCGAGGTCACTATTAAAAAAATACCGTGAAGGAATTTTAGTAGGAACGGCTTGTGATAAAGGTGAAGTTTTCGAGGCAATGATGCAAAAGGCACCTGAAGAGGTAGAAGAAATTGCCCAGTTCTATGATTACATTGAAGTAATGCCTCCAGAGGTGTTGCGTCATTTAGTAGAACGTGAACTTGTTCGAGACGAAGGTCAATTAAAAACAATTATTTCTAACTTAGTAAAACTAGGTGAGACGTTAGATAAACCAGTTGTTGCTACAGGAAACGTGCATTATTTAGACCCTGAGGATGCAATGTATCGTAAAATTTTAGTCAGTTCGCAGGGCGGAGCCAATCCGTTAAATCGACATTCATTACCGCCAGTACATTTCCGTACAACTGATGAAATGTTAGAATGTTTTTCATTCTTAGGTGAAGATAAAGCGAAAGAAGTTGTTGTAACAAATACACAAAAGATTGCGTCATTAATTGGTGATGTGCATCCAGTAAAAGACGATTTATACACACCGAAAATTGAAGGTGCTGATGATGAAACGCGTGATATGAGTTATAAAATGGCGCGTAGCATTTATGGTGAAGAGCTACCGGAAATTGTAGAAGCACGTTTAGAAAAAGAATTAAAAAGTATTATTGGGCATGGATTCGCCGTAATTTATTTAATTTCACATAAGCTTGTGAAAAAATCGTTAGTAGACGGATATCTAGTAGGTTCGCGTGGATCGGTAGGATCATCATTTGTTGCAACGATGATGGAAATTACAGAAGTAAACCCATTACCACCACACTATGTATGTCCGAAGTGTAAGCAATCAGAATTCTTTAATGATGGTTCTGTAGGCTCTGGTTTTGACTTACCAGATAAAGAATGTCCTGCTTGTAATATTCCATATGTAAAAGATGGACATGACATTCCGTTCGAAACATTCCTTGGATTTAAAGGAGATAAGGTACCCGATATCGATTTGAACTTCTCCGGGGAATACCAACCACGTGCCCATAACTATACGAAAGTACTGTTCGGTGAAGACTATGTATATCGTGCAGGAACGATTGGTACAGTTGCGGAAAAAACTGCTTACGGATATGTAAAAGGTTATGCAAATGATCATAACTTAACGATTCGAAATGCAGAGATTGATCGCTTAGTAGCAGGGTGTACCGGTGTAAAACGTACAACAGGACAGCATCCAGGCGGTATTATCGTTGTGCCAGATTACATGGATATCTTTGATTTCTCACCAATACAGTATCCAGCTGATTCAATTGGTGCTGAATGGAGAACAACGCATTTTGATTTCCACTCGATTCATGATAATTTATTGAAACTTGATATACTAGGACACGATGATCCGACCGTTATTCGTATGTTACAAGATTTAAGTGGTATTGATCCGAAAACAATCCCAACGGATGATCCAGAAGTAATGAAAATTTTCTCTGGTCCAGAATCGTTAGGGGTAACGGAAGAACAAATTAACTGTAAAACAGGTACACTTGGTATACCAGAGTTTGGTACAAAATTCGTAAGACAGATGTTAGAAGAGACAAAACCGACGACATTCTCAGAGTTAGTCCAAATTTCTGGACTATCACATGGTACCGACGTATGGCTTGGTAATGCAAACGAGTTAATTTATAACGGTACATGTACGCTGAGCGAAGTTATCGGTTGTCGTGATGACATCATGGTATATTTAATCTATCAAGGTCTAGATCCATCATTAGCCTTCAAAATCATGGAGTCGGTTCGTAAAGGTAAAGGTGTACCGGAAGAATGGGAAGAAGACATGAAAAATAATAATGTGCCAGGTTGGTATATTGATTCATGTAAGAAGATTAAATACATGTTCCCTAAAGCCCATGCGGCTGCTTACGTACTTATGGCTGTACGTATCGCATACTTTAAAGTACATTTTGCACTGTTATTCTATGCCGCATATTTTACAGTTCGTGCAGATGATTTTGATGTAGAGGCAATGGCGAAAGGTTCAGCATCTATACGTGCAAGAATTGATGAAATTGCTCAAAAGGGACTCGATGCTGCGCCGAAAGAGAAGAGTTTATTAACGGTACTAGAAATGACACTTGAAATGTGTGAGCGTGGATACTCATTCCAAAAGGTGGATTTATACCGCTCACATGCAACAGAATTTATTATTGATGGAGATACATTAATCCCTCCATTTAATGCAGTACCTGGTCTTGGCACAAACGCAGCTTTAAGTATTGTAGAAGCACGTAAAAATGGAGACTTCTTATCAAAAGAAGACTTGCAACAGCGAAGTAAGGTTTCGAAAACAATTATTGAGTATTTAGATAGCCAAGGTTGTTTAGGAGACTTACCAGATCAAAACCAGTTATCACTGTTCTAGTAGGTAGGAAAAGTCTTTGCAAATCAACATTTCCTATGATATACTATTAACCGAGATAACCATGTCATGTATATTGTGTAAAGAAAAGAGTGGGGAAACCCACTCTTTCGTGTTACTATCTATGTTTTATCTACGTAGATAGGTAAAAGATTTCTGTCGTATATACATATTTTGTTACAAGTTTTACTTCTTAAATTTGGTAATACTAAGACAGATAATCCCTGCTGAACAGCAGGGGCTTTTGTTAGCTAACGAGAAAGAATAAGATAGACCGTTTTTAAATTGGCGGGGTCTTCTTCTTTTAAATGGTACATGACGGCAGGAAGGAGGCTGTTTATGGATAAGAAAGTCACAGAAGTTGTAGAAGCATTTGCGCAGCCGATCGTTGAAGAGTTAAATCTTGAACTTGTAGATGTAGAGTATGTGAAAGAAGGACAAGACTGGTTCTTACGCGTATTCATCGATTCTGAAAAGGGAGTCGACATTGAAGAATGCGGTGCGGTAAGTGAACGTTTAAGCGAAGCTTTAGATAAAGAGGACCCAATTCCTCATCTTTACTTTTTGGATGTATCATCTCCTGGAGCGGAACGCCCATTAAAGAAAGAAAAAGACTTCCAGCAAGCGGTAGGAAAACAAGTGGCAATTAAAACATATGAGCCGATTGATGGTGAAAAGATGTTTGAAGGAAAACTGCTTTCTTACGATGGTACAACAATAACATTATTATTAACAATTAAAACACGTAAAAAAGAAATCCAAATTTCGATGGATAAAGTCGCAAATGCGCGACTTGCTGTTACGTTTTAGTTAGAAGGGGGATCTTCATGAGCACTGAGTTATTAGATGCTTTGCTCGTATTAGAATCTGAAAAAGGCATTAGCAAAGACATTATTATTGATGCGATTGAAGCAGCTTTAATCTCTGCTTATAAGCGCAATTTTAATCAAGCACAAAACGTTCGTGTGAGCTTTAACCCAGAAGTGGGAACAATTCAAGTTTTAGCACGTAAAGACGTAGTAGACAATGTGTTTGATCCACGTCTTGAAATTTCTGTAGAGGAAGCAAGACAAATTAATCCAAACTACCAAGATGGTGACGTACTAGAAATTGAAGTAACACCAAAAGACTTTGGTCGTATTGCAGCACAAACTGCAAAACAAGTTGTAACACAACGAGTGCGTGAAGCAGAGCGCGGTGTTATTTACTCTGAGTTTAGTGATCGTGAAGAAGATATTATGGTAGGTATTGTACAACGTCAAGATGCTCGTTTCATCTATGTAAGCTTAGGAAAAGTAGAAGCTTTATTACCTGTAAGTGAGCAAATGCCTAATGAGCAATACAAACCACATGATCGTATTCGCGTATTCATTACGAAAGTAGAAAAAACGACAAAAGGACCACAAATTTACGTATCACGTACACATCCTGGTCTTTTAAAACGTTTATTCGAAATGGAAGTTCCTGAAATCTATGATGGAACTGTAGAAATTCGTTCTGTAGCACGTGAAGCTGGCGATCGCTCTAAGATCTCTGTATATGCAGAGAACACTGATGTTGATCCAGTTGGTTCTTGTGTAGGACCAAAAGGGCAACGTGTACAACGCATTGTAGACGAATTAAAAGGTGAAAAAATTGCCATCGTTCGCTGGTCAAATGATCCAGTTGAATATGTTGCAAATGCATTAAGCCCATCACAAGTTGTTAAAGTACTTGTAGATGAAGAAGAAAAAGCGACAACAGTAGTTGTTCCAGACCACCAGCTATCATTAGCTATCGGTAAGCGTGGACAAAATGCACGTCTTGCAGCTAAATTAACAGGCTGGAAAATTGACATTAAGAGTGAGTCTGATGCGAAACAACTTGGTATTGTAACAGAAGAAGATAGCGTAATCGCATTTGGATTCGATTCAGTGGAAGACGAAATCGAATAGAGGTGATGAGTATGAGCAATCGAAAAGTTCCGTTACGAAAATGTGTTGCAACGCAAGAAATGAAATCAAAACGAGAGCTCGTTCGCATTGTTCGTTCCAAAGAGGGAGAAGTGTCCATTGATTTAACTGGGAAAAAATCAGGACGAGGTGCTTACTTGTCGAAGGACAAGGAGAGCATTCTTCAAGCTCAAAAGAAAAATGTTTTGGAACATCATCTAAAAGCGAAAATCGACGGTTCTTTATATGAAGAGCTTCTTGAGCTTGTTGAGAAGGAGTCGAAATAAGTGTCCGATTGGAAATCGTTTTTAGGACTAGCAAACCGGGCTCGGAAAATTATTTCGGGTGAAGAACTCGTTTTAAAAGAAGTACGAAGTGGCAAAGCAAAACTTGTATTGCTATCTGAAGATGCGTCAGTAAATACTACAAAACGCATCACAGATAAAACTACGTACTACAACGTACCAATGAGAAAGGTCGAAAATCGACAACAATTAGGGCATGCGATTGGGAGAGATGAGCGAGTCGTTGTAGCTGTGTTAGATGAAGGCTTTGCGAAAAAGCTGCGTAGCATGCTCGATACAAATTACCGGGGGTGAAGGTATGAGTAAAATTCGAGTGCATGAATATGCAAAAAAACATAATATCTCAAGTAAAGATCTTATGACAAAACTAAAAGAAATGAATATCGAGGTTTCGAATCATATGACAATGTTAGACGATGAAGTAGTAAATAAATTAGATAATGAATATCAAACTGAAAAACCTTCTGTTGCAGATGAGTTTGAAGTAGAAGAAAAAGTTGTTCGCAGTAAAAAGAACAGCAATAAGAAAAAGAAAAAAGGCAAAGGAAACGAAGACAAACGTCAAGAGAACTTTGCTGGTAGACAACAAACTCAAATTGTAGAAACACCAGATAAAATTACTTTCTCTGGAAGCCTTACAGTAGGAGATCTTGCTAAAAAATTAAGCAAAGAGCCATCTGAAATTATTAAGAAGCTCTTCATGCTTGGAATTATGGCAACAATTAACCAAGACTTGGATAAAGATACAATTGAGTTAATTGCTAACGACTACGGTATTGAAGTAGAAGAAGAAGTAATTGTGAGCGAGACTGAGTTTGAAACATTCATTGATGAGCAAGATGATGAAGAGAACTTAAAAGAACGTCCAGCTGTAGTTACAATCATGGGACACGTTGACCACGGTAAAACAACATTACTGGATTCTATTCGTAACTCAAAAGTAACTGCAGGCGAAGCGGGTGGAATTACTCAGCATATCGGTGCATATCAAGTTGAAGTAAACGATAAGAAGATTACATTCTTAGATACACCTGGTCACGCAGCATTTACAACGATGCGTGCTCGTGGTGCACAAGTAACGGATATTACAATCCTTGTTGTTGCAGCGGATGACGGTGTTATGCCACAAACGGTTGAAGCAATTAACCATGCGAAGGCAGCAGGAGTACCAATTATTGTTGCTGTGAATAAAATGGATAAACCAGCTGCAAACCCTGATCGCGTAATGCAAGAACTAACAGAATATGAATTAGTTCCAGAAGCTTGGGGCGGAGATACTATTTTCGTACCAATTTCTGCAATTCAAGGCGAAGGCATTGACAACTTACTAGAAATGATCCTTCTTGTAAGTGAAGTAGAAGAATACAAAGCAAATCCAAACCGCTATGCAACTGGTACAGTAATCGAAGCACAGCTTGATAAAGGTAAAGGAACTATCGCGACATTACTTGTTCAAAACGGTACGCTTCGAGTTGGAGATCCAATCGTTGTTGGAACTTCATTCGGACGTGTTCGTGCAATGGTAAGTGATATTGGTCGTCGTGTAAAAGTTGCTGGTCCATCAACTCCTGTTGAAATTACTGGTTTAAACGAAGTACCACAGGCTGGAGATCGTTTCATGGCATTCGCTGATGAGAAGAAAGCTCGTCAAATTGGTGAATCACGTGCACAAGAAGCGTTAGTTGCACAACGTGGTGAGAAATCTAAATTAAGCCTTGAAGATTTATTCCAACAAATCCAAGAGGGCGATGTAAAAGAAATTAACTTAATCGTAAAAGCAGACGTACAAGGTTCTGTTGAAGCGATGGCAGCATCACTTCGTAAAATTGATGTTGAAGGCGTAAAAGTTAAAATCATTCACACTGGTGTAGGTGCGATTACAGAATCTGATATCATTTTAGCTTCTGCATCTAATGCAATTGTAATTGGATTTAACGTACGTCCAGATGTGAACGCGAAGCGTACAGCTGAATTAGAGAACGTTGATATTCGTTTACACCGTATTATTTATAAAGTAATCGAAGAGATTGAAGCAGCGATGCAAGGTATGCTTGATCCAGAATTCGAAGAAAAAGTAATCGGTCAAGCAGAAGTTCGTCAAACGTTTAAAGTAACAAAAGTTGGAACAATCGCAGGTTGTTATGTAACAGACGGTAAAATTACGCGTGATAGTGGCGTACGTATTATCCGTGACGGCGTAGTAATTTTCGAAGGACAACTTGATACGTTAAAACGTTTCAAAGACGACGTAAAAGAAGTTGCACAAAACTATGAGTGTGGTATTACAATTGAGAGATATAATGATCTTAAAGAAGGGGACATCATTGAAGCGTACATTATGGAAGAAGTGAAGCGATGATTATCGCTTCACTCTCATTCGAGTGTATGATTTACGATGTGCATTCTTTAAAAGAGAAACGTGCAATTTTACAACGTGTGTTAACTCGTGTGAAACAGCGCTATAATGTAGCTGTTTCTGAAGTTGGGCACCAAGATGTATGGCAACGTACAGAAATTGCAATTGTTTCCGTATCCTCAAATCGTGTTATCTGTGAAAAAGAAATGAATCGTGTACTTGAGTACATCGATTCATTTCCTGAAATTGAACGTACAATAACACATTTGGAATGGTATTGAATGAGGTGAAGAGTTATGAAATTACGTGCGAACCGTGTGGGCGAGCAAATGAAAAAAGAATTAGGCGATATTATCAGTCGTAAAATTAAAGACCCACGTATTGGATTTGTTACAGTAACAGATGTACAAGTGAGTGGTGATTTACAAATTGCTAAAGTATATATTTCTGTTTTAGGTGACGAAGAACAGAAAGAAAATACTTTAAAAGGTTTAGCGAAGGCAAAAGGCTTTATTCGTTCAGAAATTGGCCAACGTATTCGTCTTCGTAAAACACCGGAAATTACCTTTGAGTTTGATGAGTCTATCGGATATGGTCATCGAATTGATACACTTTTACATGAAATTAATAAAGACGGTAAACGTGAAGAATAATGGATAGACATTTGTCTATCCATTTTTTCAATGCAAAATAAGTTTTGGATATTTAATACGAAAGAATTATGATGAGGTGAACATATATGGAAGGTGTAGTATTATTACATAAGCCAAAAGGCATGACATCACATGATTGAGTATTTAAATTAAGAAAGATATTGCGAGAAAAGAGAATTGGTCATACGGGAACATTAGATCCAGATGTAACAGGAGTATTACCAATTTGCGTTGGAAGAGCAACGAAAATTGCACAATTTTTAACAAGTGAAACGAAAACATATGAAGGTGAAGTAACATTAGGGTTTTCAACGACAACTGAAGACGCTTCTGGTGAGGTTGTTGAAACGAAAAATGTAGATCGTACTATTACTCGTATGGAAGTAGAGAAAGTCCTTGCGGAATTAACAGGCACGATTGAACAAATGCCACCAATGTTCTCGGCTGTAAAAGTAAACGGGAAAAAATTATATGAATATGCAAGAGCAGGACAAGAGGTGGAACGTCCAGTTCGTACAATTACAATTCATGAATTCGTATTACTTGATGATCGTGAAGTTTTTGAAGGAGAAAATATTTCATTCCGTTTCCGTGTAACGTGTAGTAAAGGAACATATGTAAGAACGTTAGCTGTAATGATCGGGGAGAAACTTGGTTTCCCATCACATATGTCTCACCTTGTAAGAACGGCATCTGGTGAATTTTTATTAGAAGATTGCATATCATTTGAAGAAATTGAAGAAAACGTGCAAAATGGAACAGTAGAGTCTATCTTCATTTCAATTGATGAAGCATTAAGTAAGTTTCCAAAAATGGTTGTAGATGAAAAGCAAGCAGAGAAAATAAAGAATGGTATGTTCTTAAAGAATGAATTAGAAATAACAGCACCATTTATTACAGTGTTTGATAAAAATGATCGTTGCTTAGCAATTTATGAACATCATCCGAAACATCCTGGCATGTTAAAGCCGATGAAAGTACTTGTGAATAATCAAGAACTAAAGCTATAATGAATTATTGGAAGGATTATTACAGAAAAAGGTGAATTCAAGCGTGAAACTTATTCATTTAACTCATCCACATGAACAAAATAAATTAGAATTACCACCTACTGTAATGGCATTAGGATTTTTTGATGGCATTCATTTAGGACATCAATGTGTAATTCGAACTGCGAAAAAAATAGCGGACGAACGAGGATATAAAAGTGCAGTTATGACATTTCATCCTCATCCATCTGTTGTTTTAGGGAAAAAGGATGCGCATGTGGAGTATATTACACCAATGCGTGATAAAGAAAAAATAGTCGAAAGCTTAGGAATCGATATATTATATGTGATTAAATTTGATGAATCATTTGCAGGGTTATTACCGCAACAATTTGTAGATGATTATATTATTGGTTTAAATGTAAAGCATGTAGTAGCAGGGTTTGATTATTCATATGGACGTTTAGGAAAAGGAAAGATGGAGACTTTACCATTTCATGCAAGAGGGGAGTTTACACAGACTGTGATTGAAAAAGTTGAATTTCAAGAAGAGAAAGTAAGTTCTACAGCATTACGAAAGTTAATTCGAAATGGCGAAATGGAGCAAATTCCATCTATTTTAGGTAGAGCCTATACTGTAGCGGGAACAGTTATACACGGCGACAAACGTGGGCGTCAAATTGGTTTCCCGACAGCTAATGTAGGTTTAAGTGATGAGTATTTATTGCCACCTGTAGGTGTTTATGCAGTGAGATTAAAAGTTCACGATGAATGGTACGATGGTGTATGTAATATTGGATATAAACCGACTTTTAAAGAAGATGAGCGTCAATTATCAATTGAAGTGCACTTATTTGAATTTAACAAAGATATATACGATCAAAATGTTACAGTAGAGTGGCATATGCGTATAAGAGCAGAAAAGAAATTCAACGGTATTGATGAGTTAGTTGAACAAATCGCAAAAGATAAGAAAACAGCACAAGAATATTTTATGAGCGAAAAGAATATACTTGCTTTTTCAAATGAAAAGTAGTATTCTATGTTATGTACTTTATGACAACCATTGCTTGGCATTGCGACTCACCGACGCTTGCTAGGTAATTGGGGGTTTAATTAATAGGAGGTGAAATAGGATGGCTTTAACACAAGAACGTAAAAATGAAATCATTGCACAATTTAGAACTCATGAGACTGATACTGGTTCTCCAGAGGTTCAAATTGCTGTCCTAACGGAGCAAATTAACACTCTAAACGAGCACTTACGTACTCACAAGAAAGATCATCATTCACGTCGTGGTCTATTAAAGATGGTTGGTAAACGTCGTAACTTACTAACTTACCTTCGTAATAGCGATATCACACGTTACCGTGAATTAATCACAAAGCTTGGCTTACGTCGATAGTCAAAGAAGCGGGAATATTCCCGCTTTTTTGTTAGGTAAAAATATATCTTCTACGCTTTATAGCTTACTTAATTTTAGGCAATACTAGAGGTAGAATATTGTGATATACTATCCATTTACATAGAAGAATTGAATACTTTAAATTGAGAGGGGTACTTAAATGAGTCAAGAAAAGCAAGTCTTCTCGATAGATTTAGCTGGTCGCCAGCTAACAGTTGAAACTGGTCAGCTTGCAAAACAAGCGAACGGAGCAGTATTAGTAAGATATGGCGATACAGCGGTTCTATCTACAGCAACTGCATCAAAAGAAGCAAAAAATGTAGATTTCTTCCCACTTACAGTAAACTATGAAGAGCGTTTATATGCAGTCGGAAAAATTCCTGGCGGCTTTATTAAGCGTGAAGGTCGTCCAAGTGAAAAAGCAATTTTGGCAAGTCGTTTAATCGACCGTCCAATTCGTCCGCTATTCGCAGATGGCTTCCGTAACGAAGTACAAGTTGTCAGCATTGTAATGAGTGTTGATCAAGATTGTTCTTCTGAAATGGCAGCTATGCTTGGTTCTTCATTAGCGTTATCGATTTCAGATATTCCATTTGAAGGTCCAATCGCTGGTGCGACAGTTGGCCGTATTAATGGCGAATTCGTTATTAACCCAACAGTAGAACAGCAAGAACAAAGTGATATTCACTTAGTTGTAGCTGGTACGAAAGATGCGATTAACATGGTTGAAGCAGGAGCAGATCAAGTACCTGAAGAAACAATGTTAGAAGCAATTATGTTTGGTCATGACGAAATTAAACGTCTAATTGCATTCCAAGAAGAGATTGTACAAGCTGTAGGTAAAGAGAAATCAGAAGTGAAACTTTATGAAGTTGACGCTGATCTTAACCAAGCTGTACGTGAAATGGCTGAAGAAGATATGCATTCAGCAATTCAAGTACATGAGAAACATGCACGTGAAGATGCAATTAACGAAGTGAAAAAGCGTGTTATTGAGCATTACGAAGCGCAGGAAGCTGACGCTGATACATTAGGACAAGTAAATGAGATTTTATATAAAATTGTAAAAGAAGAAGTACGTCGTCTTATTACAGTTGAAAAAATCCGTCCAGATGGCCGTAAAGGTGACGAAATCCGTCCATTAGCATCAGAGGTTGGTATTTTATCTCGTACACACGGTTCTGGTTTGTTCACTCGTGGACAAACACAAGCATTAAGTATTTGTACATTAGGTGCATTAGGCGATGTGCAAATTTTAGATGGTCTTGGTGTAGAAGAATCAAAACGCTTTATGCACCATTACAATTTCCCATCATTTAGTGTTGGTGAAACAAGACCAATGCGTGGACCAGGTCGTCGTGAAATCGGTCACGGTGCAATAGGAGAACGCGCACTTGAGCCTGTAATTCCATCTGAAAAAGATTTCCCATACACAGTACGTCTTGTATCTGAAGTTTTAGAATCAAATGGTTCTACTTCACAAGCAAGTATTTGTGGTAGTACTTTAGCAATGATGGATGCTGGTGTTCCACTTAAAGCTCCAGTTGCAGGTATTGCAATGGGTCTAGTTAAAACTGGTGAGCATTACACAATTTTATCTGATATTCAAGGTATGGAAGATCATTTAGGTGATATGGACTTTAAAGTAGCAGGTACAGCACAAGGTGTAACTGCACTACAAATGGACATTAAAATCGATGGTCTATCTCGTGAAATTTTAGAAGAGGCATTACAACAAGCGAAAGTTGGTCGTGTGCACATTCTAAATCATATGTTATCTGTTATTCCAGAGCCACGCACTGAATTATCAGCGTACGCTCCAAAGATTATTACAATGACAATTAATCCAGATAAAATCCGTGACGTTATCGGACCGAGCGGTAAACAAATCAATAAAATTATTGAAGAAACTGGCGTTAAAATTGACATCGAGCAAGATGGCACAGTATTCATTTCTTCAATAAACCAAGAAATGAACGACAAAGCTAAGAAAATTATCGAAGATATCGTTCGCGAAGTACAAGTAGGTGAAATCTACGAAGCAAAAGTGAAACGTGTTGAGAAATTCGGTGCTTTCGTTGAATTATTCAGCGGTAAAGATGGATTAGTTCATATTTCTGAACTTGCACTTGAGCGTGTAGGTAAAGTAGAAGACGTTGTAAAAATCGGTGATGTAATTACAGTTAAAGTTATCGAGATTGACAAGCAAGGTCGCGTAAATCTATCTAGAAAAGTATTGCTAAAAGAAGAGCAAGAAAAAGAAGCTGTTAAAGAAGAAAACAAACAAGAGCAGCAATAAGTAAAAGCCAGTTTAACTGGCTTTTTTTGTTATGTAAAAATATGATTTATATATATTTTTATGTCAGCATAGGTATAGTTTTCATTATAACGCTCAAATTAACAAAGATAAGAAGAAAATGTTTTTATATAGTTAATTTGGGAGGGTTTATATGAAAGTTCGTATATTGGCATACATATGTATATTTTCTTTATATGTCAGTTTAGGCTCTTATTCTGTTTTTGCACAAGATAACTTGCATGAAGAAATTCAAAAGCATGCAAAAAAGTATGAGATTGCACCTCAAAATGCGATGATTGATAAAATATGGAAGGCAACACCTGGATATAATGGAAGACAAGTGGATATTGAAGCATCGTATAATAATATGAAGAAGCTAAAGGAATTTGATCAAAAATATCTTGAATTCAAAGAAGTCTCACCGAGTGTTCATTTAGAAGATTTATCACCCGCTCCAATTTATAGAGGCCATCCAAATAAAAAAATGGTAGGATTAACAATAAATGTGGCATGGGGAAATGAGTATTTGCCTCGCATATTAGAGATATTGAAAAAGCATGATGTGAAGGCCACTTTCTTTTTAGAAGGACGTTGGGTGAAAGAAAATTTACGATTTGCAAAAATGATTGTCGATGCAAATCAAGAAGTCGGAAATCATTCTTATACGCACCCTAATATGAAAACGCTATCGTCTGATGAAATACGAGAGCAGTTACAAAAAACAAATCGAATGATAGAAGTAGTAACGAATCAAAAAGTAAGATGGTTTGCCCCGCCGAGTGGAAGTTTTCGGGATGAAGTCGTGAAAATCGCTGATGATTTCCAAATGGGAACGATTATGTGGACTGTCGATACAATCGATTGGAAGCGACCTGAGCCAGATGTACTATTGCAGAGAGTAATGAGAAAAATACACCCAGGTGCTATCGTATTAATGCATCCTACTTCGTCAACGGCAGAAGCATTAGATACAATGATTAAAAAATTGAAGGAACAAGGATATAAAGTGGGGAATATAACAGAATTACTGGATGAAAAACGTGTGGATTAAATACATTTGCATGACATTGATCCTTAAACTTGTTATCATTAAATAATAGCACTTATTTAGAGAAACTGGCAGTAGGAGGAAAGTTTTTGATTAAAAAATATACTTGTAAAAATGGTGTAAGAATAGTTATGGAGAATATACCAACTGTAAGATCGGTTGCGATTGGTATTTGGATCCATGCGGGATCAAGAAATGAAAATGAAAAAAATAACGGGATTTCTCACTTTTTAGAGCATATGTTCTTTAAAGGGACAGAAACACGTAGTGCACGAGAGATTGCAGAATCATTTGATAGCATTGGTGGTCAAGTGAATGCATTTACTTCAAAAGAATATACATGTTACTATGCAAAAGTATTAGATGAGCATGCTAAATATGCTTTAGATGTTTTAGCAGACATGTTCTTTAATTCAACATTTGATGAGGAAGAACTGAAAAAAGAGAAGAATGTCGTATGTGAAGAAATTAAAATGTACGAAGATGCTCCAGATGAGATTGTGCATGATATGTTAACGAAAGCAACATATGAAACGCATCCACTTGGATATCCTATTTTAGGAACAGAAGAAACGCTTAATACGTTTACAGGTGATACGTTACGTCAATATATAAAAGATCATTACACACCTGAAAATGTAGTTGTATCAATCGCAGGAAATATTGATGAAGCATTTTTACAAACAGTGGAGCAATATTTCGGTAGTTATGAAGGAACAACAAACCGTGAACAAGTACATAGCCCAATTTTCCATTTCAATAAGGTAGCCCGTAAAAAAGAAACGGAACAAGCTCATTTATGTCTAGGATATAAAGGCTTACAAATGGGACACGAAGATATTTATAACTTAATTGTATTAAATAATGTTTTAGGCGGTAGCATGAGTAGCCGTTTATTCCAAGAAGTACGTGAGCAACGTGGATTAGCTTACTCAGTATTTTCTTACCACTCTTCTTATGAAGATACAGGCATGTTAACACTTTACGGTGGAACAGGTAGCCAACAATTAGATACATTGTATGAAACAATGCAAGAAACATTAGAGACATTGAAAAATACAGGTATTACAGAAAAAGAGCTTATGAATAGTAAAGAGCAATTAAAAGGAAACTTAATGTTAAGTTTAGAAAGTACAAATAGCCGTATGAGCCGTAACGGTAAAAATGAATTGCTTCTTCGTAAACATCGTTCACTTGATGAGATTATTGAAAGTGTAAACACTGTAACAAAAGAAAATGTGGACGGATTAATTCGCAATATGTTTACTGACGAGTTCTCTGCGGCACTTATTAGTCCAGACGGAAAACTTCCAAAAGGAATAAAACTATAATCAATTTTTACGATGTATAAAAAATAACCTTCTCTCTTTTTAAATGAGAGAAGGTTATTTTTTTTATACATATAGAATAGGTACTAATTATAGACAATGCAAATGAAAAATTCATTAGGGGAGTGGAGTGTGTATGCGATTAAGTGAATTAAGTGGTAAAGAGGTTGTAGATATAGAAAAAGCGGAAAAAATGGGAGTCTTAGGTTATATGGATTTAGAGATTAATGAGAAAGACGGGCAAATACAAACACTTATAATACCTGTAGGGAAGTGGGGAGGTTTTAAAAAGGAACCACAAGAAGTAAGGGTGGCATGGAGTCAAATAAAGAAAGTCGGACACGATATGCTTCTTTGTGATAGTATAGATCGTTCAAATTCGGAGTGAAGGATGGCCATTTTGGTCATCTTTTTTTGTATCTACATAGAAACCTGATAAATCATATGTGCATTTGGATTTTCAATCACCATAAACTCGTACATTACATATGATGTGGAGGAAAAAGAAAAAGTAGGCACTTTTCTTATAAATGACAGAAAAAGAAGGTGAATTAGGGAATGTTGACTGAGATGCATATTGCTGTCATAGGAGGAGATGCAAGGCAGCTAGAAGTAATTCGTAAGCTAGTTGAATTGGATGCGAAACTTTCTTTGATAGGTTTTGATCAGTTAGATCATGGTTTCACAGGGGCAGCAAAAGAAAGTATACAAAATTTAGATTTCACTTCTGTAGACGCAATTATTTTGCCGGTTGCCGGTACAAATGCCAAAGGAGAAGTAGATACTATTTTTTCAAATGAAAAAGTTTCAATAACGAAAGAACAAATTGAAAATACACCAGAACACTTTACTATATATTCAGGTATTGGTACACCTTACTTGGAAAATCTCGTATCTACTACGAACCGAAAACTTGTTAAATTATTTGATCGTGATGATGTAGCAATATACAATTCTATTCCAACGGTAGAAGGTACATTAATGATGGTAATTCAACATACCGACTATACAATTCATGGGTCCAATGTAATGGTTCTAGGATTTGGTAGAACAGGAATGAGTGTTGCGAGAGCATTTCAATCATTAGGAGCCCATGTCAAAGTTGGAGCAAGACGATCTGAACATATTGCACGTATTACAGAAATGATGTTTTCTCCTTTTCATATGCAAGACATAGAGAAAGAAGTAGGAAATATCGATATTGTAATTAATACGATTCCGCACCTCGTTGTAACAGCGAATGTTATTGCAAAAATGCCAGCTCATACGTTAGTGATTGATTTAGCTTCTAAACCAGGCGGTACCGACTTTAGATATGCAGAAAAAAGAGGAGTCAAAGCATTGCTAGCACCTGGATTACCAGGTATTGTTGCCCCAAAAACGGCTGGGCAAATCTTAGCAAATGTTCTTTCTCAGTTATTAGCAGCAGATGCAATCGCAAAGGAGGAGGAAAAGAAATGAGTTTGAAGGGGAAACGAATTGGTTTCGGATTTACAGGTTCACATTGTACGTATGAGGAAGTTATGCCGCACTTAGAAAAATTAATTGCTGAAGGAGCAGAAGTACGTCCTGTTGTTTCATACACTGTTCAATCAACAAATACTAGATTTGGAGAAGGAGCAGAGTGGATTAAGAAGATTGAAGAAATAACAGGTTTTAAAGCAATTAATTCAATTGTTGGAGCAGAGCCACTTGGACCTAAAATTCCATTAGACTGCATGGTAATCGCTCCTTTAACAGGAAATTCTATGAGTAAATTTGCAAATGCAATGACAGATTCTCCAGTACTAATGGCAGCAAAAGCGACGCTAAGAAATGGCAAGCCTGTCGTATTGGCGGTTTCGACGAATGATGCTTTAGGATTAAATGGGGTAAATCTCATGCGCCTAATGGCAACAAAAAACATCTACTTCGTCCCATTCGGTCAAGATGCGCCAGAGAAAAAACCGAACTCAATGGTAGCTCGTATGGAGTTACTGGAAGATACAGTATTAGAAGCGCTGCAAGGGAAGCAATTGCAACCGGTGGTCGTAGAAAAATTCAGATATATGAATTAAAAAACGAAAAAAAACGGACAATTTTTGATGAAACCATCATTCTTACTGTAGAATATGATAAAATTAACGTTATTAAGATTAGAAGGGGTATTGTATACTCCTTCTGATTCTAAGTTATAGAAGGATTGGTATCTAGAAAGGGGCATAGTGATGGAAAAGCAAAAAACTTTTCATGTCGCTGTAGTTGGAGCAACCGGCGCAGTTGGTGAACAAATGTTAAATACTTTAGAGAAACGAGAATTTCCAATCGGGAAATTAACGTTACTTTCATCTAAACGATCTGCAGGTAAGAAACTTGTATTTAAAGGCGAAGAATTTACAGTTCAAGAGGCAACTCCTGAAAGCTTTGAAGGAGTAGATATTGCACTATTTAGTGCTGGTGGATCTGTATCGAAACAATTAGCGCCAGAAGCAGCAAAACGCGGTGCGATTGTTGTTGATAATACAAGTGCATTCCGTATGACAGAAAACGTGCCACTTGTTGTACCTGAAGTAAATGAAAACGACTTAAAAGAACATAATGGTATTATTGCAAATCCAAACTGTTCTACAATTCAAATGGTAGTAGCTCTTGAGCCAGTTCGTCAGCAATATGGTTTAAAACGAGTAATCGTTTCCACATATCAAGCTGTATCAGGTGCTGGTGCGGCAGCTATTGAAGAACTGCATGAACAATCACAAGCAATCTTAAATGGCGAAGAAGTTAAGGCAAATGTTCTTCCTGTATCAGGTGATAAGAAGCATTTCCCAATTGCTTTTAATGCGATTCCACAGATTGATAAATTCCAAGATAATGGATTTACGTTTGAAGAAATGAAAATGATTAACGAAACGAAAAAAATTATGCATATGCCTGAATTAGAAGTAGCGGCAACATGTGTACGTTTACCAGTTGTATCAGGACACTCTGAGTCTGTTTACATCGAAGTAGAAAAAGAAGGCGTAACAGTAGCAGAATTAAAGAGCTTACTTGCAAATGCGGAAGGTATTGTTCTACAAGATAATCCAGAAGAGCAGTTATATCCAATGCCAGCTACTGCAGTAGGTAAAAACGAAGTATTCGTTGGAAGAATCCGTAAAGATTTAAATAACGATAAAGGATTCCATCTTTGGGTCGTATCTGATAACTTATTAAAAGGCGCTGCATGGAATTCTGTTCAAATTGCAGAGCGCTTAGTAAAATTACAATTAGTGTAAACGGCTAAGAGAAGGTGCAAAATATGAAAATAATTGTTCAAAAATTTGGTGGCACATCAGTACGTGATGACAATGGACGTAAGCATGCGCTTCATCATATAAAAAAATCATTAGCTGCTGGTTATAAAGTAGTTACTGTCGTATCTGCTATGGGCCGTAAAGGTGAACCATATGCAACGGATACGTTATTAAGTCTTGTAAATCAAGAGGAATCTACTATTTCTAAGCGTGAGCAAGATTTATTATTATCGTGTGGAGAGTTAATCTCTGCAATTGTTTTCTCTAATATGTTGAATGAGAACGGTATAAAAGCAGCAGCATTAAATGGTGCACAAGCTGGTTTTGTAACGAATGATGACTTTACGAATGCAAAGATTATTGAAATGAATTGCGATCGTATACATGAAGAGTTAGAAAATGTAGATGTAATCGTCGTTACAGGATTCCAGGGACAAACGAAAAAAGGTGATACGACAACACTTGGACGCGGAGGTAGTGATACTTCAGCTTCAGCATTAGGTGTTGCACTTCATGCTGAATACATCGATATATTCACTGATGTAGAAGGTGTTATGACTGCGGATCCTCGTATTGTAAAAGATGCACGTCATCTTCAAACTGTAACGTATAACGAAATTTGTAACATGGCTTATCAAGGTGCGAAAGTCGTTCATCCACGTGCAGTTGAAATTGCGATGCATGCAAAAGTGCCACTTCGTGTACGTTCTACGTATTCTGATAGTGAAGGTACGCTTATTTCAGCATATGACGGTGCTACAAGAGGTCGTGATGTAGAAGAACGTCCTGTTACAGGCATTGCCCACGTATCAAACGTAACGCAAATTAAAGTGCTTGCAAAAGAAACGGCATATGATTTGCAACAACATGTGTTTAAAGAGATGGCGAACGAAGGAATAAGTGTTGATTTAATTAATATTTCACCTACTGGCGTAGCATATACGGTGAGTGATAATGTATCAAGTCATGCAGTTAAATTATTACAGAACCTCGGATATGAGCCAATTGTGACAGAACATTGTGCGAAAGTATCTATCGTTGGGGCTGGAATGGCAGGATACCCAGGGGTTACTGCGAAAATCGTTACAGCTTTAGCGGAAAAAGGTATTCAAATCCTGCAATCGGCAGATAGTCATACAACAATTTGGGTTCTTGTAAAAGAAACTGATTTAGTGGAGGCTGTAAATGCATTACATAGTGCGTTTGAGCTTTCAAAAGAAAAGCAACTGGAACAATAAGGAGTGAGACCATGATAGATTTTGGGACAATTGCAACCGCGATGGTAACACCGTTTGATATAAACGGGAATATCGATTTTGCAAAGACAACGAAATTGGTAAATTATTTAATTGATAACGGTACAACAGCAATCGTGGTAGGAGGAACGACAGGAGAATCTCCTACATTAACTTCAGAAGAGAAAGTAGCGTTATATCGCCATGTCGTATCTGTTGTCGATAAAAGAGTGCCCGTAATCGCTGGAACAGGTAGCAATAATACGCATGCTTCTATTGACTTAACTAAAAAGGCAACAGAAGTTGGTGTGGATGCAGTAATGCTAGTAGCACCGTATTATAACAAACCGAGTCAAGAAGGAATGTATCAGCATTTTAAAGCAATTGCTGAAAGCACGCCGCTTCCGGTTATGCTATATAACGTTCCAGGACGATCTATTGTACAAATCTCCGTTGATACAGTTGTTCGTTTATCAGAAATAGAAAACATTGTTGCTATTAAAGATGCCGGCGGCGATGTGTTAACAATGACAGAAATCATTGAAAAAACAGCGGACGACTTTGCGGTATACAGCGGTGATGACGGTTTAACGTTACCAGCTATGGCAGTTGGAGCGAAAGGTATCGTTTCGGTAGCCTCTCATGTTATCGGAAACGAAATGCAAGAAATGATTACAGCATTTCAAGCAGGAGAATTTAAGAAGGCACAAAAATTACATCAATTACTTGTAAGAGTAACTGATTCATTATTTATGGCGCCAAGTCCAACTCCAGTAAAAACAGCGTTACAAATGGTTGGATTAGATGTAGGTTCTGTACGTTTACCACTTCTTCCATTAACAGAAGAAGAAAGAGTAACGTTACAATCTGTAATGCAATCTATCCCTCGTTAATAAAAAATGACCTAGTGTAGAACTAGGTCATTTTTTATTATATGCAAATCTTTTCCTCTTTTTCTTACTTATATGTGTTCTTATAAGAATATTAATCGCTTCTTCATTATGTGTATAAGAAAATAATCGTACCCCTTTAACTGAGTCAAAAAATGATAGATATTATGGCATAAACGTAATAAACTACGGTGTCTGTTTTTAGAGAAATCCCCTCAAATGTGACGTAATTCATAAAAAAACTCCATTTTGTAAGTGTTTTTGTTGGATTCTAGAAAAATAAATCTTGAAACTCCCTATTATGAAATGAATTTAGCGTATGTATGGCTAGTTCTTCAAAATAATATGGAGTATAAAATCGGAGTAAATATAAAGGAAATACGTTCGATACTTTTGTTGTCATTCCGTTCTTTTCCTCTTTCTTTCGCACGATTTAACTTGTGTTCTATTTCTTGTATCAGGTATAATATGGCTAAGTAGCTTAGTACGGGTATGCTTAGCAAAATTGGGAAAAATTATAATTTAATTAAATTTTCATATCATATCGAATAAGATATTTGATTTATATAATGAAAGAGAGGTGAAACCTGGTTTAAAAAATAAACAAGGACATGATATCGCATAACGGTAAGGACATTCGTCTTGGACGGTGAAAATATGGTGGTTGTAGAGTTTCCCCTGGTGTCTCTGCAATTTTAGTGAAATCAGTGTTTGCAAGATTTTTAAACCAGGCAACAACATGAAGAGAAAAGAGAATGAGTCTGTTAAAGTATTTGCTCTTGGTGGAGTAGGTGAAATCGGGAAAAACATGTACTGTGTTGAAATTGATTCTGAAATCTTTATCGTAGATGCAGGGTTAATGTTCCCGGGAGATGAAATGTTTGGAATTGATATCGTTATTCCTGATATTACATATTTAGTGGAAAATCAAGAGCGAGTAAAAGGTTTATTTATTACTCACGGTCATGAAGATCATATTGGTGGAATTGTGTATGTACTTCGTAAATTATCTATTCCAGTCTATGCAACGAAATTAACAGTAGGACTTATACAAGAAAAACTTGGTGAAGCGGGCATGTTAGGCCGTGTAGACCTAAAAACAATCGATTCAAATTTAACAGTAGAATTTAACACTACAACGGTGTCATTCTTCGGAACGACACATAGTATTCCGGATTCTGTTGGCGTTTGTTTCCATACATCAAAAGGTGCAGTCGTATATACGGGAGACTTTAAATTCGATCAAACTCCAATTGGAAATAGTGGAGCAGACCTTGGTAAAATGGCACAAATCGGAAATGAAGGCGTACTTTGCTTATTATCTGATAGTACAAACGCAGAGCGCCCAGGCTATACAGGTTCAGAAAAAGAAGTTGGTGTAGAAATCTCTAAAGTGTTCTACGGCGCAGAAGGTCGCATTATCGTTGCTTCATTTGCATCGAATGTACATCGTATTCAACAAGTATTTGATGCTGCTGCTGAAACAGGGCGAAAAGTAGCAGTAGTAGGACGTAGTATGGTGAAAGTAGTAGACATTGCAAGACGTCTTGGTTATTTAGATGTTCCAGAAGGTATGGTTATTTCATTACAAGAAGTAGACAACTTCCCAGAGAAAAAGGTAGCTATTTTAACGACAGGTAGTCAAGGTGAACCGATGGCTGCTCTATCTAGAATGGCAAAACAAGCGCATAAGCAAATTTCAATTCGTAAAGGTGATACTGTTATCATTGCTGCTTCGCCAATTCCGGGTAATGAAATATCTGTATCAAAAATTATTGATTTGTTATTTAGAGCTGGAGCTGAAGTTGTTTATTACGGCGAACGAAAAGTTCACGTGTCAGGTCACGGTAGCCAAGAAGAATTAAAATTAATGTTAAATTTAATGAAACCAAAGTACTTTGTACCCGTACATGGTGAGTTCCGTATGCAAAAAGCACATGCATATTTAGCTGAAGATGTAGGTATTACAAGAGAAAATATCTTTATCGTAGAAAAAGGCGATGTAATTGCTTTTGGTGACGATGAAGCAAACTTAGTCGGTAAAGTACAAGCTGGTAATGTTTTAATTGATGGATTAGGTGTAGGTGACGTTGGTAATATCGTTCTTCGAGATAGAAAGATGTTATCTCAAGATGGAATACTAGTAGTTGTTGTAACGCTTGGTAAAGATGAAAAGAAAATTATCTCTGGCCCAGAAATCATTTCACGTGGTTTCGTATATGTTCGTGAATCAGAAGCGTTAATTGAACGATCTACAGAGATTGTACGTATGATTGTTGAGCAGTCAATTAAAGAATATTCAATTGAATGGTCAATGTTAAAACAAAATATTCGTGAATTATTAGGACAGTTCTTGTACGAAGAGACAAAGAGAAAACCTATGATTTTACCGATTATTATGGAAGTATAAAAAGATCACCCTTATGGGTGATCTTTTTTCTTTTTAACCCTATCGAATGAAATTTATAACTTAAGAAATAATAGTTATATACGAGTGAAAGGGGATGCGAAATGACAGAACGTGATCGATATACAAATGAAGAAAAAGAAGCTGAGCCAAAAGAAGCTGGAAAAGAGGCTTCAATAGTTGAAAAAATTCAACAGCTTGGACAGACAAATGTACCACAGATGAATGAATCACGTATTCATTGTTTAACGATTATCGGACAAGTGGAAGGTCATGTTCAATTACCACCGCAAAATAAAACAACAAAATATGAGCATATCATTCCGCAAATTGTTGCGATTGAACAAAATCCGAAAATTGAAGGTTTGCTTTTAATATTAAATACAGTTGGAGGTGACGTTGAAGCTGGGCTAGCAATTTCTGAAATGGTAGCTTCACTTTCAAAACCAACAGTATCTCTAGTTTTAGGTGGGGGACATTCCATCGGTGTACCGATTGCTGTTTCTACTGACTATTCGTTTATTGCGGAAACTGCGACGATGACAATTCATCCAATTCGTTTAACAGGTCTTGTCATAGGTGTGCCACAAACATTTGAGTATTTGGATAAGATGCAAGAAAGAGTCATTCGTTTTGTGACGAAGCACTCGAAAGTAACAGAAGATCGTTTTAAAGAGCTTATGTTTGCGAAAGGAAATTTAACGCGAGATATTGGGACGAATGTAATTGGTGGGGATGCAGTAAAGTACGGTCTTATAGATGATGTCGGCGGTATTGGAAATGCGATTCGAAAATTAAACGAATTAATAGATGTTCGTGCGGAAGATAGTACAGAAGGGACAATGCTACAATGATTTTATATACAATTATGCCAGAGCAACTTGTGTATCCGGTCGATTATTCACAATGTGAAAGTCAAAAAGTTGTAAATATAAATGGTGTGGAATTAATGGTTTCTGAAGAGGAACATGGATGTTATTCTATTGTACGTGTGCTAAGTACGGACCCACTTCACTATTTAGAGTTTGAGCCCGGTCAGAAAATAACCTTTTAGCAAAAAGAAGGATTTTGTTTAGAAGCTATGGTATAATATAAAAAACAAGACGGTTGAGCAGCCATGAGTAGGCTGCTTTCTTCTGTTTATTTAGCATTTTACAAGAAGTGTAAAAATAGAAGATATAAAGACCAGAAAAATAGAGAAAACAGACATATAAATAGAGCGTTTTGAAGGGAGCTTTACTTATATGTAGAACACGAGGTGAAGAAATGGCAAAACAAAAGCAAAGAGGGACGAAGGCAAAGGCAAGACGTACGATAAAGCCAACTTTGTATTATGAAATCGTCGGTTTAACTCTTTTTGCACTTTCAATCATTACGATTTTACAGCTAGGCGTTGTAGGGAAATCGTTTGTGTTATTTTTTCGCTTCTTCTTTGGTGAGTGGTACATAATTGGTGTGTTAGGTGTAATAGCTTTATCGGTTTCCTTTGTTATAAAACGCGGATGGCCGAACCTTTTAAATAAACGATTAATTGGATTTTATTTAATTGTATTGGCGATATTAATGTTTAGTCATATTACATTATTTAACCTTCTTACAAAAGATGGAGCAGTGCAAAATACTTCTGTTATTGTGAGTACGAAAGATAACTTCTTTCTTGAAATGAAAAAGGGGCCAGATAGCGTTCATTTAGGTGGTGGTATGTTTGGTGCGCTTATGTTCGCAACATGTTACTTCTTATTTGACGAAGTAGGAGCTTATATCATTGGTATTATTCTAGTTATTCTCGGTATACTTTGTATAACAAATAAGCATATTGGAGAAGTGTTAGCTCCAGTTGGTAGAATTCTTAGAAGTCAGTTTCAAGTGATGCAAGGGGATTATAAAGATTGGAGAGCCAAAAGAACGGCTGAACAAACAGAAAAGAAAAAAACAACAAGAAGCACAAGAAGCAAACGTGCTGCAGAACAAGAAGAAATTATTGAGCCGATGGAAGAAATCTCAATTGATCCTCCGATTATTTCGAATTTCACTGAGAATTATCCTGTAAATGAAGAAGAGGATAAACGAATCGAAGTAGAGCAAGAAGAGTTGATCACTTCACCGTTTATTGAAGAGACTCCGCCAATTGAAGAACCAAAGAAAAAGCGTGGAGAAAAAATTGTTGAATCGTTAGAGAGTGAAGCGCAAGCACCTCCTATGCAATTTTCAAATGTAGAAAATAAAGATTACAAGCTTCCTTCACTTGATATATTAAAATTTCCAAAGAATAAGCAAGTTACAAATGAAAATGCGGAAATTTATGAGAATGCTCGTAAATTAGAACGTACATTCCAAAGTTTCGGAGTGAAAGCGAAAGTAACAAAAGTGCATAGAGGTCCTGCAGTTACAAAATATGAAGTGTATCCTGATATGGGGGTAAAGGTAAGCAAAATTGTCAGTTTAAGTGATGATTTAGCCCTTGCTTTAGCTGCAAAGGACATTCGTATTGAAGCGCCAATTCCCGGGAAATCAGCTGTAGGGATCGAAGTTCCAAACTCAGAAGTTTCGATGGTAACGCTGAGGGAAGTTCTTGACTCTAAGGCTAATAATCATCCGGAAGAGAAGTTGTTAATTGGTCTTGGCCGAGATATTACAGGTGAAGCTGTATTAGCCCGGCTAAATAAAATGCCTCATTTACTCGTAGCTGGTGCGACAGGTAGCGGGAAAAGTGTATGTATTAACGGTATTATTGTTAGTATTTTAATGCGTGCAAAACCACATGAAGTAAAATTAATGATGATTGACCCGAAAATGGTAGAGCTAAATGTATATAACGGTGTGCCTCATTTGTTAACGCCAGTTGTAACTGATCCGAAAAAAGCATCGCAAGCATTGAAAAAAGTTGTGAGTGAAATGGAACGTCGTTATGAATTGTTTGCTCATAGTGGTACACGTAACATTGAAGGATACAACGATTATATAAAAGAGCATAATAGTCAATCAGAAGCGAAACAACCCGAATTACCTTATATTGTAGTAATTGTGGACGAGTTAGCAGATTTAATGATGGTTGCTTCGTCTGATGTAGAGGATGCGATTATGCGTCTAGCGCAAATGGCTCGTGCTGCTGGTATTCATTTAATTATTGCAACGCAACGTCCGTCAGTTGACGTTATTACGGGTGTTATTAAAGCAAATATTCCATCACGTATTGCATTCGCTGTATCTTCTCAAACAGATTCTCGTACAATTCTTGACGGTGGTGGTGCAGAGAAGCTACTAGGTCGTGGAGACATGCTGTTTATACCAATTGGTGCATCGAAACCTGTACGTGTACAAGGCGCATTTTTATCAGATGATGAAGTTGAGAGAGTCGTAGAATATGTTATTGGACAGCAAAAAGCGCAATATCAAGAAGATATGATTCCGCAAGATGTTCTTGATACGAAGCAGGAAGTAGAAGATGAATTATATGATGAAGCGGTTCAACTTGTAGTGGAAATGCAAACAGCATCTGTTTCTATGTTACAACGTAGGTTTAGAGTAGGTTATACGCGAGCTGCTCGCTTAATTGATGCAATGGAAATGAATGGTGTAGTAGGTCCGTATGAAGGGAGTAAACCGAGAGAAGTACTCATTAATGATGTACAAGAAAAAAGTTCTTAAAAAAAGCTTAATTGTTTTTACAATTAGGCTTTTTTATATAGTGTTTTTGTTATATACTATACTCAGCGATAAAGAAAGGGCTTACATTTAGGGGTGCCCTTTAGAATACGAATACTTTGAGTATGTTTTATGTAAATGTTCGATATTTAATGCGGAAAAATGTTAGATTTTGTTGACACGTATGAGAGCAAGTGGTAAGATTACTTCGAAAAGAATCACTGCCTCATATAATCTTGGAGATAAGGTCCATAAGTTTCTACCTGGCAACCATGAATTGCTAGACTATGAGGGGAAAAGTGTGTAACAAAGGATGTAAAGGATCTTTGTGCCGAACTTTTTCTCGAAATGAGGAATGTTTATGGTGCAAAGTTTTTTTTATGCAATAAAGAGTGAAAATTTTATTTTAAAAAATTATTATTATTTATTCGACAATTACACTTATTTTGGTGTTTAGTCATTTGTACTATGTTGTAAGTTGAAAAAAGAGAAAAGAAGTCTTACATCAGAGGTCGAATAATTGAAATGCGGGGGAGTCTTATGTCAGTAAAATCTGATAGTCGTCACCTATATCTACGGGTGATTGATCACATCAAAGAAAAAATTAAAGATGGCGCTTATAAAGAACGACAAAAGTTACCATCAGAGTTTGATTTAGCGAAAGAACTTGGCGTAAGTAGAGCGACTTTAAGGGAAGCGTTGCGTATTTTAGAAGAAGAAAATGTTGTCATTCGTAGACATGGTGTAGGGACATTTGTAAATGCAAAGCCATTATTTTCTTCTGGAATAGAACAACTTTCTAGTATTACAGATATGATTTCTAGTGTGGGGAAAACACCAGGAACAATCTTTTTATCATCATCTACTACAACTTTAACAGAAGAGGAAAAAGAGAAGTTTAATAGTGAAGATGGTTTTAATGCAGTGATGATTGAACGCGTGCGTACAGCAGATGGGGAACCTGTTGTGTATTGTATCGATAAACTTGCAAAAGAAATATTGCCAGACTTATCGGGTTACAATGAGGAATCATTATTAACGGTGATACATAATAACACGCATAAGCGCATAACATATGCGGTTGCTCACATTGAGCCAATTGGCTATCACCCTAAAATCTCACCAATTTTAGAATGTGAGCCTGAAACAGCACTGCTTGTATTAAAACAAATGCACTATGATCAAAATGATGAGCCAATCTTATATTCTATCAATTACTTTAGAGCTGATAAATTTAGCTTCCACGTATTAAGAAAGCGTATGTAGGTAAATTCCTTTTTAGGGAGGTGACAGCAAGAAGTAAGGAACAGCAGCGTAAGAATAAATAAATATATATCATTTTTGGAGGGGTTTCTAGTATGAAGAAAAAAGCAGGCCTTTTATTATCATTAACTTTAGCAGCAAGTACAGTTTTAGGTGCATGTGGTAACTCGGATAAGGCGAGCAGTGACAAGAAAGACACGAAAGACAATAAAGACTTCAAGGTTGGTCTCGTAACGGATGTTGGGGGCGTTGATGATAAGTCATTTAACCAATCTTCTTGGGAAGGGTTACAAAAGTTTGGTAAAGATAATGGTTTAAAAGAAAAGACAAATTATCGTTACCTTCAGTCTGAAAAAGAAGCTGATTATATTCCGAATTTAAAAAAATTCTCAAAAGATAAATATGATTTAACATTCGGAATTGGTTATAAATTAGAAGGTGCAATTAAAGAAGTAGCAAAAGAATCTTCAAAACAACAATTTGCAATCGTAGATACTGTTGTAGATGCACCGAACGTAACGAGTATTACGTTTAAAGATCATGAAGGATCATTCCTTGTAGGTGCGGTAGCAGCTATGTCAACAAAATCGAATAAAGTAGGATTTGTTGGTGGAATGAAAAGTGATTTAATTAGTAAATTTGAAAATGGATTTAAAGCTGGTGCAAAGGCAGTAAATCCAAACATTGAAATCGTATCTGAATATGCAGAAGCATTCGATAAGCCTGAAAAAGGTACAGTTCTTGCTTCAGCAATGTATGGTCAAGGCGTAGACGTAATTTATCATGCTGCTGGTGGTACAGGTAACGGTGTGTTCACAGAAGCGAAAAACCGTAAGAAAAAAGGTGAAAATGTTTGGGTAATCGGTGTTGACCGTGACCAACATCAGGAAGGTATGCCTGAAAATGTAACATTAACTTCAATGATTAAACGTGTTGATGTAGCAGTAGAAAAAGTAGCTAAAGAAGCAAAAGATGGGAATTTAAAAGGCGGGAAAATTGAAGAGTTTGGCTTAAAAGATGACGGTATTGGTATTTCAAAAACAACTGATAACGTGAAAAAAGTTAACCCTGAAATTTTAACAAAAGTAGAAGAGCTTGAAAAGAAAATTACAGCCGGTGAAATTAAAGTGCCAGCTACAGATAAAGAGTATAAAGAATATGAAGCTTCTCTAAAAAAATAAATAGAGAAATAGCAAAGGTTAGTTCATAGAACTAACCTTTGTATGTATAAAACTTCCGAATTGCTTAATAAGTTAATAGTGTAATAGGGAATGTTCCCTGTTAAAAGGAGGAACACAATGGAATACGTAATTGAGATGAATAACATTACGAAAGTATTCCCAGGCATTGTAGCGAATGATGATATTACGCTGCAAGTAAAGCAGGGTGAGATACATGCTTTACTTGGAGAAAATGGTGCAGGGAAATCCACATTGATGAATGTACTATTTGGTTTGTACCAACCAGAGCAGGGTGAAATTAAAATTAAAGGTAAACCTGTAAAAATCACAAATCCGAATATAGCAAATGACCTTGGTATTGGAATGGTCCATCAACACTTTATGCTTGTTCATAATTTTACAGTTACAGAGAATATTATTCTCGGAAATGAACCGAAGAAAAAAGGGAAAATTGCTGTTGAGGAAGCTGCTAAAGAAATTCAAAAACTGTCTGAACAATACGGTTTATCTGTAGATCCATATGCGAAAATACAGGATATTTCAGTTGGTATGCAGCAGCGTGTTGAGATTTTGAAAACTCTTTACCGCGGTGCAGAAATTTTAATATTTGATGAACCAACAGCTGTGTTAACACCGCAAGAAATTCATGAGCTAATTCAAATTATGAAAAAGCTTGTGCAAGAAGGAAAATCTATTGTTCTTATTACACATAAGTTGAAAGAAATTATGGAAGTTTGCGATCGTTGTACGATTATTCGTAAAGGAAAAGGGATTGGAACGGTTGACGTTGCAAATACGGATGAAAATAAACTTGCAGAATTAATGGTCGGACGTCAAGTGAATTTTAAAACAGAAAAAATAGACGCGAAGCCAAAAGAAGAGGTACTTTCAATTGCAAACCTTGTTGTTCACGATGCACGTCAACTACCTGCTGTAAAAGGCCTTGACTTAACTGTTCGTGCGGGGGAAATTGTTGGGATTGCAGGGATTGATGGAAACGGACAAAGTGAATTAATAGAAGCAATTACTGGTTTACGAAAAGTTGAGTCAGGTTCTATTGCAATTAAAGGAAAAGAAATAACAAATTGGCTTGTTAGAAGAATAACAGAAGAAGGAATTGGTCATATTCCAGAAGATCGTCATAAACACGGACTCGTTCTTGATTTTTCTGTTAGAGATAATATAGTTCTGCAAACGTATTATAAAAATCCATTTTCAAAGAAAGGGATTTTAAATTTCAGCAAAATTACAGAAAAAGCAAAGGCTCTTATTGAACAGTTTGATGTGCGTACACCTAGTGAGCAAACGTTAGCACGCGCTCTATCTGGGGGGAATCAACAAAAAGCAATTATTGCACGTGAAGTAGACCGAAATCCAGATTTATTAATTGCGGCACAGCCAACACGTGGTTTAGATGTAGGAGCAATTGAATTTATTCATAAGAGATTAATAGAGCAAAGGGATAAAGGAAAAGGTGTATTACTTTTATCATTAGAGTTAGATGAAATCTTAAATGTTAGCGATCGAATTGCTGTTATTTATGAAGGGGAAATTGTAGCAATAGTTGATGCGAAAGAAACGAATGAACAACAGCTTGGATTGTTAATGGCTGGAGGAACAAAGAAGGAGCAGGTGGGTACAAATGGCTAAAAAGCTTTTAACAGAACGAACGATAAATATTTTAGTCCCAGTACTATCCGTTATTTTCGGCTTACTTGTAGGAGCGATTGTAATGCTAGTTAGTGGCTATGATCCAATTGTTGGTTATAGTGCACTTTGGACAGGAATGTTCGGCAGCGCAAGTGCGATTGGTGAAACGCTTCGTACAATGATACCGCTTATTCTTGCTGGCTTATCGGTGGCGTTTGCATTTCGTACAGGTTTATTTAATATCGGGGTAGAGGGTCAATTGTTAGTTGGTTGGCTTGCAGCGGTTTGGTTCGGTTATGCAGTCTCACTACCAGCTTTCCTTCATATTCCATTATCTATTTTATTTGCAGCATTGGTGGGCGGAATTTGGGGCTTCATTCCGGGATATTTAAAAGGGAAGTTTCAAGTGAATGAAGTTATTGTAACTATTATGATGAACTATATCGCTTTGTATGTAACGTATGACATCATTAAGCGTTTCTTACATGCGGGTAATGACAAAACGTATGATATTAAAGAGAGTGCGTCACTATCTTCAGACTGGCTTGCTTCTATTACTGATGGTTCACGTCTACACTGGGGAATTATTGTAGCAATTTTAATCGCTATTTTAATGTGGTTCTTATTAGATCGAACAACTTTAGGTTACGAAATTAAAGTCAGTAGGATTTAATCAGCATGCTTCTCAATATGCAGGTATGAAAGTTTCTCGTAATGTAGTATTCTCCATGACAATTGCTGGTGCATTTGCGGGGATTGGTGGAGCGATGGAAGGATTAGGGACATTCCAGAGTATGACAGCGATGTCTTCGTTTACAGGAGTAGGATTTGATGGGATTGCCGTAGCATTACTTGGAGGGAATAATCCGTTTGGTATAATCCTTTCAGCTTTATTATTTGGTGGTTTGAAAAGTGCTTCCCCTCAAATGAACTTTGAGGCAGATGTACCGTCAGAGCTTATTAATGTAATTATTGCATGTATCATCTTCTTTGTTGCATGTAGTTATGTGTTAAGATGGGCGCTTACACGCATGAGCAAGGAGGGGAAATAAATGAGCTTTTTAGATATATTAGCCATTCTTGTGACGGGTACGTTATATACATCGGCACCTATCATTTTCACAGCACTAGGTGGTGTATTTAGTGAACGATCGGGTGTTGTAAATATCGGATTAGAAGGACTAATGCTATTTGGTGCATTTATTGGAGTCGTTACAAACTTATTAATGGGTGATACTTGGGGAACGATGACTCCGTGGATTGCGTTACTATTTGCGGCAATTGGTAGTGGATTATTTGCATTACTTCATGCGGTAGCTTCTATTACATTCCGAGCAGATCAAGTTGTAAGTGGTGTAGCCATTAACTTCTTATCTCTTGGTTTAACAGTATTTGCAATTAAGAAGATTTTTGATAAAGGGCAGACTGACTTTATTCAGTATCGTATTGAAAAGATTGATATTCCAGGCCTTTCGGATATTCCGGTTTTAGGGAAAATATTTTTCTCAAACGTACCAATAACGTCATATATTGCCATTATTTTAGCATTCGTTGTTTGGTATGTTATTTATAAAACACCGTTCGGTCTTCGTCTACGTGCTGTTGGTGAACACCCAATGGCAGCGGATACGATGGGGATTAACGTATATAAAATGCGCTATATTGGAGTCTGTATTTCAGGAGTGTTTGCTGGAATTGGTGGAGCGATTTTTGCAATGTCAATTTCTAATAACTTCTCAGGGGCAACTATTACAGGACAAGGTTTCTTAGCTTTAGCTGCTATGATTTTTGGAAAGTGGAATCCACTAGGCGCACTAGGTGCAGCTCTATTCTTTGGTTTTGCGCAATCTCTAAGTGTAACGGGCGGAACAATCCCTGTATTAGATCAAATTCCAAGTGTTTTATTAACGATATTACCATATATATTCACAATATTAGCGCTTGTTGGTTTTGTAGGTCGTTCTGAAGCTCCGAAAGCTTTAGGAACTCCTTATGAAAAAGGAAAACGATAAGTATTTTATAAGTATAAAAAAGCTCGCACATTAGTGTGGGCTTTTTTACATAGAATATATTTAATACGGAATTTTACTATGTTCCTTACATATTAAAGTTTTTAGAAAGAATCATATGTAAGCATAATAAGGGAGAAAAGTTGATTTTTTATTTCTAAAAACTGTATATTGAAGAGGAATATTCCTATATACGTAAAGGAGGGCTATAAATGAAACTAATGGAACAACAACTACATGAGTTAGGTGGTTTGCGCGTACATATTATTCCGACTGATAAATATAAAACGAATACCTTTGTATTTCGTTTTAAAGCGCCTTTAAATGAGGAGACGGTGACAGAGCGTGCCCTATTGCCATACGTATTGCAAAGTGCGACAGAAAAATTACCTTCTGTAATTCGTCTTCGTCAATATTTAGAAGAATTATACGGATCTTCTTTAGCGGTAGATGTAAGTAAAAAAGGGGAAGACCATATTATCTCCATTTATGTAGACATTGCAAATGAAGTTTATTTACATGATGCACCACCGTTATTTGAAAAAGCGCTTTCTATGTTGTCAGATATTGTGTTACATCCAGCAACGGAGGGGAACGGTTTCCTATCTTCTATCGTAGAAAGTGAAAAAAGAGCACTGTTACAGAGAATTGAAGCTACTTATGATGATAAAATGCGTTATGCAAACGAGCGTTTAATTGAAGAAATGTGCAAAGTAGAACCGTATCGTTTAAGTGCAAATGGAAAAAAAGAGAGTGTTATGTCTATTACAAATGAAAGTTTGTATCAATATTATCAAAAGGTGTTAGCGGAAGATGAAATGGATCTATATATTATTGGTGATATTTCAGAAAACGCCGTTGATCTTGTAAGTAAGTATTTTTCTATTTCAACTCGTCCAGTGAGAGAAAGAAATGTACTCCTTCATAGACGAAATAATGAAGAAAAAGAAGTTGTTGAAAAACAAGAATTAAAACAAAGTAAATTACACATCGGTTATCGTACATTTGTCACATATAAAGATGAAGATTATTTTGCATTGCAATTGTTCAATGGATTGTTTGGTGGCTTTTCTCATTCGAAGTTATTCGTAAATGTGCGTGAAAAAAATAGTTTAGCGTACTATGCAGCATCGCGCTTTGAAAGTCATAAAGGTTTATTATTTGTTATGTCAGGAATCGAAGCGAAAAATTATGAAAAAGCAGTTGAGATTATTAAAGAACAAATGCTTGCGATGCAAAACGGAGAGTTTTCTGAAGAAGAAATACATCAAACAAAAAGTGTCATCCAAAATCAAATATTAGAGGCAATTGATACACCACGTGGCTTTGTAGAAATGCTATATCATGGTATTATTTCAGATCGTACACGTCCAGTTGAAGAATGGCTTACAGGTATAGAAAGTGTGACGAAAGAAGAAATTGTAAAAGTTGCTAAAAATATTGAACTAGATACAATTTACTTTTTACAAGGAACGGAGGGAGAGTAAATGGAGAAAATTGTTTATGAGCAATTAAAAGAAACACTTTATTATGAAAAACTTCCTAATGGATTAGATGTATACGTTTTACCGAAACAAGGATTTAATAAAACATTTGCGACGTTTACGACGAAATATGGTTCTGTAGATAATACATTTGTACCATTAGGGAAAGAAGAAATGATTCGTGTGCCTGATGGAATTGCACATTTTCTTGAGCATAAATTATTTGAAAAAGAAGATCACGATGCTTTCCAATTGTTTAGTAAACAAGGAGCATCGGCAAATGCTTTTACATCCTTTACACGAACAGCTTACCTTTTTTCATGTACTTCAAACGTAGAACAAAATTTAAATACATTGCTAAACTTCGTGCAAGAGCCTTATTTCTCTGAAAAAACGGTTGAAAAAGAGAAGGGGATAATTGGGCAAGAAATTCAAATGTATCAAGATAACCCAGATTGGCGTTTGTACTTCGGGTTAATTGATAGCTTGTTTGTAAAACACCCAATTAAAATTGATATTGCAGGGACAATCGAATCTATTAGTAAAATTACGAAAGATTTATTGTATGAATGTTATGAAACATTTTATCATCCGAGCAATATGTTATTATTTGTTGTGGGTGCAATTGATCCAGAGAAAACAATGGATTTAGTACGTGAAAATCAAGCGAAAAAAGATTATAAAAACCAGCCAGAAATTGTGCGTTCATTTGAAGAAGAACCAAATGAGGTAAATGAAAAGAAAAAAATTATTTCAATGCCTGTGCAAACACCGAAATGTTTAGTTGGTATTAAAGCGACTAATTTAAAGGAAAAGGGGCAAGCGCTTTTAAAACAAGAAATTGCGCTTACGTTACTCTTAGATTATTTATTTGGGAAAAGTTCTGTTCATTACGAAACTTTATATAATGAAGGGCTTATTGATGATTCATTCTCGTATGACTATACAGAAGAAAATAACTTCGGTTTTGCAATGGTTGGCGGTGATACGAAACAACCTGATGAATTGGCAAATCGTTTAAAAGATATTTTATTAAAAACAGATTATGATCAATTAGATGCGGCGGCATTAGAACGAGTGAAGAAAAAGAAAATTGGTGGTTTTTTACGCTCGTTGAATTCACCAGAATATATTGCAAATCAATTTACACGATACGCGTTTAATGAATCTAGCCTATTTGACGCATTGACTGTATTAGAAGGACTAACCGTTCAAGACTTACAAGAAGTAGCGAAATTATTGTTATCAGAAGACAAAATGAGTATTTGTCAGGTGTTACCGAAAAAATAAAATTAAAAAGATACCCTCATCTTATCATTGAAAAATTGTAAGATGAGGGTATTATTTAGTTATGTGAAAATTGAACTTGTAGAGATAAGAGAGGGACTTTATGAAAAAGTATGCGTTAGTAACTGGAGGGAGCGGAGGAATTGGCTCTGCTATTTCGAAACAATTAATTCAAGATGGATATACAGTTTATGTTCATTACAATAACAGTGAAGAAAAGGTATTGGAATTGCAGAAGGCATGGGGAGAAGTTGTCCCTGTTCAAGCGAATTTAGCTTCTAGTGATGGAGCAGAGCAATTGTGGGGACAAATTGAACATCCTATTGATGTTATTGTATACGCAGCTGGGAAGAGTATTTTTGGACTAGTAACAGATGTAACAAACGATGAATTGGATTATATGGTAGAACTTCAAGTGAAGAACGTATATAAATTACTTTCTATGGCACTTCCGCCTATGATCGGGAGAAGAAGTGGTAATATTGTAATTGTTTCATCTATATGGGGACAAATAGGGGCTTCTTGTGAAGTGCTTTATTCAATGGTAAAAGGGGCACAAAATTCATATGTGAAAGCTTTAGCGAAAGAAGTTTCTTTAAGTGGATTACGTGTGAATGCAGTAGCACCAGGAGCAATTGAAACGGAAATGTTAAGTGTTTTTTCTGAAGAAGATAAAATGGGAATTGCAGAAGATATACCATTAGGTAGAATAGGATTACCAGAAGAAGTAGCGAAAACAGTTTCATTCCTCGTATCACCAGGAGCGTCTTACATAACTGGACAAATTATCGGAGTGAATGGCGGTTGGCACTGCTAAAAAATTCTTACATAAAAAATGAATAGTTGCACAAATTAAGGATGATTTTATTACTCAATAGTGAGGTGCTTAATTATGTCAGTATTAGATAATTTTGATCAGTGGAAGAGCTTTTTAGGAGAACGTTTAGAGCAAGCGCAAGACAAAGGTTTAGATGGCGGTGCGGTATCAGATATGGCGTTTCGTGTTGGCGACTATCTTGCTAATGAAGTAGAAGGACGCAATGACCAAGAGAAATTATTAGCTGAGCTTTGGAAAGTTGCTGATGAACAGGAGCAACATACAATTGCAAATTTAATGGTTAAGTTCGTACAACCATAAGTAAAAGTAGAGAGGAGATTCTCCTCTCTACTTTTTTTGTATAATAATTACACAGGGTAGATTATACATTTAGCTTCCCTATTAAGGTGAAATCATATAATATAGTACGTAGGTGTAAAGTAAGCAAGGGGAGTGATCTTGGATGATTGAATGGTATTTTGAATATGAAATACATAAAAACCGACCTGGCTTGCTTGGTGACGTTTCTTCGTTAATCGGTATGCTCGGCATTAATATTGTCACAATTAATGGTGTAGATAATGCACGACGTGGGTTACTTCTTATGTGTGATAATCAAGAGCAAATCTCTAGACTTGAATCAATTTTAAATACGATGGATAACATAACGGTAACGAAATATCGTCCGCCCAAGCTAAGAGATAAGCTAGCGGTTAGACATGGTAGGTACATACAACGAGATGCAGATGATAAGAAAACATTTCGATTTGTGCGTGATGAATTAGGCCTACTTGTAGACTTTATGGCAGAAATTATGAAAAAAGAAGGCCATAAACTAATTGGGATACGCGGAATGCCTCGTGTCGGAAAAACAGAATCCATTGTTGCTGCAAGTGTTTGTGCAAATAAAAGGTGGTTATTTGTATCATCTACTCTTATTAAGCAAACTGTTCGTAGTCAATTAATTGAAGATGAGTATAGCGATGACAATATTTTCATCCTAGATGGAATTGTGTCAACGAAGCGTGCTAACGAAAGACATTGGCAGCTCGTTCGTGAAATTATGAGATTGCCTGCAACGAAAGTTGTGGAACATCCTGATGTATTTGTGAGTCAGTCAGAATACACATTGGATGATTTTGATTATATTATCGAGTTGCGTAACGATTATGATGAAGAAATTCAATATAATTTAGTAGATGAAATTGAGCAAGGTACGCAAAATAATTTCTCTATGTTTGACTTTTAAAGAAATATTGAGGTGTTAGTAGTGACGGAATTGGGACAAAAGCTGAAAGAAGCAAGAGAAGCGAAAGGCTTGTCTATTGATCAGCTGCATGAGATTACAAAAATTCAAAAACGCCATTTAGTGGCAATTGAAGAAGGCAATTATGATGTATTGCCAGGAGCTTTTTATGCGCGTGCATTCATTAAACAATACGCAGATGCGGTTGGATTAAATGGAGAGGAACTGCTCGTAGAACATCAGAGTACGATACCACAATCTGAAAAGCGTGAAGTTCCACAAGTATCAACGGGACAAAAAACACAAGAAACAATGCAAAAATCTTCATCATGGCCAATTGCAGATCACATGCCGAAAATCTTAGTTGCGCTGTTAGTGATCGCAGTTGGAGTGGTAATCTGGTTTGTGTTTCAAGCGTTAACTGGAAAAGATGATGAAAAAGTTCCGAGTGCTCAAAGTGAGAAAATTGAAGTTCAAAAAGCGAAAGATTCTCCGTTAGATACGAAGAAAGATGAAGTGAAAGCGGAAGAGCCAAAAAAAGAGGAACCAAAGAAAGAAGAACCAAAGAAAGAGGAGCAACCAGCACAACCAACTGGACAGCAAGAAGTGAAAGTAGTTGGAACAACTGGAAAGGTATCTACTTTGGAAATTCATAATAATAAAACATTAGAACTGGAATTATCGGGTAAAGGTGCGAGTTATGTAGATGTTAAAGATGATGCTGGGAATGTGATTCTAAACGCTACAGTACAAGAGGGCCAAATAGAAAAACGTGATGTATCAACATTAAAAGAAGTGCGACTTAATATTGGAAATGCAACGAATGTTGAAGTTAAACTGAATGGCCAAGTGGTCGCTTATCCATTGGATCCAGAAAAAGAACTTCACCAAAGATTGGTGATAAAAAACCAAGGGATAGAGCAACCTGCACAATAACAGTCATCGCTTCGATGACTTTTTTTCGATGAACAAATGTTTTTGATATGATGGAGGAATAGCTGTGAATTTACCAAATAAAATTACAATATCTAGAATCTTCTTAATTCCAATTTTTATGGTAATTATGTTAGCACCCTTTGATTGGGGTTCATACAAAATTGGTGATGTTGATTTACCGATTCAACATTTAGTGGGGGCACTTATCTTTATCATTGCTTCAGCTACAGATTGGATTGATGGACATTACGCAAGAAAATATAATCTTGTAACGAATTTAGGGAAGTTTCTTGACCCGTTAGCTGATAAATTACTTGTTTCGGCAGCACTTATTACATTGGTAGAGATGCAATATGTACCGGCTTGGATTGTTATTGTAATTATCAGTCGTGAGTTTGCGGTAACTGGTTTACGTCTTGTACTTGCTGGAACAGGGGAAGTAGTTGCAGCAAACCAGCTAGGAAAAATTAAGACATGGACACAAATTATTGCGATTGCAGCATATTTATTACACGATGTACCTTTAAATTTAATCCATATTCCAGTTGCGGATATCTTCATATGGATTGCATTAATCTTTACTGTTATTTCAGGATGGGATTATTTCTGGAAAAATAGAGCTGCTTTTGTAAACTCAAAATAGAAGTTTATGGGGGAATTGGGATGAATGCTGAGATTATTGCGGTTGGAACTGAATTATTACTTGGACAAATTGCAAATACAAATGCCCAGTTTTTATCTGAAAAGTTAGCTTCAATCGGAATTAACGTGTACTATCATACTGTTGTTGGTGATAATAATAAGCGATTGCAAAAGGCGATTGAAGCTGCGGAAGAACGTGCTGATATACTTATTTTTACAGGTGGATTAGGACCGACAAAAGATGATTTAACGAAAGAAACGATAGCTGCTAGTTTAGATGAAGAGCTTGTGTATGATGAAAAGGCATTAGCCTTAATAAGTAATTACTTTAAGCGTACAGGCCGTGAATTTACGGAGAATAATAAAAAGCAAGCGCTCGTTTTAAATGGAGCAACAGTATTTGCAAATGACCACGGTATGGCGCCGGGTATGGGGGTAAATAAGAACCGGAAAAGTTATATTTTATTACCAGGGCCGCCAAAAGAAATGAAACCAATGTATGTAAGTTACGTAGAGCCTTTTTTACGTAATTTTACAACAGGAGAAAACATTTATTCTCGTGTGCTTCGTTTCTTCGGCATTGGGGAGTCCCAATTAGAGGTGAAAGTTCAAGATTTAATTGATGGACAAACAAACCCAACAATTGCCCCGTTAGCAAATGATGGAGAAGTGACATTACGTTTAACCGCTAAGCATCAAAATGTTAGCGAAGCGGAGAAACTAATTCAACATGTGGAAGATTTGATTTTAGAAAGAGTAGGAGAATTTTTCTACGGATATGACCAAGAATTTTTGCATTATAAGGCAATCGAGTTATTGAAGAGAAAAGGGTTAACTTTAGCGTGTGCAGAAAGTTTAACAGGTGGTCTTTTTGGAAATCAAGTAACTGAAAACGCTGGTGTTTCTTCTGTGTTTAAAGGCGGTGTCATTTGTTATCATAATGATGTGAAGCAATATGTTTTACGTGTGCCTGAAGAAGTGTTGCATACTGATGGTGCAGTTAGTAAAGAATGTGCTCGTTATCTTGCTGAAAATGTTAAGGATGTACTAAAAGCGGATATTGGAATTAGTTTCACTGGGGTAGCAGGGCCAGATGCTTCAGAACAGAAAGAACCAGGAACAGTATTTGTTGGGCTTTCGATTAAGGATGAACCAACTGTAGTCTTTCCTCTTAATTTAAGCGGAAGTCGTCAACAAATTAGAGAACGAACAGCAAAATATGGATTTTATCATTTATATAAAAAGCTAGAAGAGATATAAGTTTCTTCTAGTTTTTTTACGGTTAAATTTAGATATTATTTGATAGAAAATAAAAAAATCGAATAAATGTTCGATTTTTGTTGGCAAATTGAATTGAAAATAGGTATAATAAGATTAGCAATTCAGTTAAGGAGGAATTTTGAATGAGTGATCGTCAAGCAGCGTTAGATATGGCGTTAAAACAAATAGAGAAGCAATTCGGTAAAGGTTCAATTATGAAATTAGGAGAACAAGCGGAGCGTAGAGTTTCTACGGTTTCTAGTGGTTCTTTAGCACTTGATGTGGCACTAGGGGTAGGCGGATATCCACGTGGCCGTATTATCGAAATTTACGGACCTGAAAGTTCAGGTAAAACGACAGTTTCATTACATGCAATTGCAGAAGTACAACGTCAAGGTGGACAAGCAGCATTCATCGATGCGGAGCACGCAATGGATCCTGTATATGCACAAAAATTAGGCGTTAACATAGATGAATTACTATTATCACAGCCTGATACAGGGGAGCAAGGATTAGAAATCGCGGAAGCACTTGTACGAAGTGGTGCGGTTGACATTATCGTAATTGACTCTGTAGCAGCTCTTGTACCGAAAGCAGAGATTGAAGGCGACATGGGTGACTCACACGTAGGTTTACAAGCACGTTTAATGTCACAAGCACTTCGTAAGCTTTCAGGAGCAATCAACAAATCAAAAACAATTGCAATCTTTATTAACCAAATTCGTGAAAAAGTTGGGGTTATGTTCGGAAACCCAGAAACAACTCCAGGTGGTCGTGCGTTGAAATTCTATTCAACTGTTCGTCTTGAAGTGCGTCGTGCGGAGCAATTAAAGCAAGGTAACGACATCGTTGGTAATAAAACAAAAGTAAAAGTAGTGAAAAATAAAGTAGCACCACCATTCCGTGTTGCTGAAGTTGATATTATGTACGGAGAAGGTATTTCAAGAGAAGGTGAAATCTTGGATATGGCTTCTGAGCTTGATATCGTTCAAAAGAGCGGTGCTTGGTATTCTTATAATGAAGAACGCCTAGGACAAGGTCGTGAAAATTCGAAGCAGTTCTTAAAAGAAAATACAGATTTAAGAGAAGAAATTGCTTTCTTTATTCGTGAGCATCACGGAATTAGTGAAGATTCTGGTGCTGAGGGCGCAGAAGATTCAACTCTTCTTGATTAAAAAAATAAAAGACACGGCCTCGTGTCTTTTATTTTTTTATCTACTATTAAGGAGCATAATACTATAGATAAAAAATATTTTTTTACTTCAAATGCGTTGTGTAAAGAGGGATATATAAATATTTTAAGTAAAAGAAATGGGAATTACTAAGGTTTTCCAGTATAGTAGGCTCCTTACTTTTAAAATTTAGGTCACATTCAAGGCTGAAGGCAAAGAAAGTAAAAGTAGACAACGCTTGACAATGAAAATTACGATAGATACAATGAGAATGTATATTTTTTCTTATATACAATATACTCTTCTCAAGAAGAGAAGTAATATTCGGAGTAAGGTTTAAATCTTACCGAAATAATAATATGACATTTTAATTGTGAAATGAAGAAAGTCCCTTAAAAAAGCGGGACGACGGTCTTTGCTGTATGTTGTAATTCAATGTACATGCCGACAGTCTTTTTTCATTCATAGCAAGGGGAGGTGAAATCATGACGAGTACAGTTTGGATACTCATCTCCATTTTGCTTGCAACAGTCGGTGCAGTTGTTGGCTTTTTTGTTCGAAAGTCTATTGCTGAAGCGAAGATTAATGGTGCGGCTAATGAAGCGAGACGTATTTTAGACGGGGCGAATCGTGATGCTGAAGCACTTAAGAAAGAAGCGCTTTTAGAAGCAAAGGATGAAATTCATACACTTCGTACAGAAGCTGAATTAGAAATTCGTGACCGTAGAAGCGAATTACAAAAACAAGAAAATCGTTTAATGCAAAAAGAAGAGAACCTTGATCGTAAAGACGAAACGCTCGATAAACGCGAGCAACAGTTAGAGAAGAAAGAGGAATCTCTTGTAGCGAGACAACAACAGATTGAAGAGTTGGAAAGCAAAGTGGGAGAGTTAGTTCAAAAGCAACAAACAGAATTAGAGCGCATTTCCAATCTGACACGCGAACAAGCGAAAGCAATTATTCTTGGTAAAGTAGAAAGTGAAGTTTCTCATGAAATCGCTGTTATGGTAAAAGAGAGTGAAGTTCGCGCGAAAGAAGAAGCGGATAAGAAAGCAAAAGAGATTTTATCTCTTGCAATGCAAAGATGTGCAGCTGATCATGTTGCTGAAACAACCGTTTCGGTTGTAAATCTTCCAAATGACGAAATGAAGGGACGTATTATCGGGCGTGAAGGTCGTAATATTCGTACGTTAGAAACGTTAACGGGTATTGACTTAATTATCGATGATACACCAGAGGCAGTAATCCTTTCTGGATTCGACCCAATTCGTCGTGAAACAGCTCGTATCGCTCTTGATAAACTAGTACAGGACGGACGTATTCACCCAGCGCGTATTGAAGAGATGGTCGAAAAATCAAGACGTGAAGTGGACGAGTATATTCGCGAAGTCGGAGAGCAAACAACGTTTGAAGTGGGTGTTCATGGATTACATCCAGATTTAATTAAAATTTTAGGTCGTTTAAAATACCGTACAAGTTATGGTCAAAACGTCTTAAAACACTCTATGGAAGTTGCATATTTAACTGGACTTATGGCGGCAGAGCTTGGCGAGGATGAAAAACTAGCAAGACGTGCAGGTCTATTACATGATATCGGAAAAGCGATTGACCATGAAGTAGAAGGAAGCCACGTTGAAATTGGTGTTGAACTTGCAACGAAATATAAAGAGCATCCTGTAGTTATAAACAGTATCGCATCTCACCATGGTGACACAGAACCAACTTCTATCATTGCAGTTTTAGTTGCAGCAGCAGATGCTTTATCAGCTGCAAGACCGGGAGCTCGTAGTGAAACACTTGAAAACTATATTCGTCGTCTTGAAAAGTTAGAAGAGATTTCAGAGTCTTATGAAGGCGTTGAAAAGTCATTTGCAATTCAAGCAGGACGTGAAGTTCGTATTTTGGTAAAACCAGATACAATCGATGACTTAGAAGCTCATCGTTTAGCTCGTGATATCCGAAAACGTATTGAAAATGAACTGGATTACCCAGGACATATTAAAGTAACTGTTATTCGTGAAACACGTGCAGTGGAATACGCAAAATAAAGTGGTGAAACACCACTTTATTTTTTTGTGTTGGAATTGGATAAAATAAAGACAGTTAGTTATATAGTATAAAAGTGAAACAAACTTATAATAAACATATTATAAGGAATTTACTTGATGCTATAGCAATAAAAAATGCAGTACATAGAAAGGGTAAGACATATGAGAATATTATTTGTTGGGGATGTAGTAGGATCTCCTGGTAGAGGTATGATTCAACAATACGTACCGGCATTAAAGAAAAAATATACACCTACAGTAACAATCATTAATGGAGAAAACGCAGCAGGTGGCCGTGGGATTACAGAAAAAATATATCGAAATTTTTTAGAATGTGGGGCGCAAGCAGTTACACTTGGAAACCACGCTTGGGATAATCGTGAAGTATTTGAATTCATCGATGATGCAAAATATCTTGCAAGACCAGCTAACTTCCCAGAAGGAACTCCAGGAAAAGGACTTATCTTTGTGAACTGTAATGGAACAGAAGTTGCAGTTATTAACTTACAAGGACGTACTTTCCTTCCTCCGATTGATTGTCCATTCCGTAAAGTGGATGAATTAATTAATATTGCGAAAAAACGTACGAATATTATCTTTGTTGACTTCCATGCGGAAACTACAAGTGAAAAACAAGCGCTAGGTTGGTATGTAGATGGACGTGCTACAGCAGTAGTAGGTACGCATACGCATGTCCCTACAGCAGATAACCGTATTTTACCAAGCGGAACGGCATACATTACAGATGTTGGAATGACAGGGCCGTATGATGGAATATTAGGTATGGATAGAGAAGCAGTATTGAAGAAGTTTTTAACAAACTTACCAGTACGATTTGAAGTAACAAATGGTAGAACGCAATTAAGTGCAGTGTTAATTGATGTGGATCCAAATACAGGAAAAGCAAAGAAAATTGAACGTATTTTAATTAATGACGATCAACCATTTTTTGAGTAAATTCCCGTTAAATTTTAGATAAGTTATTATATTTTAATTTTTTAGAAAAATTACGAAAATTTAGCAGGAATACGCGCCATTCCTCGTGAATATAAGTTAAAGTGAAATAATTGCTAATACTTTTTAAAGAAACGAGGAGGAAACGCGGAATGGAAATATTAAAAGTTAAAGCAACGTCGGTCCCTAATTCTGTAGCTGGTGCACTTGCAGGTGTTATTCGCGAACGCGGAACAGCAGAAATTCAAGCTATTGGTGCAGGTGCATTGAACCAAGCGGTAAAGGCAGTAGCAATCGCAAGAGGATTTGTAGCGCCTAGTGGTTTGGACCTGATTTGTATCCCAGCGTTTACAGATATTATGATTGATGGCGAAGAGCGTACAGCAATAAAATTAATTGTAGAACCTCGTTAAGTTTTAAACAACCTGTTTGCAGTATGCAAACAGGTTGTTTTTATAATGGAGGAATGAAAATGAAAATTTTTGATGCTCATTGTGACGTGCTTCTTCAGTTATGGAGTGCACAAGGGAAAAGGAATTTTAACGATGATTCACAATTACATATTACATTTGAACAGTTAAAGAGAAGAAAAGGAAGTATACAATGTTTTGCTATATATGTACCAGAAACAGTGGCATATGAAAACCGATTTGAAGCAGCATTACAAATGGTAGATATTTTTTATAATGAAATTTTATCCCTACCAGGTGTAAAGTTTATTCAGACAAAAGATGATATTAACATGTTAAAACAGGACGAGGTTGGAGCGATATTAACACTAGAAGGATGCGAAGCAATTGGAAAAGAAGCAATGAAATTACGGTTGTTGTATCGCCTAGGAGTACGTTCTTTTGGACTAACATGGAATTATGCCAATCTCTTAGCTGATGGTGCGCTAGAGACACGTGGGGCGGGTTTAACGAATTTTGGTAAACAGGTTGTACAAGAACTGAATGCGCTACATGTATGGACTGATGTGTCTCATCTGAATGAAAGAAGTTTTTGGGATGTTATAGAGATTGCCAAAAATCCTATTGCTTCCCACTCAAATTGTATGAAACTTTGCGAGCACCCACGTAATTTAAACGATGAACAACTTAAAGCTCTTATAAAGAAAAATGGCATGATCGGTGTCACTTTTGTACCGCAGTTTCTAACGAATGAAAATGAAGCAAATATAACAGATATAGTAAGACATATCGAATATATTTGTTCATTAGGTGGAGAGTACAATATAGGATTTGGTTCAGATTTTGATGGGATTTTAGAAACAGTTGTAAATGTATCAGTTTATCGAGATTATGAAAATGTAATGAATGAGCTTTGTAAACACTATGCTGCATCTACTGTAGAACGATTTTTATATGATAATTTTGTAGAACATATGAGTTTTTAAGTTTTGGTTTAAAATTCAGAAAAATTAAAATTAATTCATTTGATTTTATTGCTTTTTTTAAGACCTAATACTAGAATGAAAAACAAAATAGCTTTATACTAAAGATTCAGGGAAATCAGAAGAGGCATAATTTGCGTCCGTTGTAGTTTATTTGCATAAAAAATGCTAAACTATTACTGTAAAAAAATACACTACAATGAATGCAGCCAAAAGGGGTGTAGGAGATGATTAGTCAACTTTCATGGAAAGTTGGAGGCCAACAAGGTGAAGGAATTGAAAGTACAGGAGAAATCTTCTGTATTGCATTAAACCGATTAGGATATTACCTATACGGTTACCGCCACTTCTCATCACGTATAAAAGGCGGCCATACAAATAATAAAATTCGTGTAAGTACAACAGAAGTACGAGCGATCTCAGATGATTTAGATATTTTAATTGCTTTTGACCAAGAAACAATTGATTTTAATTTCCACGAACTACGTCCAGGTGGAATTGTAGTTGCGGATGCGAAATTTAATCCAACAATACCTGACAATACAGATGTAAATCTATATGTGATACCGTTTACAGATATTGCTTCAGAATTAGGCACATCATTAATGAAAAACATGGTTGCTGTTGGAGCGTCAAGTGCAGTATTAGGATTAGATGAAACAGCTTATTTAGATGTTGTTGAAGAAATCTTTGGTCGTAAAGGAGAGCAAGTCGTTCAAAAGAATATGGATGCAATTAAACGTGGCTCTCAATATATGAAAGAATTACTAGGTGAGAAAGTAAACATGATGCAGCTTGAAAAAGCTGATGGTAAAAAACGCATGTTTATGATTGGGAACGATGCAATCGCATTTGGTGCGGTAGCTGGTGGTGCTCGTTTTATGTCAGCATACCCAATCACACCTGCATCAGAAATTATGGAATACTTAATTAAAAAATTACCGAAAGTTGGCGGAACAGTAATCCAAACTGAGGATGAAATCGCAGCTTGTACAATGGCAATCGGTGCAAACTATGCTGGTGTTCGTACATTAACGGCATCTGCTGGTCCAGGTCTTTCATTAATGATGGAAGCAATCGGTTTAGCAGGTATTACAGAAACGCCATTAGTAATTGTTGATACACAACGTGGCGGCCCAAGTACAGGATTACCAACTAAGCAAGAACAGTCTGACTTAATGGCGATGATTTACGGTACGCATGGTGAAATTCCAAAAATCGTAATGGCGCCAAGTACAGTTGAAGAAGCTTTCTATGACATTGTAGAAGCATTTAACTTATCTGAAGAATATCAAGTTCCTGTTATTTTCTTAACAGATTTACAGCTTTCTTTAGGAAAACAAACAGTAGAACCACTTAAATTAGATAAAGTGGAAATTCGTCGTGGTAAGCTTGATTTAGAAGTAGAATTACCAGAACGTGAAAATAAAGCATACTTCAAGCGTTATGAAGTAACAGAAGACGGCGTTTCACCACGTGTTTTACCTGGTATGAAAAATGGTGTTCACCATGTTACAGGTGTAGAACATGATGAAACTGGAAAACCATCGGAATCAGCAATAAACCGTAAAGATCAAATGGACAAACGTTTCCGTAAAATGGAGAACTTGAAGTTTAATACCCCTGTTTATAAAAATGTTAAGCATGAAGAAGCAGACGTATTGCTTGTTGGATTTAACTCAACTCGTGGTGCGATCGAAGAGGCAATGACGCGTTTAGAACAAGAGGGTATGAAAGTAAACCATGCTCATGTGCGTTTAATTCACCCGTTCCCAACAGCTGAAATCGATCCACTTGTGAAAAAGGCGAAGCGTGTTGTAGTAGTAGAAAACAATGCAACAGGTCAGCTTGCTAACATTATGAAAATGAATCTTGGTAATGGTGAGAAAATTTCTAGTCTTTTAAAATATGATGGAAACCCATTCTTGCCGAAAGAGATTTACAACGAATGCAAAAAAGGGGTTGTATTAAATGGCAACATTTAAGGACTTTCGTAACAGTGTAAAGCCAAACTGGTGCCCAGGTTGCGGAGACTTCTCAGTGCAAGCTGCAATTCAACGTGCGGCAGCTAACGTTGGCCTAAATCCAGATGAACTTGCTGTTATTTCTGGTATCGGCTGTTCAGGCCGTATTTCAGGTTATATTAATTCATATGGTGTGCATAGTATTCATGGTCGTGCCCTTCCAATTGCGCAAGGTGTGAAAATGGCAAATCGTGATTTAACAGTTATCGCTTCAGGTGGTGACGGTGATGGATTTGCGATTGGTATGGGTCATACAATCCATTCTATTCGTCGTAATATCGACATTACGTACATCGTAATGGATAACCAAATTTACGGATTAACAAAAGGGCAAACTTCACCACGTAGTGAAGCTGGATTTAAAACGAAAAGCACACCACAAGGTTCAATTGAACCATCACTAAATGTAATGGAAATGGCCTTAACAGCTGGTGCGACATTTGTGGCGCAAAGCTTTTCGAGTGATTTAAAAGAATTAACACAAATTATTGAAGCTGGTATTAACCATAAAGGATTTTCATTAATTAACGTATTTAGCCCATGTGTTACTTACAATAAAGTAAATACTTACGATTGGTTTAAAGAGAATTTAACGAAACTAAGCACAGTAGAGGGATATGATCCATCTAATCGCATGATGGCTATGCAAACTTTAATGGAAAATAACGGTTTAGTAACAGGGTTAATTTATCAAAATACTAAGCAACCATCATATCAAGAACTTGTTAAAGGCTATAGTGAAGAGCCTTTAGTGAAATCTGATTTAAATATGGATCAGAAAATGTTTGATGAGCTTGTTGCTGAATTTATGTAATGTAAGAAGAGGAGGTTGCCGATTTGGTAACCTTTTTTTATGTACAAAAATATAGGGTAGTCTTATTTACTTAGAAAATTCAGAATGATAAAATAATATATAAATCGTTGTATGAAAATGGCAAGTTCATTGCTTATGAAATGTAAGATAATAAAGGGCCTCTTTATTGTTAAAATTGGCGAAATACATCATACTATGGTAATGTTTATAGGGATAAAGCAATATGCTTTTTGGTAGGACAACAAGAAATGATAAAAAGGGAATGTCTATTTGCGTGGGGAAGACTTCATTCTTATGAATGATTAGATTGATTACTCAAGTTTCAAAGGACAAGTTATCTCTCAAGCTATCTAACCATTTTTGAGGTGAGTCTAGGCGCATTAAAATGGACTATAGAGTATGTATAGTTAAGGGTGAAAGGAGATTACCAATGAACGAGCAACAACGATTAGCAAGTCAACAAGCAAATTCCTCTACGAAAAAAGAAGAGAAAGATTATAGTAAATACTTTGAAAGTGTATATCAACCACCTTCCTTAAAGGATGCGAAAAAGCGCGGGAAAGAAGAAGTTAAAATTGAACGGGATTTTGGCTTACCTGAAGAGTTTCGCAATTTTGGTACAGGAAGAAAGTTCTATATTCGTACATATGGTTGTCAAATGAATGAGCATGATACGGAAGTAATGGCAGGCATTTTCACCGCACTTGGATATGAACCAACTTTTTCAACTGAGGATGCAGATGTAGTTTTATTAAACACTTGTGCAATTCGTGAAAATGCTGAAAATAAGGTGTTTGGTGAGCTAGGCCATTTAAAGTCACTCAAACGAAGAAATCCAGACTTTTTAATTGGTGTATGTGGTTGTATGTCTCAAGAGGAATCTGTTGTAAATAAAATTATGCAAAAAAATCAGCATGTAGATATGGTATTTGGAACGCATAATATTCATAGATTACCGTACATTCTAAAAGATGCGATGTTCTCGAAAGAGACGGTAGTTGAAGTATGGTCAAAAGAAGGTGACGTAATTGAAAACCTTCCGAAAGTACGTCGTGGTGATATTAAAGCTTGGGTAAATATTATGTATGGCTGTGATAAATTCTGTACGTATTGTATTGTACCGTATACACGCGGAAAAGAGCGAAGTAGACGTCCAGAAGATATTATCCAAGAGATTCGTCATTTAGCTGCAAATGGTTATAAAGAAATTACTTTACTTGGTCAAAACGTAAATGCATATGGTAAAGACTTTGAAGATATAGAATACGGTCTTGGCGATTTAATGGACGAACTTCGTAAAGTTGATATTGCCCGTATTCGTTTTACAACGAGCCATCCACGTGATTTCGATGATCACTTAATTGAAGTGCTTGGCAAAGGTGGCAACCTAGTAGAACATATCCATTTACCAGTTCAATCTGGAAGTACGGATATGCTGAAAATTATGGCACGTAAATATTCGCGTGAGCATTATTTAGAACTTGTAAGAAAAATTAAAGAAGCAATTCCAGATGCAGTATTAACAACAGATATTATCGTTGGTTTTCCAAATGAAACAGATGAGCAATTTGAAGAAACGATGTCGTTATATCGTGAAGTAGGGTTTGATACTGCCTTTACATTCATTTACTCTCCTCGCGAAGGTACACCAGCTGCAAAAATGAAAGATAATGTACCGATGGAAGTAAAGAAAGAACGTCTTCAACGCTTAAATACACTAGTAAATACGTTGGCAATTGAAAAGAATAGTCGTTACAAAGGTCAAATTGTAGAAGTGTTAGTTGATGGGGAAAGTAAAAATAATCCGGAAGTACTTGCAGGTTATACTCGTACGAATAAACTTGTAAACTTCGTCGCTTCAAAATCTTTAATTGGTCAGCTTGTGAAAGTAAAAATAACGGAAGCAAAAACTTGGTCTCTTAACGGGGAATTAGTTGAAGAGCCGATTGAGGTGAAATAATAGATGAAAGTATATTCGAAAGATGACATTGTTGAACAAGCGAAAGAATTAGCAAAAATGATTTCTGAAACAGAAGAAGTTGATTTTTTTAAGAAAGCAGAGGCGCAAATTCATAAAAATGAAAATGTAAAGCGCGCAATCGATGAAATTAAAGCACTGCAAAAACAAGCAGTAAACTTGCAACATTACGGGAAATGGGAAGCTTTAAAAAAGGTAGAAGCTGAAATTGATGCATTGCAAGATAAGTTAGACAGTATTCCAGTCGTACAACAATTTAAATCTTCACAAACATACGTAAATGACTTATTACAGTTAGTTGCTAGTACAATTTCTAACAACGTAACAGATGAAATATTAATTTCAACTGGTGGCGATGTACTAAAGGGTGAAACTGGCGCAGCAGTAGAAAGTAAAAAAGGAAATTGTGGTTGTTAAAGAGATGTCATATTGACATCTCTTTTTTTGTGGATTAAACGTAAGGTCTTCTCAAAAAAAAGAATGACACATTCCGCTATTGTCACGCATATGATTAAGTGAATAGTGATTGAGGAGGGTTACGAATGTCCGAATTTAGAGAGATTATTACAAAAGCAGTGGTTGGAAAAGGACGTAAGTATACAAAGTCAACGCATACATGTGAATCGAATAATGAGCCAACAAGTATTTTAGGGTGCTGGGTAATTAACCACTCGTACGAAGCAAGAAAGAATGGAAAACATGTGGAAATTGAAGGTTTCTATGATGTGAACACTTGGTATTCATTTGATGGAAATACAAAGACTGAAGTTGTAACAGAACGTGTGAACTACACGGACGAAGTAAGTATTGGTTATCGTGATAAAAACTTTTCTGGTGACGATTTAGAAATTATTGCTCGTGTTATTCAGCCGCCAAATTGTTTAGAAGCACTTGTATCACCAAATGGTAATAAAATTGTTGTAACTGTAGAACGTGAATTTGTAACAGAAGTAGTTGGAGAAACGAAAATTTGTGTAAGTGTAAATCCTGAAGGTTGCGTAGAATCAGATGATGATTTCCAAATTGCTGATGATGAATTTGAAGAATTAGATCCGAACTTTATCGTTGATGCAGAAGAAGAGTAATAGAAAGCTAGGGAGAAGTTCTTCCTAGCTTTTTACTTTACATAAGTGGCGCTGAATGAACATGATTCTTTATGAAATATGTTATAATGAAGAAAGACTCCTGAAATAGGAGATAAGAGTGTCCGTGAAATGCGACATATATGAAAATAGATTATCATGTAAGAATTATGGAGGAAAAGTATGACTCAATATACGCCTATGATACAGCAATATTTAAAGGTTAAGGCAGATTATCAAGATGCCTTTTTATTTTTTCGCTTAGGCGATTTTTATGAAATGTTCTTTGAGGATGCTGTTAAAGCAGCCCATGAACTTGAAATTACATTAACGAGCCGAGATGGTGGTAGTAGTGAACGTATACCAATGTGCGGTGTACCATATCATGCGGCTAAAAACTATATTGAACAACTTGTTGAAAAAGGATATAAAGTAGCTGTTTGTGAGCAAGTAGAAGATCCGAAAACAGCTAAAGGTGTAGTACGTCGTGAAGTAGTACAATTAATTACGCCAGGAACGATGATGGAAGGGCGTACAATTGATGAGAAAGAAAACAACTTCTTAGCCGCATTAACACATTTTGAAGATGGATCATATGCATTAGCTTGTAACGACTTAACGACTGGACAAAATACAGTAACGTTACTGACTGGTTCAGTAGAAGATATTTTATTAGAAGTGTATGCAACTGGTTCGAAAGAAATTGTTGTTGATTCTTCATTTTCTAAAGATGAACTAAACAAGTTAACTGAAACATTGAAAATGACGATTTCGTATGAAGATGCAACGGCAATTCCGGAAGGATTAGAACATCTTGTGAAAAATGTTTCACAAGCAAAATTAATTAAAGCAGTTGGACGTTTATTTAACTATGTAATAAGAACGCAAAAACGTTCTTTAGATCATTTGCAACCAGTAGAAATTTATTATACGAATCAATTTATGAAAATTGATGTACATTCAAAGCGAAACTTAGAACTGACAGAAACACTTCGGACGAAAGAAAAAACAGGATCACTATTATGGTTATTGGACAAGACGAAAACAGCTATGGGTGGTCGTATGTTAAAACAGTGGATGGAACGTCCACTTATACAGAAAGAAAGAATTGAAGAGCGTTTAGAAATGGTTGAAACGTTTGTAAATGATTACTTCTTACGTGAAGATTTAAAAGAAAAGTTAAAAGAAGTATATGATTTAGAACGCTTAGCAGGAAAAGTTGCATTTGGTAACGTAAATGCAAGAGACTTATTACAATTAAGACGTTCATTACTTCAAGTGCCAGCTATTTTAGAAGCAATTAGTTTGTTAGATAACGCTTATGCATCGAGATTAATTCAAGGTGCAGATCCATGTGAAAGCTTAACAGAATTACTAGGAAGAAGTATTCAAGAAAACCCACCGCTTTCAATTAAAGATGGAGATATTATTAAAGATGGTTATAATGACAAGCTTGATCAATATCGTTACGTGAGTAAAAACGGGAAAACGTGGATTGCTGAGCTTGAAAAAAGAGAACGTGATATTACTGGAATTAAATCGTTAAAAATCGGATACAACCGTATTTTCGGTTACTACATTGAAGTAACGAAAGCGAATCTTGCAGCACTTCCAGAAGGTCGCTATGAACGTAAACAGACGCTTGCTAATGCTGAACGTTTCATTACAGATGAACTGAAAGAAAAAGAAACGTTAATTTTAGAAGCAGAAGAAAAAATTGTACAACTAGAATACGATTTATTTACAGCGCTTCGTGAAGAAGTAAAAGTATTTATTCCGAAATTACAACATTTAGCAAAAGTAATTAGTGAATTAGACGTACTGCAAAGTTTTGCGACAGTTAGTGAAGAAGAACAGTTTGTAAAACTTGTACTAACAACGAAGCGTGAAATCTTTATTAAAGATGGTCGTCATCCTGTCGTTGAAAAAGTATTGAACGGGAAATTGTATGTACCGAATGATTGTATTATGCCAGAGAAGATGGATGTCTTTTTAATTACAGGACCGAACATGTCTGGTAAAAGTACGTATATGAGACAATTAGCACTTGTAACTGTTATGTCGCAAATCGGTTGTTTCGTACCAGCAACAGAAGCAGTATTACCTGTATTTGATCAAATCTTTACGAGAATTGGTGCAGCGGATGATTTAATATCAGGTCAAAGTACATTTATGGTCGAAATGTTAGAAGCGAAAAATGCAATTGCAAACGCATCAGAAAGAAGTTTAATTTTATTCGATGAAATTGGACGAGGTACATCTACCTATGATGGTATGGCACTTGCACAAGCAATCATTGAACATATTCATGACCAAATTGGTGCAAAAACGTTATTCTCTACGCATTATCATGAATTGACTGTGTTAGAAGAGAGTTTAGATCAACTGAAAAATGTACACGTTTCAGCAATTGAAGAGAATGGAAAAGTAGTATTCCTTCATAAAATTCAAGACGGGGCAGCTGATAAAAGTTACGGAATTCACGTTGCGCAACTTGCAGAGCTTCCAGATAGCTTAATCGCCCGCGCGAAAGAAGTGTTAGCACAGCTAGAAGGACAGGAAGAAATTATTATTCCAAAACGAGTAGAAGTGAAAGTACAAGAAGCTGCTCCAGAACCTGTAGTTGTAAAAGAGGAAATAGCAGAAATACAGGAAACGAAAGTAGAGACTGAAGAAGAATCGCAATTATCTTTCTTTGGAGGAGAACAGTCTTCGAAGAAACAAGACAAACCTCTGCTAGATCAAAAAGAAACAGCAGTATTGGCGCAAATTAAAAAAATCGATTTACTTGATATGACACCTTTAGAAGCGATGAACGAATTGTATCGCTTACAGAAAAAGTTAAAGAAAGGATGAGTAAGTAGATGGGGAAAATTCGCAAACTCGATGACCAACTCTCTAACTTAATTGCGGCAGGGGAAGTAGTAGAGCGCCCTGCTTCAGTCGTAAAAGAACTTGTGGAAAATTCTATCGATGCGAATAGTACATCTATTGAAATCCACTTAGAAGAAGCTGGGTTATCGAAAATTCGTATCATTGATAACGGTGATGGTATTGCAGAAGAAGACTGTATCGTCGCTTTTGAACGCCATGCGACGAGTAAAATTAAAGATGAAAACGATCTGTTTCGCATAAGAACACTCGGTTTCCGCGGTGAGGCATTGCCGAGTATTGCCTCTGTTAGTGAATTAGAATTAATTACTAGCACAGGTGATGCGCCTGGTACACACCTCATAATTAAAGGTGGAGACATTATAAAACAAGAGAAAACTGCGAGCCGAAAAGGAACAGATATTACAGTACAAAACTTATTCTTTAATACACCAGCGCGTCTTAAATATATGAAAACCATTCATACGGAGCTCGGGAATATTACAGATATCGTGTATCGTATTGCAATGTCACATCCAGAAGTATCTTTAAAACTGTTTCATAATGAAAAGAAATTGCTTCATACATCAGGTAACGGTGATGTAAGACAAGTACTTGCATCGATTTACAGTATTCAAGTTGCGAAGAAGCTTGTTCCAATTGAAGCTGAATCTTTAGACTTTACAATTAAAGGCTATGTAACATTACCAGAAGTAACGAGAGCATCTCGTAATTATATGTCAACGATCGTAAATGGTCGTTACGTTCGAAACTTTGTACTAATGAAAGCAATTCAGCAAGGCTACCATACATTACTGCCAGTTGGCCGGTATCCAATTGGCTTCTTATCGATTGAAATGGATCCAATGCTAGTTGACGTTAACGTACATCCAGCGAAGTTAGAGGTTCGTTTTAGTAAAGAACAAGAATTGCTAAAGCTGATCGAAGAAACATTGCAAGCTGCATTTAAAAAAATACAGCTCATTCCAGATGCAGGCGTAACAACGAAGAAAAAAGAAAAAGACGAAAGTGTGCAAGAACAGTTCCAGTTTGAGCATGCGAAGCCGAAAGAACCATCTATGCCGGACATTGTTTTACCAACTGGCATGGATGCAAAACAAGAAGAACCGCAGGCTGTGAAACAGCCACCACAACTGTGGCAACCGCCGAAACAAGAATGGCAACCACCACAGTCGCTCATAAGAGAAGAACAAAGTTGGCAACCATCCACTAAACCGATAATCGAAGAACCAATTCAAGAAGAGAAATCGTGGGACAGTAATGAAGAGGATTTTGAACTAGAGGAATTAGAAGAAGAAGTTCGGGAAATAAAAGAGATTGAAATGAACGGGAATGACTTACCACCGCTTTATCCAATTGGACAAATGCATGGAACATATATTTTCGCTCAAAATGATAAAGGCTTATATATGATTGACCAGCATGCCGCGCAGGAACGTATTAATTATGAATACTTCCGTGATAAAGTAGGAAGGGTAGCGCAAGAAGTACAAGAGTTACTTGTACCGTACCGTATTGATCTATCTCTTACTGAATTTTTACGTGTCGAAGAACAGTTAGAAGAACTAAAAAAAGTTGGGCTATTTTTAGAACAATTCGGCCATCAATCCTTTATCGTCCGCTCGCATCCAACATGGTTCCCGAAAGGACAAGAAACAGAAATTATCGATGAAATGATGGAGCAAGTTGTCAAACTAAAAAAAGTGGATATTAAAAAATTACGTGAAGAAGCAGCCATCATGATGAGCTGTAAAGCATCCATTAAAGCGAATCAATATTTAACGAACGATCAAATATTTGCCTTACTGGAAGAATTACGTACAACAACAAACCCATACACATGCCCACACGGAAGACCGATTCTTGTGCATCATTCTACTTATGAGTTGGAGAAGATGTTTAAGAGGGTTATGTAGAGTGAATAAATTATATTTCAAAAGGGAGCAACATTTACTGTTGCTCCCTTTTCATATGTAGATTTAATAGTTAAACGAGAATATGGTGGAGTAATTTTACCGTTTATTTCTTGGTTGTGTTAGCTTAAATTTATCTATGTATAAAAAAGCGCTGTATACAGCACTTTTTAAAATGTGCATGAATTGTATCATTACTAACTAAATAACTATGCATGGTTGAATGTTGCTTCTTATTTAGCTAATTGTCATAAGGATCTATACAATTACTTATTTTTATTATTATTAATTTTTTCAGTGTATAGAACTTGCTCTTTATAGTGCTTCTTAATTGGGAAGTTATGTGTACCTGTGCCGTTCTTGAATTTTTTATCAATGGGGTTCTTTAGAGGAACTGTTGTAGTTTCAGTAAATTCATATGGGTAATTTATTTTAGATTTATCTTCAAACATGAAAATGCCTCCTTTTAGGATCTCCTAAATTCTTTACTATAACATGATATGCATATAGATATTTTTTGGACTAGTTATTTATATAGGTTAATGGAATTTAATTACATAACTACTGAAACATTTTAAAGGAAAACAATTTGAGAAAGAAATGGTATGAATAGCTGTTGGCTCCTATTGTTGTTTTTTTTGTTTGACAGCACAGTTAATTATGTATATAAATTCAATATAGATTGTTTTTATAATATGGTTTATATGGGGTTTTCTTGATAATATAATGTGGAATATTATAGTGTTATTAGGTTATTAGGAACATTTAATGCTGTTTCATAACTGAAAGGTAATTGAAAAAAAACTGAAACTTTTCTCATAAAAATTCAATCTAACTTGAAAAATGAAAGGAAAATGAAATTTTCCAAAAGATATTCTTTGTTAAGATAAAAAGCATACATACAAAAAGTATTGACATATCTTAAAAATGTATTTTCAAGATATAGTGGGGGAAAAGATGAGATTAGAAAAACAATTAATAAAAAAGATGTATTATGAAACATTCCTAATGGAGAATGAAACAAAACCAACTCTTGACGTACTTGGACAAGCTTATGTAAACGAAGAAAAAAATGAGATTTCTGATGGGTCTTATATTCGTTTTGCACAAGGTGAATTTTATTATCGTCATCAAGATTTTGAAGCAGCTATTTTTAAATGGGAGAAGGTTAGTAATGAATTAGCACCATGGGCACAAAAAAATATTGCGGATGCTTATTTCGAACTGAATCAGTTATCATTTGCTGAAAATATTTATACTTCTATTACTACTGATAATAAAATATTGATGACCGAAATTAGACTACAATTACTTTCTCTTTACATTGAGCAAAATAATTTTGACTCAGCTTTCGGTGTTATTAAAGAAGCAGTTTCTTTAAATCCTGATTATCCGAATGTCACAAAAATTGCCCGTTCCTTTTATGAGGAACAGCAAGATTTTGATAGTGCAGTAGAGCTTGCTGTGAATGAGTTAATTCGCATAGAATCGTATCCTTGGTTTGAGGTGTTAAAAGGATATATCGATAAAGGGTTTACTAAACATATTTCACCAGACTATTTTTATGATGCATTAGCTACATTAAATAATGTAGATCAAGTACAATTTACGCAAATGGTTTCATCACTCTGGAACAGTTATAAAAATGAAAAAAATTACTTATTGTGGCTTAACACAATAAATGAATTTTTCTTACATATTGAAATACATTCGTCCGATATATGGAACAAAGTTTCTGCTCTTTACGAAGAAACGTACTTTGCATTAATTCAAGGTCAATATACGCTTAGACAATTAAACGATATCATACCAAATCTGTTAGCAAATTGGTTAAAGGTAGTCAATCCATCTTATGCTGTATTTCCATCTGCAGCTGTATTGGCATGGGATGAGATTTTCCCTTCTAAAATAGATTCAGCAAATATAGAACATGCGGAAAACTTACTGTCACATTCTATTAATCATGTAAATGGCTTAGAGTACAGCTTACACCTTTTTGAATCTATTACACAGTGGGCACAAAAGCAGAATATAGAAATAGGTCACCGATTTAAATGGTTAGTTGACGAGCTCGCAGATTTAAGAACAAATCGTATTTTAGTAACGGGAACTTCAGGGAACGGAAAAACTACATTTATTAACTCTATATTAGGAGAAAATATATTAGAAAAATCAATTTCAAATGTAGTAGTTTTAAAAAATGATGCTCATATAGAAATAAACGCTATAACAGACTCAGCAATTACAACAACGGAAGATGTCTCTGATTACCATAATATGATGTCTCAGCACCATCAAACATATAGAGATAGAGCGTGTGTTGAATTTAAATTACCATGCAGATTTTTAAATGAAAATAAACTTACATTTGTAGTGACACCTGGCTTTAATAGGAATAACGACACTAGAGATGAGATATTCGAATATTTAAATTCTGTAGACGAATTACTGTTCGTATTGAATGCGGATTCACCTTTTACTGATAAAGAACGTGACATTCTATTAAGTATTCAAGAACATACGCCAAATTTACAAATTCATTTCTTATTAAATAAAATCGATAACATTTACAGTGAAGCAGAAGTGAAAAGGGTATTACATGATACGGCAACGAGAATAAACACATATTTCCCGTATGCGAGAATTTTCCCTTATTCCTCGTTATATACAAGTAGTCAACAATTAAATGATTTAACTGAGTTTATTCATTTTAACTTTAATCATAAAAATATCGATGCAGAACGTACTGAAAAGTTATTATTTTTCATTCGAAAAACAATTACATATCTTTTGGATAAACGTGTTGAGAAAGAAAATAATCTGGTAGATGCTATTAATTGGAATGAAGATATGCTAGTGAAACTAAACGGTAGCATTAATAACCTTACTACATTTGAGAGGGAAAAAATTCATTTCATTACACAATCATATCGTTCAATGAAGACTGAAATTACAAATGATCTTACTGAAAATATTCCGAAGATATTAAAGAGCTGTTCTAATTTAATTAGTGAAGAAAGTGATTTCGGGCACATGGATACGGAACTAAATAAAGCAATGAATGAAAGAGTGCATAAATATTTAGAACAAACTGTGTTACCTAATCTGGCTCTTTCTATGCAAAATTGGATTGCAACTTCTAATAATGAGCTTCTTCAAAGTCAAACGTATTTAGAAGAACTTAGTGAAGGGCTTAATTCACTATTTGGAGAAAATAGAATACAGTTAGAATGTGACTTTAAAGTGCTTGATGACTGGCGCAGAGATACTGACAGGATGACGACTAGAATACAAATGGATGAAGTAAATATTTTACGTCGATTTACGCCAGCACAATTTTTACTGAAAAGTGCCGGTAAATTGTTTGGAGTTCTTCCTAAAAATAAATCTATGCTATATAACAAATACAAACAGTATGTAGAAAATGAAGATTATACTGAAGTAACGGCTTCTATTATGAAGAAATTTTTCTTGCAATTTGAGCTGTTTGAAAACACACAAGAGCGAGATATTAATATATTCTTTAGGAATCCATTTAACTCTTTAAAGCAAGCTGTAGAAAACACGCATTTAGAAATACAAGAAAAACAAGAGATATTACATAAGATGAAATCAAATCCTGAAATCTATCATGATTCTATCATGCTCTTTGAATTGAGATTGCGTCAATGTGAAGTAATTTTAAATATAGGTAATGATAATACCTATACGGATGTAGCTTTAGAAACAAGCGTAGAATAAAAGTAAAAGGGAGCAACTGTAATAAGTTGCTCCTTTTTCATATATAGATTATTTTTCTGTTTCTTTAATTTTAGTTTGTACTTCGCCAGTTTTAATTTTATTGCTTTCTGAGAAGCGTAATAAATCGCCTTCAATAATTTTGTCAGACATTCGTAATTCATTTTGGGCACGTTTAATGAGGGCTTGAGCTTCTTTTTTTGGTAAATCTACAATTTCACCTGTTATACGGTCGTAGAAAGTGTTGTTTTTGTATGCATACTTATCTGTAACGAAGCTACCATCACGTAAAACAACAAAGCCAGTATATTCATCTGAAAACATATCATGGCCAAAACGAATATCATTCGTAGAATCAACACCTAATAAATTTAGAATAGTAGGTTTCATATCGATTTGTCCAGTAGGCTTTGAAATAGTTTGACCTTCTGTTTGTCCAGGAATATGAATATATAAAGGTGTACGTTGTAAATTTAAAGTATCAAATTCTGTTATTTGATCTTTTTCTAAAAACTGTGCCATTGCACGATTATGTTTTTCGGAAATACCATAATGATCACCGTATAACACAATAATAGAATCATCGTAAAGCCCCTCGGCCTTTAGACGTTCAATAAATTTTTTAATTGATTCGTCTAAGTAACGTGCTGTTACGATGTAACGATCAAATACGCCATTACCAGAGTTGTATGGTTCAATGAATTTTGTATCTTCATCATACGTAAATGGATAATGGTTTGTTAAAGTAAGGAAACGAGCATAGAATGGTTGATTAACAGTTTTTAATATATCTACTGATTGATCAAAGTATTCGATATCTTTTAATCCCCAATTTAAATTTGTTTCTGGTGTAATTTTGTAATCAAGCTCATTATAGTAACGATCATAACCAAGAGCAGAGTACATGATATTACGATTCCAAAATGTTGCGTTATTAGCATGGAATACAGAAGTGAAATAACCTTGCTGACGTAAAATTTCTGGAGTTGCAGTATAATCATTGTTACCGTGTGTAAAGAATACAGCTCCTCGATTTAATGGATACAACGACGTATCGATTAGAAATTCAGAATCAGATGTTTTCCCTTGACCAGTTTGATGGAAAAAGTTATCAAAGTAATAACTTTCATTTATGAATTCATTTAGGAATGGTGTAACTTCTTGCCCGTTCACTGATGCGCCTATTAAGAAGGTCTGCAAGGATTCAAGAGTGACGACAATTACGTTTTTTCCTTTCGCTGCACCAAACATATTAGGGTTTGGCTCGCTTTGATTTGCTTTTACGTAGTTTTCAGTTTCTTGTAATTTACTACTATCAGCAAGTGCTTTTTGTGACCCAGCTTTTACTTGCAGTGTTAAGTCATATACTTGGTGAGTATATAAGCCTAAATTTTTGACAAGCGTGACTCGGTCGAATGATCTTGTTAATAATTCAAGGCGCTCTTTTTCTGCAAGATGTAGATTCGCAAAGAATACACCAATCGTTAAAAGAAAGTATAACAAGCGCGTAGAATGAGTTACACGTTCTGTTTTAAAGACCAATGATTTCTTTTTTAATAAAATAAAGAAGAAAACAATGTCTACGAATGCGAGTATAATTTTGTAGTTTAATATTTCTATAATACTGCCGCCTAATTGGCCGAAGTTTGAGGTTTGTCCAAGTACTGGTAATGTAACGAAATCACTATAAAAATCATAGAACATTACATTTCCAACAAGCACGATTGTTAATAAGAAATTAATACAGAGCGCTATATAATTTCGCTTTTCACCAGTTGCAAATAATGCTAATCCAACAAATGCTAATGATGCGGCTAGAGGGCTAATAAACAAAATGAGCTCTTGCGTTGAAGACTCGATTTTTAAATCAAAACTGAATCGCGTAATAAGATATGTTTTTAACCATACCGCTAAAGCCATTATTATAACAAAACTTATATTTTGCATTTGTAAATTTATTTTGTTCTTCATTTTTACACCTTCTTTATATAATTTATTTAACTAAAGTTATATATTATGTTTTTATAACTATTAGAGTGTAATGAACCATTTAGACTTTGTTTTCTAAAGGGAATAATTTGAAGTATTCATATATATACAATGGGGATTTTTAAAGCGTAGTAGCATAAATATAACTCTTTTTGAGAAACGGGCAGAACAAGTCATAGTTGTAGTGAAATTGACTTATAGACATCCTACCATATTAAACACTATGATGATGTTACAAAATATCGAACAAATAAAAGTGAAAATGGATAGAGACTTTTAAAACTGTTGACATTCAATTTATTAGAATTGAATGTCAATCGTTTTAAATATACAGTTATATTACATATGTATTTTGTAAAATCCCGATTTTTTGTCGGTTAATTATTAGCAGGGAAGGATAGGGGGTTTATTAATATAATTTTACTATATGTAAGTAAAGTGTTTTGAAATTGAAAATATTTGACTGACATTTTAATGATAGAAATTAAATGTCAGATAAGTACTTTCCAACATACAGACCACTTGCAGCTGCTTGAGATAATGAATGCGTAACGCCTGAACAATCTCCAATTAAAAATAGCCCATGTATACTAGTTTCAAAATGATTATTAATTTTTATCGTAGGAGCATAGAACTTTCCATCAATTCCATATAGTAAAGTATGTTGATCAATAGGTTCTTGTATAAATTGTTCTAAACGTAATAAAAATTCTTTGAGCCCTTCAATATATAATTGAGGAATTTCTTGATTCAAATCTCCATAATCCCCCTGTAGTGTAGGCTGTATACGGCTATGTTCCATGCTGTTTTCCGCCGTAGGTTGTTTCTTTAGTAAGTCCTCTAAGCGCTGTATAACAATCCGATCTCGTCCTTGGTTAATGCCTTTAATAATTGAACTTGCGTATACATTTGCTTCTTTGAGAGTTGGAAAATAGCTAGGAATAAATAAAGTGAAATTTAAATTAGAAGTGCCAGTTCCTTGCTCTCGAAAATTTTGACCGTCAGGCATAACTAAACCTTCTTCGTACTTTCGAATGATGCGTCCTTTTGGATTCATACAGTAAGTAGTTGCTGTGAAATGCTCACCTTGATAAGAAAGTTTTGTTTCAAAAGTATCTTTTAATATAGAACGTAATTGATGTTCTTTCATTTCTACTCTAATTCCTAAATCTACACGTGTTTGCTCCTGAGAAATATTTAGGGAACTGCACATTTCTTTTAACCAATCGGCCCCAGAGCGCCCAGTTGCAAATACTAGTTGCTTAGTTTGAACTGTTCCTTGATTTGTATCTATTGTAAAATGATCTTCCTGTTTCAGAATATGTTGTACATCTATATGAAATTGAATCTTTATTTTCGTCAGTAAAAATTCATAGAGCTGCTGAAAAATGTTACTGGAAAGTGTAGTACCAAGATGTCTTACTTCTGTTGTTAGCATTTGTAAACCACACGCTTCAGCTCTCTTAGTGAGACTTGAATTTTCAGTAGAATATTTTGAAACCGAACTTCCACCAAACTGACATAGAATTTCATCTACTTCAGCCATGAGTTGTAAAAAACCCTCTTTACCGACTTTTTTCTCAAGTTCTCCGCCAAATCCGTTTGTATAATTAAATTTCCCTTCAGATTTGCCTAAACCACCAAACCCGAAATATTTATCACATGTAGTACAATTACACACTTTTCCTTCGTCTAAAGGACAATGGCGATCTTCTAGCGCTTTACCTTTATCAAGAATTAAAACTTTTTTGTTACTTTTAGCTAGTGAATAAGCCATAAAAATGCTACTTACTCCAGCGCCGATAATCGTAACATCATACATATTCTTCCACCTGCTAACGAATAGTTTGTTTTTTATTTTTCTAGTGTATAACAATTTTATGAAGTTAAGAAATAGCTTTTATTAATAAAGTGGGAGTTTTTGAACTTGATGCTTTATTAATTTCTACGAGTGGTGGAGTAAATACAAAAATTTTTATTTGAAAGAAGAAACAGTTTAAAAAATAACTATGTCATATGATTAATAACATCTTACATAGAAAAAAACAGACCTTTTAAGTGAAGAGGTCTGTTAATGATTTTAAATCTTATTTAGCAAACACATGATTACCAATTACTGCTACTGTTTGACGTGTCGTAATCCACTTGTCCGTTGATGTTTTTGGATTGTAGAAATAAATCCAGTCTGAATCTACTCCATTTGTGGAGATAGCCTCTTCTACAGCCATTTTTGCTTCTGCACTTGCAGGTTGATTAATTCTTCCATCTGTAACAGGAGTAAATGCATATCCGTATTTAATAGGTTCATAAATAACGCCTGTTATTGTATTTGGAAAACCTTTTGCATTTACACGATTTAGTATAACTTTGGCTACTGCTACTTTTCCTTTATAGGATTCGCCACCTGCTTCAGCGGTAACTAAGCGTGCCATTAAGTCTTTTTCTTTTTGTGAAATACTTGAGTTGATTTTTAAATGTTGTCCTGTATAAAGCTTGTTTCCGACTGTATTGTTCATTTGTTTTATAGATTGGACAGTGACATTGTAACGCTTTGCTATCGTTTCTAATGAATCTCCCGGTTGTACTTGATAAATAATTTGTTCAGAAATGTTCGCAGACTTGGCATTTTGAGGAACAGTGATTTCATTTGATTTCACGGACCCTGGAATATGTAACTGTTCGCCCAATAAAGGTTTTATCGTTTCCTTTATTATTAGCCTGTTTAATGGATTGTATTGAAACTCCGTATTGTTTACTAATGCCCCAAAGTGTATCGTTCTTTTTTACTGTATGAATGGTAGAAGCTTCAGCTGTACTTTGACTACATACAAATGTAATTGCGGCCGCAGATAAAGGAATTATATGTTTTATTTTTAGTAATTTCATTGTAAATCCTCCTAAGAAAAAATTAAGGTGAAACGATTAAGTAATGTAGTTTGAAATGTGTATATGCGTAATATATTAATGTAAGTATATTAGCACATATAAAATAAATAATCACTATAAGTTTCATATTCGTTTAGTGTAGAGTCAGAATATGAAATATTGCATATGAAAATACATTGAAGTTCATATTTCTGATTACTATAATCTATTTAGTAGAAAGGGAATACGTTATAGAATTAATCATTATAGATTAATATAATGATTAATAATTATTAATAGGAGGATTGATGTAATGAAAATATTTCAAAAAATGTGTGCGTCAACTGTAATCATTACAACACTTTTAGGAACAGGAGGCACTATCAATAGTGTATATGCTGATTCTATAGAACAGCAGAGTAAATTAGGGATAGAACAAGAAACAGATAAGCAAATCATTGTAAAATTTAAAGCGGATTTGGATTTGCCATATGAAGATGGTATTGAAAAGCAAATACAATCTCAAACGAATGATAAAATAATAAAAGATCTTTTGACAGAATATCCAGATGTAACATTTACTCGTTTATTCACATCTGTAAGCCCGGAACAAATACAAAACCTTGAAGTGAAAGCACCTAATCATGTATCTACAAGTCTATTAAACTACTATATTCTTCAAAATCAAAATAGTGGGTATGAAGAAGAAATAGTAGATAAGTTAAAGGCATCTTCTTTAATAGAAGATGCGTATATGAAGAAACAAGAGAAAATAATGCCACCTGAAGTGCAATCATCAAGTGTAGCTCTTAATCCTAATAACAATCCTAGATTTAAAAAACAAGGTTATCTTGAAGCAGCCCCATACGGTATTAATGCGCCTTTCGCCTGGGGAATTCAAGGCGGTAATGGAAATGGTATTACTTTTGTTGATATGGAATACGGATGGCTATTAAATCATGAGGATTTATTACATCAAAATATTGAATTAATGTCTGGAAGAAATATAGATCAGCATGTCGGTCATGGGACGTCTGTACTAGGAATTGTATCCTCTGAGGACAATGAAGTCGGGAATATTGGGATTGCGCCAAAAGCGAAAGCAAAGGTTATCTCTCAAATAAGAGATAACGGACAGTATAATACGGCTGATGCAATATTAAGCGCTGTAAATCAGCTAGAAGCTGGGGATGTTTTATTATTAGAGGCGCAAGCATCCTTTGATGGATATGGTGATAAATATTTACCTGTTGAAGTACAACCAGATATTTTTGATGCAATTCGTGCTGGTACAGATAAAGGGATTGTAATTATAGAGGCTGGAGCAAATGGGTGGAATGATTTAGACCAGTTCAAAGATAGAAAAGGTAAGCAAGTCTTAAATCGTAATAGTAAAGATTTTAAAGATTCGGGTGCAATTATGGTAGGCGCTGGCTCTTCATCTTTCCCTCATGAACGTATGTGGTTTTCGAATTATGGAAGCCGTATTGATGTGTACGGATGGGGAGAAAATGTAGATACAACTACAGCTGAACAAAGTAGAAGTGCTGTAAATCTATATACTTCAAGCTTTAGCGGAACATCTAGTGCCTCGCCAATTATTGCTGGGGCAGCGACTTTAGTACAAAGCATTGCTAAAGAAAATTTAGGACAACCATATAGACCTAGTGAACTAAGAGCAATATTAAGCAACCAGAGCACAGGAACAAAATCTAAAGATCCATATGCAGATAAAATTGGTGTTTTACCAGATTTGAAGTCTATACTAGTAAACTTAGGCTATGAACAAAGAAAACCAAACGGTGGGAATGAATTACAAGTAACAGAAAATGAACCAAATAATGAGCCTAGACAGGCAAATAAAGTTAACTTTCATACACCGGTGAAAGGAATGCTACATAATAGTGATAGAGTAGATGTATTTACTTTCCAAATTGACTCGCCGGAAAATATTAATATTTCTCTACTAAATGAACAAAATATCGGAATGACATGGGTACTTCATCATGAATCAGATTTAAATAACTATGTAGCATATGGTGAAAATGAAGGCAATGTAGTTAAAGGAACTTATAATGCAAAGCCAGGTAAATATTATTTATACGTCTATAAATATGAGAATACAGATGGTTCATACGTATTGAACATAAAATAAGTAAAAGGAACTTCAGATGAAGTTCCTTTAAATTTTTCTAATTTAGTATATGTGAATGATTTTTTAACTTTACTTCTATGCAATATTTCATATTGATGAAATGTTATTTATTTTTTCTGAACTAGCTTATATTATATTCAATAAGTTTGATATAAAAACAGAAAAAGAGAGGGATAATAATGAGCAATAAGAAGTTAATTTTGAAATTATTCATATGTAGTACAATATTTATCACATTTGTATTTGCTTTACATGATAAGCAAGTAGTTGCAGCTAGCTCTGTTAATGAGCTTGAAAATTGGTCGAAATGGATGCAACCTATACCTGATAATATCCCGTTAGCACGAATTTCAATTCCAGGAACACACGATAGTGGGACGTTCAAGTTGCAAAATCCGATTAAGCAAGTATGGGGAATGACGCAAGAATATGATTTTCGCTATCAAATGGACCATGGAGCTCGCATTTTTGATATAAGAGGACGTTTAACAGATGATAATACGATAGTTCTTCATCATGGGCCATTATATCTTTATGTAACACTGCATGAATTCATAAACGAAGCGAAACAATTTTTAAGAGATAACCCGAGTGAAACGATTATTATGTCTTTAAAAAAAGAGTATGAGGATATGAAAGGGGCAGAAGATTCATTTAGTAGTACGTTTGAAAAAAATTATTTTGTTGATCCTATCTTTTTAAAAACAGAAGGAAATATAAAACTTGGAGATGCTCGTGGGAAAATTGTACTACTAAAAAGATATAGTGGTAGTAATGAATCTGGAGGATATAATAATTTTTATTGGCCAGATAATGAGACGTTTACCACAACTGTAAATCAAAATGTAAATGTAACAGTACAAGATAAATATAAAGTGAGTTATGATGAGAAAGTAAAATCTATTAAAGATACAATGAATGAAACGATGAACAATAGCGAGGATTTAAATCATCTATATATAAATTTTACAAGCTTGTCTTCTGGTGGTACAGCATGGAATAGTCCATATTACTATGCCTCTTATATAAATCCTGAAATTGCAAACCATATAAAACAAAAGAATCCTGCGAGAGTAGGCTGGGTAATTCAAGACTACATAAATGAAAAGTGGTCACCATTATTGTATCAAGAAGTTATAAGAGCGAATAAGTCATTAATAAAAGAATAAAGATGATGAGAGTGAGAAGCGATAAAATATATCGCTTCTTATTTCTTTTCCAATAACCAACAATATAAATTGTACTTTTATAATAGAAAAAAATAAAAACATAAGATATAATCATACATATAAAATTTGTACCTATAAATTTTATATGTATGATTGAATTTGATTTGTTGTAATGAAATGGAGGTATATACTATGAAGTTTCCACATGATTTTTTATTCGGAGCTGCTTCAGCTTCTTATCAAGTAGAAGGTGCATGGAATGAAGATGGAAAAGGTGTTACGAATTGGGACGAGTTTTCAAAAATTCCTGGCAAAACATACAATGGAACAAATGGTGATGTAGCTGTTGATCATTATCATCGATATAAGGAAGATGTTCGCTTAATGGCTGAGATGGGATTAGAATCGTATCGTTTTTCTATTTCTTGGGCGAGAATATTGCCGACTGGAGATGGAAAGGTAAATGAAAAAGGGATTGAATTTTATAACAACTTAATTGATGAATGTTTAAAATACGGGATTGTGCCGTTTGTCACTTTATATCATTGGGATTTACCATTACCGTTAGAAAAAGATGGTGGATGGACGAATAAAAGAACAGCAGAGGCTTTCGTAAAATATGCAGAAACTTGTTTTAAGGCATTTGGTGACAGAGTTAAGCATTGGATTACTTTTAATGAGACCGTAATGTTTTGTGGATTAGGTTATTTAAAAGGTGCACATCCACCAGGAATACAAAATGATGTTCCAAAGTATTTTCAAGCGACTCATTATGTATTTTATGCACACGCGAAAACAGTTGCGGTGTACAAGCAGCTGAAACAATATGGTGAGATTGGGATTACACATGTTTTCTTACCAGCTTATAGTGTGGATGATCAAAAAGAAAATATACAAGCAGCAAATCATGCGAATGAATATGAAACGTATTGGTATTATGATCCAATTTTAAAAGGCGAGTATCCGTCTTATGTTGTACAACAATTAAAGGAAAAAGGATGGACTCCTAATTGGACGGTTGAAGAATTAGAAATCATTAAACAAAATGCAGAAGAAAATGATTTTATTGGCTTGAATTATTATCAACCAATACGAGTAGAAAGATACGATATGGATATAAAGAGTGAGGAACATTCTCGAGAAAACTCAACGCTTGCTCCAGGTAACCCTTCTTTTGATGGTTTTTATCGAACAGTTAAAATGGATGATAAAACATATACAAAATGGGGATGGGAAATATCTCCCGAAGGTTTCTTAGAGGGATTGCATATGTTGAAAGCGCGTTACGGTGACATAAAGATGTATGTAACGGAAAATGGACTTGGTGATGAAGATCCAATCATTGACGGAGAAATTGTAGATGTTCCGAGAATTAAATTTATTGAAGCGCATTTAAAAGTAATGAAGCGTGCAATTGAAGAGGGAATTAACTTAAAAAGGTTATTATGCATGGTCAGTGATTGATCTTTTAAGTTGGTTAAATGGATATAAAAAGCAATATGGCTTTATTTTTGTCGATCATAATGATAACTTAAAACGTAAGAAGAAACTTTCGTTTCATTGGTATAAACGTGTGGTCGAAACGAGAGGGGAAGAGTTATAACAGATAAAAGCGTATTTTAGGAGAAAGTGTATGAGTGCAAAGTATAAACAAATTGCAGATGTGTTAGAGCAAAACATTTGGAGATGGGCTTTTTAATGAAACGAAAAAACTACCTACAGAAGAAGCGTTGATGAATCGATTTGAAGTAAGCCGTAATACGATACGTAAAGTAATTAGTCAGCTTGTGAATAGAGGTTATATTTTTCAAGTGCAAGGTAGTGGCATGTTTTTACGCGAAACTTCTGTAACAGATTACATTAATTTAGGAAGTTTACGTGGATTAACGAAAAATCTTATTTCACAAAATATTGAAACGAAAGTGTTAGAGCTGGAAGTAATAGATGCGGACGAAGAGATAGCAAAGCGGATGCAATGCGAAGCTGGAACTAGGTTGTATTTTTTGAAGCGCTTAAGAATTGTAGATGCTAAACCATTCTCTATTGAAGTAAGTTATTTCAAAAAGGATATTATTCCATATTTGAACGAAGAAATAGCATTAAGCTCTGTATACAGTTATTTCATTGAAGATTTACGATTAAATATTGGTTTTGCTGATAAAGTTATTAGTTGTGAAAAAGTAAATAAAGAAAATGCACAGCTTTTAGAATTAAATGAAGGTGATCCGGCGCTTCTTATTGAAAATACAGTGTATCTTGTAAATGGAACAATTTTTGAGTTATCTCAGTCGATGTTTCATTATGAAAAGGCGAAACTTTTAAATCGAATTAATTTTAAATGAAAAATTATCGTGTGAAAAAAGCAACTGGTCCTAAGTGATCAGTTGCTTTTTATTTTTTAAGTGGATGAGCAAAAAAACATGAAAGTGGTTGGTCCGCTTTTTGTAAACATCTATTATGATAAGAGAAGAAAGGTAGTATGTTATCGACGTTTTAAAGAGGAAGGTTTTTATGTAAGTTCTTTAATTAAAATAGATGGGTCTTAGAGAGGTGAAAAGACAATGAGTTTTGCAATTTCACTAGTCGTTATTATTGTAATTGTATCGCTATTTGGGACTGTACTAGTTGCAAGAAACGTGGAGGAGAATTACGGTAAGTCTACAAAAAGAAATGTGAAAAACTTATCTGCAATCTATATTCTTCTTCTTTTTGTTCTACTGGCCGGGGTAACATGGTACGCGGTAATGATTTAATAGTTTGTAAAAGAACTGAAATGAGAGTATGAAGTTGGAATTTCAGAAGCTATTGAGTAATCAGAAAGAGAACCATTTTGGATATATCCATTTACGGATAAGAAAATGTGACTAATTAATACTATTTTTACGGTGAATACTGTTAGTGAAAAATGAGGATAGTTCGTTTTGAAAGGAGGAAACTAGATGGAATGGAAACCAAATCGTGCAGATAAGACACCTGTATATAAACAAATTGCGGATTATATTGAAAGAGGCATTTCTTCAGGTGAATTTCCTTCTGATAGTAAGTTACCTTCTGAGCGTATGTTAGCAAAGGAATTACAGGTGAACCGGAGTACAATAGTAGCTGCGTATGAAGAATTAAAATCACTTGGAGTAGTAGAACGGCAAAAGGGAAGCGGAACACGGGTCAATACAGACATATGGGGTGTCTCACATAAACGAATACCGAACTGGGGTAGGTACGTGGAGGATGGATCGTTCTTACCTAACGTACCACTCGTTCAACAAATTCGAACGGAAACACAAAAAGATGATTTAATTAATTTAGCAAGCGGTGAACTGTCACCAGAATTAATTCCAAGTGATAGATTTCGAACAATTTTGTCGGAGAAAACATTTATGGAAAACCTCGGTTATGATCATCCACTTGGAAATGAGATGTTGAGAAAAACAATTGCAGCACATGTTCAGCAATATAAACAAATTGAAGCAGATTCAAGCTCTATTCTTATTACGTCAGGAGCACAACAGGCGCTTAATCTTATCGTTCAATGTTTATTAAAACCTGGTGATGCGATCGCGATTGAAGATCCTTCGTATTGTTTTTCGCTTCCAATGTTTAAATCGGCCGGTTTGAACATATTTCATTTACCTGTTGATGAGCATGGAATGAATCCAGATGACTTAATCGATTTGCACAAAAAGCATCGCATTCGTATGGTGTTTTTGAATCCAGATTATCAGAATCCGACGGGGACTGTGCTTTCATTAGCGAGACGTAAAAAAATTTTAGAACTGTCTTCTGAGTTCGGTATACCAATTGTAGAAGATGATCCGTATAGTTTAATCTCTTTTAATGGAGAAGTGAACCCGACATTAAAATCAATGGACCAAAATGGAAATGTTCTTTATATAAGTTCATTATCAAAAATTGTTGCATCAGGATTACGTATTGGATGGATAATTGGTCCTACACGTGTAATTGAGCGTTTAGCAGATGCAAAGCAACAAGTTGATTTTGGCCATAGTGTATTTACGCAGTGGGTAGCAAATCAATTTTTAGAATCAAAGGATTTCCATAAACATATTACGATACTTCGTGGACAATTGAAGCAAAGAAGAGATGTATTAATTGCAGAGCTTGAAGGAACATTGGGAGACCGAGTTGAATGTTTCGTGCCAGAGGGTGGAATACATGTATGGTGTAAAGTGAAAGGAAAGTTTGATGAATATCACTTATTAGGTGAATCTATACAGAATGGTGTCGCATTTGTTCCGGGCAGTGTTTTAGGTTCGAAAAATGAATATATACGATTTACGTTTGGTAGAGCGAATATAGAACAAATTCAACTTGGAATTAAACGGTTTGCCGACACGCTAAATGAGATTTCATAATATGGATGTGTGATAGTGAAATGAGGGAAAGAAATGAAGTACGTGACGCTTTTACTTCAAGTAGGCGTGCTATATGTATTTAGCCTAGTGGGTACGTGGATTCAAGGAGTATTCCATCTATCAATGCCAGGAAGTTTAATAGGGATGTTAATACTGTTCCTGCTCCTTTCCACTCGCGTTTTACCGTTAAAATGGTTTGAGTTAGGTGCGGAAAAGTTAATCGTATTTTTACCGTTATTTTTAATCCCTTCGACAACAGGGCTCATGGAATACGGGTCTTTTCTTTTCAGTAAGGAGAGTATTATATTCCTTTTAGTAGTTGCAAGTACTGTAGTAACTTTGATTGTTTCAGGGTATATAAGTCAATTATTAATAACAACAAAAAAATAAAATCGACAAGGTGCACGATTCAAATGGTCTTAATTATTATTACTGTAGCAATTTATTTCTTGGCGACAAAGCTATATAAAAAATTTACGTTTGCATTTACGTTACCGGTGTTAACAGTTACGGCAATTATGATTTGTTTATTTTTCATTTTTGGTATTTCTCATCATGAGTATAGGGAAAATGGAGGAGACATTCTTTCAAGCTTATTGAGCTCTGCAATTGTAGCATTAGCCATACCTCTATTTAAAGAGCGAAAGATACTTATGAAAAATTTTTTATCGATACTTATTGGAGTAGTGATAGGTATAGTGGCTGTAACGAGTATGAATGTAGTGATTGGCGGAATTTTAAATATAGATAAGGAACTTATATTAACTACTTTACCACAGTTAGCAACGATGCCTATTGCCCTATCATTAGCGGATCAAATTGGTGGTATTCCATCTATGACTTCTAGTTTTGTAGTTGTTGCAGGAATAACAGGCGCTATTATCGGACCAACAGTACTTAAGTTTTTCAGTATAACAAGTACGATTGGAAAAGGAGTTGGAATGGGCTGTGCATCACATATTATCGGTGTGAGCCGTCTCGTGAAGGAAGGCGAGAAAGAGGCGACAATCGGTTCGGTAACGATGATTGTAACTGGAATACTCATTAGTATACTAATACCGTATGGAACGAAATTTATTTTTTAAATGTAATGGAGATGATAACAATGACAACATGGTTTATAGTTACATTATTTGTTTTTGGAGCTATTAAAGTATTAGTTTCTAGCATGCCCACTTCTGTTGTGGAATCAATTAGTAGTAAATTTGAATTGCATCAAAAGCTTGAGGCGGAAAATACTTCTATATCGATAGATGGAAAAAATATAGAGGGAGAAATGAAACTACAAGTTATTCATGAATTTAATGAGGCTTTGTTTTTAGATAAACATTATTTCCCGCCGCACGGAGAAGGGACACCCATAGTCATTGATACGAAGAAAGGGAATAAAGAGATTAGATTTTCGCTATATAGCTATGAAGAACATGTTGATGTCATTAAGCAATATAAGAAGAAAGTCGTTGCCTATCGTTTACGCTCTAAAAGCCTTCAAACATTGGCACCATTAGCAATAACGGAAGAGTATGCTTAAGAAGGGACCTATAATGGTCTCTTTATTTTTTTATCCAATTATATACGTTCCAAATAAAAGAATGAAAAATCATATAACCAAATAAAGAATATGTATGGTTCCAATTCGCGTTATGTACAAATAAACCTAAACTTTCAGCAATCTGTTCAAAAAGGCTAGCACAAATACCGATTGAAATAATAAATAAAATTCTAGAAACGTTAGATAATTTTTTTGAAATGTGTATAAAGATAACTGTTAAAATCGGCAGTACGAACAATGTAAAAGCTATATTAACCGAAAATGTGGATGAGAAGGGCCTAGCCGGAAAGGAATATATTTGTTTATGAACAAAAAAGGCATCTAAGCAAGTTCCAATAATAGAAGAGAGAAAGATTGTAACTACTAATGCTAGAAACTCATTCTTCTTCTCGGAGGAGGACATTTTTCTTTGCGAGAATGGCGAGTTCAATTTTTTCGAGTGTTTTGCAGTAGTCTTCTGTAATTTGTCCATTTATATTTTCCTCCTTATCAACTAAGTAATTTACAACTTGCCAATCGGTAAACCAATCTTCACTGTCAACTTCTTCATGCTTCATATCTCGCCATGCATAGATGAGTGCAGGGCTGTATATGCGATAAGCGCCATTTCGTAACTGGCATTTCTTTATTCGGCGCTTATAAAACTCACGGGAAAAAGATTCATTTACACTTGAAAATAAATGGGGCCAGTAATCTTTCCTTGATCCTGTATGTGGATGGTGTTGAGCCCAGCTTATTATTTGAGATAAAACATGTGTATCTCGAAATAATAATGAGTACAATCTTTTTCCAATTAATATCCGTTCATGTAAGGAAGTGAAATGTTTCATTGTATCACCAAATAGTAATACTTTTTGTTTCTTATCATTTTCGTAGAATGGGAAAAGAATATGATTAAACTGAAAGAAATCAAAGAGTTTAAATCCAATACTATTTAGTACAGTCTTTTTAAATTGTACATTTTGAATCACTCTTTTTTCTAAGTAGTTTTGTTCATTAATAATAGTGGCAATCGCTAAAGTTTTTTTGTTACCTGTTTTCCAAAAATGGTGCCACATCGTTTCCATAAATGTAGAAACATTTAGGTGAGGGAGAAGGTGAAATAACTTTTGTGATCTCTTTACACTTTGTTCGTAAAGTAAAAATTGAGGGTATACATCTTGGAAAATAAGCCAATTCCCTTTTTCTAAAAAAGAAAAAAATATGAATTGATCTTTCTCTGATAAAATTCTCGTATATAAATCCCCCTTTAAATCAGTCATATTCCAACCGCCGTTACGTGATACCATATGTCCAAGCAGTGCCCAATGTATTTCTGGATATTGAATGTAAAATTGGTAGTATGCGCGTGTTCTTGTAACATTATTTTTATTTAGCTGTTCTGTTTGTATTTTTATTTTGTTGATGATGAGTTGCTCTTCTTTCGTTAATTTATACATGGTATCAGAAGGAATAAGTTTGCTTTTTTGTTTTAATTCATTTTTTACGTCGAATAGGGAGAGAGGCAGTGCTTTGGAAGGTCCGTTATATGTATGATTTGAATTGCTTCGGTCCATTCCGTTACCTCCCTTTTTCATAAATTTAAACATGATTATTGGCTATGAATCATTCTATTTATTTTATTACGAGTATAAGAAATAAATGAGCGGTGTTTTTTTACAAGGAATTTATTTATCATGCAAACAGTATGGAAAATCTTACTGTTGTGAGGTGAAATGAAAAACAGAAACTAAGTTTAATAGTTTCTGTTTTTTTATTTTGTCAATTAAATGTAACAAACGACGATTATGATTTGAATCAATTGGAAATAATTCAATAAATATTATTTAAATTGAGATGTTTCGTAGGAGGAAAAGGAATGTTAAATAAAATAATTTTAATTACTGGTGGTACAGGTTCGTGGGGGCATGAACTTATAAAACAACTATTAGAAAAATCACCGAAAGAAATTAGAGTTTTTTCAAGAAATGAAACGGTTCAGTTTGAAATGCAGCAACAGTTTATAAATGATCATAGGCTAAAATTTATTATTGGAGATATTCGTGATAAAGATCAACTAGTCTATGCATGCCAAGGTGTACATTATGTATTCCATCTTGCAGCTTTAAAACACGTTCCAGTATGTGAGTATTATCCTTATGAAGCTATAAAAACTAACATACATGGTACGCAAAATGTAATTGAAGCCTCTACACAGATGCAAGTTGAAAAAGTTATATATGTTTCAACGGATAAAGCAGCTGATCCATCAAATACGTATGGGATGACAAAAGCAATTGGTGAAAAATTAATGGTTCATGCGAATATACAAACGAAGAAAACAAAATTCATTTGTGTTCGTGGTGGAAATGTTTTAGGAACGAGTGGAAGTGTAGTACCGCTTTTTAAACAACAAATTAAAAGATCTTCAGAAGTAGGGATTACCGATGCGAATATGACTAGATTTTTCTTAACAGTTGAAGATGCTGTTGGATTGTTATTTAAAGCCGTATATCAAGGTAGAGGCGGGGAAATCTTTGTTATGAAAATGCCGGCATGTAAAATAACAGATTTAGCGGAAATATTAATTGAAGATTCAAAAAAAGAAAATATTAAGGTGAAAGAGGTAGGGATAAGACCGGGTGAAAAATTAAGTGAAATGCTTCTATCTGAGGTAGAGAGTAAAACAAGTATAAGTTTTGATCAAAATTATTTTGTGGTACTACCGACGATTCCTATCGAAGGACTTCAAGAATATTATTCTAGCTATCCGCTAGTGGATGTGAAGAGTTTTAGTTCTCAACAAGATTTACTTGCAAAACATGAGGTGAAACAAATGCTATTAAAAGGAGGGTTTTTGCGATGAAAAAAAATGCGAGCCTTTTAATAACTGGTGCAAATGGTTTCACAGGCCGCCATGCTTGCCACTATTTTTTAGAGCAGGGCTTTCATGTAATTCCTATGTTTCAAAATCGTGCACATAGAGAAAAAATTAGAAATGGTATTACGTGTAATTTAACTAATAAGAGCGAAGTAATGAAGGTAATGAAACAAATAAAGCCAGACTACGTATTGCATTTAGCAGGAAGGAATTCGGTTATAGAATCTTGGACAGCTGCTCTTGAGTATATAGAGATTAATGTAATAGGAACGTTATATTTATTAGAAGCAATTAAGCAAGAAGCCTCGCATTGTAGAACATTAGTTATAGGATCTGCTTTGCAAGCAGATAGTATGAACGAAATGAAAATTTCAAATCCATATAGTTTAAGTAAAACGATGCAAGTCATTATTGCAGAGGCTTGGGGAGGATTAATGGATTCAAATATTATCATTGCAAAGCCCTCAAACTTAATTGGTCCAGGGGTATCAAATGGTATTTGTTCGATTCTCGCAAAGAAAATAATAGATATAGAATCAGGTAGAAGTAAGGCTATTATCGAAGTAAACAGTTTGAAAGATAGTAGAGATTTTCTAGATGTACGTGATGCGGTCAAAGCGTATCATGTGTTATTACGAGATGGAATAAATGGAAAACAATATAATATCGGATCAGGAGTAAAACGATCTTTATTAGATGTACTAGAACAATATAAAGAATTAACACAGCTTAATTTTTTTATAGAGGAAACAGAGAAAAGTGGGAGCGACTCAAATGAGAGTTTAGCAACAGAGGAAATAAAAAATTTAGGTTGGATCCCAGAAATTGAATTTCATCAATCATTAAAAGATGTACTTGAGTATGCGAAGTGTAGTGACATCTGCATGCAATGAAAAACAAAAAAGGGTGTAAGAAATATATGAATGGTTATGAAGTAATAGATAATCAAAATACGCTATTTCTTTCAATTGTTGATACGCTGGACTGGAGAGATGAAGAAGCGCATGTATTGCTTATTTATGAGGCAATACATAAATATCAAGCGTATGTAGAAGAAAAAAGGGTTAATCGAATAAAGTCAGCATTAGAGACGGAAACTAGATATGTGATTCAAATCTTTGCTCAATACGAGTGTAGTGAGTATGGAAATGATTTTTATGAACTCATTAACGATCTTTTACAAGATATAGAGGTGGAGTTAAAGATTTATATAAAAAATAATAAGTTTATTTACATTTAAAAGGTAAAGAGAAAGCTAGATTTTTAATAATAAAGGTGGGTATAAGTTATGAGCAAAACGATTCTTTTTACTGGGGGCGGTACAGCCGGACACGTTATGATTAATATTGTATTAATTCCTAAATTTATAGAGAAAGGCTGGAGAGTCGAGTATATTGGATCCAAAAATGGAATTGAAAAATCATTAGTGCAAAATGTTAAATACAATAGTGTTTCAACGGGAAAGCTTAGGAGATATTGGGATTGGGATAATTTTAAAGATCCTTTTAAAATTATACGCGGTTGTTTACAAAGTTATAATTTAATTAAGAAAACAAAGCCTGACGTTATCTTTTCAGCAGGAGGATTTGTTTCAGTTCCTGTAGCTATAGGAGCATGGTTAAATCGTGTGCCTATAATTATACGTGAACCAGATAGCACATTAGGGCTTGCCAATAAAATAGCATTACCTTTTGCTACAAAGCTATGCACAACATTTCCTCAGACAGGAGAAAATGTAAGTAATGAGAAGAAGGTTTATGTAGGACCAATTGTAAGGGTAGAAATTGAGAAGGGTAACGTATTACGAGGAAGAAGATATTGTGAATTTCAGCAAGATAAACCAGTATTATTAATTATGGGTGGGAGTCAAGGTGCTAAGTGGATAAATGATATGGTAAGGGAATGTTTAGATACAATACTATTAAACTTTAATATTATTCATATATGTGGTAAAGGGAAGGTAGACCCATCTATTGGCATGGAGGGATATATGCAATTTGAATATATAGGCGACGAGTTGCCGCATATACTAAATATGGCAAGTGTTGTAGTTTCTAGAGCGGGTTCTACTGCTATTTCTGAATTGTTATTTTTGAAGAAACCGATGTTGCTGATCCCGTTAACTAACAGTTCCAGTAGGGGAGATCAAGTTTTAAATGCTGAATATTTTTCACGGCAAGGATATGCGGAAGTTATACTCCAAGACAGAGTAAGTACGAATACATTTATACATGCAGTAAATAAGTTGTATACAAATAAGGAGAAATATATTCAAAACATGAATGGATATAAGAAAACAAATGATGAGGGTATTCATCAAATAATAGATATAATAAATGAAGTGGTGAAGTAATAGAAATGTAAATAGAAAAGCAAAAGGAAAGGAGGTATCTTCTTTCCTTTTTGCTATATTTGTTCTAATTAGTTATGTACTATGGGTGAATGCCGTTTTCTAATAGCTCAGTAAATGCATGAATATGAATAGGTTTACTGTAATAATAACCTTGAATAAACTGACATTTATTTTTTTGAAGGAAATTTACGTGCTCTTTCGTTTCTACACCTTCAGCAATGACAGACATTCCTAATGTATTTGCTAATGTGATGATCGTTTTAATAATTTCCATTCCATCATCACATGTTTCAGACATTGTAATAAATTCTCTCGGGATTTTTAACGTATCAATTGGATACAAAGGTAAGTAGGCTAGCGAAGAATAACCTGTACCAAAATCGTCGATAGAAATGTGAATCCCTAAACTTTTTAGTGTACGCAGTTTTATCAATGTTTCTCGCTCATCCATCATTGCAATTCGCTCTGTTAATTCAAGATCAAGAGAGCTTGCTGGTAAACCTGTATTTGTTAAAGTAGAAGAAATAGATTTTACAAAATCCTCTTGTTCAAATTCCTTAGCAGATAAATTTACACCTATTTTTAAATGTGAATATCCGAGTGCGTGCCAACGTTTCATTTGTTTACAAGCCTGCTCTAATGTCCATTTACCTATTGAAATAATTTGTAGTGTTTCTTCTGCAATCGGAATAAACTCGTATGGAGAAATAATACCTAATTCAGGATGATTCCACCTAATTAAAGCTTCTGCACCGATAATTTTATTAGATTCACTATCAACTTGAGGTTGATACAAAAGGAACAATTCTTCATTTTGTAGTGCGTTTGGTAAATCTTTTTCTAATCGCAATCGTCTTTCAATTTTTTTAGCGATTACATCGTCATAAATAGATACAGAGTTAAGTTCTTTTGCTTTTGCATCATACATTGCAACATTAGCGTTTTTCAGAAGTGTAGCGGTATCGATTCCGGAATGTGGATAAATAGCGATGCCGATACTCAGTGATAAAGTTAATTTATGCTCATGTATGATAAATGACTTTTTCATGCATTTAAATAATTGGTTACATAATTGGAATAAGTAATCTTCGTCAGTATAGTTTTCAATTATGATTGTAAATTCATCGCCACCGATTCTTGAAAGATGAGTATGTGATGGAAGACATGATTGGAAGCGCTTTGCTACTTCTTCTAATATGTAGTCTCCTGATGAATGTCCAAGTGTATCGTTAATTGCTTTAAAGCGATCTAAATCTAAATATAATAATGCAAACTCGCTTTCTGTTATTTCAGCATTTTTTATAACTCTCTTTAATTTCTTATGGAAAAAGGCACGGTTACCAATTTTCGTTACAGTGTCATGGAATGCTAAATATTTTATTTCTTCTTGCTGTTTTTTTAGTGCAGTAATATCTTTCACCATAATATAGCTTCCTGAAATTTGTCCGTCTATTATAATAGGAATGATTGTAACGTATAAAAAATAAGTAAAGCCATCTTTATATTGAGAACTAAGTTGTAAGGATGCCGATTCTTGTTGTTTCACTTTCTCTAACGCCAATGCTAGCTTATGCTTATCTTCATCTAAAATAATCGAAAAACAAGTTTCACCGAGTAACTCATCTGTTGGTGCTCCAAGTAGTACACTCCCAGCCTTATTTACATTTAAGAATATTCCATTTAAATCAATGGTGAAAATAGGGTCAGGATGATATTCATATAATGATTTGAATTTTTGTTGTTTTTGAGAAAGAGCCTCTGATTTATGAACTAAATCAGAAGTCCGTAAAGTAACTTTTTCTTCTAGTTGGGCATTAAATGCCTGCAAACGTTTTGTTAAGGAATTGTTTTGCATACGTACGATAGAATGACGAATGAGTACGAAAATAAAAGTAATACAATTTCCTGTAATGAGAGTTGAAGATGATGTTTGTTCTTTTAATGTAAACCCGATTAGTATTGCAACAGCAAGATAGGGAAATACAACTAAAGCTTTTTTTCCTATTATAGGGTTTACAAGGAAATAATTTCTATGGCTATTATGATCTTCTGAAATAGAGCCAGCTATTGCAATAAGTAATATAGGTATTCTATATAAAAGACGTAATAATATTATCGTTTCAGTTGATAAGTGGTTATTTAAGTAAAAATAAATATAGTTAAAAGTTGCAGAACTTATTAATACAAAAATAAAGATATAAATTTTCCGTTTGGAATTAAAAATTGTTGGACGGAAAAAGAGACTAACACCTAGCAGTAGAAATAATAAATCTGCAATTGGGTATAAAAATGAAAGGAAAACATCTCCTAGTGAAAGAGCGAATATATTTAAATTTGGTTGATTAAATAAATACCATTCTAATGTAAATATGGAAGTAAGCACTATGCATATATCACAAATAAAGAACGCTTTTTCCCATTTATTGCATTCCTTTAAGATTTTATAGCAGAAAGCGATAAGACAGAAAAATAGAAAAAACATGTAAAATACATCAGAAACCGTAAAACGATGTATTGGAATTTCGAAGAAGCTATCTTGATATGTATATACTATTTTCCCTAATAAAAAACTACCAATTGCTATTGTAATACATATCCAAAACGGATTTGAACTGACTTTTTTAGAGTATATAGAGTAAATCAGTGATACAAATGTAATGGCTTCAACGACAAGTGAAGCGAAGCGTACATCTGAATTTGAAAAATGAGTAGGGAACAGATAGAAAAACATAAAATAGATTGAATAGCATATTAATGTTCCGATTAATATACATAATTGTAAATTTTTATTTAATTTCAATGAAATCACCTTCTTTAATTATGCACTATGTTCGTTATATCTATACATAATAATATTATTTAAGAATTGTATCAGATTTCCTTATAAAAATCATGTTTATAAGGAAAGTGTTAAAGAGTGTAAGTATTCTTAAGGTTGAAAAAATATTGCGGTTGATAGTATAGACTGTATCAAGACTTTAAATAGAAATTGTATATTTAGTCATCCTTTGAATTGTAAAGTTTTTTTAGTGATTTGTAAGTGGAGATGCAAAATTGCATATAAAATGATGAGTATCTTTTTTTGGTGAGCTTTTTATTTTTAATCTGAAGATTAATATTTGTGTAAATATTTAGAAAATATATAAAATAAGAACGTGTATTCTTACAGAGTGGAATAGTATTGCCACTAAATAGGGAGGCTTTTTTATGATATATCGAATTAAAGATGCAGAAATATACTATGAAATTGTGGGAGAGGGTAAACCGGTCATTATCATACATGGCTGCGCCCCTGACCATAGGTTAATGATGAAATGTATGGAATCAGTATTTCAGAAATATGAAGGTTATAAGCGAATATATATTGATTTACCTGGAATGGGAAAATCGAATGCTCCAAATTGGATAAATAGTTCAGATCGTATAGTAGAAGTGCTTATCACATTTATTGAGGAAATCATTTCTACTGAAAAATTTTTATTGGTAGGAGAATCATATGGAGGCTATTTAGCCAAAGGTATACTTGCAAAGATGTTTGAGAGAGTTAGCGGATTACTATTAGTATGTCCTGTTGTTGTAGCGGAGCCAGAAAAAAGGATTCTTCCAGATAAACAGGTAATTGTACAAGATGAGGAATTTTTAAATACGCTCACTTCCACAGAAAGAGAGGAGTTTTGTGAGTTAGCTGTAATAGCAAATGAATATACATATAAGCGATTTAAAGAAGAAATTAAGCCTGGGTTAGATGTTGCTAATTATGAATTTATTGAAAGGTTGCAAAAGAATTACTCTCTTACTATGGATTTTCAGCATGAAAAATATGAAAATCCCGTTCTTTTACTGACTGGAAGACAAGATATATCAGTAGGTTATCAAAATATTATAGAAATTATTGAAGAATATCCAAGGGCAACATTAGCAGTGTTAGATATGGCAGGGCATAATTTGCAAATTGAGCAGCCTGAATTATTTGAGAGTTTAGTAGGAGAATGGATTAGACGAACAAATCAGCACAGTTTATAAAGTATTTTAGTATTACCCCTAAGTGTTGAAATGGGATAAATGAACGTGATTTATTAACTTATCTTGCTATTTGCCGGGCAGCCCGATTAGTGAGGGCTGATTAAAGTTTCACTTTATAAAAAATTTTAAGGGAGAAATTATGAGCACATATATTTATATGGTTAGACATGGTGAATCACCAAAACTAGAAGGAAATGAAAGAATGCGTGGATTAACTGAGAGGGGACATATGGATGCCCGTAGAGTAACTGACATATTAAAAGCGGAGAGGATTGATACTTTTATTTCCAGTCCTTATAATCGGGCTATGCTAACGATAGAGGAGTCAGCTAATTTCCATGAAAAAGAAATAGTAGTATATGAAAATCTTAAAGAGTGTATGTTTTCAAGTGAGGATCAGGTTATATCAGACAAAGAGGTGTATCCACTTGTACAGAAGATGTTCTCTAATCCGGACTTTGCACGAACGGAAGGAGAGTCATATGCAGATTGCCAGAGAAGAGTAGTGAAAGTATTAAAAGAAATCTTAATGGATTTTCGAGGATGCAAAATTGTAATTGGTACACATGGGCTTGTCATGACATTAATGATGAACTATTTTGATAAACAATATGGTTTTGAATTTTTAATGAATACGTCAAAACCGGATATATATAAGATGGAATTTAAAGAAGAACAATTAATGAATGTAGAGAGATTATGGAAAGCTGAATAAAATTAGTTGCATGGATTTTGTTGTAAAAGTTACTTTTATAGCAAAGTCTTTTTTTGAATAGAAAGCATCTTTATCAACTATTGTTAGAATGTTAAATAAATAAGTAATTATTCAGTCTTTGAATAAATTATGGAGAAATTGGTTTAGGGAAACAATTTTAAATGTGTCAAAATTCCAAACGTTGGATTTATATTCAATAGGAGAAAAAGATGTAGAATTTTGTCTTACAGTCCCCGTTTACTTTTCATTTCATTACATATAGGCTTTGTGGTGTAAGGGAGGACATTGCCTTTACGTAAAATCTATAAGGAGGTCATTGTAATGAAACAGATTAAAAAGTTTGCGGGAGTTGCTTTAGCGGGGACGATTGGATTAAGTGGATTACTGTTTTTAGAACCAAGTGTAAGCGTTGCGGAAGCACAGCAAGTGAAAGTAGAAAATTTCAATACAATTGATGTAACGATGAATCTAAATGAATTGTATGTATTAAGTGGCAGAAGCATTGATATTCTTTCTGGAGATAAAGAAGCAATTCAGTTAAATAAATACACAATTAGTTTTAATAAACCTGGGAAGTATGTGATTAAAGTAAATGGCTGTATTTATGATGATGTATATACTTTTATTGTAAATGAGTAGTATATATTCTTAAATTGCGAGATAAAAACAGAAACACCCTATTTGCGATGAGAGTCGTAAATAGGGTGAATTTATTTGTATTAAGCTGTACTTTAAATATGTTCACTAATTTTCTTTTTGTTATGTAAAAGTGTTAACAATGTAAATGAAATATACATCTTCACAGTCAAAAAAGTTAAAATATTTCGTTTTAAGGATTATAATGGAGGGAGGAACATAAAAGGGAGTGAATGAACTTGAAACAAGAACTTATTGAAAGATTTACGAGATATGTAAAAATTGATACGCAATCAAATGAAGAAAGTCATACAGTACCAACAACACCAGGACAAATTGAGTTTGGTAAGTTATTAGTGGAAGAGCTAAAAGAAATTGGTTTAACAGAAGTAACGATGGATGATAATGGCTATGTAATGGCAACACTTCCAGCTAATACGGACAAGGATGTTCCTGTAATCGGATTTTTAGCCCATTTAGATACGGCAACAGACTTTACAGGGAAAAACGTCAAACCACAAATTCATGAAAATTTTGATGGTAATGCAATTACGTTAAATGAAGAGCTAAATGTTGTGTTAACACCAGAGCAGTTCCCGGAATTACCATCATATAAAGGACATACCATTATTACAACTGATGGTACAACACTTCTAGGAGCAGATGATAAAGCTGGTCTTACAGAAATTATGGTTGCAATGAACCATTTAATACATAATCCACAAATTAAGCACGGGAAAATAAGAGTAGCATTTACACCGGATGAAGAAATTGGTCGTGGGCCAGCGCATTTTGATGTAGAAGCGTTTGGTGCATCATTCGCTTATACGATGGATGGAGGTCCATTAGGTGGTTTAGAGTATGAAAGTTTTAATGCTGCAGGTGCTAAGTTAACGTTTAACGGAACGAATACACATCCTGGAACAGCAAAAAATAAAATGCGCAATGCTACTAAACTTGCTATGGAGTTTAATGGGTATTTACCAGTAGAAGATGCGCCAGAATATACAGAAGGCTATGAAGGATTCTATCATTTACTTTCTTTAAATGGTGATGTTGAGCAAAGTAAAGCATATTATATTATTCGAGACTTTGATCGTGAAAATTTTGAGGCACGTAAAAATAACGTTAAAAATATTGTGAAGACTATGCAAGAAAAATATGGCGAAGATGCAGTCGTTTTAGAAATGAATGATCAATACTATAACATGCTTGAAAAAATTGAACCGGTAAGAGAAATTGTTGATATTGCATATGAAGCAATGAAAAGTTTAGACATTGAACCAAATATTCATCCGATTCGCGGAGGCACAGATGGATCACAATTATCATATATGGGATTACCGACGCCGAATATTTTCACTGGTGGTGAAAACTATCACGGTAAATTTGAGTATGTTTCGGTAGATACTATGGAAAAAGCCGTTCAAGTTATTGTGGAAATTGCAAGACGTTTTGAGGAGCAAGCTTAAAAAAGAACCAAGTAGTACGAATGTGCTACTTGGTTCTTTTAATATAGTACTCGCCACAAATAAAAAGTCGCATAAGACTCCCAATTAGCCCAGTTTGCCGCGAAATCTTTTATTTCATTTTTTGTCGGTTTATTTTCGGAACCTGTTATAAATTTAATTGCATTATGCAGACCAACATCATCAATTGGAAAAGCCGAAGGAAATCTTAAACAACGCATTAAAACATAGTTGGCAGTCCATGGTCCTATACCATGGATAGCAGTTAATTGTTTCTCAGCAACCTTTACATCTTGTGTTTGCAGTAAATCCTCTTTTGATAATTTTCTCTCTGTAATAAGCTTCGCAATACCGATTAAATATTCACATTTTCTAGTCGTCATTTTTAATTGTTGAAGATTTTCTACATGTAGATTTGCAATTGTTTCAGGTGATGGGAATATCCAATGTTTTCTATCGTCCCATTCTACATAACTTCCAAATTGCTCAACTAATCTCCTTTTTAGTGTATAAGCATATGTTAAGTTAATTTGTTGACCGATAATTCCCCAGGAAAGTGCCTCAAATAAGTCTGGAATGCCTAAAGTACGAAGGCCATAATATTGTTCAATTGGTCCTTGAAGGAGTAAATCATGTTTAGCTAATGTATAAAATGGGGCTAAATCAGTAGTTAAATCAAACCATTCTTTTACATAGTTAACTACAGCTTCACGTATCGATTTTTCAGATGTATATGGTTCTTCTAAACAACGTATTTGAATATTCCCATCTGTATTCACACTAATTTCAACTAAAGGATTTACATCTTGAACAGGGATAACTTTATAAATTTTGTTATCTTCAATATGGAACATACATTCATTGTTAGAGCGTGATAGATAACGTAAATTTTCTTGGAAACAAAATTCTTTTGGAACTGCTATAGATAATGCGCTATTATATTCTGCTGTCATATGAATTCCACCTGCAACTTTTCTAATGTAAGCAATTTTTTCTTCATTTCTAATCCACCCCTAAATCCGGTTAGTTTCCCATTCTTCCCAATAACGCGGTGACAAGGAATGGTAATAAGAAGAGGGTTAGCAGCAATAGCAGAAGCAACGGCGCGCACAGCTTTAGGTTTTTGAATTCTTTCAGCAATTTCTGTATAAGAATATGTCTTTCCATAAGGAATTTCACGTACCGTATTCCAAACAGATAATTGAAAATTAGTTCCATAAGCATCGATAGGAAATGTAAAAGTTTCTCGCTTGTTTTCTAAATACTCGATAACTTCTTGCGTATATATTTGCAAGTAACCTGGACTATGGGTCAATATATGTTGGGGCAGTTTTTTTCTAGCCCATATATTTAATTCTTCAAAGTTTTCGTCTTGTGATCCAATGAAACATAGTCCATTTTCAGTTGCAGCAATATGAAATCGCCAATTTTTATGTGTAAGTAGCGTCCAATATATATAATTATTTTTGTAGGAATTCATTATCGTATCCCTCTTTCATTTCGTTCTTTTTTCGATATTCAGTAGGAGTAAATCCGGTTTTCTTTTTAAATAAAGTTGCGAAATACTCTGGGTTTTCTATCCCGACAGCAGTACTAATTTCTTTAATAGATTGATTTGTGTGTAAAAGGTATTCGGTTGCTTTAAGAACCCTGAATTGTTGTATATATTCTATAGGAGTTAACCCTATTATTCTTTTGAAAGTACGTTGTAAATGAAAAGGGCTACCGTGACACATTTCCGCAAGCATGTCGAGAGTTAAGGATTCGTCATAATGCTTTTCGATATAGTCTTTAATTTGTTCTACCCACTCTTCATTAGGTAAAGTGATCCCATTTGGCTTACAACGTTTGCACGGGCGAAAGTTCTCACTTAATGCTTGCTCTGCATGATGAAAAATTCGTACATTGTTTCTATTCGGTATTCTTGATTTGCATGATGGTCTGCAAAAGATTCCAGTTGATTTCACAGCATAAAAGAATTTGCTATCATAGGAAGAATCATTATGAATAATTGCTTGCCAATACTCATTTGTTAATGTAACTCCTTCATTGTGCATAGAACATCACCTCTGAAATTAGTATAACCTGAATAAAGTGCGTATGTATGTATTCATAAATGTAAGAGCAAGATTACAAAGGTGAAAATATGATTGTTTTCTATTTTGTGATAGCATGAAATTTGGAAATAAACATCAAGAGGAGGACTATAAATGAAGTTAATTTCATGGAATGTAAATGGTTTGCGAGCTGTTATCGCAAAAGGTGGATTTTTGGAATATCTTGAGGAATCAAGTGCTGACATATTTTGTCTACAAGAGATTAAATTACAAGAAGGGCAAATTGATTTAAATTTAGAGGGATATTATACATACTGGAATTATGCTGTGAAAAAAGGATATTCAGGAACTGCTATTTTTTCGAAAAAAGAACCGCTTTCAGTTACATATGGTTTAGGCATTGAAGAGCATGATCAAGAAGGGCGACTTATTACTTTAGAATTCGAAGATTTTTACATGATAACGTTATATACACCAAATTCAAAACGTGGATTAGAACGATTAGATTACAGAATGAAATGGGAAGATGATTTCAGGTCCTATATCAAACGATTAGATGAGAAGAAACCAGTTATTTTTTGTGGAGACTTAAATGTTGCTCATAAAGAAATCGATTTGAAAAATCCGAAAAGTAATCGTGAAAATCCTGGATTCTCTGATGAGGAACGAGAGAAATTTTCATGTATTTTAGAAGAAGGATTTATTGATACATATCGTTACCTTTATCCTAATCAAGAAGGTGCATACTCGTGGTGGTCGTATCGTATGGGCGCGAGAGCGAAAAATATCGGATGGCGTTTAGATTATTTTGTTGTTTCGGAAGGAATGAAAGACCAAATAACAGAAGCGAAAATTAATAGTGAAGTAATGGGGTCAGACCATTGTCCAGTTGAATTACATATAAATTTCTAAAAAAAAGAAGTATCTCCCTAATATTAGGGAGATACTTCTTTTTTTAATTCAGTTTGTTAAAATTTTTCAAATCATTCTTGAAATAATTTCATATTAAATATATACTTAGTAACGATAATCATTATCAATGAAAATGATTATCAAGTGATGAAGGCGTAAAAGAATTATAGTCTAGGGGAAGTGAACGGGAATGAGTTCTGGATAAAATTATTAATCTAATGAAATATATATATGGGACAAGGTTCATATAGTTAAATTTTATTGAGAATATAGTTTGAAAATTCGAGAGGAGACATATAAAGATGAACAAGAAATTATTTACTTTAGGGATGGTTACAGTTTTAAGTGTAGGTTTAGCGGCATGTAATAGTGCGGATAAAACTTCAGGCGAGCAAAAACAACAGACAAAAGCTACGGAAACGAAAAAAGATGAAAAACGAAAAATCACATATTTAGGTAAAGAGTATACAGTGCCAGCAAAAGTAGATAAAATTGCGACAGCTAGTTTAGAGTCAATGGAAGATGCGGCAGTACTTGGAATTAAACCAGTTGGTGCCATTACTGTAGGTGGTAAATTACCAAAATATCTTGAAAAAGAGTTAGAAGGTGCTAAATCTGTTGGTGAGAAAATGCAACCCAATTTCGAAACATTACTACAATTAAAACCAGATGTTATTACATCGAGTACGAAATTCCCAGCAGAAACAGCTGAAAAGTTTACGAAAGTAGCTCCTACATTCCCGGTATCACACGTTTCAACAAATTGGGAAGATAACTTAAAGTTAATGGGAGAATTAACTGGTAAAAAAGATAAAGCCGAAAAAATTATTAAGGATTACAATTCGGACGCTGAAAAAGCAAAAGCAAAACTAGGAGATAAGTTAAAAGATAAAAAAGTACTTGTCATAAGACTAAGAGCAAACGAATTATTCCTATATCCAGAAGGAGTATACTTCAATCCTGTAATTTATAAAGATCTTGGACTAACTGCTCCAGAACAATTGAAAACTGTAAAAGCACAAGAGAAAATTTCATTTGAAAAACTTGCTGAACTTAACCCAGATTATATTTTCTTACAATATGAGGCAAGTGAAAATAAAAACCCGAAAGTGTTAGAAGAAATTGAAAGTAATCCAATTTGGCAAAGTATGAATGCTGCGAAGGAAAAGAAAGTATTTGTAAATGTTGTAGATCCAATGGCACAAGGTGGTACAGCTTGGAGTAAAACAGCATTCTTAAAAGAAGCCGTGAAAAATTTATCTAAATAATACAATAAGTAAGGTGCGTTGAATGATATGCAGAAAACAAATGCAGTACCAGTAACTATATTATGTATAGCACCCATACTCATCTTATTTACAATTATACTTTCGATTTTGTATGGGGCAAAAAGTATTGACGCTGAAACAGTGTGGAACGCATTATTTCATTTTGATTCAAGCGATGTAAATCATAATATTATTATTACTTCACGTTTACCAAGGGTAGTTGCAGCTCTTTTAGTCGGAGCATTTCTAGCCATATCAGGAGCACTTATGCAGGGGATGACAAGAAACTATCTTGCATCCCCTTCTATTATGGGTGTGACGGATGGCGCTGCCTTTGTTATTACACTTAGCATGATTTTTCTTCCGGGAATGTCATCAATTGGTATGGTTGTATGTTCAATGATTGGTTCTGCACTAGGAGCCGGTATCGTGTTTGGTTTTGGTTCGCTCCTTCAAAATGGCTTATCACCAGTTAGGTTAGCGATTATAGGAACAGTTATTGGAACATTTTTAAGTAGTGTATCGGCTGCAATGGCTTCGTATTTCCAAATTTCTCAAAATGTTAGTTTTTGGTTTAATGCAAAGTTAGATCAAGTAGATCCTAATATCATTAAAATCACGATACCGTTTGGGATAATTGGAATAATTTTAGCATTGTTAATATCAAAATCTATTACCATTCTTTCATTAGGCGAAGAGGTTTCTATTAATTTAGGGCAACGTACAAAACTAGTTAAAGCGATGGCAATTTTATCGGTAATTTTCTTAACAGGAACAGCAGTTGCTTTAGTGGGGAAAGTTGGTTTTGTAGGTTTAATTATTCCGCACATTACGCGCTTTATAATTGGGGTAGATTATAAGTGGATTTTGCCATGTGCAGGTGTTATTGGTGGCGTTTTCTTAGCGTTATGTGACGTTTTGAGTAGATTTGTAAACTATCCATTTGAAACACCTATTGGAGTCGTTACCTCTTTAATTGGAATTCCTTTCTTCCTTTATTTAATCCGTACTAGAGGAGGAGAGAGACATGCTTAAAAGTTCAAGTCAACGTTTCGGAATGACGATGGGGATTATTATATTTTTAATACTATGTGCTATTTATATTAGTTTAACAAATGGTACGTTCGACATTACGATTACAGATGTATTTAAAACACTGTTTAGAATTGATCCAGTACCAGAACATGATTTAGTTATTTTTGAGTTTCGCCTTCCGCGCATCGTAATTGCTGGATTAGTAGGATTAGGCCTTGGTGTTGCGGGTGCCGTTATTCAAGGGATTACGAGAAATGGGTTGGCGGACCCAGGTATTTTAGGCGTAAATGCCGGAGCAGGAACAGCGATTGTCATTTTTATGTTTTTCTTTCAAGGGCAATTAAAAAGCACAGACTGGGTTTCTATTATGATGATGCCAATGTTTGGTTTAGTAGGCGGATTAGGTGCAGCTATCATCATTTATCTGTTTTCTTGGAAAAACGGTAAATTAGATTCGCAGCGACTTTTATTAACAGGGATTGCAATTGGATCAGGATTTGGAGCCTTTTCTATGTACTTATCACTCAAAATGAAGTCAACTGATTTTGAAATGGCCGCAGTGTGGGTGTCTGGAAGCATATATAGTGCAAACTGGAAGTATATTGTGGCTATGTTACCATGGCTTATTATCTTAATTCCGCTTATACAAAAGAAAGCTTATTTATTAGATTTATTTCAATTGGAAGAAACGAGTATTACAAGTTTAGGTGTTTCAGTAGAAAGAGAGAAATCGATTTTACTATTAAGTAGTATCGGGCTTGTGAGCGCATGTGTTGCTGTTTCAGGGAGTATCGGTTTTATTGGCTTAATGGCACCGCATATAGCGAAAAGGCTTGTCGGTATTCAACATAAGTATATAATTCCTACGTGCGGCGTAATCGGAATGTTTCTTGTAATTGCTTCAGACTTTATTGCGAAAACAGTTTTTACACCTGTAGAGCTACCAGTGGGAATCGTTATTTCTATTGTCGGTGTACCGTATTTCTTATATTTACTTTATAAGGCGAAAGCGTAAGAGGAGGAATAAAAGTGAGTATTTTAAGTGCAAAAAATTTAGAAACAAGTTATGAAAAGCTTACAGTGTTTCGCGATTTAAATGTGGAAATACAAGAAGGAAAAGTAACGACAATTATAGGTCCAAACGGTTGCGGTAAATCGACATTGTTAAAAACAATGGGAAGAATTTTAAAACAAAAAAGCGGTAAAGTATATTTGCAAGGACAGGATTTACATACAATTCCAACGAAAGAAATTGCGAAGCAGTTAGCTTTACTCCCGCAAACTCCAATTGCACCAGGTGAGCTTAAAGTGGAAGAATTAATTTCTTATGGACGCTATCCACATCGAAATAACGTAAATAAGTTAACGACAAAAGATAAAGAAATGATTGATTGGGCATTAGATATAACGAAAACTTCTGAATTTCGAACGAGACAAATTGCAAATTTATCAGGTGGTCAAAGACAAAAGGTATGGCTAGCGATGGCATTAGCACAAGAGACAGAAGTGTTGCTATTAGATGAGCCAACTACATACCTTGATATGTCTCATCAATTAGATGTATTACAAATTGTGGAGAAGTTAAATAAAGAACATAATTGTACGGTTGTTATGGTATTACATGATATTAACCATGCATCAAGGTTTTCAGATGAAATTATTGCAATGAAGGAAGGCGAAATTGTTACAACTGGTAGCCCAGAAGAAATCATTACAAATGAAGTGTTAAAAGAAGTATTTCATATTGATGCGCGTGTCATGATTGATCCGTATAACGGGGCTCCTGTTTGTTTCGGTTATGATAGCGTTGTATCTCAAGAAGAAAAAATCGAAATATATGTAACAAGTTAAAAAGGGAGGGATAGGGTGAATACTACAGTTGAAAAACAGCAGATTATAACATCTAATACAGAGCAGTGGAAAATGTATTCAAAATTAGAAGGTAAGGAATATCAAATTCATATTTCAAAGCCGAAGCAACCAGCACCGGATTCAGGATATCCTGTCATTTACGTATTAGATGGCAATGCCTTTTTTCAAACATTTCATGAAGCAGTTAAAATACAATCAGTAAGAGCGGAAAAAACCGGTGTTTCACCAGCTATTATAGTAGGAGTGGGTTATCCAATTGAAGGTGCATTTTCAGGGGAAGAAAGGTGCTATGATTTTACGCCTAGCGTAATTTCAAAAGATGCCCCTTTAAAACCAGACGGTAAACCGTGGCCTAAAACAGGAGGAGCACATAATTTCTTTACTTTTATTGAAGAAGAACTGAAACCACAAATTGAAAAGAATTTTGAGATTGATAAAGGTAAGCAAACTTTATTTGGGCATTCTTTAGGTGGCCTATTCGCTTTGCATATACTATTTACAAACTTGAATGCTTTTCAAAATTATTTTATTAGTAGTCCATCTATATGGTGGAATAATAAATCCGTTCTTGAAAAAGAAGAGAACCTTATAATTGAATTAAACAATGCTAAGTTTGAAACAGGAGTGTTCCTTACAGTTGGATCACTTGAACGAGAGCATATGGTTGTAGGTGCAAATGAATTATCAGAGCGCCTTCTCCAAGTAAACCACGATAAACTTAAATTTAAGTTTTATGAAGCTGAAGGGGAGAATCATGCATCTGTTGTGCCGACGTCTTTAAGTAAAGGATTGAGGTTTATTAGTTACGTATAGGAAAAAAGGTTATGGATGAAACATTCCATAACCTTTTTTAATGTGTAGAATTGTCCTTTTCGAAAGTTTTGTTTCAACTTTTCGTCTAAAGAGACAAAAAGTTGTCACAATTCGGTCACAATTAGCATAAACATAAAATAGACGAAATGAACTTATTTCCAAAAGGCTTGGTTTATTACAATCAGGATTCGTAGAGCTGAAAAAGCATGGATGAAAAGTTCACTATATTCCCAAGGAGGTAGATCGTATGAAAACAATTCTTGCTATCGCTGGACTTATTTGGGTTCTATCACATGGCATTCCAATTTATGAAGGAGAACAAATTCGCAGTGCTCTAAATAAAAATTTTAATGAATATCATATCATTGATCGGCAAGATAATGTTGTGACAGTTCGAGTAAATGACTGTTTTCATACGGTAACCGTTGAAGGAACTTCAGTAGTGAATGATACAAAAGTATGTGATCAGCAATAATTATATATGGAAAGAAAAAATTCTCGGGTTAAATATCTGAAAATTTAAATTAAAACATTATAGACGAAGAATAAGCGGGGGCGGGTAATCCCCGCTTATTCTTGTTTCACTTTATTGAATTTTGATGAGAGATATAATGATTTTTTGACAAAAAGGAAAGGGTATACTGAAAATTGAGATTAAGAAGCTAATGCGTTGTTAAGAATAATCATAAAGTGTAAATATACTCTTATGGGGTATCATGCGTAGATATTTAATGCTATAATTGGTATACTCATAAAAAACAATTGTTTTATTGGATGAAGAGAAACTTTAAGAAGGTGATAATATGGATCATAAAGAGCATGAAGCAGTAACACATAGATCAGAAAAAGAAAAAGAACAGATTATAAATAGATTAAAGAGAATTGAAGGACAGGTCCGCGGTATTCAAAACATGATTGAAAATGATCGTTATTGCGTAGATATTTTAGTGCAAATTTCAGCGATTAATGCAGCGATGAAAAAAGTAGGAATGGGCGTTCTCAAAAATCATACGAGTCATTGTGTTTCAGGAGCTATTAAAAATGGAAATGGTGACGAAGCAATTGAAGAATTAATGACAGTATTTGAACGTTTTTCAAAAGCGTAAAAACAAGCTAGTATTTAACTGGCTTGTTTTTTTGTTTACCCTCATATTGGATTTGGGTGTATTGTAGTGAAAAAGTGTGTGTAAAATAAACTTTTAGAAAATAATTGAAAAATCATGATACAAAACCATTGATTACCTTAGGGGGGTATGGTAAGATGTAATTGTGATTAACAAACAATGAATAAACAAGAGGAGGATTTTAAATGGAACAGTTAACATTACAGGTTGAAGGTATGTCTTGTGGACATTGTGTAAATGCTATCGAAAGCAGTGTGAAAGAGCTAAACGGTGTTGAACAAGTGAAGGTTCAATTAGCAGAAGGAACTGTTGAAGTTACTATCGACTCGTCTGCTGTCACATTAAAAGATATCGTTGCTGTAATCGAAGATCAAGGATACGATGTTCAATAATTATTTTTAGATATGAAAATAAATCGTACTTTAAATGAAGTACGATTTATTTTGCTAATCATTATACCTCATAAGGGTATATAGAGGTGAGAGACATGAATGAAAAAAAAGAGGCCAATCTTCAAATATCAGGAATGACATGTGCGGCATGTGCAAATAGAATTGAAAAAGGTCTAAAAAAAGTAGAAGGTGTTCATGAGGCAAATGTAAATTTTGCGCTTGAAAAAACAAAAATAATGTACGATCCAACTAAAACAAATCCGCAACAATTTAAAGAAAAAGTTGAATCATTAGGATATGGAATTGTAAGTGATAAAGCTGAATTTACTGTTTCAGGAATGACATGTGCAGCATGTGCAAATAGAGTTGAAAAGCGTTTAAATAAGGTAGATGGTGGGAACAAGGCGACAGTAAATTTTGCTTTAGAATCAGCCACAGTAGACTTTAACCCTGATGAAGTTAATGTAAATGAAATGAAGAGCGCGATTACGAAGCTAGGATATAAATTAGAAGTGAAACCAGATGATCAAGATGCATCAACTGATCATCGATTACAAGAAATTGAAAGACAAAAGAAGAAGTTTATTATTTCGTTTATTTTATCTTTCCCATTATTGTGGGCAATGGTTAGTCATTTCTCATTTACGTCATTTATTTATTTACCGGATATGTTAATGAACCCTTGGGTGCAACTAGCACTTGCAACTCCTGTTCAATTTATCATTGGTGGACAGTTTTATGTTGGGGCTTATAAAGCGTTACGCAATAAAAGTGCTAATATGGATGTTCTCGTGGCGCTTGGAACGTCGGCCGCGTACTTCTATAGTGTATATTTAAGTATTCAATCTATTGGTTCTTCGGAACATATGACAGATTTATATTTTGAAACGAGTGCGGTACTTATTACATTAATTATTTTAGGTAAATTATTTGAAGCGAAAGCAAAAGGGCGCTCATCAGAAGCAATTAAAAAATTGATGGGTTTACAAGCGAAGACAGCTACAGTTGTGCGAGATGGAACAGAAATAAAAATTTTGATTGAAGAAGTAGTAACTGGTGATATCGTCTATGTAAAGCCTGGTGAAAAAATACCAGTAGATGGTGAGATTGTAGAAGGAAAGTCAGCAATTGATGAATCGATGTTAACGGGTGAAAGTATTCCTGTTGATAAGTCAATTGGGGATGTAGTAATAGGTTCGACAATAAATAAAAATGGATTTTTAAAAGTGAAAGCAACTAAGGTAGGAAGAGATACTGCATTAGCTCAAATTATTAAAGTAGTAGAAGAGGCACAAGGTTCAAAAGCTCCTATTCAAAGGGTAGCAGATCAAATTTCAGGTATTTTCGTACCGGTTGTAGTTGTGATTGCGATTATCACCTTTGCAGTATGGATGATATTTGTTACACCTGGTGATTTTGGCGGAGCACTTGAGAAAATGATAGCAGTACTTGTTATTGCTTGTCCATGTGCATTAGGTCTTGCAACGCCTACATCTATTATGGCAGGATCAGGAAGATCGGCTGAGTATGGTATTTTATTTAAAGGTGGAGAGCATTTAGAAGCAACGCACCGATTAGATACGGTTATTCTAGATAAAACGGGTACAGTGACAAATGGGAAGCCGGTATTAACAGATGTAATTGTAGCAGATGGATTCAATGAAAATGAACTGCTTAGATTAGTAGGGGCAGCAGAAAGAAATTCTGAACATCCGCTTGCAGAAGCGATTGTAGAAGGAATTAAAGAAAAGAAAATTGATATCCCGAGTTCAGAAACGTTTGAAGCGATTCCGGGATTTGGTATCGAATCAGTTGTAGAAGGAAAACACTTATTAATTGGTACACGTCGATTAATGAAGAAATTCAATATTGATATTGAAGAAGTTTCTAAATCAATGGAAGCGCTAGAACGAGAAGGAAAAACAGCAATGCTTATTGCAATCGATAAAGAATATGCTGGTATAGTTGCCGTTGCAGATACTGTGAAAGATACTTCAAAAGCAGCTATCGCAAGACTGAAAAAAATGGGTCTAGACGTTGTGATGATTACAGGAGATAATACACAAACTGCTCAGGCAATTGCAAAGCAAGTTGGTATTGATCACGTAATTGCAGAAGTATTGCCAGAAGGAAAAGCAGAAGAAGTGAAAAAACTGCAAGCAAATGGTAAGAAAGTAGCGATGGTTGGAGACGGGATAAATGATGCTCCTGCTCTTGCTACAGCGAACATTGGTATGGCAATTGGAACGGGAACGGATGTAGCGATGGAAGCAGCGGATATAACGTTAATCCGCGGTGACTTAAATAGTATTGCTGATGCGATATTTATGAGTAAAATGACGATAAGAAATATTAAACAAAATTTATTCTGGGCATTAGCTTATAACGCGTTAGGAATTCCAATTGCGGCATTAGGTTTCTTAGCCCCTTGGGTTGCTGGAGCAGCGATGGCATTTAGTTCTGTATCCGTTGTATTAAATGCATTACGATTACAAAGAGTTAAATTAAAACCTTAAAAAGCTACATTAAGTAATTGAATAGAATTAAAAAACAATACTTGAATAAGTATTGTTTTTTTGTTCGTATAGAAATTAAAACGATATAATAAAGCAGAAATATAGAATCGTATGTAGTAGAAAAGTTAAGAGGTAGTTTGGTAAGGAGACTTATATATGTTAAAAGATATTATAATTAGAACATTCCAGAAAAAAGATTTAGATCAAGTATTACAATTGTTCTATGAAACAGTTCATACGGTTAATGCAAAAGATTATAATGAGTTACAGCTACAGGCGTGGGCACCGGAGCGACTAGATAGAGAAAATTGGTTACAGTCTTTAGAAAAGAATATTAGCTATGTAGCGGATCATAAAGGTATGATTGTGGGGTTTGGGGATTATAACGATGATCGTTACGTAGATCGTTTATTTACGCATAAAGATTATCAAGGGAAAAGAGTCGCTTCATACATACTACAGAAGTTAGAAAAAAAAGCAGTGAACTTGGGACATAGGGAGATATATACAGAGGCGAGCATTACCGCAAAACCTTTTTTTGAAAGTAAAGATTTTATTTGCATAAAAGAACAAAAGAAACAGCATAATGGTCAGATTTTTATTAATTATGTTATGAAAAAATATCCTTCTCATAAATGAGAAGGATATTTTTCATTATTTTACAGCTTCTTTTAGTTCTTTACCAGCTTTGAAAGCAGGTACTTTAGAAGCTGCGATTTGCATTTCTTCACCAGTTTGTGGGTTACGGCCTGTACGAGCAGCTCTTTCGCGAACTTCGAATGTACCGAATCCGATAAGTTGTACTTTTTCACCAGCAGCTAAAGTGTTAGTGATTGATTCTACTACAGTTTGTACAACTACAGTAGCTTCTTTTTGAGAAATCTCAGCATTTTGTGCTACGTTTTTAATTAATTCTGTTTTGTTCATGTTTTTCACCTCATATGTAAATAATGCTATTTAAGTTGTTATTATAACGTATAAAACATTCGAGAACAAGTGTACGTACATATATTCGCAAAAAAAATGAAATTTGTAATATTTTTAGGGTTCTTTATAGACATTCTATTTAAGCCGACAGAGATTTGTTCTTCATTTCAGTCTTCTCTTGATAAGAAGCTAGTTTCTTATTATAAGATATGAAGTAAGGTAGTGCTACAAATAACATACCTCCTACTAAATTTCCAAAGAAAACAAAAATAAAGTTTGGAAAATATTCAGCCCAAGTGAAATGACCGGCAAAAATTGCGGCTGGGATGACAAACATATTTGCTACAACGTGTTGAAATCCAATCGCAACAAAAGTCATAACTGGGAACCAAATACCGATAATCTTTCCGATAAATTCTTTACTTCCCATACTGAGCCAAACAGCTAAACAAACGAGCCAATTACATCCGATTGCAGAAATAAATGCTTGCAATGGTGTATCTTGTAGTTTCGCTTGAGCGATAGAAATAGTTTTCGCTAAAAAAGCTCCTTCAGTTAAGCCAACGATATGGCCGAAAAAGTAGGCTACAAATACAGCCCCTATGAAATTGCTAAACGTAACAATAACTAAATTTCGTATGAAATGAAATAAAGTAATTTTCTTTTGAAGCCAAGCCATAGAAACTGTCATCATGTTACCAGTTACTAGTTCACCGCCTGCAAGAATAACGAGAATAAGACCGATAGGGAATACAGCAGCGCCTAGAAAACTAGTAAATGATCCCCAATATTTTGGCATTGTTCCAATAACATGAATATCGAGTAAATACCCTAATGCGATAAAAGCACCGCCAAAAAAACCGAGAATTAGCATAGGGAGTAATGATAAATGAGCTTTTTTCCTTCCGGAATTCGCAGCAAGTTCCGTAATTTCTTCTGGTGTAAATACAGACATGAATAACCCCTCCGTAATAAAATGATGGAATGAATAGAAAAAGATTCGAAAATATATGTATTATAAAAATATGGTATGACTTCTGTATAAAATTGTCAAAGTGAATAGGGAGGAAATTACATATTAATAACATAGTTCATGTTGTCACATTAATGTAACAATAAGGATTTAAAGTGTTTCTAGAGGTGAAACATGAATACGAATCATGTAAAAAAAGAACGAAAAAAATCAATCGTAAAGATATTTATTATTAGTTTTATAAGTATATTAATGATACTAGTAAGTTTGTATTATTATGCGACAGAAATAGAACGAAAACTAGTAACAGTTACATGGAATGAAATAGAAGCTTCTGCAATTCCTAAAGAATTTAATAATAAAAAAATATTACAGTTTTCAGATGTACATTTAGGGCCAGAGTTTACATTGAAGCAACTTGAACATTTGGTGGAGAAGATGAATGAATTACATGCAGATATAGTAGTTTTTACCGGAGATTTAATAGATAAATTTGGTTCTTATAGTGCAGAAAGAGAGGGAGCGAAGGCTATTTTGCAGAAAATTTATGCTCCCTTAGGGAAATATGCTGTGTTTGGGAATCATGATAGGGGCGGGGGCGGTAGTTTATTTTACAAAAAATATATGGAGGAAGCTGGTTTTTCTGTATTAGTAAATGAAGTGCAGAAAATTAAAGTGGAAAACGGCAAATATATTACAATATCAGGTTTGGATGATTTTCTATTAGGGAAGCCGAAAATAGATTCAACTTTAAAAAACTTGAAACAAAATGATTTCAACATGTTATTAGTACATGAGCCGGATGTTGTAACCAAAATAAATCGTTACCCAGTTGATCTTCAACTGTCAGGACATAGTCACGGAGGACAAGTCCAAATCCCTTTTGTAGGTCCGTTAATTACTACCAAACTAGCTGAGAGTTATGTTGAAGGTATGTATGAAGTGGAGGGGAAGAGTAAGCAGTTATATTTATATGTAAATCGTGGTATTGGGACTACTAGGATGCCTGTTAGATTTTGTAGTGTACCTGAACTTTCAGTTTTTGTGTTGAAGCAAAAGAGTGACTAGAATATTTAACAATATGATTCGGAGGAACGTGCGATGTTGGGCGATGGAAAACAGTTTCTTAAAACTTTAGATGTGACAAAGTAATTTTCATAAATAAAAAACAACAATAGGACCTATAAAGGGTCCTATTGCTGTTTTTATCCTGCATTGATTGCCCATAAATGTCCGATTGATGGGGGCTAATTATAGTTTTACTTTGTTATTTTTGCAAGGAAAGACCATCAAAATATGTTCTATAGTTATTTGAGAATTCGAAGTTGTTTTTTGCATCCCAATTAATAGACCAAGACATTAGGCCGCGGAATGCAGGATAGCCACTCTGGTTAGAAAGTTTATACTTTCCTCCGAACGGAACTCCTTTAATGATATAATTTAAAGCTTTTTTCATTTCAGTTGGCGAAATGTATCCACCACTTGGAGCTGCCGCTGGTGCTGCTGGAAGCCCAATCATAACTTGATCTGAGCGAAGAGCTGGGAAAATGTTATTTGGATTACCACCTACAGGAAAACCATGTAAGAGCATATCTGCCATAGCGACCTCGTAGTCTGCAGTACCTTGATTGTAGTTATTACCGTCCATTCCAATCCCGCTACCAGCGTTGTAGTGTTGAACATGAATGTATGTTAGTTTATCTTTCACTCCGTAAATAATTGGTAAATATGCACCCCATATGCTTCCATATGCGCTATAACCGCCTTGAACATAAGCTGTTTCAGGAGCCATGCTTAATAGAAAATCTGGACCATAATGATCTGAGATTGTTCGAATAGCTGATATAAGATTTACGATTTGGGGAGTAGTTGGATTTTTGAAATTAGTATCATTTCCGTTTAAGTAAATACCTGATTCAAGGTCAATATCTATTCCATCAAAACCGTATTTATCGATTAGAGACTGTATGGAATTAATAAAACGATCCTTAGCGGCATTGTCAGGAAGTAAAACGACTCCATTTTGTCCACCTATTGAAAGAACTACTTTCTTTCCTTTACTTTTTAAATAAGAAATATCTGATTTGAAGTCTGCATCTGTACCATACACAGGAGAAAATTCAACAGTGGAACGATCACCACCAGTTTCACCAAAAGATACATTGATTACATCCCATTTTGGTGAAACGTCTTTTAATTTAATAATGCCAGTACCGTTATCAAAGTTATGCCAATATCCAACGAGTAATTTTGAACCTAAATTGTTTGCTGCTTGTGCTTGGAAAGGGGATAGCGGTAGAAGTAAGAACATTACTAAAATGCAACAAAAAAATTTGAACTTGTTTAACATATCAACACTCCTATACAAAAAGTTGTCTAGATGTATAATCTTGTTTATTTAATAATATCTGAAAATTCTTTCCTTTGTAAGGGGACTATAATTTTCTCAACAATTGTGTATGGGAAAGTATTAAACCTAATGTAATAATTTTTAAAGAAGGTTGAATTGTAATTGTTAAATTCAGAATATTTTGATATATTTTAACGTATAGAACAAAATCTTTCGCACAGTACTCTTACATAAGTTTCAAAATTTAGTTTGGAAGGGGATGTACAAGATTTGGATAAAAATCTAAAGAAAGACCTCAAAATACGCCACATTACAATGATTTCAATTGGCGGCGTAATAGGGGCTGGTTTGTTTGTTGGAAGTGGTGCAGTTGTACATTCGGCAGGACCAGGTTCTATCGTTTCATATGCATTAGCAGGACTTCTAGTCATTTTCGTCATGAGAATGCTAGGAGAAATGGCAGCTGTTAATCCGACAAGTGGTTCATTTGCAACGTATGCAAGAGAAGCGATTGGTCCTTGGGCGGGTTATACAATAGGCTGGTTATATTGGTTTTTTTGGGTAATTGTTATTGCAATAGAAGCCACAGCAGGTGCTGGTATTATCCAATATTGGATTCCACAAATACCGCTTTGGTTATTAAGTTTAATATTAACAATTTTATTAACGCTGACGAACGTTTTTTCGGTGAAATCATTTGGAGAGTTTGAATATTGGTTTTCTTTTATTAAAGTAATAAGTATTGTTTTGTTCCTTTGTCTAGGTCTTGCTGTTATTTTAGGATTTGTTCCAGGAACAGAAGCACCCGGCACTTCGAATTTAATTGGACAAGGTGGATTTATGCCAAACGGTATAAGTTCGGTCCTGCTTGGAATTACTGTTGTTATATTTTCATTTATGGGATCAGAGATTGTAGCAGTAGCGGCTGGTGAATCTGCAGAACCTGTAAAAGCAGTAAAAACAGCAACAAACAGTGTGATTTGGCGTATTCTTGTATTTTTTATTGGGTCTATAGCGGTAGTTGTTACGCTACTGCCATGGAATTCAGCAAACATATTAAAAAGTCCATTTGTAGCTGTACTTGAACATATAGGAATACCAGCGGCAGCACAAATTATGAATTTTATCGTTTTAACAGCTGTACTTTCTTGCTTAAATTCAGGCTTATATACAAATTCAAGAATGCTTTTTTCAATGGCAGAAAGAGGAGATGCTCCAAAGTCATTTTTAAAATTGAACAGTAGTGGTGTTCCCGTTCGAGCGGTTTTATTTGGAACTTTCTTCGCTTATATTGGAGTTGTGTTTAGTTACATTTCTCCAGATAAAGTCTTTTTGTTTTTAGTGAATGCATCTGGCGGGATTGCGTTACTAGTTTATCTCGTTATTGCAGTTTCGCATTTAAAGATGCGTAAAAAAATGGGGAAAGTAGAACAACAAAATTTGAAAGTGAAAATGTGGCTTTTTCCGTATGTAACGTATGTTACAATTGCTGCTATTATAGCAGTTTTAGTTGCGATGTTCGCAATTGATACTTTACGTTCACAAGCACTTTTAACAATGTTTGTTACAGTTCTTATCATACTTTCTTATTTTATTTTTAATAGAAATAAAAATAGCACAGTTTTGAATCCTAAAAGTAAGAATGAGGAATCTGTTCGATTCTAATTTTCTTATTTTCGAAGAGAGTTACACCCAGTCATTGCTATAAAAGAATCATATATAATCATAGAAACAAGTAATTACTATTGTCATAGTGGATATAAACTTTTTTCTTGACTTTTTATACGAAGGCGAGCAAAATGGTAAAAAAGGAAGGGGGGATGATGATGGAAGAGTACGTATTAGAGCTGTATAACCTGTTATATACGACAGAATGGCAAGATATTGTTTCGTTTCTAGGAATCGTATTTTGCATGAAAATTGTAATTGTATATATGGAAGAGCAAGGTATGTTCTATTCCTTCTCATCTCCGTTCGATGTGCAGCGCGAGTCGTTGCTAAACTATGCCAATGTGAATTACGAACAATTTCCTTTTGTAGTTTTCTTTATGATTCGATTTATTACAGCAATTGTAAGGAAAAAGGAAAGTGATGATGAAGAGTGCCACTCAACTTGTAAGGTAGCTAACGTTTTTTAAGCTAAATACAAGGAGGAGATTTATATGTGGTTTCGATTTCTTATGATTGGTTTCTTTTCATTAACAGCAATTTCATTAATGGGATATCAAGTGTCTGAAATTTTTCAAGCATATAGCGATACATTTTTTAACAAAAACTAATCGCATTGCTATTTGAATAATAAAGCGATAAAATCCTTCTTAAGAAGTTTTATTAAGAAGGATTTTTTTCTTTGTCTGGTCTTGCTGTGTCAAACTATTGTCACATTTACACTGTGAATAATATGTTAAAATAGTGAGGTTATGTATACATACTTGAAGGAAGAGGGAGTGACCATTTTGGTGGATCAATCAACAAATCAGAAAAGCTATGCTCCTATTGTGATAACGCTTTCTGTAATTGTAAATGCGATTATTTTATTTTTGTTCTTTGGACCTGTTGGCTATGAAGGAGAAGTACATTTTGATGTAACGATTTTACCAATGTTAAACGCGATTTTTAATAGCTTTACGTTCGTATTTTTATTAGCAGCGTTATTCTCTATTATTAAAAAGAATGTGAAAATGCATCGTGGTTTTATCCTTGCAGCATTTACGACAACTTTACTATTTTGTGTGTCGTATTTATCGTATCATTACTTAGCACCGGCAACACATTTTGGCGGAGAAGGATTCATTAAATATGTGTATTTCATCATTTTAATTACACATATTATCCTAGCAGCAATTATCGTACCACTTGCATTGTTTGCGCTTGTATTTGGTTTTACAAATCAATTAACACGTCACCGTAAAATTGTACGTTGGACGATGCCGATTTGGTTATATGTAAGTTTATCTGGTGTTATTGTTTACTTAATGATCTCACCTTATTACCAATAAAAAAATCTCAGCCTGTAGGCTGGGATTTTTTTATTAGGCAAATATTTTTGTGAAATGAAAAAAATATGGTATACAAAAGTATAGTTGCTTTTTATATAGAAGGGATGGTAAAGAAATATGCAAAATTTTGTATTTCGTAATCCAACGAAACTTATTTTCGGTAAAGGTCAATTAGAACAGTTAAAAACTGAAATTCCACAGTTCGGTAAAAAAGTTCTTCTCGTATACGGGGGAGGCAGCATTAAAAGAAACGGTATTTATGATAATGTAATTTCTATTTTAAAGGATATTAATGCAGAAGTATTTGAATTAACAGGTGTTGAACCGAATCCACGTGTATCAACTGTAAAGAAAGGGATTCAAATTTGTAAAGAGAATGGTGTTGAATTTATTTTAGCAGTTGGTGGAGGAAGTGTAATCGACTGTACGAAGGCAATTGCAGCTGGTAGTAAGTACGATGGAGATGTATGGGATATTGTAACGAAAAAAACATTTGCTAATGAGGCATTACCATTTGGTACTGTACTTACTCTTGCAGCAACAGGATCTGAAATGAATGCAGGCTCGGTAATTACAAACTGGGAAACGAATGAAAAGTATGGATGGGGTAGCCCGGTTACTTTCCCGCAGTTTTCGATTTTAGATCCAGTTCATACTACTTCTGTACCGAAAGATCAAACAATTTACGGTATGGTAGATATTATGTCGCACGTATTAGAACAATATTTCCATCATGGAACGAATACAGAACTACAAGATCGTTATTGTGAAGCTGTTTTAAAAACAGTAATTGAGACAGCTCCTAAGCTTTTAAGTGATTTAGAAAATTATGAGCATAGAGAAACTATTTTATATTGTGGTACTATGGCGTTAAACGGCATTTTAGCAATGGGAGTAAAAGGAGATTGGGCGACTCATAATATTGAGCATGCAGTTTCTGCTGTTCATGATATACCACACGGGGGTGGCCTTGCGATTTTATTCCCGAACTGGATGAAGCATGTTGTAGAGGGAAATGTAAGTCGTTTTAAACAGTTTGCTATTCGAGTATTCAATGTAGAAACAGATGGAAAGACTGATCGAGAAATTGCGTTAGAAGGAATTCAGGCGTTACGTCAATTTTGGACTTCAATTGAGGCGCCAGTAACATTATCTGATTACGCTATTGGAGAAAATGAAATTGATTTAATGGCGGATAAAGCGATGGCGTATGGTGAATTTGGTAACTTTAAAAAATTAAATAAAGATGATGTTTTAAGTATATATAAAGCTTCTTTATAAGTGAATCTAGAAAAGAAATCTATTTGATTGTTTGATCGAATAGGTTTCTTTTTTTGCTGTTTATAAATGTTTGTGGATGTTTTTGATTATTTTTGGTTGTTTATGGTTGATTTTTGTGACCGTTTTCATTATACTGTAATCAAAGAAGAGGTGAATAAAATGTTAACTCCTGAACGTCATCAAATGATATTGCAACTTGTAAAAGAACAGAAAGTTGTAAAATTACAGCAATTAGTTGAAAGAACAGAAAGCTCTGAGTCGACAATTCGCCGTGATTTAGCACAATTGGAAAAGCAAAGGTTATTAAAAAGAGTTCATGGTGGTGCCGCTGTTTTAACAGGAAAAGGGCAAGAACCAACGATGGTCGAAAAATCATCCAAAAACATTCAAATAAAACAACAAATTGCTAAGTATGCGGCTAGCGTTATTGAACAAGGTGATTGTATTTATTTAGATGCAGGAAGTACAACATTTGAAATGATTCCATTTTTAATAAATAAAGATGTTACTGTCGTTACGAATGGACTTATGCATATTGAAGCTTTAGTTGAAAATAATATTCGTGCGTATTTACTAGGCGGAATGATGAAGAGTAGGACGAAAGCTTTAATCGGTGCTATGGCACAGGAAAGTATGCAGAAGTATCGTTTTGATAAATGTTTTTTAGGTGCAAATGGTGTACATGAACAGCTTGGCTTTACAACACCAGATCCAGAAGAAGCGCTCTTAAAACAAATGGCATTAACATTAGCAAACGAAGGATATTTCTTAATTGATGAAAGTAAGTTTTCAGAAGTTGCGTTTGCGAAAATTGCAAATGTTGAAGATGCAAATATTATTACAAACCATTTAGAAATTGATTTAGAAAAATATAAACAACAAACCAATGTAATTGAGGCTGATAAACAATGATCTATACAGTTACTTTAAACCCATCTATTGATTATGTAGTGCAAGTTTCTTCCTTTGATTTAGGAACAATAAATCGAGCGGAAAAAGATATGAAGTTTCCTGGAGGAAAAGGAATTAATGTTTCTCGTGTTCTTCAGCGTTTAGGTGTTAAAAATATAGCACTTGGATTTACTGGTGGATTTACTGGTCAATTTATTAAAGAGGTATTACAGACGGAAGGTGTAACAACAAACTTCGTCCAAGTAGATGAAGATACTCGCATTAATGTGAAAATAAAAGGGGAAGAAGAAACAGAATTAAATGGCCAAGGTCCTATTGTAACAAAAGAGCAGTTCGAACAGTTAATGAAAAAAATTGAGAGTATGCAACCTGGAGATTGTGTTGTACTTGCTGGGAGTGTACCAGTTTCTATTCCAAGTACCTTTTACGAATCAATTGCTGCGTTTGGAGCTGAAAAAGGTATTCGTGTAGTAGTAGATGCAAGTGGAAGTGCACTGCAACATGTAATTAAAAATAAGCCATTTTTAATTAAGCCAAACCACCATGAACTTGGTGAGTTGTTTGGAGTGGAGCTTTCAACAGTAGAGGACGTTTTACCTTATGGAAGAAAATTAATTGAACAAGGTGTAAAACACGTTATCGTATCGATGGCTGGAGAGGGAGCTTTATTATTTACGGCAGAAGGTATATATGAAGCGACTGTTCCAAAAGGTGTTGTAATTAATTCAGTTGGGGCCGGGGATTCTCTTGTTGCAGGGTTTGTAGGCAAATATGAACAGACAAAAGATATTGAAAAGGCATTTCAATACGGCGTTGCAACAGGGAGTGCAACAGCATTTTCAGCTGATTTATGTAAGAAGGAAAAAGTAGAAGAATTATTGTCGCAAGTAATTGTAGCTAAGCGATAGGGGGAAGCAACATATGAAAATTACAGAACTATTAAAAAGGGATACAGTCATTATGGATTTGACAGCTTCAAATAAAGAAGCTGTCATAGATGAATTAGTTGAGAAATTAAACGGGGCAAATCGTTTAAATAGTAAAACGGAATTTAAAGAAGCTATTTTAAAGCGGGAGGCCCAAAGTACGACTGGAATAGGGGAAGGTATTGCAATACCTCATGCGAAGACAAAGGCTGTTAAACAACCATCGATTTGTTTTGGTAGAAGTGTAAGCGGTATCAACTATGAGTCGCTTGACGGACAGCCAGCACACTTATTCTTTATGATTGCTGCAAGTGAAGGAGCGAATAATACTCATTTAGAAACGTTGTCTCGTTTATCGACATTATTAATGGATGAAGGATTTCGCAAGCAACTATTAGAAGCAAAGGATGAAAGTGAGCTTCTTCAACTATTTGATGAAAAAGAGAATGAAAAAGAAGAAGAGATTGAAGTCGCAAAACCAGAAGGAAATGAACCGTACGTACTTGCTGTTACAGCTTGTCCAACTGGAATCGCTCACACATATATGGCAGCGGATAGCTTAAAAGCAAAAGCGACAGAGTTAGGAATAGCGATTAAAGTTGAAACAAACGGATCAACAGGTATTAAAAACGGTTTAACGAAAGAGGATATTGAACGTGCAACAGCTATTATTGTTGCGGCGGATAAACAAGTAGAAATGAATCGTTTTGCTGGTAAACATGTCATTCAAGTGCCAGTTGCTGATGGGATTCGAAAAACGGAAAATCTGCTTAAGCGAGCTGTCAAACAAGATGCACCAATCTTTAAAGGTGTAAAAGAGGACGGGAAATCAGAAAGTATTGAGGGAGAAAAAGGATTAGGAATTTATAAGCATTTAATGAGCGGTGTAAGTAATATGCTTCCATTCGTTGTTGGTGGCGGGATTTTAATAGCGCTAGCGTTTTCGTTTGGTGGTATAAAGGCGGAAGGTCCTTTAGCTGAATTGTTCATGTCAATTGGTGGAGGAAAAACAGGTGCGTTTTTATTCCTTGTACCAATTTTAGCTGGATTTATTGCAAGTTCTATTGCTGATCGTCCTGGTTTTATGCCTGGTGTTGTAGGTGGATTTTTAGCGGCGAATGCGAATGCTGGATTTTTAGGTGGATTAATTGCTGGTTTCTTAGCTGGATATGTTGTTTTAGGGTTGAAAAGATTATTTTCAGGACTACCAGTACAATTAGAAGGAATTAAACCTGTATTGTTATATCCAGTCTTTGGATTATTGATTACAGGAGTTGTAATGCAAAAAGTAGTAATTCCGCCTGTAGTAGCATTAAATGAAATGTTGACAGGGTGGTTAAATGGTTTAAACGGTACGAATGCTATATTACTAGGTCTTATTTTAGGTGGTATGATGGCAATTGATATGGGGGGGCCAATTAATAAAGCGGCATTTACGTTTGGTATTGCTGCAATAGAAGCGCAGAATTTTGGAGTGCACTCAGCAGTTATGGCTGGTGGGATGGTACCACCACTTGCGATTGCATTCGCAACTACATTCTTTAAATCAAAGTTTACAGAAGCGGAACGTAAATCTGGTTTAACAAATTATATTATGGGAGCGTCGTTCATTACAGAAGGTGCGATTCCGTTTGCAGCTGCAGATCCGGTTCGAGTAATCGTAAGTTGTGTTGTTGGTTCAAGTATTGCAGGTGCGTTATCTATGTTATTCCAAATTACATTACCGGCACCGCATGGTGGATTATTTGTAATAGCGTTAGTAAATAAACCGTTACTATATATTTTCTCTATATTAATTGGAACAATTGTCTCGGCTGTTACGCTAGGTGTTTGGAAAAAGAAAGTTCAATAACAAATAAAAAGAGAGCAGTTTTTAGTAGCTGCTCTCTTTTTATTACAAAAAAATAGGTTAACAATTGAATATTGATGTTTTTTGGTAAAAGATGTAACGAATTGTGAATTTTTTGTAACAAAAAAGTAACACTGTAATTTTTTCTGGAAAAAAGTTCTTGTGCTCGTATATGAAAAATATATGAAAACCACTGGAGATTGTATTAGAAATGCATTTTATTAATATGGAAATTTATGTTACAACTCGTTAATCGTATATTACGAATGCTTTGTAATTGTGTGATTTCTAAAAATTCTAAAAATCTGTTGCTATAATGAAAATACGAAAACAAAGCAAATGGAGGCTATTCATGAAAAAATTATTAGGTATAGCAACAGCAGCAGTTTTTGGTCTTGGGATTTTTGCGGGTTCTGCTAAAGCGGAAACAATTGTAACAACAGACGTATTAAATGTTAGAGAAAACCCAAATGTAGAGTCAAAGCTTGTAGGTAAAGTGTTCAGTGGGAATACACTAGATGTTATAAATACAGAAAATGGATGGACAAAAATTAAGTTGAACGGTCAAGGAAGCGTTTGTAAGTGCCGATTTTACAAAGAGCACATATTATGTAACGGCGGGCGTATTAAATGTTCGTGCTGGAGCGAATACTGATTCTGAAATTTTAGGTAAACTTAATAAAAATGATGTGATTGAAACGACGAATCAAGTTCAAAATGAATGGTTACAATTCGACTACAATGGAAAAGTTGGATATGTTCACGTGCCATTTTTAACAGGAACAGCACCTGTAATCGAAAAGAAAGAGGTTGTAGCTCAAGAAGAAGCGCCAGCTAGAACAAATACGCCAGTTAAAAATAATACAGTAGTTAAGAATAAAGAGTCTGTTAAGAGTAACGATTCTATTAAGAATGTAGAATCAAGTAAACCTGTGGTAAAAGAAAAACCGGCTGCAAAACCAGTTGCAAAATCTACTGAAACAAGTGCGCCTACTGGTGGTCGTGAAATTACAGTAGAAGCAACGGCATATACAGCAGATCCGAGTGAGAATGGTTCGTATGGTGGTCGTGTATTAACTGCAATGGGGCATGATTTAACAGCAAATCCAAATATGAAAGTAATTGCTGTTGATCCGAAAGTAATTCCGCTTGGATCAAAAGTATGGGTAGAAGGATATGGAGAAGCGATTGCTGGAGACACCGGTGGTGCGATTAAAGGAAATCGTATTGATGTATTAGTCGGTTCAGATGGTAGTGCTAATAGCTGGGGGCGCAAATCTGTAAAAGTGAAAGTTATACAATAGGTTATCGATATTAATATAAAAAGCGGTTGCTTGAAACTATGTAAGCAGCCGCTTTTTATGGATTATTGAAATGGATAAATAGTTTTACCTGTAATAATTTTATATGCACTGCAAAATTGCGTTTGTATATATTCTGTATTTTTATTTTCTGGATGTAATGTTGTTTCATGGAGAGTAGAATGAAAAGCCCGTAGTAAACAATTTAGGGCGAAGTATAATTCCTCTTGTGAACAATTTTGTTCTTTTGTAGAAGTGGCTAAAATGAGGTCTTTTGTCAAAGATGAAAAATTGATGGTGGATTGTTTCATAGTTAACTCATCCTCTCGAAACTATTTTTATCATGTATATGCAGAATTGGACAAACTATGTTCTTTTTTCTGTATAATTTCATGTACCGAAATGAAAGAACTTGCAATCATGCCGTTAAAATTGGTAAGATTGGGTATAATCAATAGATGGAGTATATTACATAAAGAGAGTTGAATGATATGGGAGAAGTGCAACGTGAAAAAGTTGCTGTCATCATTGGACCAACTGCTGTTGGAAAGACGAAGTTAAGTATCGATCTTGCCAAAGCGTTGAACGGTGAAATTATTAGTGGTGATTCCATGCAGATCTATCGAACGATGGATATTGGAACCGCAAAGGTAACAAAAGCAGAGATGGACGGAATTCCACATTATATGATCGATATAAAAAATCCGGAAGATTCATTTTCTGTCGCGGAATTTCAAGAACGTGTTCGCAAGCATATTCGAGAAATTACAGAACGTGGTAAATTACCAATTATAGTTGGTGGGACCGGTCTTTATATACAATCTGTTTTATTCGATTATCAGTTTACAGATGATGCTGGTGATGTGATATACCGAGAGCAAAGGGAAAAGTTAGCTTTAGAACGCGGTGTGGAATATGTACATGAAAAATTGCAAGAAGTAGATCCAGAAAGTGCGGAGCGTATTCATGCAAATAATGTACGACGTGTCATTCGGGCGTTAGAAATTTTCCACACGACGGGTGAAAAAATGAGTGAACAAATTGAGAAACAAGAAAAAGAGTTACTCTATGATGTTTCATTAATTGGCTTGACAATGGATCGAGAAATGCTATACGATCGCATTAACTTACGAGTGGATTTGATGATGGAACAAGGCCTATTAGAGGAAGTAGAAGGGCTGTATAATAGAGGGATACGAGATTGTCAATCTATTCAAGCGATTGGATATAAAGAAATCTATGATTATTTTGAGAATCGAGCCTCTTTAGAAGATGCGGTGTCACAATTAAAGACGAATTCGCGTCGTTATGCAAAACGTCAATTAACGTGGTTCCGTAATAAAATGGATGTCACGTGGTTTGATGTTACAGACGGTGAAAAAACGTCAGAAATTTTACGATACATAGAAGGAAAGTTACAAGTAAAGTCGAATAATAGTAAGTAGAGAAAAAGAGGAGGATTCGACATGAAGCAATCAATCAATATTCAAGATCAGTTTTTAAATCAACTCCGTAAAGAAAATACGTTTGTTACGCTGTACTTATTAAATGGTTTCCAGCTTCGTGGACTAATTAAAGGATTTGATAATTTTACAGTCCTGCTGGAAACAGAAGGTAAGCAGCAGCTTATTTATAAACATGCAATCTCCACATTTGTACCACAAAAAAATGTTTCAATTGAATTAGAATAGTAATGAATTATTGTACATAACAACAAAAGAGCGAGTTTCCTCGCTCTTTTTTTATTTGTCATAAACAATATATCATGAAATTTAAGCGATTCTAAATACAGTAAGGCGGATGTTAGTATTTCCTGTCGCAGGGATCGTAATCTCATTAAGAGTAGATTGAACAGAAATTCTTGCACCAGCTGCTAATGTTTCGATTGTAGTAAATGAAAGTGAGTCGCCTATTAAATTTGAAGAGAAATTATCAGTTGCGACTGCTCCATTAATTGAAATTCCTACTCCGAGTGGAGCGCATCCTGGCGCAGTTGTAGAAATGGATACGCTAATTACATAAATACCACCGTTAATAACAGTAACTGTATCTGTGCCGTTGAAGATAATATTGTTTACGTTAATTGCAGTACTAAAAATAAAGTTATTAAATTGCAGTACTGTTTGCTGAATATTGTTTGTTACAACAATTGTTGCTATAGGGAAGCTAGGTCCAGTAGGCCCAGTAGGTCCGGTAGGTCCACCAGAAGGTCCAGTAGGTCCAGTAACTCCTATGCCAGTAGCGCCGGTAGCACCCGTTGGTCCTTGAACGCCTTGAGGTCCAGTAGCGCCAGTAGCACCTGTGTTGCCTTGAACACCTTGAGGTCCAGTGGCACCGGTAGCGCCAGTAGCACCTGTGTTACCTTGAACGCCTTGAGGTCCAGTAGCACCTGTGTTACCTTGAACACCTTGAGGTCCAGTGGCACCGGTAGCGCCAGTAGCACCCGTGTTACCTTGAACACCTTGAGGTCCAGTAGCGCCAGTGGCACCAGTAGCACCTGTGTTACCTTGAACGCCTTGAGGTCCGGTAGCGCCAGTAGCACCAGCAGGCCCTTGAGCACCTTGAGGTCCAGTATCGCCAGTGGCACCAGTAGCACCTGTGTTACCTTGAGCACCTTGAGGTCCAGTAGCGCCAGTGGCACCAGTAGCACCTGTGTTACCTTGAGCACCTTGAGGTCCAGTAGCGCCAGTGGCACCAGTAGCACCTGTGTTACCTTGAACACCTTGAGGTCCAGTGGCACCGGTAGCGCCAGTAGCACCTGTGTTACCTTGAACACCTTGAGGTCCAGTGGCACCGGTAGCGCCAGTAGCACCTGTGTTACCTTGAGCACCTTGAGGTCCAGTAGCGCCAGTGGCACCAGTAGCACCTGTGTTACCTTGAGCACCTTGAGGTCCAGTAGCGCCAGTGGCACCAGTAGCACCTGTGTTACCTTGAGCACCTTGAGGTCCGGTAGCGCCAGTGGCACCGGTAGCACCTGTGTTACCTTGAGCACCTTGAGGTCCAGTAGCACCAGTAGCGCCGGTAGCACCAGTAGCACCTGTGTTACCTTGAGCACCTTGAGGTCCAGTGGCACCGGTAGCGCCAGTAGCACCCGTGTTACCTTGAGGTCCAGTGGCACCGGTAGCGCCAGTAGCGCCCGTGTTACCTTGAGGTCCGGTAGCGCCAGTAGCACCCGTGTTACCTCGAGGTCCAGTGGCACCGGTAGCGCCAGTAGCACCCGTGTTACCTTGAGGTCCAGTAGCGCCGGTAGCGCCCGTGTTACCTCGAGGTCCAGTGGCACCAGTAGCACCCGTGTTACCTTGAGGTCCAGTGGCACCGGTAGCACCCGTGTTACCTTGAGGTCCAGTGGCACCGGTAGCGCCAGTAGCGCCCGTGTTACCTTGAGGTCCGGTAGCGCCAGTAGCGCCCGTGTTACCTCGAGGTCCAGTGGCACCGGTAGCGCCAGTAGCACCCGTGTTACCTTGAGGTCCAGTAGCGCCGGTAGCGCCCGTGTTACCTCGAGGTCCAGTGGCACCGGTAGCGCCAGTAGCACCCGTGTTACCTTGAGGTCCAGTAGCGCCGGTAGCGCCCGTGTTACCTCGAGGTCCAGTGGCACCGGTAGCGCCAGTAGCACCCGTGTTACCTTGAGGTCCAGTGGCACCGGTAGCGCCCGTGTTACCTCGAGGTCCAGTGGCACCGGTAGCGCCAGTAGCGCCCGTGTTACCTCGAGGTCCAGTGGCACCAGTAGCGCCTGCTGGTCCAGTAGGTCCGGTAGGCCCTTGAATAAACGAAGCAGAATTAACTAGAGCAGTTTGTAATGCTGCTATTAATTTAAGGAGCTCTTGAAGTGTGCAAGGGTCAATTCGGAATAATTTTGTAATGTATAGTAAATAGTTAATGAGATTTTGAAGCTCAATAAATACAGCGCTTGCTACAAAGGTTGGATTTCTTAATATAGTTATTAAGTTTTTAATAATAGCTAACCCTTGTGCTTTCAGGGAGGAAGTAGCGTCTAGTGAACAAATAAATTTACTTAGTAGGTTCAATGTATCGATTAGATCTTCAATATTTTGGGGAGATGGATTTGCAAAAAGTGTTGGGATTATTTTTGTTAAATCAATAATAATCGCACGAAATGTTCTAAGTTGAGCTTTAGTAATTGGGATTGATGGAGTATTTGGTATTCGTCCAGCGCTACTTGGAAAGCATGGTTTGGAGAATTTGTTTTGATTGTCGTTATAACGAGACATTAAATCTCTCCTTTCTCACGAAAATGTGAACGAAACTCATCATAGTAGATGCAGAAATTAGTTAAATGGTCATAGTAAAATCGTTTGTTTAAAGAAAAAATAGAAAAAACGCCTTACAATAAGGCGTTTTTTCTATTTTCTGCGTATTGATAATATCGCTTTAATGAAATTTTTGATTTGAATCCAGCGAGTTTTATAATTTCTGATTCAGGAGTTTCTTTTTTTATTAAGTTTAAAATATAGGTGTTACGAAAATGTTGTCCTGAAATTCCTTTACGTAAATTGGCTCTAGCCACTTCGAGGCGAATCATTTTTTGTATAGCAATTTCCGTTAATGCCTTTGGTGCATCATTTTCATATACCCATCTGTATGTTCCACGGTTAAAATCGAATGCGACAAATAATGGATCATCACTATGGTATTTGGGACGAACTGGTTCCGGGATGCTTTTGTAATAATTATATAGTTGTTTTTTGTCTTCTTTTGCTAATGTAATTGTTCTTTCTACACCTGCGGTTGCTGGGATTGATAATGTGTTAGTTTCAAAGTGAACGTGATGCATTGTTAATGCTGTAAGTTCCTGTAAGGATAAACCGTAGTCAATCAATAGATTTAAAATAGCAATATTGCGATCCATTAATAAGGGGCGCACAGGAAGTTGTTTTTCTGAAAGTCCTTCTAATGAAGTGACTATATACTTTAACCTTTTTTCTTCATCAGGTGAAATGAAATCTTCGTTACGAAGTGTACGGTCTGGTTGAATAGATATCTCCATATTTTTCAATGGATTAGGAATGTTTAGAAAATGATGCATTCTATTTAGTACAATAAATACACGATGCATCGTTTTTTCTGAGTAATGTCGATTCGTTTTTAAATCGGAAAAGTAATCTTCGTAGTCTTTTGTACAAAGTGTAGCCCATATATTACTGGAAGGGAGCTTTTTGTTTTTTTCTAACCAATGTCCGAAGTCTTCAACGTCATAAACATAACGTTTAATAGTTGAGGGTTTTCGGCCTTTATTCAATAAAAAAATAGAAAAGGCTTGTATTGTATCATGGAATTCCGTTGTCTCCATAGTCCCACCACCTTAATTATTTCTTATATTATAGCAAACTTTTCTGAAAATAGGCATTTACAAGGGGGACAGGAATAATAATATTTGGTGAGTGGATAAAATGAGGTGATTGTATGGAACAATCGATGCGAAAGAAGAACAATAATCAAATTAATATTGTGTTAAACCATCGAAAGAAAATTTCTTTGCCAGCCGCAGAAAATAAAACGGTAATTTCAAATGAAACTACAATTAAACATGAAATGCTGCAGAGAATTGAAGAAGAGATGGGGAAGCTTGTTGGGATGGATGATATAAAAAAGATAATAAAAGAAATATATGCTTGGATTTATGTGAATAAAAAAAGACAAGAGAAGGGATTGAAGTCAGAGAAGCAAGTACTTCATATGCTGTTTAAAGGGAATCCAGGTACAGGGGAAGACAACAGTTGCTAGAATGATAGGAAAATTGCTGTTTGAGATGAATATTCTATCGAAAGGCCACTTGGTTGAAGCTGAACGTGCTGATCTTGTAGGAGAGTACATCGGCCATACAGCCCAAAAAACAAGAGACTTAATAAAAAAAGCAATGGGAGGTATTTTGTTTATTGATGAGGCGTATTCTTTAGCTCGAGGAGGAGAGAAGGACTTTGGGAAAAGAAGCAATTGATACGCTTGTAAAACATATGGAAGATAAACAACATGGTTTTGTATTGATTTTAGCTGGATATTCAAGAGAGATGAATCACTTTCTTTCATTAAATCCAGGGCTGCAATCTCGTTTTCCATTTATTATTGAATTTGCGGATTACTCGGTAAATCAGTTGTTGGAAATTGGGAAAAGAATGTATGAAGAGCGTGAATATCAGTTATCGAAAGAGGCTGAATGGAAATTTAGGGATCATTTACATGCTGTAAAGTATTCGTCGCAAATTACATCGTTTAGTAATGGGCGGTATGTACGGAATATTGTTGAAAAATCAATTCGTACACAGGCGATGCGGTTGTTGCAAGAAGATGCCTATGATAAAAATGATTTAATTGGAATATCGAGTATGGATTTGATGCTCGAAGAGGAGACGCACAGTACATAAACTGTGCGTCGATTTTGTGTATAAGTTCGTTTACTCTTTTTTTGCTTTTTCTTGGTGTGCTTTATGGAAGTGTTCCATTTTAGCGCTCTTTTCGTGTGCTGAATTAGGATCGTGCCCGAATTGATTTACTGAGCTTTTTTGAGCTCCTTTATTAACGTGGTTTGTCATGTGTATTCACCTCACTTTAAAAATTAGTATAAACATTATATAAAGAAAAAATCGTTAGAAAAGAAAAACCTCTTTACGATATGTAAAGAGGTTAGATTGCTATTTATGCATTGAACGTTCTTTCGTTTCGATACGTCTGTGCGGTAAATGCCATTTGTAATGAATAGAAACCATGCGGAAGCAAACAATTAAAATGAATAAAATGTAAAGAGCCCAATCGCTAACAATAATTTGAGCGCCAATTAAGAAACCTGCTAAAATTGTCCAAAAGGCATATACTTCAGCTCGAAGAACGAGAGGTTTTCTGCGGGCTAAAAGATCGCGAATGATACCGCCGCCGATACCAGTTAAAACAGCTGCTACAATTGTGGCGCTAATTGGTAAATTTAATTTTTGGGCATATAATGCTCCTTGTACAGCAAATGCTGATAAGCCGATAGCGTCAGTGATATTTTCCCACTTTTTCCAATGTCTAATTAACTTATTTGGAAAAAGAAAAATAATAGTCATTGATAAAAGTGCGATTTGGAATAACATGTCTTGTTGCCAAAACGCGACAATCGGATAACCGATTAATAAATTACGAAGGGCACCTCCCCCAAATGCGGTTGCCATTCCTAAAATATACACCCCGAAAATATCATAATCCTCTTCCATTGCAATAATGGCTCCGCTTAGTGCGAAAGCGATTGTGCCTATGATGCTAAAAATCTCCCATGCCATGAATTTTCTCCCCCGCTAACTAGATGAAATGTGCTTCCTCTGCTATTATATTAGAAGGTTTAAATTTCGAAAAGGATGAGTGAACATATTTGATGGAAGAAAAAGAAAAAGTCATATTAGTAGGCTGTCAATTGCCACAAGATGATGATGAAAAATTTATGCATTCCATGAAAGAGCTTGCATCACTAGCGAAGACTGCACGAGCAGAATTGTTAGTGTCAACAACGCAAAAACGACCAAAGTTTCATCCGGCAACTTACATAGGTAAAGGGAAATTAGAAGAGCTTACAATGTTAACTGAAGAATTAGAGCCGGATGTTATTGTATTTAATAATGAATTAACGCCGAGTCAAATTCGGAATTTATCCTCAGTATTAGATGCGAGAGTAATTGATCGAACGCAACTAATACTGGATATTTTTGCGCAACGTGCGAAGTCGAGGGAAGGTAAGCTTCAAGTAGAATTAGCTCAGTTGCAATATACAATGCCGCGTCTTATGGGGCAAGGATTGTCCTTATCGCGTCTTGGTGGTGGTATTGGAACGAGAGGACCGGGTGAGACGAAATTAGAGACGGATCGTCGTCATATTCGATCCCGTATTGATGAAATAAAGAAACAACTTGCAGTTGTTGTGGAACATCGAAAAAGATATCGTGAGAGAAGAAAAGATAATAAAGTATTTCAAGTTTCGTTAATAGGGTATACAAATGCAGGGAAATCGACACTGTTTAATAGATTAACGGAAGCTGATACGTTTGAAGAAAACCTTCTGTTTGCAACATTAGACCCAACGACGAGGAAGATGCCGTTACCTTCTGGTTATACAGTATTACTAACCGATACTGTTGGTTTTATACAAGATTTACCCACTTCATTAATCGCTGCTTTTCGTTCGACACTGGAAGAAGCGGGGGAAGCAGATGTCATTTTACATGTAGTTGATTCTGCGGATCCTAACTACATAGGGCATGAAAAAACAGTAAAACGATTATTATCAGAACTTGAAATTAATCATATTCCTATTATTACGTTATATAATAAAAAAGATGAATTACATCAAAACTTTATTCCGTTTCCGAAAAGTGATTTCTTAATGACTAGTGCTTTTGAAGAAAGTGATGTATTGCGTATAAAAGAAGCGATAGAAATGAAAATGAAGAAAGAAATGGATCGTTATCGAGTAGAAATCCCTCCGAGTGAAGGTAAGTTATTAACGCTTTTAAAGACGGAAACGCTATTAGCAAAGATGGAGTTTCTGGAAGATAAATTTGTATATGATTGTGCAGGGTATATTTTTACTCATTCATCGCTTAATGTGCAATTAAAGAGATTTTTAGTGGAAGAAGGAGAAAATAAAAATGTTTGATCGTTTGAAAAATGGAGAAAAAATTGCTCCAATCGTAAAAGAAGTAGAGAGTCAGATTACAGAAGTACATAAACGTGCGGATGAAGTAATTGAAAGTAATCAGTTTCGTGTATTAGAAAGTTTTGGTAAACATAAAATTAGTGACTCGCATTTTATCCCGACGACAGGTTATGGTTATGATGATATTGGCCGTGATACGTTAGAAAAAGTGTATGCTGATGTGTTTGGAGCGGAAGCTGGACTTGTTCGTCCGCAAATTATTTCAGGTACTCACGCTATTTCTACAGCGTTATTCGGTATTTTACGTCCAGGAGATGAGTTATTGTACATCACTGGAAAACCGTATGATACGTTAGAGGAAATCGTTGGCGTGCGTGGGAAAGGTGTAGGTTCATTTAAAGAATATAATATTGGTTACAATGCAGTTCCGCTAACTGAAGGTGGGCTTGTTGATTTTGAAGCTGTTGCAGCAGCGATTCATAGTAATACGAAAATGATCGGTATTCAGCGTTCGAAAGGTTATGCTACTCGTCCATCGTTTACTATTTCTCAAATTAAAGAGATGATCGCGTTTGTTAAAGAAATTAAACCTGATGTTGTTGTGTTTGTAGATAACTGTTATGGTGAGTTTATTGAAGAGCAAGAGCCATGTCATGTTGGTGCAGATTTAATGGCGGGTTCGCTTATTAAAAACCCGGGCGGCGGAATTGTTAAAACTGGCGGTTATATTGTCGGGAAAGAACAGTATGTTGAAGCGTGTGCATATCGTTTAACATCTCCGGGAATTGGTGCGGAAGCTGGAGCGTCTTTATACAGTCTGCAAGAAATGTATCAAGGGTTCTTCTTAGCGCCACATGTTGCAGGACAAGCGCTGAAAGGTGCAATTTTTACAGCTGCGTTTTTAGAAAAGTTAGGAATGAACACGTCACCAGCGTGGAATGCGCCAAGAACAGACTTAATTCAATCTGTTCAATTTGATGATAAAGACCGTATGATTGCCTTCTGCCAAGCGATTCAATATGCATCTCCAATTAATTCGCATTTTACTCCGTATGCAAACTATATGCCAGGTTATGAAGATGATGTAATCATGGCGGCGGGAACATTTATTCAAGGTGCAAGTATTGAATTGTCTGCTGATGGTCCAATTAGACCACCGTATGTTGCATATGTGCAAGGTGGCTTAACGTATTCGCATGTTAAAATTGCGATTTGTTCTGCAATTGACGAATTGATTGAAAAGAATTTATTAACAATTTCTTAATGGGGAGCTGTCGATATCGGCAGCTTTTTTCGTATAAAAGTAACGATTTATGCGATTAGAAAAAAGAATGAAAAAATTTATAAAAAAATCATGTAAGAAAAGCTAACATCTATTGACACTAAACATAACATGTTATAAAATGAGAAGCAGTTAAGGCGAAGGAGGAACTGAAAAATGAAAGAAGATAGACGTTCTGCCCCGCTGTTTCCAATTGGTATTGTTATGGATTTAACACAATTGTCTGCACGTCAAATTCGCTACTATGAAGAGCATAATCTTGTTTCTCCAACCCGTACAAAGGGGAATCGTAGATTGTTTTCATTTAACGATGTAGATAAGTTGTTAGAAATTAAAGATTTGTTAGATCAAGGCCTGAATATGGCTGGTATTAAACAAGTGTTACTAATGAAAGAAAATCAAACAGAAGCAGTGAAAGTAAAAGAAGAAACGAAAGAAATTTCAAAAACTGAGCTTCGCAAAATACTTCGAGATGAACTACAACATACAGGTAGATTCAATCGAACTTCATTGCGACAAGGTGACATTTCAAGATTTTTTCACTAAAGATAACTGATTCTGAAGGCGATTAGAGGGACTAAGGAGGAATTTATAATGTCTAGATACACAAAAGAAGATATTTTCCGTTTGGCGAAAGAAGAGAATGTAAAGTATATCCGTTTACAATTTACGGACCTTTTAGGGGTAATTAAAAACGTAGAGATTCCAGTGAGACAATTAACGAAAGCTCTTGATAACAAAATGATGTTTGATGGATCTTCGATTGAAGGTTTCGTACGTATTGAAGAGTCTGATATGTATTTATATCCTGATTTAGACACTTGGGTAATTTTCCCTTGGACAGCTGAAAAAGGTAAAGTAGCTCGACTAATCTGTGATATTTACAATGCAGATGGCACTCCATTTGATGGAGACCCACGTAACAACTTAAAACGTGTGTTAAAAGAAATGGAAGCTTTAGGATTTTCAGACTTCAATCTTGGACCAGAGCCAGAATTCTTCCTATTTAAGGTGGATGAAAAAGGAAATCCAACATTAGAACTAAACGATAACGGTGGATACTTCGACCTTGCGCCGATGGATCTAGGGGAAAACTGTCGTCGTGATATCGTTCTTGAACTTGAAGAAATGGGATTTGAAATTGAAGCATCTCACCATGAGGTTGCTCCAGGACAGCACGAAATTGACTTTAAATATGCAAATGCAATTCGCTCATGTGATGACATTCAAACATTCAAACTTGTTGTAAAAACAATTGCTCGTAAACATGGTTTACACGCAACGTTTATGCCAAAACCACTATACGGTGTGAACGGTTCAGGTATGCACTGTAACTTATCATTATTTAAAAATGGTGAGAACGTATTCTTTGATGCAAACGGTGACTTACAATTAAGTGATGATGCTCGTCACTTCATCGCAGGTATTTTAAAACATGCACCAGCATTTACAGCGATAGCAAACCCAACTGTAAACTCATACAAACGTCTAGTACCTGGATATGAAGCACCTTGTTACGTAGCATGGTCTGCACAAAACCGTAGCCCGTTAGTACGTATCCCTGCATCTCGTGGTATTAGTACACGCGTAGAAGTACGTAGTGTTGACCCAGCTGCAAACCCATATTTAGTAATGGCTACATTATTAGCTGCAGGTCTTGATGGAATTAAAAACAAATTAACTCCACCAGCAGCAGTAGAGGAGGTAACATCTATGTAATGACAAAAGAAGAGCGCGAAGAAGCAGGTATCGTTGACTTACCAGCAACATTAGCGCAAGCATTAGTTACATTACAATCTAATGAAGTAGTATGCGGTGCACTAGGAGAACACTTACTTGAGCACTTCATCGAAGCGAAAGAGATTGAGTGGGATATTTTTAGAACACAAGTTCACCAATGGGAACGCGATCAATATATGTCTCTTTACTAAGAGGCTTGAACCCTTGATACAACTCGTATCAAGGGTTTTTTAATTCCCTATTATTACAATTTTATGTGGTTGCAAAATGAAAAACAGCCACATAAAAGCCAATAATTAATAACAAGTAGTGATATCATAGAAAAACATTATCAGATAAATGTAAGTTTTATATAATTTGTGAAATGAAAAAGCCTTGATACTACGGTATCAGGGCTTTTTTAGTGAAGTTATTGGATATGTTAACTACTAGATAATGGATTGTTTTTGGTTATTTTGAATCATGTTACTAAGAAAATCTTTTCAAAAGAATTGATTTTATCTTTTTTAATCACTTGTGCTAAAACTTAATAATTCTTTACTGCCTGTACAACGCGACCAATTATTTTTACATCTTCAGCTGAAAGGTCGTAAGTTTTTGGTTCGTGGATAGGGTCATTACTCAATGGTATTAAAGTAATGATGCTTCCGGATTTTGAAATCTTTTTCACGGTAGCATCATAACCATTGACTTTTACAACAGCAATTTGTCCGTTTTCAACATAAGGAGTTTCCTCTACTAAAACATAAGAACCATCAGGGAATTCGAGATTCATGCTAGTGCCTTTTACAGTAAGATAAAAATACTTTTTACGCTTGTTTAAAAATGTACTTAGCATGGGTAAATAGCCTTCGATATTTTCTTCAGCGAGTATGGGTGTACCGGCTGCTACAGAACCAATGATAGGAATGTAAATAATGTTTGATTGATCGTTTTGGATGGTTTCATAAATAGAAACTTCTTCTTTAACAGTATTGTCCTCTTGAGTTGCGAGTCTTTCTAAATCATCAGTAGTGATTCCTAATCCCTTACAAACTTTTATGACATTATCAACAGATGCTTTACCAATCCCTCTTGATAACATGGATTGCAGTGTTGTGGGGGGGAGACCTATTTTTTCGGCGAAGGCTCTTTTACTATAGCCAGCTTCTTTTATTAAGCGTGTTACAACCTCTGCTTTTTTCATTACTTTCACCATCTTTCTTATTAAAATGTATACGATATTGCGTATTTCTGTATATATCATAACCTAACTAAAATTGTTAGTAAATAGAAAAGCATACGAAATTGAGTGTTTAAATACGTTTTTTTGTTGACTAAATACGAAATTGAGTATTTAAATACGTTTTTTTGTTGACTAAATACGAAATTGAGTTTATATTTAAATGGAAATGAACGCAATATCGTACGAAAAACAGGTGGTGAGTAAATGTATCCGAATTTGCGTGCAGAGATGGCGAGAAAAAGAATTATGATTACACAAATTTCTTCGCATCTGAAACTTCGCCACGCAACAGTGAGCGACAAAATAAATGGTAAATTTCGTTTTTATTATGATGAAGCTTTTGAAATTAAGAAAACTTTTTTTCCAGAACATAGTTTGGAATATCTTTTTGAATTTGAAGAAAATGAAGCGAATTGAAATCGGAGGAAATTTACTTAAAATGTAACCCTATAATCGAATTATTGAATGATGATTTAGTAAGAGGGTTCATATCAAAGTATTTAATTTAAATTCTGATAACTAGTTAATTTGTAAAAAGAAAGTAAAGAATTATGCGTAGTGCGAAATTATCTCAATGCAATAAAGATAGTCCAAAATTAGTAGTGAGGAGGAGATGAGGATGGGGCAATTAATTGACTCATCAGTACATAGTTCATTAGTATTTGAAGTTAATGGCAAAGTAGTAACGGATAGTTTGGTAATTGCGAAGATATTCAAAAAAAATCACTTCGACGTTTTGAAGGAAATTCGAAAACAAATTGTATATGTAGGTGAAGAGTTTGGAGGAGAAAATTTTCACGAGTCCACTTATTTTAATTCAAAGAATAGGCGAATCCCTAAATATGATTTAACAGAAGAAGCATTCACGTTACTTGTTATGGGATATACCAGTAGAGAAGCGGTTGGAATGAAAATTAAATTTATGAAAGAGTTCAAACGAATGAAGCAATATATACAAAATCAACAAAATGTGCCAAAGGACCCAATGGGGGTTTTAAAGTTAACATTTGCTGCGTTAGAAGGACATACTCAGCAGATACAAGAGATAAAGTCTGAGGTGAAGGGTTTGCGAGAAAATACGCCGCTTTATGCTATCGAGTGTGAAGAGATAACAAGGGCTGTAAAAAGCTTAGGTGTTATGTTATTGGGAGGTAAAAATTCAAATTCTTATCAGGATATCGGCCTTAGAAGGAAGTTATATAGAGATATTTATAGTCAGTTACATCGGGAATTTGGTGTGAATAGTTATAAAGCTATTAAACGTTATCATTTGGATAGAGCAATACAAATGATTAATGAAGAATATTCAATTCCAACTGTTTTAAATGAAGAAATTACAGTTAAAAACTCACAAATAAATATGGCAGACATTCAGTAGGAGGAAAGAACATGCAAAGAAAGATTTTAGTAATTACTAGCAGTTTAGCAGGGTTACCAACTGTCAGTGAATTTAAAACAAAAGAAGATGCAAAAGAGCAGGTTAGAAAGCTTATTCAAAAAGGAATGAGTCAAAATGTGATTCGTATAACACAAGAAATTCCAATGAATATCGAAATTCAAGTGGATGTTGAACTTGAGGAATAAGAGAGGTTTAGAAGAAAATAGATATGGATAGCATGATTGTTTTGAATGAATGCATAAGAAAAGAATCCGTTGCAGCGGATTCTATAAGAAAAAATATCTCTAGATAAGTATAACATTGAATACCGTTTTTGAGAATTTATGAGGTGGCTAGTATGGGGATTATTCGAGTGAAAAAAGATAGTAATTATTCCGTTATAAATAATACTGGTTTAAAAGATGAAAGGTTGTCATGGAAAGCGAAAGGAATCTTAGCCTATGCGCTTACATTACCAGACGATTGGACTTTTCATATTAGTGAATTAGCTCGACATGCTAAGGATGGAGAAGATTCGCTCCGTACAGGTTTTAAGGAATTAAAAGAATTAGGTTATGTAAAACGTTATCCTGTTCGTGATGGGAATACGAAAAAAATTGCAAGGTGGGATACGGAAATTTACGAAACGCCACAAAGGGACATGCCACAAATGGAAAACCAAGATGTGGTAAAGCCATATGAGGAAAATCAGAAACTACTAAATACTAATAGACTAAATACTAATAAACGAAATAATAATGATTATGATGATATGGATCAATTAGAATCTCGTGTATTCATCAATGAGAGGGTTAAAGTAAGTTGTAACTTTATTAAGGGGATGGGCATTCCGTTAAGTGAAATTGCAATTGCAGAGTTGGGGAGCTTTTGTAATTTGTTTAGTGGGGAGTTAATTCAGCATGCAATTAATAAAGCTGTTGATGAGAATGCGCCAAGATGGAACTACATTAAGGCTATATTGAGGAATTGGAAGGAGCAAGAAGTTAAAACATTAGTTGATGTGGCTATACTAGATAGACGTTTCGAAATGAGCAAGAAAAAGAAATATAACGGGACAGGTAGGAAGTATTCAAATAGAAAAGAGATTGTACCCGATTGGTTATATAAAGATGATGAATCAACAAATCTAGAAGAGGAAAGAAAAACCGTGCAGTCTACTGATGAAGAGCGTGAGAGATTACAAGAAGTGTTAAATAAATATAGGTCATAAGAAAAAATGCTAGATGATTTACAAGCAATAAAGATTGAAAAGGCTAATAAGCATATTCATGCTATTAAATTAGTATTAAGAGACTTTGTAAAAAGAACGGAAGTGGGTGAATCAGTAAGTGTTCGAATGGCTCAAAGATTATAAGAAGTTAGAAGAAGAAATTGCTTATTTAGAATACAACTTAGATAAATCAAAAGCCGAATTGAAGCGTTGGATTAGCGGTGATTTGCAAAATGTACGATTAACGGCTGAATCGGAAGGGGCTAAGGTAGAAGGGCGGATTGAAGCAATTGAATATGAATTAGCTCATAAAATGAATGAGGAGTATGATTTAAAGCTTTTGATTAATAAGTTTACAGGACTGGATCATCAAATACTTAAAATGAAATATGTTGATGGAATGACTTTAGAGCAAATTGCGTTTGAATTACATTATAGTACAGGCTATATACGCCGAAAACATGCTGAAATAAGGAAGATTGTCAAGTTTTTAGATGGATTTTAGTGTTACCTTTTTGTAGGATACATGCAGTGTACAGAAAGTATTGAAAAAGTGATTTATAGTAGTAATATAAGATTTCGACGAAAGGGCAACTATTTTTATGGTTGCTCTTTTTGATGTGAAAGAAGGTGAGTAATATGAAGTGATTTGATGGATTAATAGGTCTTTAGCTTCTAGTTATATTTAGTAAAGTAGTAGTTTTACAGGCGAAAATAATAGAAAAATAAGGAGATGTTTAATGATGAGTTTATTAGCTGCTTCAGTCAAAACAAAGAATTTGCCACAACAGGTGTTACGTTGGCAATCAATGGTAGAAAGCGAATGTTCTGCACAAGGTGTACCTGAGTTAGTTCCTTACGTGCTTGGAATTATTATGGTGGAAAGTGGAGGGAATTCTGAAACGACACCTGATATTATGCAATCCAGTGAATCACAAGGGTGGGCAATGAATACAATTAAAAACCCGAAAGATTCAATTTATTACGGAGTGAAGCATTTAAAGGGTGCTTTTGATGATGCGAAGAAAAATGGAATTACAGATTTAAGTGCCATTGTTCAATCATATAATTTTGGACGAGCTTACCTTCGCTGGTTAGCATCTAACAATAAACAGCATTCATTACCGGTGGCAGATCTGTATTCTAAAACGGTTGTTGCGCCATCACTTGGAAATACGACCGGTGCTATGGTGAAATATAGTAACCCTATCGCTGTTGCCTACAATGGTGGTTATCGATATAAAAACGGGGGGAATTTCTTCTACTCTGAAATTGTTAAACAATATGTAGATTTTGATGGAGGAACTGGTGGTGGTGTGCCGCAACCAGAGGGTATTGGATTTGCCAAATCAAAGTATCCAGAGGGATTTGGTGTTAACTATCATGATAAACCACATGGCTCTTTTCAAGGACGTTTTACAACAGCAGCGGAAGTATTATATTGGGGTGCCTACTGGGGAGCAGATGGTGATGTTTGGTTAGATTTAGGTAGAAGTCGTTGGGTAAAGGCTGAACATTATAATTACTGGCCTTTCAAAGCAGTATCAAAGTATCCAGAAGGATGGGGAGTAAATTATTACGATGGTATTGATGGTCCATATAAAGGTAGAATTTCTTCAAAAGCGCCTGTCATGATTTATGCTCGTAAAGAAGGATGGATTGATGTTGGTAGAAATAGTTGGGCGCCAGAAGAACATTTTGATATTTTAGATATTCGATAAAAGGGTAGTAAAATTAGTTGAACAATGATTCATTGCTTATTCAAAATATCCAGTAGTTTATGGTATTAACACATATGATGGTCCTAATAGGAATTATACAGGTAATGTAGATGGATTTGTTCCATATAGGGTTTATGCACGACAAGATGGTTGATTTGATATTGGAAATGGTGCGTGGTTAAAAGAAGAACATTTTGATGTTAGGTAACGGCGGAGAGCTTTTCATTCTGTTCATCTTTAGATTTGAAAAACTATAATATATTAGAAAAATAATAAATATAGACAGTGAACGAAGGTGCTCATTTAAGTACCTTTTTTATATTTTGTAAAAATAGAAAGGAAGATTAATATGGCAAAATTTATTTATCCAACGGATACAACAAGAGTAACAAGTGGTTTTAGGGGTGACAGACCAGATCACCATGGGGTAGACCTTGCTGAATCGGGTTATCATCCGATTTATGCAGCGGCTAGCGGACAAGTTAGTCGTTCTTATCTTTCATCCAGTTATGGTGAATGTATTATGATTGTGCATACTATTGATGGAGTTACATGGGAAACTGTATACGCTCATATGCGTAGTGGTTCTCGAACGGTTAAAGAAGGCGATTACGTTATACAGGGACAAACAATTGGAGTAATGGGAGAAACGGGGCAGGCCAGTGGCCAACACTTACATTTTGAATTGCATAAAGGACGCTGGAATGTTAGTAAGAGTGATGCTGTGAACCCGTTAGACTACTTGGGCAAAGGTGGCGGAAACGGTGTGCCGCAACCAGAGGGTATTGGATTTGCCAAATCAAAGTATCCAGAAGGGTTTGGTGTTAACTATCATGATAAACCACACGGCTCTTTTCAAGGACGTTTTACAACAGCAGCGGAAGTATTATATTGGGGTGCCTACTGGGGAGCAGATGGTGATGTTTGGTTAGATTTAGGTAGAAGTCGTTGGGTAAAGGCTGAACATTATAATTACTGGCCTTTCAAAGCAGTATCAAAGTATCCAGAAGGATGGGGAGTAAATTATTACGATGGTATTGATGGTCCATATAAAGGTAGAATTTCTTCAAAAGCGCCTATCATGATTTATGCTCGTAAAGAAGGATGGATTGATGTTGGTAGAAATAGTTGGGCACCTGAAGAACATTTTGATATTTTAGACATTCGATGAAAGGTTTAGAGTCACTCATATGAGTGGCTCTTTATTTTGGAATCTGGGCATGACAGAGGAAGAAAAATGGCGGTGTGTACTGAACTAAGTTGTTTTCGTGTCTCGATTCGAGAATGAAAGGAGTAGTTTAGTGACTAATTTGTTTAAAGGCTGCTGCATAAACGCTGTGACTATTCTATGTAAAGATATTACAAAGCACTTAGTCAAGTTACCAAAGAAAAAATGATTCGAAATTTTAGAGGAGCAAATTATATCTAGCTTTGCCAAGGGTGAAAAGTACTAAAAAAGTATGGGGCAATACCATGAAATTACAAGGAATCTTAGAGAGGTTCTACAATCATAATTACTGTGAAAAATACAAAAGGTGAAATAGATAAAACAGTGACTAAAATGCAACAGACAAATGAAGAGTTTAACAAATCCATAGAAATATTAACGAAAAAAAGTGAAATCACAAACGAATTAAACACAGTAAAAATTCCTACAAAAGTTGATGGTGCGGGCTCTATTGAGGGACATATAGATGAGACAGATAAAAAAGAAGGAACTCAATAATGAAACGCAAAGCCAAGCATATGTAATATAGGATTTTTAATTTTAAATTAAATAAGAAGTGGGAAAGAGGTGGAAATATGGATGGTTTACAAGAGGTGCAAAGTAATGTTCAGGAAATAAGGCAAGATATTAAGGATATACGATTAGAGATTAGAAGTTTAGAAATGCGGACGACAGGTAATGAAAAAGATATTATTAATATCAATAAGCAATTAGATAAAATCAGTGCTAATACAACTTGGATCTTACGCCTTATTATCGGTGGAATAATTGGAGTTGCTCTTACCTTCTTTTTGAAAGGGGGAGGTATGTAATGATTGAAATTACGGCAATGATTGGGGTTGTTGTAGGAATTTCACAAATTGCAAAAACAACTGGACTGCAAACAAAATATATCCCAGTATTTAATTTGACGCTTGGCATTACGTTAGGCGTTTTATTTTTGTCTCAAGATACCAAAATGAATATATTTCAAGGAATAATTATCGGATTATCAGCAAGTGGATTATTTGATCATACGAAAATTATGAAAAAGGATGACAATAAGCAATGAAAAAGAAATGCAAATATATTTTATCCATATTTGTTACTATGATTTTAATAGTAACAATTGAAACCAATGCATTTGCTGATAGAACGCTACTTATTCCTGAATTGCCTAAGCAACCTTTCCGTTATGGTGTTGGTGCTTTTGAAGGTGTTGTGGCACATTCTACAGCTACCCCTGAGGCGCCAGCAATTAATATTCAAAAATATGAGTCTCGTACATGGCGTTCGGCATTTGTTCATTATGCAGTTGATTGGGAAGAAAAGATTCAAATAGCATCTATTAAATATCGTGCATGGGGGGCAGGTCCAGCAGCAAATACTAGATTTGTTCATGTTGAATTGTGTGAGACAAGTGATTCATCCAAATTCAAACGTTCTTATGAGCGATATGTAAAGTTAATTGGAGAAATCTTGCGAGAACGAAATATTCATCCTTCTAAGGGCCTATGGACACATAAGGATGTTACCTATAAATTAGGTGGAACAGATCATGAGGACCCTCTTGATTATCTTCGTAGTCATGGTGTATCTGAGGCTAAATTTCGAGCGGATGTGTTAAATGTCTATAACAGTGATTCAGTTGCGGTTGATGCTAAACCACAAGAGTCAAATGATTTACCTAGCATAGTGGAGGCGAATGGTGTTGGAAATATTGAGGGATACAATGTAAACTTGCGTTCTGGACCATCAGCTAAGAACAAAGTCATTCGTAAACTACAAAAGGGTGAGACATATAAAGTAGGTAAGAAGGTAGGAGATTGGTTAGATATTGGAAGTAATCAGTGGATTTATTATGATTCCTCATATATCCGTTACAAGGGGATGGATGCTTCTACATTAGTTGGTAAAAAGGTTATTTCCAAAGTGGACAATCTACGATTCTATGAATCCCTATCTTGGCAGGATAAAGATGTTGCTGGTACTGTAAATATAGGATTAGGATTCACTATTGATGCTAAAGTAAGTGTAAATGGATCTCCACAATATAAAGTACACAACAGCAAAGGGAAAACATACTATTTAACAGCAAATGAAATTTATATATATGTGAAATAAAAAAAGACCGCCTGTAATAGGTGGTCTTTTTTTATTTATTATATTCGTAATTTCTATGAGTTCTAAATCAATTGATTTTTCTATTTTCAAAGTTCAATCAATTTGTCTATGTACCAATGAGTTTGTACTCCTATATATCGATTCTATTTTGAGGATGGGCTAATATTATTTATTTCTATTTAATATAGACTGAAGAGACTGTTCTACCTTACACATTTCACCTAATATAGGATTATCATAATAACTACAAGAGTCGAGATGTGCTCAAACGCTATCAAAAATCTTGAAATCTAGTCTGGATAGTAAAGAAAGTTCTTTAGTTTCTAATATAACGACAGCTGCTTTGTAATGTTTATTTATATCATCAATCATTCTTTCCAAGATGTTAATAATATTATTTATTTGTTTTTTAATTCAGTAATATTTTTAGCATGCATTAGTATTTAAATACCTCTATTTTAAGTGTTTATTTGGTGCTTTTTGTATATCGATAATCCATTTTAAAGGCCAATTTTGTAGAAGTAAAACTGGATCCACCACCTTTAAACTTGCTCCCACTTATTTTGGATTTTTAGCGCAATTTAAAACTTGTTAAATTCAGAGGATATATTCCATACATAAGTTCACCGATGGGAACGCGGTCGGTATATGTCCCTATACGAAAAGAAAAGCTTTGATACTATGGTATCCGGACTTTTCTTTTCGCGGGCAAAAGAGGCGCTTGTGAAATGTCTGAAAAAATCAAAGAGATTATTTGAGGTGGTACCGTATATTTTTAATTTAATGTAAAAGGTTTAATCATTTTGCAGTTCAGGAAGAGGTGGTTGAACAAGTGTTTAATATGCGTGGTAGCTGTGAACATATATAGAATAATTGTATTGTATGTTTTGCTCGACGTTTGATGTTGTGAGTGTGAATAGTGCTAAATATAAAAATGAAAAATACAGTACCTTGCAATAAATAATACCAAGTGGTATATTATGGATAAAACAGGTACCGTGTATTGAACAGTACTAAGATAGGAAAGGAGGATGGCACTTGAACGTTCAGTTTAAAAAAGGTGTGCTTGAACTTTGTGTATTAGCACTTGTAAAACGTAAAGATAGTTACGGTTATGAACTTGTTCAGCAAATTTCTAATAAATTTTTAATATCGGAAGGGTCAGTATACCCTTTATTACGTCGTTTGACGAAAGAAGGGTATTTTCAAACGTATTTAAAGGAATCTACGGAAGGGCCACCTCGTAAATATTATCAATTAACAGAGCAAGGGGAGACGCAATTTCATTTGTTAGTAACAGAATGGCGTGATTTTGCGAAAGGGGTACAAGAAATTATTGAAGGGGTGGAATGGGATGAGTAAAGAAGGGTTTCTTAAAGAATTATCAAGTTATCTTAGAAAGTTACCAGAGGAAGAGAGGCAAGATATTTTATTGGATTATGAAGAGCACTTTCAGTTTGGACTAGAAGAGGGGAAAACTGAATCGGAAATAATACAGAGCCTTGGTTCTCCGAAAGTAATCGCGAAAGAATTACTTGCGATGTATCGCTTCGATGAAATGAAAAAAAATCCATCGACTTCAAATGTGACAAGAGCTGTTATGGCAGCGATTGGACTTAGTTTGTTTAATTTTATTATTGTGTTAGGCCCGTTAGTCGCAATTATTGCTTTTATATTTTCTTTTTGGATCGGTGGTATTGCTAGTGTAGTAACACCATTTTTCATTATTGGAAAAGTATTTATGGGTACTTTTATATGGTTGGATCTTTTCGTTAGTATAACGTTTGTTGGGGTAGGTTTATTGTTATGTATTATCGCTTTTTATAGTACAAAGTGGTTTAAGAGATTGTGTGTACGATATGTAATATGGAACTTCAAAATGATAAAAGGAGAGTAAATGATGAAAAAACTATTTTTAATCGCTATCGCTTGTATCATTATTGGAGTAATAGGAATTTCCCAAACATATGAAAAAGCAGTACAAACTGCTGAAAAAGGCGATAAAGAAAATGTAATTAAAAACGAAACATTAAAAAATATAGAAGTTAAGTTAGATGCCGGGGATATTATTGTCCAAAAATCTCCTGACTCTTCTTTTTATGTAAAGCAATCGGGAGATGTACGTAAACAAGAGATTCGTATCGCAGAAGATGGTGACACATTAAAAATTATTGGGGAAAGAGAAAAAGGTGCTTCATTTGATTTTTCTTTTTACGATTTTAGGTTTCAAACGTCTAAATTGACTCTCCTTGTGCCCGAACGCTCTTACCAAGATGTAAAAGTAAATTCATCTGCTGGACAAATCGAAATGAGTGATGTGAAAAGTGATAGCGTAAGTGTTAGAACACTTGCTGGAGAAGTAGAGTTGAAACAAGTAACGGCTAAGAATGTGGAGGGATCGACAAAAGCTGGTGAGGTGAACTTTAAGAAGGTATTAGGGAAAGTGACCGCAAAAACAACAAGTGGGGAAATAAATATTCAAGATCATGATTCTAAGTATAATCTAGAAGCAAGTTCAACTGCGGGAGATATAGATATTACTTTATCGGAAAAACCACAAGATGCGGTAATTACTGGGCAAAGTGCTGCTGGAGATGTAACAATTTTTAATGAAGAAAATAAAAATGTAACAATTGGAAATGGCAGTAAAAAGATTAGCGGTAAAACGGCTGCGGGAGATGTGACGATTGAAACTCGTTAATAAGAAATAGAATGCATGGAAATCTATCAAAATACAAAAAGAAGATAATTACCGTATATAAATAAGGTAATTATCTTCTTTTTTTTATTTTTAATGTAAATCACGATATACGCCAATTACTTTCCCGATAACTGACACTTGTTTTAAAATGATAGGTTCTAATGAAGAGTTTTCTGGTTGTAGACGGAAATGGTCTTTTTCTTTATAGAAACGTTTAACTGTTGCTTCGTTATCCTCTGTTAAAGCGACTACAATTTCACCATTATATGCAGACTGCTGTTGGCGAACAACAACTAAATCTCCATCGAAAATACCAGCTTCAATCATACTATCTCCAGAAATACGTAACATGAACACTTGGTCTGCTCCAGCAACAATACTAGCTGGAAGTGGGAAATGTTCTTCTACGCTTTCGACCGCTGTAATTGGTAAACCAGCAGTGACTTTTCCGACAATTGGAACTTGAATAACAGATTGTGTTTCCGTATCCATTCGGTCTTCACCTAAAATTTCAATTGCACGTGGTTTTGTTGGATCGCGTCGAATGTATCCTTTTTCTTCTAATCGTGATAAATGTCCGTGCACTGTAGAACTAGAAGCGAGGCCGACTGCTTGACCAATTTCACGTACGGAAGGTGGATATCCTTTTTCTTGTACTTTTAGCTTAATAAAGTCGAGAATGTCTTGCTGGCGTTTCGTTAACTTTTCCATGTTTTCTAACACCTCGTTTTCTTTCATTTTTCTTATTAATAAGTATAACATGTGAAAAAACATTCTACAAACATAAGTTCGAACAAATGGCGGATTTATGTTACACTATAGGGAAATAATAGGGAGAAAGAGGGGTTCAAAATGAATGCAATTATTTATGCACGTGTGAGTACAACGAAAGAAGCGCAAGAAACATCATTATTACGTCAAAAAGATGAATTATTGCATTTAGCTGAGCGCTATCAAATGAATGTTACTAAGGTGATTGAAGAGCAGGCTAGTGGATATACAATTGAACGTGACGGTATATTAGAGGTGTTGGATACAATTCGAGACGAACAAATTGATGTGTTACTTATACAAGATGAAACGCGTCTTGGTAGAGGAAATGCGAAGATCGCGTTAATGCATTGTTTACATAAAGAAGGCATAAAAGTATATACGCATACACATAATGGTGAATTACAATTGTCGGATTCTGATTCAATGGTATTAGATATTATTGGTATTGTTGAAGAATATCAAAGAAAGATTCATAATTTGAAAATTAAACGAGGTATGCAACGTGCAGTAGAAAAAGGTTATCGTCCAGAAAAAAATTTAAAAAATCGTCATTTAAGTGTAGGAAGAGAGAAAAAAGAAGTGCCAATTGAGGAAATTGTACGTTTGCGAAAAAGTGAACTCACGTTTGAAGAAATTGCAGCAACATTACGTGGATTTGGTCATAATGTTTCAAAGGCGACTGTACATCGTAGATATGTAGAGTATACGAAGCAATTGCTTGATAAAGAAGAGTAACTATTGTATGATAATAATCAGTTTTGATTAGAAGGGGGATTCGAGATGATTAATCACGAACTCGTTGAACGCATTAACTTCTTAGCGAAAAAAGCAAAAGCTGAAGGTTTAACTGAAGAAGAGCAACGTGAGCGTCAATCGCTACGTGAACAATATTTAAAAGGATTTCGTCAAAATATGTTAAACGAACTTAAAGGTATTAAAGTTGTTAACGAAGAAGGTACAGATGTTACACCGACGAAATTAAAAGCTTTAAAAAAGCAAGATAATGCAAGATTAAATTAAAAGATGGGCGAAGCCCATCTTTTTTATATTTAAAAATCGTTATTTAATAACTTTCCAGTTGTTATTAACTGTTGCTTCTATCGTTTTATGTTCCAATATATAATTAGCGATAAGTTCAGACATATCTGTGGGGATATCTTTTACTACCGGTTTGTTTTGAAACATAAAGAAATTTCCCCCGCCACTTGCACGATAATTATTCATTACAACGTCATATTCTTCATTCATATTAAGAGGAGCACTGTTATGCTGTAAAGATTCTACTCTTTCACCAATTGGTTTTGAAATGTTTAATACGTATGAAATCCCTTCCCACATATCATAATTATAATGTTGTGGCTTTGGTTCTATGTAGGTAGGACTTACGGTGATGGATCCATCTGTTTTTAATGTGAAATAAGAAGCAGAGAGTTCAAGAGCATTTTTTATGTCCGCTCCAGTTAGTCTAATTACTTTTAATGTGTTCGGATAAATATAATTAGAAACGATGTCACGCATTGTTACATGTTCCGGGAAACCTGGAGATGTATTATGGAACAAACTTGTACAAGAAATTGATACATTAGCTATATCCATCTGTATTTTATTTATGAATTCGATAAAAGGATGATCATGCAAACGAGTTTGCATAGCATCTGAAATTTGCATATCCCCCTGAATGATTCCAATAGGTTGATCAAGCCACTTTTGTGTTTTCTCTTCATAATCGGCTACCAATGAAAGTGCATCTTGGTCAGCCTCAACTCCTTGTACAGATAATAATTCAGAAGAACTCTCTTTTTTAACCCATTTATGTTTTGTTTTTTCGAATGTTATTTTTACTTTTCCAACTGAGTTTCCATTACATCCGGTCTGTAAAATTGTTACACCGTTAGCCATTGTGTGAGCAATTTCCCGGTGTTGGTGGCCTGTTAATAAAATATCTATGTCTTCAATTTCATGGCACATTGCATATCCTTGGTTTTCTCCTGTTAAAACTTCAGTCGGTACCCCGGTTTGTAAATCTCGTTCAACTCCCCCGTGATACGCTACGACTAGTAAATCTGGTTTCTCATGTTTGCGAATGTAAGAAACCCACTTTTTCGTTGTTTCTAATGCATCTTCAAATTGTAAGTCTTTAATGTGATGGGGTTGTTCCCAATTGGTAATGTAGTGCGTTGTCACCCCTAAAATAGCAATTTTTATATTGGATTCAATCTGTTTGATTATATAAGGTTTTCCGAAATAAGGTTTCTTTATGTTTTTATCTAAAATGTTTGCTGATAGGTACGGGAAGTTCGCAGTAGTCACAGCATTATTTAATATACCCATCCCGTAATTAAACTCATGATTGCCGATAATTGCAGCGTCATACTGTAAGTAATTCGCTAATAAGGACATTGGGTTTTTTTTGTTTTTTTCGTATGTAACATAATGATAAGTAAATGGTGTTCCTTGAATAAAGTCGCCATTATCAATTAAAAGAACGTTTGTATTTTGGGAACGTTCTTTTTTTATAAGAGTAGAAATTTTAGCTAAACCAAGTTCTGCTGGGGAGTTATCTTGGTAGTGAATAGGATAAACAGTGCCATGTATATCGCTTGTTAATAAGATGTTTAAAGTTACAGTTTGATTTTGTTCCAATATGACTCACCTTTTCTATTGTTATCTTCCAATTCATCATATCAAATATGTGAAGAGAATTTTAATGTGAGTGTATAGAATGTGTAAAGATTCTGTAAATAATCAATTATTTGTAAAAATATGTGATATATTTCTTCATGTTTATGAAAGGTTATTTTATAACAATGAAAAATGGAGGCATTAATATGTTGAAAAAAGTTTTTGCAATGAGCACAACAGTTGTACTAGCAGCGGGATTATTAAGTGGCTGTGGAACGAAGGAATCAAGTGCAAGTAAAAATGAAGATACGAAAAAAGGGTATGTACCGAAGACTTTAAATGTTCAATTTGTTCCTTCTCAAAATGCAGATACGTTAGAGGCGAAGGCAAAACCGCTTGAGAAGCTATTAAGTGATAAGTTAAATATTCCAGTAAAAGTTAGTATTTCAACGAACTACAATACAATTGTAGAAGCGATGGCATCTAAACAAGTAGATGTAGGATTTTTACCGCCAACAGCGTACGTATTAGCACATGAAAAGAAGGCTGCAAATGTAATTTTACAAGCACAACGTTTTGGAGTAGAGGATGAAACAGGAGCTCCTACAAAAGATTTAGTAGATTATTATAAATCTGAGTTTGTTGTTAAAAAAGACTCTAATATAAATAGTGTAAAAGATTTAAAAGGTAAAAAGATTGGTTATCAAGACGTAACATCATCAGCAGGGTATGTATGGCCTGCAGCTGTTCTATTAAAAGAGGGAATTGATCCGTTAAAAGATGTGAAACCTGTTACATTAAAAGGTCACGATCAGTCGCTTATTGCTCTTTTAAATGGTGACGTAGATGCAGCTGTTGTATTCCAAGATGCTCGTAATATTGTAAAAAAAGATTATCCGAATATATTCGAGCAAACGAAAATAGTGAAATTTACGGAGAAAATTCCAAACGATACGATTTCGGTACGTTCTGATTTAGATGAAGAGTGGAGCAAGAAATTACAGGATGCTTTCATTGAAATTGGAAAAAATGAGGAAGGTCACAAAATCATTAAAGAAGTATATTCACATGAAGGATATGTTAAATCTGATGATAGTAAATTTGACATCGTTCGTGAATATGGGAAGAAAGTAAAAACGCAATAATACATATGGAAATGGCAGCTAGCTGAAAGGGAATGTTTTCAGTTAGTTTGCCGTTTTGAATACATAGAAGGTAGGTAAGATGTGTGATAGAATTTCGAAATGTCTCCAAAGTGTATCCAAATGGTACAAAAGGATTGAATAATATAAACTTGAAAATTCAAAAAGGTGAGTTTGTTATAATGGTAGGGCTGTCCGGAGCTGGAAAGTCTACACTTCTAAAATCGGTAAATCGTCTTCATGAGATTACAGAAGGCGAAATCATGATTGAATGTGAGTCTATTACTGCTGCAAAAGGAAAAGATTTACGACGTATGCGCCGGGATATTGGTATGATCTTTCAAAGTTTTAACCTTGTAAAGCGATCAACAGTATTGAAGAATGTATTAGCTGGCCGTGTTGGATATCATTCGACATTGCGTACAACGTTAGGTTTGTTTCCGAAAGAGGATGTGGAGCTCGCATTTCAAGCGTTAAAAAGAGTGAATATTTTAGAAAAAGCATATGCACGTGCTGATGAATTATCAGGAGGACAACAACAACGTGTATCGATAGCTAGAGCATTGGCGCAAGAAGCAAAAATCATATTGGCAGATGAACCTGTTGCGTCGTTAGATCCGCTAACAACAAAGCAAGTATTAGATGATTTAAAGAAAATTAATGAAGATTTTGGAATTACAACAATTGTAAACTTACATTCTATTGCTTTAGCTAGGCAATATGCGACGCGTATTATTGGATTACATGCAGGCGAAATTGTTTTTGATGGTTTAGTAGAAGCAGCAACGGATGAAAAGTTTGCTGAAATTTATGGTGACGTAGCACAGAAAAGTGAATTGTTAGAGGTGGCAGCTAAATGAATGATGTGACGATATATTCGAAGTCGATACCGAAGCCGCCGAGTAAGTTAAAACATATGTTAACGTTTATTCTATTCATTTTACTGTTGTGGGGAAGTAGTATACAGGTCGACGCATCATTTTCAAAGCTAGTAGTTGGTTTTCTTAATATAATGGATTTGTTAAAAGAAATGGTGCCGCCAGATTGGAGTTATTTTCAAGTTATTACAACAGCAATGTTAGATACAATACGTATGGCGATTATTGGGACGACTTTAGGAGCGATTTTAGCTATTCCACTTGCACTGTTTGCGGCAAGTAATGTGTTTACTAGTACATTTTTATACAGTCCAGCTCGATTGATTTTAAATTTTATTCGAACGATACCAGATTTATTATTAGCGGCAATTTTCGTAGCTATTTTTGGAATAGGACCACTTCCGGGTATTTTAGCTCTTACTTTTTTCTCAATTGGGCTCGTGGCGAAATTGTTGTATGAATCAATTGAATCAATTGACCCTGGCCCACTAGAAGCGATGACAGCTGTAGGGGCTAATAAGGTGCAATGGATTGTTTATGGAGTCATTCCACAAGTAAAAGCACACTTTGTTTCCTATGTACTATATACATTTGAGGTGAATGTACGGGCAGCGGCTGTCCTAGGTTTAGTAGGAGCAGGTGGTATTGGACTATATTATGATCGTACACTTGGATTTTTACAATATCAACAAACTGCATCTATTATCATCTATACTCTTGTTGTTGTATTGGTAATTGATTATGTAAGTACATTGTTGCGGGAGAAATTATAATGAGTAAAACGACGATAATCGTACCAAAACCGAAGAAACCGAGTGTGTATCGCTCGTTTATTTTTATAGCACTTACATTTGTTTATATATGGGCTTTTTCAGGAGTACCGCTAGAGGGAATAAAGGAAACGGCGGGAGAAATTACAAAAGCAATTATGACAGGGATATTGACTCCAGACTGGGCGTATGTATCTTTGCCAGATGGTGAAGATTTATTACATGGATTAATTGATACGTTGGCAATTGCGATATTAGGTACATTTATTTCTGCATTTTTATCTGTTCCGTTTGCTTTTTGGGCGGCAACGAATATGAGTAGTGGAAAATTAACTTCAGGATTTGGGAAATTTGTACTTAGTTTTGTTCGTACGTTTCCTGAATTAGTTATGGCTCTTTTATTTATAAAAGCTGTTGGTCCAGGCTCTTTTGCAGGAGTATTAGCCTTAAGATTGCATTCTATTGGAATGTTAGGAAAACTATATTCAGAAGGAATTGAAAACATAGATAAAGGACCGACGGAAGCGTTACTAGCAACAGGAGCAAATCGTTTTCAAATACTTTGGTATGCGGTGTTACCGCAAGTGTTACCAGATTTTCTATCGTATACGTTATACAGATTTGAAATTAATGTACGATCCGCTGCGATTTTAGGAGTTATCGGAGCAGGAGGGATTGGTACACCTTTAATTTTTGCGCTGAGTTCACGGAATTGGTCTCGTGTTGGTATTATTTTATTAGGTATTATTTTAATGGTAATTATAATTGATTTGATTTCAAGCTCGATTCGGAAACGGATTGTTTAACTTATTTGAAAAGCATCGAAGTTAGATGCTTTTTTATGTTTTTAAAAACGTATTTAAAAAAGTAAGTATAGAAGAAATTTGTATAAATATACAGATAATTCCCTTTCTTTTTAAAATAAAAATAATAAAAAAGTATGTCATATTGAATGCCCATACATTCCCGGAAACATTGATTTTTTTATAAAAAATCAAAAAAATATCAACATATTTGTCGATACATGTTGTATAATCTTGCGTGGGAAGCTATCATATAAATGTATAAAACGTTTACTAATATAAGCGAAGGGAAGAATAGCATGTCACATTCAATCGAACAACTTTCTATCAACACGATTCGCACATTATCCATCGATGCGATTGAAAAAGCAAACTCTGGTCACCCAGGAATGCCAATGGGTGCAGCACCAATGGCTTATACATTATGGACTCAATTTATGAAACACAATCCAAATAACCCAACGTGGTTTAACCGTGATCGTTTCGTATTATCTGCAGGTCATGGTTCAATGTTATTATACAGCCTACTTCACCTATCTGGTTATGATGTAACAATGGATGACTTAAAGAACTTCCGTCAATGGGGAAGCAAAACTCCAGGACATCCTGAGTATGGTCATACAGCTGGTGTAGATGCAACAACTGGTCCACTTGGACAAGGTATTGCAACTGCTGTAGGTATGGCAATGGCTGAAAGACATTTAGCTGCTAAATATAACCGTGATGCGTATAATGTAGTAGATCATTATACATACGCTATTTGTGGTGATGGAGATTTAATGGAGGGCGTTTCTGCTGAAGCATCTTCATTAGCTGCTCATTTACAATTAGGTCGTCTTGTTGTGCTTTACGATTCAAACGATATTTCATTAGATGGCGATTTAAATCGTTCATTCTCTGAAAGTGTAGAAGATCGTTACAAAGCATACGGATGGCAAGTAATCCGTGTTGAGGATGGAAACGATATTGAAGCAATCGCGAAAGCAATTGAAGAAGCGAAAGCTGACGAAAAACGCCCAACGCTAATTGAAGTAAGAACGACAATTGGTTTCGGTTCTCCAAACAAATCAGGAAAATCAGCTTCACATGGTTCTCCACTTGGTGTAGAAGAAACAAAATTAACGAAAGAAGCATATGCTTGGACTGCTGAGCAAGACTTCCACGTAGCAGAAGAAGTATATGACAACTTCCGTAAAACAGTACAAGATGTTGGTGAAACTGCGCAAGCTGAGTGGAACACGATGCTAGGTGAATATGCACAAGCATACCCAGAATTAGCAAACGAATTCCAAGCAGCAATGAACGGTCAACTTCCAGAAGGTTGGGAGCAAAACTTACCAACTTATGAATTAGGATCAAAAGCAGCAACTCGTAATTCTTCTGGTGCTGTAATTAATGCTATTGCAGAGTCTGTACCATCATTCTTCGGTGGATCTGCTGACCTTGCTGGTTCTAACAAAACATACATGAATAACGAAAAAGACTTTACAAGAGATGATTACAGCGGTAAAAACATTTGGTACGGTGTACGTGAGTTCGCAATGGGTGCAGCAATGAACGGTATTGCACTACATGGTGGTTTAAAAACTTACGGTGGTACGTTCTTCGTATTCTCTGATTACTTACGTCCAGCAATTCGCCTTGCAGCATTAATGCAATTGCCAGTAACGTATGTATTCACACATGACAGTATCGCTGTTGGTGAAGATGGTCCAACACATGAACCAATCGAGCAATTAGCAGCGCTTCGTGCAATGCCAAACGTTTCTGTTATCCGTCCTGCTGATGGTAACGAATCTGTTGCAGCTTGGAGACTAGCTTTAGAATCTACAAACAAACCAACTGCTTTAGTATTAACTCGTCAAGACCTTCCAACATTAGAAGGTGCAAAAGATGATACGTATGAAAAAGTAGCAAAAGGTGCATATGTAGTTTCTGCAAGCAAGAAAGAAACGGCTGACGTAATCTTACTTGCAACTGGATCTGAAGTAAGCCTAGCTGTTGAAGCTCAAAAAGCATTAGCAGTAGACGGCGTTGACGCAGCTGTTGTCAGCATGCCATCTATGGATCGCTTCGAAGCTCAAACTGCAGAGTACAAAGAATCTGTATTACCAAAAGCAGTAACAAAACGTTTCGCAATCGAAATGGGTGCTACATTCGGATGGCACCGTTACGTAGGTCTTGAAGGAGATGTGTTAGGTATCGATACATTCGGTGCTTCTGCTCCTGGTGAGAAGATTATGGAAGAGTATGGATTTACTGTAGAGAACGTTGTTCGTAAAGTAAAAGAAATGCTTTAATGATTTCAGAAAAATCTCTCCGGCATGGAGAGGTTTTTCTATGTAAATGAGTTTTTTCGACAGAAAAAGTTTTTTATCTCTCCGCAGTCAGACAATCATTGCAAATTTTCTTATATATAATGAAGAGAAAAGGTTGTCCAGATTGGGAGTGGAAAAATGAAAACGTATGAATTGTATTTAATTCAAGAGGATATTGCGAAAGCTTATTTTGGTCGTGAATATTTGTTTTTTGATTTATTTGCTCGATTTTCAGAATCTGGGTCCCTTTCGGAGAAAAAAGTGTTATATAAGCAAATGATGTATATAACGATGCCATTGCAAGTAATGAAAATTCATCATAAATTAGAACAAGCTTTGCGCGTTCTTGGTAAATATGATAGAACACATCATACACATACAATTTATACGGGAGCGGAGTACGGCGAAATAATGGTGAAACCGCACTATATTCGTATGAATACCTCTGGAAATGTCTCTATGGAAACGACGTTCTTTGAGGTGTTAAGAAAGTGTGAATTAACATTTTTAGCTATGGATTATGAAAATACAAAGTACGGATGGCTGAATCCTCTAAAACAAGTACGAACATATGTGTAAAAAATGTCGAATTGTATCTTGTCTTATTGAAAAGGTTTTAGTACACTGTAAGGTAGACAACATGAAGGAGGAAAATATATGCCAATTTGGTTAGGTATTCTAGTGGGCGTAGTAGCACTAGTAGCAGGCGTGGCGTTAGGATTTTTCATTGCCCGCAAATACATGATGAATTACTTACAAAAAAATCCACCAATTAACGAACAAATGTTAAAAATGATGATGATGCAAATGGGACAAAAACCTTCCCAAAAGAAAATCAATCAAATGATGAGCGCAATGAACAAGCAACAAATGAAATAAGCGCTAAAAGACACTCGCTAAGAGTGTCTTTCTTTTTGTTAGTTATAGTTTTTAAAACTTTTAAAAATTCTGTATTTTTGGTAAACTGAAAACATCGCTCATTTTAAGGGAGGAGGAAAAAAATGAAAGTGTTTATGAATTTAGCGTGGTTTTTTAAACAAGAAAAACGAGCGTACATAACTGGAATTATTTTATTGTTTGGCGTTGCACTTTTAGAACTTGTAGCACCAAAAGTAATTGGAATCGTTGTAGATGAAATTAATGATGGAACATTGACGACCGATAAGTTACTAAAATGGGTTGTACTATTAGTAATTGTAGGTATTACGATGTACATATTACGTTACATATGGCGTATTATGATTTTCGGGTCTTCATTAAAATTAGCTCGCCAATTACGAAAAAATTTGTATGAACATTTTACAAAGATGAGTCCATCTTTCTATCAGTCAAATCGGACAGGTGATTTAATGGCACATGCGACCAATGATATTCAAGCGATCCAGCAAACTGCTGGAGCAGGTGTTTTGACGCTTGTTGACTCATTAGCTGTCGGAGGATGTGTACTCGTAGCGATGGGTTTTACAATTAGTTGGAAGTTAACATTATTAAGTTTAATTCCAATGCCGATTGTAGCTATTTCGACAAATTATTATGGAACTTTATTACATAAAAGGTTTCATAAAGCACAGCAATCGTTTTCGGAAATCAATGATAAAGTGCAAGAGAGTATGAGTGGAATGAAAGTGATTCGCTCGCTTGGACAAGAGAAAGAAGATTTACAGGCGTTTCGAAGAAAATCAGAAGATGTTGTACATAAAAATGTGTTAGTTGCACGTATTGATTCGTTATTTGATCCGACAATCTCTCTTATCGTTGGATTTTCTTTTTTAATCGCAGTATGTTACGGATCGGTATTAGTTGTAAGAGGTGAATTAACAGTAGGTGATCTCGTTACATTTACGACATATTTAGGTACCCTCGTTTGGCCAATGTTAGCGTTTGGATGGTTATTCAATATTATGGAGCGTGGGCGTGCTTCATATGACCGTGTAGAAAAAATTCTTTCACAAAAATCAGATGTAGTAAATAGCGAAAATGCTGTACATACAATAGCGAGCGGTAATGTTTCGTTTGCCGTTGATTCATTTTCGTATAAGAAAAATGAATTGTTACATTTAAACGATATTCACTTTGATTTGAAGAAGGGCGAAACGCTAGGAGTTGTAGGACGTACAGGCGCAGGGAAAACGACTTTATTAAAATGTTTAATCCGTGAGTATGATCATTTTAATGGTGAATTAAAAATTGGGGAGCGAGATATTCGAGATATAACACTTCATGGTGTCCGTTCTGCCATTTCATACGTGCCGCAAGATCATTTTTTATTTTCAGCAAGTATTGGCGAGAATATTGCCTTTGGAAAGGCGGATGCTACATATAATGAAATTACCCAAGCAGCAGAGATTGCTTGTATTCATAATGACATCCTCCAATTTTCAGAAGGATATGAAACAGTAGTAGGGGAAAGAGGTGTTTCGTTATCTGGTGGTCAAAAACAGCGAATCTCTATTGCTCGTGCTTTATTAACAAATGCTGAAATTTTAATTTTGGATGATTGTTTATCAGCGGTAGATGCAAAAACAGAAGAGACGATTTTAAGTGCCTTAAAGAGGGAGAGAGCAGGGAAAACGACGATTATTACTGCACACCGATTAAGTGCAATTCAGCATGCCAATCTTATTCTTGTTGTTGATGAAGGTAGAATTGTACAAAGAGGTACACATGAGGAATTAATGAAGGAAAAAGGCTGGTATAAGGAAATGTATGAAAGCCAGCAATTAGAAGCTTTAGTCGAGAAAGGAGGCGTATGATGGTAGAGAAGAAGCGAAGTGATTTAAGTAGATTGCTTTCCTATATGAAGCCATATAAAGGGTTACTATCTTTAGCATTTATCTTTTTAGTTGGTGCGACAGTAACGGAAATGATGGGTCCTTTTTTAATTAAACAATTCCTCGATGAACACCTAGTACCGCGGGATTTTGAACGATCAGCGCTCGTTACTTTATTTGTAATTTACATAGTTGCTCATTTATTAAAAGTACTATTTACGTATTTAAATCTATTGTACTTTCAGAACATTGCTTTTAAGATTGTTCAAGATATGCGAGTTGAAGTATATGAACATGTTCAAAAGCTGTCATTAAGTTTCTTTGATCGTACGCCGATTGGTACACTTGTATCGCGTATAACAAATGATACGGAAGCGATTAAAGATTTTTATGTCAGTGTATTATCAACATTTGTAAAAAATGTAGTCTTTTTAGTAGGTATTTTAGTAGCGATGTTTTTATTAGATGTAAAATTAGCGCTATTTTCTCTCGTATTAATTCCGATAATGTTTGCGATTATGGTATTATATCGCCGGAAAAGTGCAGCTTTTTATTTAGAAGTACGTAATCAACTAAGCGTGTTAAATGCAAAGTTGAACGAGTCCATACAAGGAATGAATATTGTTCAAGTGTTCAGACAAGAAAAACGTATGAGAAAAGAGTTTGAAGAAGTGAATAATAAACATTATAGTGCAGGGCGACGTACTTTGAAGTTAGACGCATTACTTTTACGACCAGCTACGGATTTAGTACATATTGTAGCTATTGCGTTAGTACTAGGTTTATTTGGGATTGATGCTTTAAAGAGCCCTGTTGAAGTAGGAGTTTTATATGCTTTTGTTAACTATATACATCGTTTCTTCCAACCTGTAAATGAGATGATGATGAAATTGTCCTTCTTCCAACAGGCACTTGTTTCGTCATCACGTGTATTTCATTTAATGGACGAGAAAGATTTAGCACCGGTTCAAAAAGGTAATGAGAATCCTCAAATCGTGGATGGAGATATTGAATTTAAAAATGTTACTTTTTCATATGATGGAAAGCGTGACGTTTTAAAAAATGTATCATTTCACGTGAAACAAGGGCAAACGGTTGCTTTTGTTGGGCATACTGGTAGCGGAAAAAGTACGATTATGAATTTGTTAATGCGATTTTATAATATTAAGTCAGGAAATATTGTAATAGACGGTGTAGATTTAGAAAAATTTGAAGAACGAGAAATTAGAAAGAAAATAGGACTCGTATTGCAAGATGCATTTTTATTTGCTGGAAATGTAAAGCAAAATATTCGTATGTATAATGAAGAAATTACGGATGAAGAAGTAAAAGAAGCTGCTCGATTTGTGCAAGCGAATACGTTTATTGAAAAGTTACCAAAACAGTATGAAACAGAAGTAGTAGAAAGAGGTGCAGCATTTTCAAGCGGTCAACGACAATTAATTGCTTTTGCTAGAACGATAGCAACGAATCCGAAAGTATTAGTATTAGATGAAGCAACAGCTAATATCGATACAGAAACAGAAGAGGCTATTCAAACAGCGTTGCAACAAATGCGAAAAGGTAGAACGACGATAGCCATTGCGCATAGGTTATCTACAATTCAAGATGCGGATCAAATTTTTGTGATGCATGATGGAGAGATAGTAGAGAGAGGGACACATCAAGAATTATTAAGTGAGCAAGGTTTGTATTATAATATGTATTTGCTACAAAATAAAGTGAGTTTGCAAAAGGCCTTGTAATACAAGGTCTTTTTTATTTTGTATACAAAATATGTTTACTCTTTGTTTCTATAGCATAAATGTCGTGTCCTCTTATGAAACTTGTACATATTGTATGTATACGAAGTAAAAAAATGATAGGAGATTTTATATGCAAAACAGATCAAGTTCAAATGTTACGTTTATTGATGTGTCTCATTGGGAAGGGAATATTGATTGGAATGCAGTGAAGGCATCTGGAATTCCAGCAGCGTATGCAAAAGCGACAGAAGGTGTAAACTACATTGATCCTACTTTTACTAAGAATGTACAAGCAGCACGAAATGCGAATGTATTAATTGGTGCATACCATTTTGCGCGCCCAGAACAAAATGATGCAATTTCAGAGGCAAAATATTTTGTGAGTATATTACAAAATAACCAGACAGACTTAATGCCAGTTCTGGATTTAGAATCACCAACAGATCCGAGTAACAGTAATTTAACTGGTAACGCTATATCGAATTGGGCAAGAAGCTTCATAAATTATGTGAAACAGGCTACTGGAAAAGATGTAATGTTATATACAGGAGTTTGGTATATTAATGAGTTCGGAATTAGCGGATTAAGTGATATACCGCTTTGGATTGCTAAATACTCGAGTACACCGCCTGCTGATGCTGGTGGATGGACAACGTGGACAGCGTGGCAGTACACAGATTCCGGACAAATTTCAGGCGTAGGAAATTGTGATGTATCAGCTGCAGTTTCATTAGAAGCTTTAAAAGGGAATGGAGCAAGTGGTGGAGGTAATGTTTCCCCGCCTAATAATGCAACTCCAGTGTACGGGGTTGCTATAATTAATGGAGATAATGTGAATTTGAGAAGTGGACCATCTTTGCAGTCTAGTGTAATTCGCCAATTGAATCGTGGCGAAACATATGAAGTTTGGGGAGAACAAGATGGATGGCTTTGTTTAGGGACAAATCAGTGGGTATATAATGATCCGAGTTATATTCAGTATAAACATTATGTGGCAACTATTACTGGTGATAATGTAAATTTGCGTGATGCTCCATCATTAAATGGAAATGTTATAAGACAGTTACATCATGGTGAATCGTATCGAGTATGGAGTAAGCAAGATGGATGGCTTTGCTTAGGGACAAATCAATGGATATACTATGATCCAAGTTATATTCAGTATGGTGTACAATAGAGTGAAAATAAAAGGTGCCCCGTCAGAGGTGCCTTTTATTAAAAATATACAACTTTTACAAAGTCTATATCGAAACCATAGTATACTATAATAGATATATTTATAAAAAATAATCGAAAATGAAATAAAGGGGTAAAAATATGAATTATGTGCTAATAGGTGCGGTTTTAATATTATTAGCTGTAGTATTTGTGCTGTTTTATAAAAATAAACAGTTAGAATCAGAGAGTCAGCAAGTAGAATTTGAAAAGAAACAAGCGATTGAAACGTATAAAAATGAAATTGCAGCTACGGTGATAGAGCATAAAGAACAACAAAATAATTTAAAAAATATGGAACAGAAAAAATACAATGATTTACAAGTAAGTGCAAATAGAGAAATTGAAAATATGCGTATGATGAAGAATCAATTAGCTATGCAACATAGTAAAGAACGTGGTGAAATACAAAATAAACATAATAACGAAATACATATGTTTCAAAAATTAATTGCAAATTTACGAGAATATACTAAAAACGGCGCTGAAATGAATACGTACGAAACATTACATTATATGAAGCGAGGATTCATAGAGCAAGGCATCATATTAGATGCTGAAATTGAAATCATGCCGAATGTTTTTATTAAAAATAATAGTGAAATAAACGATAATCGAATCCATCATCTCATTTTGTGCAAAACTGGTATTTATCTACTTGAGACGAAAGAATGGGAAGAGAAATTAATTCATGGTTTAACGAAAGAAAATGCTGGTATATATTCATTTATGATTGATGAAATGGGTAAGTATCAACAAGAACTTGAAAAAGAAGAGACATTTGAATATATAGTAGGTAAAGATTCGGCAACTATACAAGTGAAAAATGAAGGGAATCCAGTATATAGGGCGAAGAAACTATCTCAAATTTTATACAATTGTTTGAAAGAAATGCAGGCTAATAGTATAAAAGAAAAGGTAAAACCAGTTGTATATTTTTATAATGAAAATGGAAAAGAAATAATAGATCTTTCAAGTGAGGAAACACCTAGATTAAAAGATCGGGAGCAAATTGTAACGTTCTTCAGAAATGAAATCTTAGCAGGAAAAATAGTATATACAGTGCAAGAATTAGAACAGATTCGAGAAATGATTAGCCGGATGAATTATATAGTGAGTTAAAGGGGGAGATCTTTCTGAACGCTATGCTACGTGGCATTTTGTATGTCTATTTTTGTTTGTATATAGTAATGTACATTGTATTTATATTCGTCATTGATATGGTCCATATACCCTTAAGTGTAAGGAGCATTTTTGTAGTATTCATACCATTTGTTTTATTAGTCATGATTCAAAGGGCTATTTTATATGTTTCTAAAAATCGTAATGAAGAAAAGAAGCAAATGTTGGGGGGGTTAATAGTAGCACTCATACCATTAATAGTGTGCACTGTACAACTAAGTGTAAATGAATATACATCAAAGTTTAATCAAAATAGATGGTTAAATCATGCAGATAAGCGGGTACATATGGTAGATGATCTATTACAAAAATATAAATTAATAGGGAAATCAAATGAAGAAATTACACAATTGTTAGGAGCCCCAACGGAAACGAGAAGTGGGGGAGAAGGAGTTATCACTTTGTATTATCTTGGGACTGAACGTGGCTTTATCCCAATAGATAGCGAACAGCTTATTTTACAATTTGATAGAGATGGTAAAGTCATGGAATATACGGTGCATAAAGATTAAAGAAACGTGGAGGGAAGCTATATGTTATAGCTTCTTTTTTATTTTTCAATATGTCAAGGAAGGGGGAGAAGGTTTTTGAGTGGAATAAGGAATGAAAGCGGAGGTGATGCATATATATAGATGCATTGGGCGATTATTCGCCCGATTGGTGAGGGTTAATAATCAATAAGTACGGACCAAAACCCCACTGATGAAAGTTTCACTTTATCATATTGTATAAATGAAAAGGAGGTAAGACGGTGAAAGCAATCCCGACTGATGTCCTGAGTAAAGAATGGATGGAAAGAGAAGGAGTTATATCTATTACAGTAAAGGAATTTGAAAAAATAGAAGTAGCTGGAGTAGTAGTAGCTGGTCCAGCGGTTATTTTGATTAATCAAGATTAAGTACATATCATTGAAATAAAAAGCATCCATCTAGGATGCTTTTTATTTGTATGTAAGGATAAATATGATGGATAATTGTGTTACTGGAGGGAAAGTCTGTGGCAATTATTATAACAATGTTAGTAATGGGTATTTTATTAGGATTTGTTGGAGCTGGAGGAGCTGGGTTTATTATCGCGATACTCACTTTAGTATTTCATATTCCTATTCATGTTGCTCTTGCAACATCTTTAACTGCAATGGCGTTTACGACATTATCAGGTGTTGTCAGTCATTACCGTGAAGGTAATGTAGCACTTATTATAGGCGGGATTGTTGGGGGATTTGGCGCAATTGGCTCTTATATTGGTTCTAAATTTGGTTCACTTATACCAGCACATCTTCTTCATTGGTTTACAGCTGGGATGTTATTTTTATCGGCAATTTTTATGTTTATTAAATTAATTATGTTCCAAAACAAAGAACAGTCATCTTTATATAAGCATAAAGAGTTTTCCATGAACTACTTGTTGAAATGTATATGCCTTGGATTAGTTACTGGAATGATGGCTGGTTCATTTGGGATTGGTTCTGCACCGTTTATTCAGCTTGGATTAATGGTTCTATTGGGATTAACGATTCAGCAATCTGTAGGGACAACAATGCTTGTTATATTACCGATTGCAATTGGAGGCGGTCTAGGATATAGTTCGGAAGGATATTTAGATTATATATTGTTATTGCAAGTATTAATTGGGACCATGTTAGGGGCATATATTGGCGCGAAGTTTACAAATTATGCACCGCGAATGCTTTTGAGGTTTTCGATGATTATGACACCGGTTTTAGCTGGATGTATGCTATTGATGGAGTAAGGTGAAATTATAATAAGTAGGGGGTTACTGCTTACAAATAGCGGGATAAAATTAATATAGCAAACTATTAATATATTTTACGAATGAATTATGTAGGTAATTCATATTTCCCATATAAAAGGATTTGTTTTAATATTATGAGTGTAAAGTTCGAGTATTCGAAGTACTACTTGAATTATATCCCTATCCCTTTTCTAAAAATGCGAACAAGTTTTGCCCTATTCTATTCAATAGTTAATTGCATAGAAATATATTGTTCGATGACCATTATGGAACGTACATAATGGGAAAATCCCGATCCTTAAAGAGGATGCCCCTAATCTTCATGTGAAAATATGATCGGATAAGAAAGCTGACCAATTTATGGTCGGCTTTCTTTTTGTTCAAAAACAATTTTTTCTTTAATTTCTGTTTGTAATAATACAGTTTTTCCAAAGCGACGTTTGCATTCCGCACGCACTTTTTCAATGGCTAGTAGCTGAGTAGTCGCGGGAACTGTGACAATAGCTTGGCGAGCCTTTCGATTTTCTTCACAAAAGACACATTCCACAACATAATTAGAAATCATATTTTCATCCTTCCAGTTTTAATTTCTAAAAAAGGATTGTCTATGAAGTTGATATAATTTTTCGTCATTGTTTTATTATTTTCCTCTTTTTTTCAAGGGGAAAATAAAAAAGAGGGCGAATTTTAGTAGGGGAGGGATGTTTATGGAGAGATGGATAGGTAGTGCAGCGGTATGTGTAAATGAAAGAAATGAAGTTTTAATGGTACTGCAGGGCAAAGAGGGAGAAGAAAAAAGATGGTCTGTCCCAAGTGGAGGACTTGAAAAGGGAGAGACACTAGAAGAATGTTGTATCAGGGAAGTTTGGGAAGAAACAGGTTACAATGTGGAAGTGGTGAATAAAATATATGAAAAAGAGGGTATTACATACGGTGTTCCAGTGTATGTCCATTATTATTTTGTTAAACAAATAGGCGGTGATATGAAAATCCAGGATCCTGATGAGTTAATACATGAAATTGCTTGGGAAGGGGTGCATGAAATTGAACAATTGAGTTTAGCTTCTTCCAGAGGATTATGAATTGCTGTGCCAATATATGGATAAAGAGGCAAGTAGGAGAATACTAGCTTCTTAAATGTATCTAAGACAAGAAAAGCGGAACGATAACTAAACTAGCGCCTGCTGTAAAAAGCATGGATAAACTTGCAATTGTTCCTTCCACAGGACCGATTTCGAATGCTTTTGATGTACCGGTTCCATTTGCGCTCGTTCATAACATAATACCTTTTGCGATTGCTGTTTTAATGCGGCAAATGCGTATGAGAGAAGGACCGAGCAATGCTCCTGTTAAGGCAGTTAAAACGACAAATACAGCAGTTAATTGTGACATACCACCAATCATTTCTGAAATAGCCATTGCGATTGGTGTTGTTACGATATGTGGCGCTAAACTATGTTCTAGTGATGAATCAATTTGAAAATAATTTGCTAGTAGTGCTGAAGTAATGACTGATAAAAACGAACCGACAATGACATTAAGTAAGATAGCCATTCCATGTTTCTTTAACAAATCAAAATATTTATAGATTGGCCATGCAAAAGCAACTGTTGCGGGCTTTAATAATTCAGTTAACCAGTGACCACCAGATTCATATGTTTCATAAGGTGTATCTAATCCGAGCAATAAAGCAATTAAAATAATGGGACAGACGAGAAGAGGAGAAAGTAGACTCCAATTCCAACGTTGATACATTTTTTTTGATATCCAATATGTGAATAGTGTTAATAGTAAACAAAGAAATCCGATCATTGCGTTGATCCTTTCCGCTTTAGTAGCAATTCTGTTAAAAGTCCTGTAACTAAGGTAACGCAAAGAGTGCTAATCATAATAATTAAAATGAGATCGATTCCATATTGTGTTAGTGTATCTCTGTAACGTATGACAGCGACTGCAGAAGGGATGAAAAATAAAATAAGTTCTTTTAATAAAAAATCTGCTCCGTCCTGTATCCATTCTTTCTTAACTAGGTTAAATTTTAACGAAATTAATAATAAAAAAATACCGATTATACTTCCTGGAACTGGGAGGTGTGCCTGTTTTGCAATCCATTCACCTGTCCAAGCGAAACAAAATAGTAACAAAATTTGTCCGCTTAACTTCCACCATTTCATACAGTAACCACCTCTTTCTTTTTTTACATAAAAATTGTAAAAAAGAATTAACAATTTCTACTATACGTTCATTCAAAATATTTGTCTAATATATAAATTATATGTTATTAATATATTAGACATATTAATCGAAAGTGAAAAGGGTGTCCAAAAATGGAATTACGGCATTTGCAATATTTTGTTGTTGTGGCAGAAGAGTTACACTTTGGACGGGCAGCTGCTCGTTTACAAATGACACAACCACCACTTAGTCAACAAATACAGCAATTAGAAAAAGAAATGGGAGTTACATTATTTTCAAGAACGAAAAGAAAGGTTGAACTAACAGAAGCAGGAGAAATGTTTTTAAAAGAAGTAAAAAAAGCGTTTGAACAAATTGAAAAAGCAGTAGAAGTTGCACAAAGTGCGCAAAGGGGAGAAGTAGGATCACTTTCAATTGGTTTTGTAGGTGCGGCGATATATGATATTTTACCATCAATTGTTAGGGAATATAGAAAGAAATTTCCGAGAGTGTCTGTTGCATTACATGAATTGTCAACACCAGATCAAGTTCATGCACTTCATGATAACCGTATTGATATTGGCTTTTTACGTCCACCAATTCCAACACAATTATTAGAATTAGAGCCAATTCAAAGGTTATCTTGTACCTTATGTTTACCAAAGGCACATCCACTTGCAGAGAAAGATGAAATACATATAGAAGATTTACGAGATGAGCCGTTTGTATTTATTACGAGACCAGTATGGCCAGCTTTGTATGATACAATTTTATCTCTTTGCAGAGAAGTTGGATTTAGTCCACGTATTGTACAAGAAGCAACAGAGTATCAAACAGTTATGGGGCTTGTAGCGGCAGGAATTGGAATTACAGTAATACCCGTATCGGCAAATAAGTTATATAAAACAGAAGTTGTATATAAAGAATTATATGATTCTAATTTTGTGGCAGAAATGTCAGTGGCTTACAAAAAAATGAATAGTAATCCAGAGTTGCTAGAGTTTTTAAAAATTGCAAGAGAGAAGAAAAGAATAGAAGTAGAAGATGAGTAATAGTAGTAACAGAAAATGAAGTTAATTCAGATTTATAAAAGTACACCTTGTTAAACAATAAAGCGGAAATGCAACTTAAGTTGCATTTCCGCTTTATTGTTCTTTTCTTAGCTCGATACTAAATAGATAAACGTGTTCATTTTCTTTTAAGAGTAAATCAATACCTTTGTCTTCGTCAATTGTAGGGACGCTTACAGTTTCTTTACTTGTTTGGATTACAGCAGCTAAAATTGTTTTTTGATTGTATTTTAAATTTTTTATAGATTGGATTGTAGTAGTTGCGGAGCTATTTACGCTTGGTGGTGCTTCTTCATGAACAAGCGTTGAAGCACCTTCAATATTCATATACCACTGCCTTTTTTCTTGTATATCTTTATCGAATTGGAAATGTGGTGGTAAAAAAGAAAGCTTTACTTTCTTTTTTGAAAAATGTGAGGTAGCTATATTAGCAATTTCTTTTGTTTTTTTACCATTGTTATAATAATCAATTGTAGCATTTATTTCATCTTTATCATTTTTAAGCGTAACGTTATAAAACATGCTATTTCCTTCTTGAAAAGGAGTCATTTGTAAAATAGAAGCTTGCTCTTTTGTTAATTTGTATGGCTCAACAATGGCAACTTCATTGTTTTTTATTTTGCTACAACTTGTGAGTAATAATAAAAACAAGATTGATAGTAATTTTATACGCATGCAATCTCCTCCTTTTTACAATTATATTCTAAATGTGATTTTTTATCATTTCGTTTTCTAGGACTAAAGACTTAGAAGAAATTCCGATTGTAGTGCGATGTTTAAAATGTCATATTTTTATACACTAGTAGTATAGAATGCGTATGTAATAAGGTAGGGGAAGAATTTTATGTCTTTATGTCGGTTAGCGAGAAAAAATATTAGAACATTTGCTACCAAAAGGATGAAGCAATTTATGTGGATTGCTATGAGTATTATGATTTTGTTTTTTATGATATCGTTACAATTTAATGAAGGAGCTATTTTGAAAGTAGGGGATGCATTTGTATTTCAAATGTATTTTTACACACTGTTTATTGTACTAATTTTCATATGTATTTTTACTACATATAAAATGATGTACTCCCTTTTGCTAGTGAGGAGAGAGGAGTTTACATCTTATGTAGCAGAAAATATAAAAAGAAAAGAAGTACTATGTTTATTATGTCAGGAGCAATTATTCATTTATGGAGCAGCGTTTGTTTTTGGATTAGTTAATGGGATGTTATTTTTAAAATTATTTACGATTATCTTTATAAGAATAGCAGGAATACAAGGGATAAATAGTGCACCGATTACAATATATGCAATAGTAGTAGTGAGTATAATTATGATTGTTATCCTTCTATTATCGATGGTGCAATGTTTTCGATTTGTTCAAAGTTTACAAGATAAAAATTCGTTGCATTTCAAGAAAAAGGCATGAGAAATCATGCCTTTTTCCATTTTACACATAAAAATAATCATGTTACAGTGAAAAGACCTGACAAAGAATGGGAAGGAAAGGTTGTATAGAATGACAAATGAACAATCAATTGTAAAAGTCGATCGGTTAACGAAGCGAATCGGATCAAAGACACTTGTACAAAATATTAGTTTTGAAGTGAAAAAAGGCGAGGTTGTCGGTTTACTCGGACCAAACGGTGCTGGAAAAACGACTTTAATGAGAATGATGGTTGGTATGATCCGTATGACAGAAGGTGAAGTATGGATTGATGGTCAATCTGTGAAACAGCAATTCGAAAAAACAGCTGCGAAAATTGGAGCGGTAATTGAGACACCTGAATTTTATCCTTTTTTGAGCGGCTATGAAAATTTAACATATTTCGGACGAATGAATGGTAATGTGACCGAAGAACGTATCGATGAAGTAGTGAAATTGTTAGGGATGGGACAAGTAATTGATCGCAAAGTAAAAGCGTATTCACTCGGCATGAGACAACGTTTAGGAATCGCTCAGGCACTTATTCACGATCCAGACGTGTTGATACTAGATGAACCGACAAATGGATTAGACCCTAGTGGAATACATGAAATGAGAATGTACATAAAAAAAATTGCACATGAACAAGGAAAAGCTGTACTTGTATCAAGTCACTTACTTTCAGAAGTTGAATTAATGTGTGACAGAGTTATCATTATTCAGCACGGGGAATATGTGGCTACGCAAAATATTCAGCATAGCCAAAGCGAAGAGATGGAGACGATCCGTATACGTGTAGATGATGCGAATAAAGCAGCAGAAATATTAGGGCATGATGTTTTAGTAAAAGATAATGAATTACTTATTAATGTAAAAGATGAAGAAATCCCAAATGTTATTCGTACATTGCTTGAGAAAAATATTCAAGTGTATCGTGTATATGAAGAAAGAAAAACGTTAGAAGAGCAATTTTTAGAATTAACAGGAGGAAAAGATATTGTTTAATTTAGTATATAACGAACTGTATAAAATATTTAAGCGGAAGCGAACGATTATTCCATTTGCAGTTATTGCAGTATTAATAATCGGATTAGGATGGGTTACGGTAAAGTATTTTGAACCGGAAACAAAAGGATGGAAAGTAGATTATACAGAACGAACTGTAGAAATTGAGAAAAAGCTTGGCATGAAAAAAGAAGCTATTTTAGCAGAAAAATCAGGGGATGAGCTTGTAAAAGAATACCAGCTTAAGATGAAGCATTTAGATACGGATACAGCACCGGCAAGCAGTTCTCCACTTTCTTTCATGAGAGATACAGGTTTTATCGTATTTCCAATTTTGCTCCCATTTATCCTCGTGTATGCAAGTACAATTTTTGCGAATGAATATAGCTGGGGAACATATAAATTTTTAACGATACGACCAGCGAGTCGCTTTAAAATTTTAACAGCAAAATTTTTAGCAATCGTTATATTTGCAGCTTTATTATTTATATTTAATATGATCTTCTCCGCTTTATGTGGACTTGTTATTTATAAATTCCAACAGCCTGCATGGAGTGAGTTTATTTTCCAAGATGGAAATATAATAAAACAAAACATTTTTGTAGAAGCAAGTAAATATTATGTTTTATCGTGGTTACCAACGGTTGTGTACGCATCGTTTGCATTTATGATTTCTGTGTTAACGAGATCTAGTGGAGGTGCAATTGGTATTTCACTATTCCTTGCTTTATCAGGCAATATTGCGTTATTAGCAGCCACTAGATATAACTGGGCGAAATATTTATTGCCAGCAAACACAGATTTATATAGTATTTCAAAGAACGGAAGTTTTATTGATGGAGTAACATTCCCGTTTGCATCATGTATGTTGCTACTTTATTTGTTCGTATTTTTATGTATTTCATATACTGTGTTTTTAAAACGTGATTTAACTTAATAAGAAAAGCCGTTCAGGTGCTGAGATGCACTTTGAACGGCTTTTTTTATGAGAATTGTTTAAGTGCTCTTTCGGCTAGTAAAGCAAAGTATTCTGCACTTATAGGCAGTGCCTCTTCATTAATTGTAAAAGCAGGATGATGCCATTCATGTGTACCGCTCGTTCCCATAAAGACGAATGAACCTGGTATTTCCTGTTGGTAAAATGAGAAATCTTCTCCAGCCATTGATAGACTAGGCGAGATGATATTAAGATTCATCTTTGTGGCAACTTGAGTAGATAAGTCTGAAAGAGCTTTATCGTTGTGAACAGCAGGAGGACCTGAATAAAAACGGAATTTCGTTTTTACACCTAATGCATCAGATACACCTTTAATAATACGCTCCATGAGTGCTGGAATCTTTTCACGTGTTTCAGCTTGGAACGTGCGAATCGTTCCTTCTAACGTAGCTTTTTCAGGAATTACGTTCCACGTATTTCCTGCGTGAATATTTGTAACACTAACAACCGCATTATGAGATGAACTTATATTTCGGCTTACAATTGTTTGCAGTGCCATCACAATTTGAGAGGATGCGACAATAGGATCTACGCCAGCATCTGGTACAGCCGCGTGTGTACCAACTCCGTGAATTTCAATTTCAAATCGATCAACTCCAGCCATCAGTGGACCATCTTTAATGCCAATTGTACCTACTGGTAAATCAGGTTTATTATGCATGCCGAAAATCGCTTGCACATTACGTAAATGTCCAGCATCAATAACTTTGCAAGCGCCATTACTACTTTCTTCAGCTGGTTGGAATATGAAGCGAACCGTTCCATTTAGGGAAGATTCTCTTTCTTTTAATAAGAAAGCAGTACCTAAAATGGCAGCTGTATGAAAATCGTGTCCACAAGCATGCATTTTTCCTCGTACTTTAGATGCATAGGACAAATGTGTTTCTTCTTGAATAGGAAGGGCATCAATATCAGCACGAACTGCTACAATTGGCCCGTTTTTATTACCAGACACTTCAGCGATAATTCCTGTTTCTAAATTGGAGTCAATGATAGTAATGTTTTTTTCTTCTAACCAATTTTTTATTGCTTTTGTTGTTTCGAACTCTTCATATGATAGTTCCGGATACTCATGTAAATGTCGACGGATGGAAATAAGTTTTTCTTTTAGTTGATTTGAAATAGATACCATGTAGTATGCCTTCTTTCTTCAGCAAAATATTTATCATAAGTATACAACAATAAAAGAGAGGATTCTCAAATGAAAATCCTCTCTCGTTTATCCCGTATTAATGGGCAGTCCGATTGGTTCAACTAATTAAAGTTTCGCTTTATGCTGCGACTTTTTTATGCGTATGATGTTTACGATAACGTCCACGCATTGCGTATGCAATTTGCGGGATTGCAATCCCGATTAAAATAAGTGATACACCGAACCATTGTGAAGATAGTACAGCCTCTTTTAAAACGAATACGGACATAATTGTTGTAACTGGTAGTTCCGCTGCACCAAGAATAGTTGCTAAGCCAGAACCGATTTTTGGAATACCGATTGTAAAGGCAATAGATGGAATTACGATACTAAATGTTCCTAATCCTAAACCGTATTTCCAAAGACCTTGAGAAATGGCACCATTAAAAATAAATGTTGGTGGGAATACAATCATGACTAAAGTTAAAGCACCAGTCATTAAGAGAACACCGCGCGGTAATGAAGGTACTTCAACAGCAACTTTTCCGCTCACGAAAATGTATGTTGCGAATGTAACAGCAGATAATAAACCTAAAATGATCCCAGTCGTATCGAAAGCACCTGCTGATTGTTCAAGTAAACCACTTGATAAAAATGTCCCTACAAGTAAGAAAATAACAGAAATAACTTTTTCTCTTGAAGGTAATGTTTTTGTTGCGACTGCTTCAATGATAATTCCGACCCAAACAAATTGGAATAAAAGAATAATTGCAATAGAAGCTGGTACAGTTTTTAATGAAGCATAATAAAAAATTCCGGTAAAACTTGCAGATGTTCCTGCAACGAATAAAAGTAATGCTTGCTTTAAAGGAACGCGATGTCTAGAAAATAGAAGTGTAATAGCAAGCAAAATAATCCAACCGAACAAATATTGGCTGCCAATTACCTCTCCAAGTGAAAATCCTTCTGCATATGCAAGCTTAACAAAAATAGCTAAAATTCCATAACTACACGCTCCTAATAAAACTAAAAGAGAATAACGAAGCATGAAAAATTCCTCCCATCTATATGAAGTTGTTCCGTATCGAAAATATATAACTAGAGGGAAGTATACAAAATTAGAAATAAAGGGTCAAATGAAAGAAAAGTATGACATTTTATAGAATAATAATAAAAGTATGATATTTATGCATAATCTTGAAATTATTAATAGTAGAAGTATTATAAAATCAACTTTGCATTGTATAGAGCCAGCATTTGAAAAAATATTTTTTAAACCAATATGTATATAGACGTACTAGTAACGTGCTAATTATTTGAGAAACTATGTTACCTTTGTTATGGTAATGACAATTAAAGGAGTTTTCATAATCCATTTGAGTTTTTTCTATATAATAGAAGGAAATGAAAACGTTTTATTAGAAACTGTGAGGAAGTACGGTTTTTCTTATTGCCACGTTGTAAAAGTGATTTCACGAATTGTTCATAGTATTTTTATGTGTTTTTGTTACAATATTTAGGGAGAGGAGTGGAATGATGCAAGATATTAGTATTTTTTTAGCGTTTGGCGCCGGGTTCTTATCATTTATTTCCCCATGTTGCTTACCGCTTTATCCGGCATTTTTATCGTACATAACAGGTATGTCGGTTTCTGAATTGAAAGAAGAAAATGCAATGCTTCGCAAAAGAAGTATGATACATACAGCGTTTTTCTTACTTGGATTTTCAATTATATTTATTGCAATTGGATTTGGTACAAGTTTTATTGGAGGAATCTTTACTGACTATAAAGATTTAATCAGACAGTTAGGTGGTATATTTATCATCGTGTTCGGCTTAATTATTGTCGGGGTGTTTAAGCCGAAATTTTTAATGCAAGACCGTAAATTTACATTTAAAAATCGTCCAAGTGGCTATTTTGGATCAGTACTAATTGGATTAGCCTTTGCAGCAGGGTGGACGCCATGTACCGGACCAATTCTAGTGTCCGTAATTGGATTAGCAGCAACAAACCCAGAATCAGCAATGATTTACATGATTGCTTACATACTTGGATTTGCTATCCCGTTTTTCGTACTGTCATTCTTTATTACGAAAATGTCTTGGATTAAAAGAAATAGTATGGCCTTCATGAAAGTCGGAGGATATATTATGATTGTTATGGGGGTCTTCCTATACTTTAACTGGATGACGAAAATTATCGTATATTTCTCAAGTTTATTTGGTGGTTTTACCGGTTTTTAGTATTATTCTGCGAAAATGTTGGAAATACTAACGGAAAAGCATATAATGAAAGTATATTTTGCATATAGCCACAAAAAAGGATGAGAAAATATGAACATAGTTCTTTTATCAAGTATCGTTGCTGTTTGTATGGCTGTCGGTGCGATGTTTATTCGTTTAAAAGCAGCTAAGAAACCTGCAACATTGAAAAAAATTATACTTCCGCCATTTTTTATGAGCACGGGAGCATTGATGTATGTTTTTCCTGAATTTCGATTAACTCCAGCGGAAATGTTAGAAGCAATTGGCGTCGGTTTGTTTTTCTCTATTTTTCTTATTAAAACATCTAAATTTGAAATTAGAGGACAAGAGATTTATTTGAAGCGTTCAAAAGCCTTTGTTTTTATATTAATTGGATTACTTGTCGTGCGGATTGTATTTAAAACATACTTAAGCCAATCTCTTGATTTAGGACAACTTAGTGGCATGTTCTTCTTACTGGCGTTCGCGATGATTGTGTCATGGAGAATTGCCATGTACCGTTCCTTTACGAAATTACAAAAGGAAATGGAAAAAGAAGATGGTTTTTATAATGAAAAAGATATGAAGCTAACTTAAAAACTGTATATGTACCAAATAAAAAGACAGCGTCAAAGGCGCTGTCTTTTTTATCGAAAATAATATGAAGTTACTTTGCGAGTAAAGATCGATAGTTAGAATAATCAATCTTTTTTTCTTGTAGTTTTTTAATTAAAAATTTATGATCACGCTTTGGTGTGGCAATGATATATCCTTTAATAATTAAGTCTTGTGTAATTTGAGAGGCATTTTCTTGTAATGCAAGTTCCCCGATTTTTCCAGCAATCTTTGATTTTGCAACATCGCGAAATAGTTCTGGAACAGGACTTACAAGCTCTTCTAACAATTGTTTTTGTTCGTCAGCCCATAAATGTCTCGTTTTATTTATGTAGTGTTCTTCCCAATCCAAAATGGACATGCCGTCTTCTTTTGGTAAACGTTTTAAAAATTTTCTGAACATAAAGTATCCACCGATAGACATAAGCCCTAATAAAATAACCGTCCATAATACAATGAACCAACTGAACCATCCTTCGAGCAAGCATATCCCCCCTTAATGATAGCGGTTTTCTTTTATTCATATTATATACAGTGAGATTCATAGAAAGCAAGAACGCTTGGTCATTTTGACCAAGCGTTATCATTTAAACAAAGTATAGTTGTTCCACATGTAAATTATTATTATCATCTTCTACATATTCAATGATTAATGTGCCAACTTTACGATCTTTATCTTCAGTTGTGAAAATAGAGTAAGAAGTAAAACGTGTTTTTGATAGGCCGCTTATGTGTGTAGGTAAAGAAATGTAGTCGTTATCGCGGAAGAATTCCATCAGTTCAATATCCTCAAATTCTTTTCGGTCAACTTGTTTGTTTGTATAGCGGCGTTGAAGTTGTTTTAAAGATTCATTCCAAGAAATTGTTTTTGTGTCGTATACCATTGTTCTATCTCCTTACTGTATGTAATTATTAAGAACATACGTTCTAATCTAGTATACTCTTTTTATTAGAAAAGGGAAAGCAAAAAATAATGTAAGCTTGGATTTCCAAGCTTACATTATTGATGCGTCCGTCATAATCTCTATTTTTCATTATAAGTTAGATAAGAATAAGAAACAAGATGATATATATAATGTTGAGAGTTTTCAAGATTCTGTATATTATAGGTGTACTAAAGTGTAAGGGAATGAGAGGTGTGACATACGTAATTTCACTGCAAGGGCCGATGGCTAGCGGAAAACAACATTAGCAAAAAGGTTAGAAAAGAGAGGGTTTCGAGTTATATATGAAAATCCATATCCAATTGTAGAGAAGCGAAAAAAATTGAATTTAGATATGAATTCAAAAGTAGGGTTTATTATGAATCAAAAAATGTTTATGGAAGCAAAAATAAAGGAGTTTCAAAATGTGAAAGATTCAGTCGTAATTTTTGATCGCGGACCAGAAGACATTGAGTTTTTTACACTCTTTTATCCAACGAGTATAGGAGAAGAGTGGGATATAGAAACTGAATTGAAAGATGAATTATATAAATTAAGAGAATGCCGTTCGGATGTGATTTTTTACTTAGATGTTACGAAAAAGAATGTATATGATAGAAAAAATAATGATAGAACAAGAAACAGAAGTACATTTGAGGAGCAATTTAAATTAGCAGAAACTGAAAAAGACTGGTATAAACAATTTCCTGTAACTTATGTGGACACAAATAGATTAACAGTTGACGATTTAGAGGTATATTTTATGGACTGGTTAAAGGAGAGAGGGCTATGAAAAAAATACTTTTATTTGTATACCCAACATTTGCGGAGTTTGAAATAACAGTAGCGACGGCATTGCTGAAAAATAAATTTGAAATCATTACAGCGGGCTTAACAAAAGAATTGATTATAAGTGAAACAGGTTTGCAAGTGCAACCACATATAGAAGTAAGTGAAGTACGTGTAGATGAGTATGAGGGGGTACTTATTCCAGGTGGAGAAGAAGTACAGTTGAAAGATGCGAAATCTCTTTTTTCAGTCATTCGTCAATTTCACGAACAAGAAAAATTAGTGGCGGCAATTTGTGCTGGACCGTATGCGCTAGCAAAAGCAGGGTTATTTAAAGGGATTTCTTATACTGCGACTATAGATTATCAAAAATTCGATTGTTTTCCAGTAGAAAATTTCGTGTATGAAGAAGTTGTGCAACACTCAAATATCATTACAGCACAAGGGCATGCATTTGTACCATTTGGAATAGCGATTGCCTCTTATTTTGGAGTGGCAGACGAACATAATACAGATTTTTATTGTGGTAAAGGCAATGTAGTAATGGAGAAACTTTTACGAGAAAACGTGTAAAAGCTAGCAAATGCTAGCTTTTTTACACCGATAAATTACTAACGTTTTTGGATCGCGCCATATACCGTTATGGAGCGATAATTCCTTGTTGATTTCTTCTGTTAGCCATTCTTTCATCTCGGCTTGAAGATACATATTATCGGGTATATTTAACGATGGAAACATGCTGGAAATATAGTTTACTATTGGGGTAGCATGATGAAAAACGAGCGCATTATGAATAACTGTTTCTTCAACCGTTGGAAAAGCAGATGATACTATCTCTTTACCATTTTCTAAACAAAATGGAGAGACTGCTGGTGATGTTTTCGCTAGATCAAATGCGTCAAGCATGTTGTTACACATTTCAGCTATACGAGGTAATGAAACTTTAGAATTTGTTGTAGCTAAAAGTGTTCCGCCAGAACGAATGACTTTATAAAAGCCTTGAATTGTTTTTTCAACATCTTTCACATGGTATAACATATGTCTTGCAATTATTAGGTCATAACAATTTGTTTCGAAAGGAAGTTTACTAGCGTCCCCTCGTTTCCATTATATTAAGTTATTTATTTTAGCAGCTTCAGCAAGCATAGCTTCGGATTGATCAAACCCGGTTAATGGGCCTTTATGACCATTTGTTTGTAAAAGGGAAAGGAATTTTCCACTAGCGCACCCAACCTCTAATATGTTTTCATCCCCTTGAAGGTGTAAATGTTCAATGACGATCTTATCTAAATCTACGTGTTTTTATTTCGTAATGTGTATGTGTGTCGATGCGTGTTTGTAAATGGTTGCTAACGTTATATTGACGTTTTACATCATTCATTTTGTCACATTCCACCTTTGTGCAAAATTGTTGGATTGCATGTGTTAATACATCTGTTTTCTTTAAACCTTCGTAATGGAGTGATGATTCAAACCTTTCAAGTAATTTCTCTTCTATTCGAAAATGAATATCTTTTCGTTTTGTCAGTGAAATTTCGCCCCTTTGCATCTGTTAGTGAGACTATAGCACGTCTGGAAATTTTGTGTAAATCATTTGTGTACACAAAATTAGGGGGATGAAAAAAATGTTTGAATATGATTTTAAACTATTGACGATTTAACCGTTTTCATATATTCTTAAATTAAGTAATATTCAAATAATTCAAAAGAAATGAGAGAGTCACATGCTTCTTCAAGGAACACATCGAATTGGTCGTATGGCCATGCTGTTGGCACTTGCGGATGAGAATGAAAGTCCTGTATTATCCATTCCAAAAGGTTGGAAGTATTGTACGGGGAAAGTGGGTTCGATGAATTCGCAAAAGGTTGTCGCAGCAATGGAAACAGCGGCTAAAAGCAACCAAGTTATTGAAACAGACGTTTACAGAGAAACACATGCACTTTATCATGCAATTATGGAAGCTTTGTACGGAGTGACGAGAGGTCAAATTCAGTTAGCAGACGTTCTTCGTACAGTAGGACTTCGTTTTGCGATTGTGCGCGGTACACCATACGACGGGAAAAAAGAAGGCGAATGGGTTGCTGTTGCATTATATGGAACGATTGGTGCACCTGTAAAAGGATCTGAGCATGAGGCGATTGGTTTAGGAATTAATCACATATGATTTGCCCATAGTCTATTAGTTAGAAGGGGGCCTTACTTTTTTAGGACAGAAGTCTGTCTTAGAAAGATAAGGTCCCCTTTTGCCTTTTTAAGGAGGAAAAATGATGATTACGTTAACAGGACATACATTGACAGTTGAAGAAATGAAGAGGTTATTACTGGAAGGAGAAGGTGTAACAGCTTGTCCAACTAGTATGCAAAAGGTAGCGGAGTGCCGCGAAGTAGTTGAGAAAATTGTAGAGGACGGAAAAGTCGTTTACGGTATTACAACTGGATTTGGAAAGTTTAGTGATGTGCTTATCCAAAAAGATGATGTAAAGGCACTTCAACATAATTTAATTCAGTCACATGCATGTGGGATAGGTGATCCATTCCCGGAAGAAGTATCGCGCGGAATGTTAATTTTACGAGCGAACACGATGCTTAAAGGAGTATCAGGCGTAAGGCCGCTTGTTGTAAATATGCTTCTTGAGTTTGTAAATCGTAAAATTCATCCAGTCGTTCCGCAACAAGGTTCACTTGGTGCAAGTGGAGATTTAGCACCTTTATCTCATCTTGCGCTCGTATTATTAGGCGAAGGTGAAGTGTTCTATAAGGGGAAACGCGTTCATGCAATGGTTGCTCTTACAGAAGAAGGGCTTGAGCCAATTGAACTTGAAGCGAAAGAAGGTCTTGCGTTAATTAATGGTACGCAGGCGATGACAGCACAAGGAGTTCTTTCTTATATAGAAGCAGAAGCAACGGCATATCAAGCTGAACTAATTGCTTCGATGACAATTGAAGGGTTACAAGGCATTATTGATGCATTTGATGAAAATGTTCATAAAGCACGTGGCTATAAAGAGCAAGTGGATGTAGCAAGCAGAATTCGTGACATTCTTCATGATAGTAAGTTAACAACAAAACAAGGAGAACTACGTGTACAGGATGCCTATTCACTTCGTTGTATCCCGCAAGTACACGGTGCTTCTTGGCAAGTTTTGAATTATGTGAAAGAAAAATTAGAAATTGAAATGAATGCCGCAACAGATAATCCGCTAATCTTTGATGGCGGGGAAAAAGTAATTTCAGGTGGTAATTTCCATGGTCAACCGATTGCATTTGCGATGGACTTCTTAAAAGTAGGAATGGCGGAACTTGCAAACATTTCAGAGCGTCGTATTGAGCGTTTAGTAAATCCGCAGTTAAACGATTTACCGCCATTTTTAAGTCCAGAACCAGGACTTCAGTCTGGTGCAATGATTATGCAATATGCTGCAGCGTCACTAGTTTCTGAAAATAAAACGTTAGCACATCCGGCGAGTGTTGATTCAATCCCGTCATCAGCTAACCAAGAAGATCACGTAAGTATGGGAACAATCGCTTCACGTCATGCACATCAAATTATTCAAAATGTAAGACGTGTTCTTTCAATTGAAATGATTTGTGCGATGCAAGCGGCAGAATATCGCGGGATTGAAAACATGAGTACAGTGACGAAGAGCTTCTACCATCAAGGGCGTCAGCAAGTACCATCTATTACAAATGATCGCATCTTCTCAACGGATATTGAAAATATTGCACATTGGTTAAAAGCGAGTGATTCGATAAAAGAAAGATTGGATGTAAACGCAGCACTATAAAACGAGAAAAGGGAGAGATTGAAATGGAAAAAGTACAACAAACAATTCGCGCGCCAAGAGGGACAGAGTTACAAACGAAAGGGTGGGTGCAAGAAGCTGCACTTCGTATGTTAATGAACAATTTAGATCCGGAAGTTGCTGAAAAACCAGAAGAATTAGTTGTGTATGGCGGAATTGGCCGTGCAGCTCGTAACTGGGAAAGCTATCAGGCGATTGTAGATTCATTAAAAACGTTAGAAAGCGATGAAACGTTACTTGTTCAATCAGGAAAACCAGTTGCCATTTTTAAATCACATGAAGATGCACCTCGCGTTCTGTTAGCGAACTCAAACTTAGTACCAAAATGGGCAAACTGGGATCACTTCCGAGAACTAGAGAAAAAAGGTCTTATGATGTACGGACAAATGACAGCTGGTAGCTGGATTTACATTGGAACACAAGGGATTCTACAAGGAACATATGAAACATTTGGTGAAGCAGCTCGTCAACATTTCGACGGTTCATTAAAAGGTACATTAACACTTACTGCTGGTTTAGGTGGTATGGGTGGTGCACAACCTCTTGCTGTAACGATGAACGGCGGTGTTGTTATTGCTATTGATGTTGATAAGCGCAGCATTGATCGTCGTATTGAAAAGAGATATTGTGACATGTATACAGAATCATTAGAAGAAGCATTAACTGTTGCGAACGAGTATAAAGAGAAGAGAGAACCAATTTCAATTGGTTTGTTAGGAAATGCGGCAGAGATTTTACCAGAACTAGTGAAGCGTAATATTACGCCAGATTTAGTTACAGATCAAACATCTGCTCATGATCCATTAAACGGTTATATTCCAGTAGGTTACACATTAGAAGAAGCAGCGAAACTTCGTGAAGAAGATCCAGAACGTTACGTACAATTATCAAAAGAAAGTATGACAAAACATGTGGAAGCGATGCTTGCGATGCAAGAAAAAGGCGCAATTACATTTGATTATGGAAATAACATTCGCCAAGTTGCTTTCGATGAAGGTTTGAAAAATGCTTTCGATTTCCCAGGATTCGTTCCAGCATTTATTCGTCCATTATTCTGTGAAGGAAAAGGGCCATTCCGCTGGGTAGCGCTTTCTGGTGATCCAGAAGATATTTATAAAACAGACGAAGTAATTTTACGTGAGTTCGCTGATAATGAACATTTATGTAACTGGATTCGTATGGCACGTCAACAAGTTGAGTTCCAAGGACTTCCATCACGTATTTGTTGGTTAGGTTACGGTGAGCGTGCGAAATTTGGTCGCATCATTAATGAAATGGTTGCAAATGGTGAATTATCAGCACCAATCGTTATCGGTCGTGACCATTTAGATTGTGGATCAGTAGCATCTCCAAACCGTGAAACAGAAGCGATGAAAGATGGTAGTGATGCAGTAGCTGACTGGCCAATTTTAAATGCATTAATTAATAGTGTAAACGGTGCAAGCTGGGTATCTGTTCACCACGGTGGTGGCGTTGGTATGGGTTATTCACTTCATGCGGGAATGGTTATCGTTGCAGATGGAACAGAAGCAGCAGCAAAACGTATTGAGCGCGTATTAACTTCTGACCCTGGTATGGGTGTTGTTCGTCACGTTGATGCAGGGTATGACTTAGCTGTGGAAACTGCGAAAGAAAAAGGCGTTAACATTCCAATGATGAAATAAGGAGGAGAAAACATGCTGGACACTTTACTAATCAATATCGGTCAATTACTAACAATGGATCAAGAAGATGGCTTGTTAAGACGAGAAGCGATGAACACGCTTCCTGTTATCGAAAACGGTGTGGTTGGAATTGAAAATGGTGTAATCACTTTCGTTGGAACAGCGGAAGAAGCGAAAGGATTACAAGCGAAAGAAGTTATTGATAGCGGGGGGAAAATGGTTTCTCCTGGTCTTGTTGATCCGCATACCCATCTTGTATTTGGTGGATCTCGTGAAAATGAAATTGCGCTAAAATTACAAGGAGTTCCGTACTTAGAAATTTTAGAACAAGGCGGAGGTATTCTTTCAACTGTAAATGCAACGAAACAAGCATCGAAAGAAGAACTTGTTCAAAAAGCGAAATTCCATTTAGACCGTATGTTATCTTTCGGCGTTACAACTGTAGAAGCGAAGAGTGGTTACGGATTAGATGATGAGACGGAATGGAAACAATTAGAGGCAACTGCACAATTACAAAAAGAGCATCCGATCGATTTAGTTTCCACATTTTTAGGTGCTCATGCAGTTCCGAAAGAATATAAAGGTAGATCGAAAGAATTTTTACAATGGATGTTAGACCTATTACCAGAAATGAAAGAGAAACAATTGGTGGAATTCGTTGATATTTTCTGTGAAACAGGTGTGTTCTCAGTAGAAGAATCAAAAGAATTTTTATTAAAAGCAAAAGAGCTTGGCTTTGATGTGAAAATTCATGCAGATGAAATCGACCCTCTTGGTGGTGCGGAAGCAGCGGCAGAAATCGGTGCAGCATCAGCAGACCATCTAGTTGGCGCTTCTGATAAAGGGATTGAAATGCTTGCAAACTCGAATACAGTAGCAACATTATTACCAGGAACAACTTTCTATTTAAATAAAGAAAGCTTTGCTCGCGGTCGTAAAATGATTGATGAAGGTGTTGCAGTTGCGTTAGCTACAGACTTTAACCCAGGTAGCTGTCCAACTGAAAATATTCAGCTTATTATGAGCATTGCGATGCTAAAATTGAAAATGACACCAGAAGAAGTTTGGAATGCCGTAACGGTTAACTCATCATATGCCATTAACCGTGGTGATGTAGCTGGGAAAATTAGAGTTGGTCGTAAGGCAGATTTAGTTTTATGGGATGCTTACAATTATGCTTACGTACCGTATCATTACGGCGTAAGTCATGTGAATACAGTATGGAAGAATGGTAATATTGCATATACAAGAGGTGAACAATCGTGGAGCACGGCCACTATTTAAAGAAAAACGCAAAGTTTATTGATCGTGAAGTGACAAAATGGAGTGAGATGATTAAAGATTGGGAGGAAGGTGTAGAAATATTCGGTGCTGCCTTAATTGGAGCACCCCTTTCTAAACCATCTATTAGTCATTCAGGAGCGAGTTTTGCTCCAAAAGACAATTCGTGCGATGTTAGATGCATATAGTACATATGCAATTACAGAAAAACACGATATGAAAGAAAGTGTCTTATATGATTGCGGCGATATTACGATGCATGTGACGGATATAAAAGAAAGTCATAAACGAATTGCGAAAACAGTTGGTCATGTAACGAAAGTAAACCCGAACATGATACCAATCGTTCTTGGTGGTGACCACTCGATTAGTTTTCCGAGTATAACAGGTTTTGCAAACAGTAAAGGAAAGGTCGGGATTATTCAATTTGATGCTCATCATGATTTACGTAATTTAGATGATGGAGGCCCGTCAAATGGTACACCATTCCGTAGTTTACTAGAAAATGATGTCATTACAGGGAAACAACTTGTTCAAATTGGAATTCGTAATTTTTCTAATGCACGTGCGTACCATGAATATGCAATAGAGCATGGTGTAACAGTGTATACAATGAAAGACGTACGAGAGCGAGAAATAAAAGATATTATCACGGAAAGTATTGAATTATTAAGAAATCAAGGTGTGACTTCTATTTATATTTCTCTTGATATGGATGTGCTAGACCAAGCGTTTGCACCAGGTTGTCCAGCAATTGGGCCTGGTGGAATGGATAGTACGACTTTACTAGATGCGATTGAATTCCTTGGTAAAGAACCGCTCGTTCAAGGGATGGATATAGTAGAGATTGATCCAACTCTTGATTTCAGAGATATGACGAGTAGAGTAGCAGCGCAAGTGATTATGAGTTTTCTTTTAGCGAGGGAAACGGTTAGTAAGCAAGTTAGTATATAGACGGAAAAGTAGATCTTTATTTATGCCTTAACAAAAACACATCACTACTTAAATGTAGTGATGTGTTTTTGTATTAAAAGAGAATGAATGTGTGTGGAACCGTTAATGGAATTGCGATTTTTATAGTTTATTGTGTAAATTTAATTTCTTGCTTCTGAAGTGTTGACGTGTAAAATAATTTTATGATAAAATAAAAATTTTGCTAAAAAACTAAAAGTATGTTAAGCTTGAGAAGGTTACCATATATGGAGGTGGATTATTTGTTTCAAATTGGCGATAACATTGTTTATCCAATGCAGGGAGCAGGTATAATTAAAGCCATAGAAGAGAAGGAAATCTCAGGAGAAAAACAACAGTATTATGTTATAAAAATGTCGGCTAGTAATATGGAACTAATGATTCCAGCAGGGAGAATATTGAATTCGAATATACGTCCAGTTACGGATATAACCGCATTAGCACACATAATGGATATTTTTCAACATGGGGAATCAGATAGATTACTTACGTGGAAACAAAGGTATAAATTGAACACTGATAAAATAAAGACGGGTAAAATGCAAGAAGGTGCTGAAGTTGTGCGTGATTTAATGCGTATACAGAAAGAAAAAGCACTTAATGCAAGCGAAAAGAAGATGTTAGATAACGCATATGAATTTTTGATTAGTGAACTGGGATTAATTGAAGGTATCACAGAAAATCAGATAAAAAGCTTTTGTTAAGGTTCATTACAAATAATGTATTATATCCCAAAAAAGATCTTGAATTTTTTGGGAACATAATTATAGAAAATTTATCATTTCAAAGACATTCAACTCTTTCAAACCACTTTTAGAGCATTACCTCTATTGTTATTACTACAATCAAATCCATTTTTATTTTTTAATTTCATTTATGAATGTTCGAAGTTTAATTGAATACTTCGATAAAATAGTTACTTGATTTTTGCAATCCTGATTCACACTGGCACGGACGAGGAGCCGTAAGGATGAAAGAGAGGTAGGGCTTTCATTGTTTTAGGTATATAAGTTATTATTTTTAGAAGAATACTGAACCATTTTCACTTCTATTGATAAGGTGCTTTTTTATTAAAGAGATAAACGAATTGACAGCCATATATGGTCAACAAAAAAGGTTTCCTCCTAAGGAAACCTTTTTAATATTATTTATAGCGTCTTGCCATGGTTTTTTTTTTTTTTTTTTTTTTTTGAAAATACGAATTTTTTATTTTAAAGTCGTAAAAATTGACGTTCCTATCTAAAAGTAAGTTTTATGCGATTATAGTAAGATTTTTTAGGGGGAAAAAAAATGACAAGTTCACGTAATAAAGCAACGAGTTTTTATGAAGGAACAAATGTAAATGCTGGGGGATTTTTTGAAAACGTTGAAGAAACAAAGTTGTTTTATCCAATTCAAGTTGGAGGTTGGTCTCTTCGTAATCGAATAGCGATGGCACCGATGACAAGATGCTTTGCAGATAATGAGACTGGAGTAGTTGGTGCGGATGTAGTGGAGTACTACAGAAAACGTGCTGCGGATGGAATTGGACTAATTATTACAGAAGGAATTGTCATTAGTCCGAGAGCAAAAGGAAACCCAGGAGTACCAGGTATTTATACACAAGAACAAATCGATTCTTGGAAACCTGTTACAGAGGCAGTACATAAAGAAGGCGGGACGATTATTGCTCAAATATGGCATGTTGGGCGTATGAGTCATCATGAAATAATTGGTGGTCAAATGCCACAAGCGCCGTCGGCTATCGCTGCAGAGGGAAATGTTCCACGCTTTCGTAAACCGTTTGATATGCCAGAAGCAATGACGTTAGAAGAAATACAAGAAGTGATCGATCAATACGCACAAGCTGCGAAAAATGCGATCGAAGCTGGATTTGATGGAGTAGAAATTCACGGTGCACACGGATATTTAATCGATCAATTTACGTATGAGTTTGCGAATAAGCGAACAGATAAATATGGCGGTGATTTAAAACAAAGGTTAACGTTTATGAAAGAAGTAACGGCAGCTGTAATAGAAGCTGTTGGAGCTAATAAAACACTTCTTCGTTTCTCTGCTTTCAAAGGTGATAATCCTACTTATATGTGGGAAAACCCTGAGTTTGCAATTGAAACGTTCATAAATATGTTTAAAGAGGTTGGATTAACGATGATCCATCCTTCAACGATGAATTATACCCAAGAGATTGCTGACGGAAAGAATTTTCATCAACTAGTAAGAAAATATTGGGATGGTACGATTGTTGGGGTTGGTAATTTAAATCCGAAAGAGGCCGAAGAAGCGTTGCAAGAAGGAACGATTGATGTAGCGGCATTCGGAAGACCGTTAATTGCTAATCCAGACTTTGTTCATCGAATTAAACACGCTGAAAGTTTAGTTGAATATGACGCGAAAGAGCATCTTGTTACGTTAGTATGAATAAAGATAAAAGGAGAACACATCTAGTGTTCTCTTTTTATTATGGAATTTCATAGGGGGAAGCGGGATGAGTGAAACGCTACTCGTTATTATTAGTATATTACTATTTTTAATGTTGCTTTTAATCGTCTTTTTTATCATTACATTTTTTATAAAAAAACGAACACATCATTCTATTTTAAAATTACATCCGTACTTAGGAAGAATGCGCTACTTACTGGAAAAGATAGGGCCTGAATTTCGACAATATTGGTTTGATCATGATACGGATGGAAAGCCTTTCTCACGTTATGATTTTCAAAGTGTTATGTTTTTAGCGAAATATCGCTCTGAAATACTTGGTTTTGGATCAAAACGAGATTTTGAAGCTTCTGGATATTATATTGCTAATACATTATTTCCGATATTAACGGAGGAATTAAGTGTGAATCTCACGCAAGAGCGAGAAGGTAAAAAGTACGTGATTCATAAAGAAGGGTTATTTTCAAGAAGAGAAAAATTGACAGCGGATACAACGAATCTTTGGCTGTACGAAGAAGATGATGCAATTATAGTCGGTGAGAACCGTAAATATCCGTGGAAGCTACATGGCATGTTTGGTGCATCTGCGACTTCTTATGGTGCGATTGGAGAAAATTATATTTTAGCGAGTGGTCTTGGAGCAAAAATGGCAGGCGGGTCGTGGATTAATACGGGTGAAGGTGGCGTTATTCCAGAACATTTACATACAGGAGCGAATATCGTTGCGCAAATTGGTCCAGGGTTATTTGGATACCGTGATGAAGACGGTAATTTTTCAATGGGAAAATTCATGGAGAAAGTGAAAGAAAGTAATATTAGAGCATTCGAATTGAAATTTGGGCAAGGTGCTAAAATACGTGGTGGTCATTTAGAGGGGCAAAAAGTAAATGAGAAAATTGCGTTTGTTCGCAACGTCCGAAAGGGAGAGACGATTAATTCACCGAATCGATTTTCATTTTTAAAGAATGCAGCGGATACACTTTATTTTATTCAACAGTTGCAAGAAAGCGGCGGTAAACCAGTTGGAATGAAAATTGTAATTGGTCAGCAGAAGCCTTTGGAAGATTTAATAAAAACAATGAAAGAACTAAACATTTATCCAGATTTTATTACAATAGACGGTTCAGAAGGCGGGTCAGGGGCAACGTATAAATCGATGGCAGATTGTATGGGACTGCCGCTTATTCCAGCATTACTTACATTTATTGATACAGCAAACCATTATGGTGTTCGTAACAAGTTTAAAGTATTTGCATCGGGTAAATTAATCACACCAGATAAAGTAGCGATTGCTTTAGCGATTGGGGCGGATGCTGTAAGTTCAGCCCGCGGATTTATGATGGCAAGCGGCTGTATTATGGCCCTTCAATGTAATTCTGGCCAATGTCCATCTGGTGTAGCCACGACGAATCCGCATTATCAAAAAGCGTTAGATCCGTATGAGAAGAAGTGGCGAGTCATGAATTATATTATTAGTATGAGATATAGTTTATTTTCATTAGCGGCAGCGGCGGGAGTGAAGAGCCCGCGCCATTTAAATAGAGAGCATATTGTGTTTAAAGACGAGGTGGGGAGAGTAGTTCCTCTTTCGGAATTGTTTCCTATAGTAAATCAAACCTAAAAGTATATTTGATATGTAAGATTTTTTTAAGGAATAATCATATTTTTGGAAAAATTAGGAGTATAATAGGGAAGTATTTTTAAAAATGACTATTTTTAGGGAGAGATTCACTTGCAACAAGGTTCTTACAGTATTACAATTTTTTTACTCGTCATAGGGCTCGTTATATTTAGACGCATGCGCTCTATGAATCGACCAATTAATAATAAAGGAAGACGACTACTATTGCCATTATTTTTCTTATTACCAGGTTTTTCTTTATACGCAGCACCGATACAACTTGCTGGTTGGCAATTTTGTATAGCTGCTGGGATCGGACTGCTATTGTCAATTCCACTTATTATTTTAAGTGGGTATGAAGTCAGAGAAGATGGTCAAATTTATGCAAAAAAAAGTATCGCTTTTATTGCTACATTTTTAGTTATCGTTCTTTTACGTGCTTATTTTAGAAGACATTTACAAGGTCTAGATCCAAAGTCAATCGGCATTCTTTTCTACACTCTTGCGGTTTGTTATATAGTACCTTGGCGTATTGGATGTTATATGAAATTTCGTAAAGTATATGTAGAGAAAGAGAAAATTGAGACGTCAATAAGCTAAAAGTCATACATTTGTATGGCTTTTTTCTTTTAAAATTTATCGGGTAAACGAATGAAAATAAGGTGTGAAAAAACACCGTTTAATTTTCTGAATATTATTACTTTAATTCCTTAAAAAATCATTGTAATCCACTGGGATAAAGGCGTTTATAAAGGTTTTCACATGTAATAAAAAGTGCTCGTTCACTTGAAAGAACAAAAAATGTTTGTTAAGGTAGGGAACCATAAGCGAAAACAAGAAAATAGAAAAAGTCATTTTTCGAAATTTTGAATGGCTTATGGACTAAGGGAGAGATTTGGTGAAGATTGAAATTATGGTATCGCTTGCTATTTATATGGCAGGTATGTTGTATATCGGATATTGGTCTTATAAGAAGACATCCGATTTATCAGATTATATGTTAGGCGGGAGGGGACTCGGTCCAGCAGTTACAGCTTTATCAGCTGGTGCTTCTGACATGAGTGGTTGGATGCTAATGGGATTACCTGGTGCGATGTATGCAACAGGATTATCAAGTGTATGGATTGCGATAGGTTTATTAATAGGTGCGTATGCAAACTATTTAATCATTGCCCCGCGTTTACGAACGTATACAGAAGTGGCAAATGATTCAATTACGATTCCAGACTTTTTAGAGAATCGGTTTAAAGATCGTACGAAAATACTTCGTTTTGTCTCCGCTATCGTCATTTTAGTATTTTTCACATTTTATGCGTCGGCTGGTTTAGTTTCAGGTGGACGTTTGTTTGAAAATTCTTTTAACCTTGATTATAAAATTGGTTTATTTGTAACAGTGGGTGTCGTTGTTGCGTATACACTATTCGGTGGCTTTCTAGCCGTAAGTTGGACGGACTTTGTGCAAGGTTGTATTATGTTTATTGCGCTTGTATTAGTGCCAATTGTTGCTTTTACGGATGTCGGTGGTGTAACAGAAACATTTAATACGATTAAGCAAGTCGATGCATCGCATTTGGATATGTTTAAAGGGACTACAGTATTAGGGATTATTTCCTTTTTAGCATGGGGCCTTGGATATTTTGGTCAACCACATATTATTGTCCGCTTTATGGCAATTACCTCTATTAAAGATTTAAAAACTTCTCGTAGAATCGGTATCGGTTGGATGACGATTTCAATTATAGGTGCAATGCTTACTGGTCTAATTGGTATCGCCTATTATGCTAAAAATAATGCGATATTACAAGACCCAGAAATGGTCTTTGTAACATTCTCAAATATTTTATTCCATCCATACATTACAGGATTTTTATTATCAGCTATTTTGGCTTCGATTATGAGTAGTATTTCCTCACAATTACTTGTTATTTCAAGTGCAGTAACGGAAGACTTTTATAAAACATTTTTCCGTCGTAACGCAAGTGACAAAGAACTTGTATTTATCGGTAGATTATCAGTATTAGTAGTGGCTATGATAGCAGTTGTTTTAGCGTATCATCCAAGTGATACAATTTTAACACTTGTAGGTTATGCTTGGGCAGGATTTGGTTCAGCATTTGGACCCGCTATTTTATTAAGTTTATATTGGAAGAGAACGAACAAATGGGGCGTTCTTGCTGGTATGATTGTCGGTGCAGTAGTTGTTATAGCATGGGTACAAATTCCAAGTTTAAAAGCAATTATGTATGAAATGGTACCTGGATTCTTCTGTAGTTTATTAACTGTTATCGTTGTAAGTTTATTAACGAAAGAACCCGTTAAGGCAGTTCATCGTGAATTTAATGAGATGGAAGCAGTACTGGAAGAAGAAACGAAATGATTTGAAAAGAGAGTAGATGGTGAATAACGTTTACTCTCTTTTCTTTTTAAATGAAATAAGTAACTTATTGACAAAGAAAAGTAAGTAACTTATAATAAGTATTGATGTTGAGATAAATGACATTCTAAATCAAGTTTTATTATGATTTTAGAGTGAGTAAATGTTTTTTGGAAACTATCTTGAAATCGAGATAATCCCGATAAGTTAGACGCTAATGTGTAATTTTGTAATTAATATCTCGAATTCGAGATAAAATTATTATAACGGATTTTACTTTGTAGCATGGACAAAATGAATAATGAATTTAAATGTAAAAGAATTTTTATAATGAAATAAAAAAGGAGTGGAAGAAATGGAAAAGAAAACAATGGGAATCCATCACATTACAGCGATTGTAGGGCATCCACAAGAAAATGTAGACTTTTATGCTGGTGTATTAGGGTTACGTTTAGTGAAACAAACAGTGAATTTTGATGATCCAGGTACGTACCATCTTTATTTTGGAAATGAAGGAGGAAAGCCTGGAACAATTATTACGTTTTTCCCATGGGCAGGTGCTCGTCAAGGTATTATTGGGGACGGTCAAGTAGGAATTACGTCTTACGTTGTACCAAAAGGTACAATGGAGTTTTGGGAAAATAGATTAGAAAAATTCGATGTTTCGTATACAAAAATGACTCGTTTTGGAGAGCAGTATTTAGAATTTGATGATCCGCATGGTTTGCATATAGAATTAGTTGAAAGAGAAGCAGGCGAATTAAACAATTGGAGTTTTGGAGAAGTTACACCAGAAGTAGCAATTAAAGGGTTTGGAGGTGCTGTTCTTTTATCTGCACAGCCTCAAAAAACAGCTGAATTGTTAGAACATATTATGGGTCTTGAAAAAATTGGAGAAGAGGGCGAATTTGTTCGATTTCGTTCTTCTGCTGACATTGGAAATATTATTGATTTGAAATTATCAACAATCGGTCGTGGCCAAATGGGCGTTGGTACAGTTCATCATATAGCCTGGAGAGCGAGTGATGATGCTGATCAGCTAGACTGGAAAGAGTATGTGTCGCGTTTTGGATATCACGTAACTCCTGTACAAGATCGAAATTATTTTAACGCGATTTATTTTAGAGAACATGGTGAAATCTTATTTGAAATTGCAACAGATCCTCCTGGTTTCGCTCATGATGAATCGTTAGAGACGATGGGGGAGGAATTAAAGTTACCGGAACAATATGAACAACATAGAAAACAGATTGAACAAACGCTTTTACCATTTGAAGTGAGAAATTTAGATTAAAGTGATTGAAGGGGGAAAAGGATTATGATGAAACATGTTTTTCAAAAAGGAAAAGATACGTCAAAACCAGTGCTGTTATTACTTCATGGCACAGGTGGTAATGAATTAGATTTACTACCACTTGCAGAAATAGTTGATTCGGAAGCGTCGGTATTAAGCGTTAGGGGAAATGTGTTAGAGAATGGGATGCCGCGTTTTTTCCGCCGATTAGCAGAGGGCATTTTTGATGAAGAGGATTTAATTTTCCGTACGAAGGAATTAAATGAATTTTTAGATGAAGCGGCTAAAGAATATAAATTCGATAGAAATAACATTGTAGCTATCGGTTATTCGAATGGGGCAAATATCGCAGCAAGCTTATTATTCCATTACGAAAATGCATTGAAAGGTGCTGTGCTTCATCACCCAATGGTACCTAGAAGAGGAATGCAATTAGCAAATTTAGCAGGGAAATCTGTGTTTATTGCTGCTGGGACAAATGACCCAATTTGTTCATCAGCAGAGTCAGAGGAATTGAAGGTACTATTAGAAAATGCAAATGCGAATGTAACAATGCATTGGGAAAATCGAGGGCATCAATTAACGATGGGTGAAGTAGAAAAAGCAAAAGAGTGGTATGACAAAGCATTTTAAAAAAAGAAGCATCTGCTAACGATTAGCAGATGCTTCTTTTTTATTTAAGACTGGATTGCAAGATGAGATGAAGAAAGTGGTAGCTCAATATCAACAATCGTACCTTTATTTAATTCGCTTGAAATGTGTAATTTACCATGATGTTCTTCAATTATTTTGTAACACATCATTAATCCTAGTCCTGTGCCTTTTTCTTTTAAACTATAAAAAGGTTCGCCTAGACGGGAGATACGATCTTCTGGAATGCCACAACCTTCATCGATAATTCGTATTAAGATGAAATTATCCTCTAATGGTTTTGTTTGGATGAAAATATTTCCGCCATTTGGCATCGCTTCTATCGCATTTTTTAATATGTTTATAAAAACTTGTTTTAATTGGTTACCGTCACATTGAATATCATATACGTAATCAAAATGATCCATGATGATATGAACGCTATGCATAATTGCAGTCGGTAAAATAAATGTAACTACCTCTTCAATTAAAGTTTGTATGTTACAAGTTTGGATAGATAATACTTGTGGCTTAGACATCGCCATAAATTGACTCGTGATGGATTCCATTTGTGAAATCTCACTTAACATAACATCGATATACCATTTTTGCTCCTCATTTATTTCAGGGAGGAGCAACGTTAGAAAACCTTTTAGAGAAGTGAGTGGATTTCGAATTTCATGGGCAATTCCAGCTGTCAGTTGTCCGACTACTGCGAGCTTCTCAGATTTTCGTAATAACTTTTCAGTTTCTTTTAGCTCAGTAACATCTCTCCCCATCACGATAAGACCTTTGCGAGAACCGTCAGGATGATAAAGCGGGACTTTTGATATACTTAAGATTAGATCGAAATCATCTCTATGTATAATAAATTCCTCGCCATGAAGAATTTGTCTTTGTTGCCATGCTAGTTCATCAATTTCTTCACAATGTAAAAAAGCTTCTCGGTATGCTTCATTATATTGAATGAGTTCGCTATCTTTTTTCCCGTGGTAAGGTACATGATGGAAATTGAAGCAAGAAAGTGCGTAGTCATTTGCCTCAAGCCAGCGCCCTTCATGATCTTTAAAAATAACAAACGCAGGCATGGAGTTTACTAATGTACGCAATCTCTTCTCACTTTCTTTTAGTATATTCTCAATTCTTTCTGATTTTTCAAGCGGCTTCATAATAGCATATACGCCAGTAAGACGATTTTGAACAAAAATAGGAACTAGTTTTGTCACAACATCTAATAAGAATCCATTTTTATGATAAATAGATAAGATATACTCTTGTTGATTATCCGCTTCAGTATTCTTTATATTTTGTAATACTTGCTCAGAAATATGGGCTTCTAAAATAGAGGTAATATTTTTCTGTTCTAATTCTAAAGAAGTGTAACCTAATATTCTTTCGGCAGAAGGATTTATATGTAGAATAACTCCTTCTAAATTTAATGAAATAATACTATCAGGATTGTGTTCGAACAGAGATGCGTACATTTCTGTTAATGAACGATCTTGTATATGGTTTCGCAAACGTCTAGAAATGTTCGGATGACGTTTTTTTTGAGTTGGTGAATATTTTTTACGACTCATAATAGTTCCTCCGTACAAATAGCATCTAAAAAGATTTGTCTATTCATAACTATAATATAGATGTAATGTGTATTTCTATAAAAAATGGAAGTTATAGAATAAATTTTGTTTTTTTTATTTTTTGCAAGGTGAATGCAGGATGGTAATAAGGGGAGCTTATATTGTTTTATAAACCTTTTGTAAGTTACAGACGGTTGTTTTCCGTATAACATTAGGGTAGAGGAGGGGGAGAGAAAATGAAAAATTATATTCAAGGGATTGATCACGTGCAAGTAGCTGCACCTGTAGGGTGTGAAGAAGAGGCGCGTGATTTTTATGGGAATACGATTGGTATGGAAGAAATTCCAAAGCCAGAAGAGTTGAAAAAACGAGGTGGATGTTGGTTTAAATGCGGAAATCAAGAAATCCATATTGGTGTCGAGCGGAACTTTACACCAGCTAAAAAGGCTCATCCAGCTTTTTATGTGAATGAAATTAATGAATTTAAGCAAACACTTATAGAGCAAGGTGTTAAAGTGATTGATGATTATGCAAGGCCAGATGTAATTCGATTTTACGTGTCAGATCCATTTGGAAACCGAATTGAATTTATGCAAAATAAAGACTAGGTGGATTCCCACCTAGTCTTTAACTTCTTCTGAAAAGTCTTAACACTTCTACAGTTTCTGTAATATTAACGAATGCATTCGGGTCGATTTCAGAAATTGTTAGTTTCATACTTGATAATTCTTCACGAGAAACGACGGTCATAAGTACACGCTTTTTCTCGCTTGAATAAGCACTTTCGCCATCAAGTAACGTTATTCCACGTACAACAGTTGAAAGAAGTTGTTTTTTCATTTTTTCTGCTTCATTTGTTACAATCATAAGTGTAACTTTACGATGTTTTGTATGAACAGCATCAATTACTTTACCAGTTACATAAATTGAAAGTAAGCTTGTAAGTGCAACATCCCAGGTGAAGAAGAATCCTGCGATTATTACAACGACTGCATTTAAAATAATAAGGAATCCGCCAAGTTTAATGTCTCGCTTGCGGGATAAAAGCATACCGATAATATCAAATCCACCAGTGGATCCATTACAGTTAAAAACAAGACCAATACCAGCTCCGGCGATTACACCTCCGAAGATAGAAGATAACAATGGATCTGTTGCTACGACTTTTACTGGAACGTAGTATAATGCAACAGATAATACAACTACAGAGACAACTGTGTTAAAAATTACTTTTTTTCCAAGACCTATGTACCCTAAAATAAGGATAGGTAAGTTTAATACAAAGTTAATAATGCCTGTGTTTACAGGGGTTACAATCCCTAAAATAATAGCAATTCCGCCAATTCCACTACTTAAAATTTTGTGGGGGATAAGGAAAAGATTAAAGGCAACCGCAATAATAATAGAACCGATAATAACACCAAGGAATCTGACCATTTCTTTCCCGTCCTTCACTGAAAAATTCATATTATTTCAAGATTATATATGATATTGAAAGTTTTGGGTAAAAACAGTTTATTTAGGTAAATTAGATTAATCAAAAGAATTTGAGTATTTTATCATTTGAAAGGGGATACAGTTGTGAAGATAAAAACATATCAACAGAAAAGCCTGTTGAAGCAAGAATGTGAGGATTCTTATTTTTGTAATAAAGAAAAAAAGATTTATGGTGTATGTGACGGTGCAACACCACTTGTCACGTTTCGTGATGAAAAGGGACATAATGGAGCATACATCGCTTCGCATTTATTTGCAAGTTATTTTACTGCATTACGAGAGAATCATAGTTTACAATTTGCAGTTGCCAAAGCAAATGAAGCATTGCAAAGCAAAATGTTAGAATATGAAGTAGACACGAGAAAAAAAGAGCATTTGTGGTGCACATGTATCGCGGCAGTCCAAATAGTTGGTGAGAAAATTGAATATGCGCAGCTTGGGGACTGTATGATTGTCGCAACTTTTCAAAATGGAACGATGCAAGTATTAACGAAAGACACAGTTGAAGGAATTAGTAAAAGAGCAAAAAAGAAGAGGGAAGAAGATCGTAAAAAAGGGTTATCTGTACCAGAAGAATATGTTTTTCAAGATGTTCGAGAACAGTTAAAATACAATCGTTATCTTGCAAATATGCCAAATGGTTATTCAGTTGCAAATGGAATGAAAGAAGCGATACATTATTTACAACATGGTGAATTACATACAGATGAAGTGAGTGGGATTTTTATTTGTTCAGACGGGTTATTTCACCCAGATTGGTCATTAGAACAAACTGTTGCATATATAAGAAAGAATAGTATAAACGAATATATAGCAATTATTGAAGAGCTAGAAGCGGAAAAGAGAATAAGGCCAGATGATAAAACGATTATAATGATTGATTTTTAAGAGGAGGCAGTTCAAATGGAAATTAAACGTGTCAATCTAACATTTCAAGATGAATTAGTTCCTTTAGAAAAAGTAAACAAACTGATTATTCACCATACAGCTGAAGATGGATGGGACGTGTATAAAACGCATGAATTTCATCAAACTGTAAGGGGGTGGAGCGGAATTGGTTACAACTATTTTATCGAAAAGGATGGAACTGTAGTGGAAGGGCGAGGTTTACATATTGGAGCGCACGCGAAAGACCATAACCGTCATACAATTGGAATATGTATGACGGGAAATTTCGATAAATACGATCCCACTCCTGCACAAGTGAATGCATTATATTCTTTATGCAAAATGTTTATGAAGCAATTTGCTATAAAGAAAGAAAATATACTAGGTCATAGGGAGTTAGAAGGAGTTACAAAAAGCTGTCCTGGTAATCGTTTTTCTATGGTAGAGTTAAGGAAGATATTATCTTAAATATAGAGGAGTAACAACGATGATGAATATAAAAATACCAAATGATAAAAAAGAAGAGCTTGTAGCACAAATTCAGCAATTTTTCATGGAAGAAGATCTAGATGAAATTGGACGTTTCCAAGCAGAGCGTTTAATAGAAGAAATGATTAAATTAGTTGGACCATTTGCATACAATCAAGCAATTGGAGATGCAAGAAAGCTTGTAAGTGAGAAATTAACGAATATGGAAGAAGATTTATACGTGTTAGAGAAAAATGAAGGGAAATAAAAAAAGAGCCGATGGGCTCTTTTTTTATTTTTCTTTCTTATGTTCCTTATATTCATGTACTTTTTCTTTCACATTACCAACTGTATCTTTAGCAGTGCCTTTCACCTTATCCCATTTTCCTTCAGCTTGTAATTTCTTATTGTCAGTTACTTTCCCAACAACTTCTTTGACTTCACCTTTTACCTTATCAATGGTACCTTCTACTTTTTCTTTTAAACCATGATCATGTTTAGTCATACATTTCTCCTCCTTGTAGTTTGATTAGAATTCTCTTTTCATATTGCAAGTTGAATGATGTATCTAGTAATATCGTACCAAATCTAGTTTGAATATTCAAATGATTAATAGGATAGAAAAGGAATTGTCATAAAATGTTTAAAAATGTAACGGAAGGAGAAATAAAGTAAATTATCCCCCGTCTTTTGCGGTCCATATTGATTTTGTATAAGCGATTTTCATGTGAGCACGTTCCATGTTATTTTGACTGCCGCTACCGAACCTTGCTTGTCCAACTATTAAAGTACAATTGGATTCAATAGCTGTCTTAATTCGTTTTTGAATTAATGCAGTATGACAGCCTTTACGCTGAAATTCTGGCAAAGTAGCAGAAGCAGCTAATGATGCGACACCCTTATTTATATACAGGACACCAATACCAGCAGGGATATTTTGAACTTCAGCTATGAAAAAATGCCACCCTGGTTCATTGTAAAGAATTTCATTATTTTGGCGCACGCTATCTTTTGTAAAGGATGGCATATTAAATCCACGTACATAAATGTCTGCAAAAATATCAAACTCATTTTCTTTTAGTTTTCGTATTGTAATATTAGAAGGAAGAAGTGATGAACCCTCTCTCGGTATACTATACAAAGCAGTATGGAAGCTAGATTGATAAAACCCTTTTTGAGATAAGTATTGAAATAATTCAGTTGTACCTTGTGCTGGGGTAATTTCAAAACGACAAGGGATTTGTAGTGATTCATAATAAGAAATGATTGCATCAATCGCATCTGCATTTGTAATACCTTTTACTGTATTAAAAGCAGGACCAGCAATTATTTTTGATGAAAAGGCAGTGGCGCTACCGAATTTTTTCATTTGCACTTGCATTGGGTTTCCGCTTATTGTTTGTAGTCTCTCTAATCTAGAAGAGAGCATGTCAATTTCTGCATTTTCAATTTCTGTTGCTATATCGAGTGTCATAACAGTAGTCATAAAATTCCTCCGTTAATAAATATATTTCATAGTACATATACGATTTTTGTTTTGAGATTCCTGTTGGAATGTGAGAGAATAAGGGTTTTTTTGGAAGGGAAATGGAAGTGAGCTGTCGAAGGGAGTGGAAACAGATTAAAGGTGGTGCTCTCATGAAACAAAAAACCGTGCAGACATGCTCTAATTGTGGTTCTCAAAACATAGGAGAAGGTGAGTTTGTCGGATATGCACAAATACGGAAAAAGGAAACGATGTTCACATCTTCACCGGTGGATGCGTATATTTGTACAGATTGTGGGAATATCCTTCTATTAAAAGTACGACATTATGAAAAGTTTAAGCAGAAGCCGTTATGATCATTGAGAAATGGTCATATCCAACGTTGTATACGAAACGACTTATGTTAAGGAAAATGAATATGAGTGATAGTTTACATATATATGAGTATGCTACAGATAAAGAGATGACAACTTTTACTGTATGGGATGCTCATCGATCGTTATGTGACACATATAACTATGTAGAAGAGATTGTGGGGCAATATAATGAAGGGCAAGTAGCACCTCTTGGAATTGTATTAAAAGAGGAGAAAAAACTTATAGGCACGTGTGGATTTATAAAATACGATTTGGTCACACATACAGCAGAAATTGCATACGCCTTATCTCGAAAATATTGGGGAAGAGGATTAGCCACGGAGGCTGCATTAGCTTTTTTCTACTATGGTTTTCATGAGTTGCATCTTAATAGTATTGAAGCGGGATGTGATTCAGAAAATGAAGCATCTGAAAAATTAATGAAACGTTTGAATATGGAGTACAAATATACAATTCAGAAGGATATGTTTATTAAAGGTAAGAATCGCGATACAAAAAGATATTGTATATCTAGAGAAGGATATATGAATCAATGAAATATCTTACATTGAAAAACTCCTTTAAATAAATCAAGGAGTTTTTTTATTTTGATAACAACAAATCGGAGTTTATCTTTTTGTTCGTGTGTTAGGAGTATGGGAGATATATCGAATTTTAGTAGAAAATAAGGAATACAGTAATCGTTTTATTTTTAAACTGAAAAAGAAAGTAAGAAAAAAGGTAGATAGTTTATCGTTCTGAATTATTTCCAAAGAAATAATTCAGAAAATACAGAAAAATGTCGTAATCATTTGCGGAAGTCTGTTATAATAAACGAAAAAATGAAAACGCTTTAAAGGGGGATGTAACCAATATGATGATGAATGTACCGCTAACAATTAGTTCTATGATGGAAAGAGCAGAAAAGTTATTCTCAAAGAAAGAAATTGTTTCTCGTACACATGATACCATTACGACATTAACGTATAAGCAGCTAGGAGAAAGGACGAGAAGACTTTCTAGTGCGTTAAAAAAGCTTGGGATTAAGGAAGGCGAACGTGTAGGAACGTTAGCGTGGAATCATCATCGACATGTGGAGGCGTATTTTGCTATTCCTGGTATTGCTTCCGTTTTACACACAATTAATATTCGTTTATCTCCTCAACATATTTCATACATTATTCAGCACGCAGAAGACCGAATTCTACTTATAGATGAAGATCTCGTACCGCTTGTTGAAAATATTCAATCACAATTATCAACTGTACAAGCTTACATTATTATGACTGATAAAGATGAACTCCCAAACACTACGCTGAAGCCTGTATATCATTATGAAAAGCTATTAGAAGAAGGCGATCCCAATTTCCAATTTGTAAAAGATATTGATGAAAATACACCAGCTGGTATGTGTTATACGTCAGCGACTACAGGAAATCCGAAAGGTGTTGTATATACGCATCGTAGTACTGTACTGCATTGCATGGCACTCGGTTTAGCGGATACAGCTGCTTTATCGGAAAGTGATGCGGCGATGGCAATTGTACCGATGTTCCATGTGAATGCTTGGGGACTTCCTTTCGCTGCTACTTGGTTTGGATCAAAACAAGTTCTTCCAGGACCGATGTTTACGCCGAAAATTTTATTAGAAATGATCCAATCTGAAAAAGTGACGTTAGCTGCCGGTGTGCCGACAATTTGGCTCGGTGTATTACAAGAGTTAGAAAATAATAGTTATGATTTATCTAGTATGACGAGAATACTATGTGGTGGTGCAGCCGCACCGAAAAGTGTTATTAAAGCATTTGAACAGAACACAATGTTCCTTTCATCCATGCATATGGTATGACCGAAACAAGCCCACTCGTAACACTTGCACGTTTAAAAAGTTATGAAACAGAATTATCGTATGAAGAGCAATTAGAAATTAGATCAAAGCAAGGGTATCTTGTCCCTGGTGTAGAGATGAAAGTAGTCGGTACAAATGGTGAAGTGAAGTGGGACGGTACGGAGATGGGAGAACTATGTTTACGAGCACCTTGGATCGCTGAAAGCTATTATAACGATGATCGTACTGTCGAAGGTTTTCGCGATGGATGGTTATATACTGGTGATGTTGTCACAGTGGATGAGGAAGGTTGCGTGAAAATTGTTGACCGTACGAAGGATGTTATTAAAAGCGGGGGAGAATGGATTTCTTCGGTCGATCTTGAAAATGCTTTAATGGCACATGATGCTATATTTGAAGCGGCTGTCGTTGCAGTTCCTCACCCTCAGTGGCAAGAGCGACCAATTGCCTGCGTTGTTCAAAAGAAAAATAGTACGGTTACAAAAGAAGAAATATATGAGTTTTTAAAACCACAGTTTGCGAAGTGGTGGTTGCCAGACGATATTGTCTTTATGGAAGAAATACCGAAAACATCTGTTGGGAAGTTTTTAAAACAGGCGCTTCGGAAAGAACTGGAGCATTTGCATAGAGAGAAATAAGTGAACTTCTATTTGTAAACTCTAATACATTAATGGTTGACAAAAGAAGAATGGAAAGATAATATGATTTTTGTGATATGTTACCTAAAATGAATTTTAAGTTTACAAATAGGAGAAGCAAATATGAATACAAAAAACTTAGTTTTTGTCGCTTTATTTAGTTCTATTATGGGAGTGTTAGGGTTAATACCTCCGATTGCTCTTTCTATTACACCAGTTCCAATTACATTGCAATCACTCGGTGTTATGCTTGCGGGTGGGTTGTTAGGATCACGTCTAGGTGCGTTAAGTCAGCTTATTTTCTTACTTATTGTAGGAGTTGGAGCACCATTGCTTGCTGGTGGACGCGGTGGCCTTGGTGTATTTGTTGGACCAAGTGCAGGATATTTACTTGGTTACATCATTGGGGCGTTTGTTATTGGTTATTTAATTGAGCGTTTACGTGAAGTTTCTATTATAAAAGTATTATGTATTAATATAATTGGTGGTATTTTCGTAGTTTATGTATTTGGTATTACTGTACAAGCGTTCTTAATGGATGTTTCTGTATGGGAGACAATGAAAGTGAGTGCTGTGTTTTTACCAGGGGATTGTATAAAAGCAATTATTGCGGCAGTTCTCGTAACAAAATTACATCGTTCATTGAAACATATTATTACGCCCGCTTTAAAGAATGGAAAATATACAAATGCGGGATGATAAAGGGAAGAAACACGTTAATTGCGTGTTTCTTTTTATTATTATTGTAAAGAAAGGACGTCTCATATGGGGATTACAAAAGAATATAAAAAGCATGCCTCTTTACAACCAAATAAAATAGCGATAAAGGAAAATGATAGAGTTTTAACATATAAAGAGTGGTTTGAATCAGTTTGTAAAGTAGCAAGCTGGTTAAATGAAAAAAAATCGAAGAATAAAACGATAGCAATCCTATTAGAAAATCATATAGAGTTTTTACAACTATTTTCTGGTGCCGCTATGGCCGGGTGGGTTTGTGTTCCGTTAGATATAAAGTGGAAACAAGATGAGCTCAGAGAAAGAATTGAAATTAGTAATCCGGATATGATTGTGACAGAACGATATAAGGTGAATGATCTATTGGATGAAGAAGGAAGAGTAATTGAAATTGATGAGTGGAAAAGAATGATAGAGAAATATCTTCCTACATATTCCACTGTAGAAAGTGTACAACATGCTCCTTTTTATATGGGATTTACATCAGGATCAACAGGAACAGCAAAAGCATTTTTACGTGCACAGCAATCGTGGGTTCATAGTTTTGATTGTAATGTACATGACTTTCATATGAAAAGGGAGGATTCAATTTTAATAGCTGGGACGCTCGTTCATTCTCTTTTCTTATACGGGGCAATAAGTGCATTATATGTAGGACAAACAGTGCACATTATGAGAAAGTTCTTTCCAAATCAAGTATTAGATAAGTTAGAAACTGAAAATATATCAGTTATGTATACAGTTCCGACAATGCTTGAATCTTTATATAAAGAAAGTAGATTAATAGAAAATAAAGTGAAAATTATTTCGTCAGGAGCGAAATGGGAAGCTGAAGCGAAAGAAAAAATAAAGAATATATTTCTTTATGCGAAAAGATATGAATTTTATGGTGCATCAGAGTTAAGTTTTGTAACAGCACTAGTCGATGCAGAAAGCGAAAGAAGGCCAAATTCAGTAGGAAAACCTTGTCATAATGTGCAAGTTCGAATATGTAATGAAGCAGGCGAAGAAGTACAAAAAGGTGAAATAGGAACTGTTTATGTGAAAAGTGATCAGTTTTTTATGGGATACATAATAGATGGGGTTTTAACACGGGAGTTGAATGCAGAAGGTTGGATGACAGTGCGAGATGTAGGCTATGAAGATGAAGAAGGCTTTATATATATTGTTGGTAGAGAGAAGAATATGATTTTATTTGGAGGAATCAATATTTATCCAGAAGAAATAGAAAGTGTATTACATGAACACCCAGCTGTTGATGAAATAGTTGTAATTGGTGTGAAAGATAGTTACTGGGGTGAAAAGCCCGTCGCGATCGTAAAAGGAAGTGCTACGAAACAACAATTAAAGAGTTTTTGCTTACAGAGATTATCCTCTTTTAAAATACCGAAAGAATGGCATTTTGTAGATGGAATACCTTATACAAATAGTGGGAAAATCGCTCGTATGGAAGCAAAAAGTATGATTGAAAACCGGGAGAAAATATATGAATAGAGCAGTCATTGTAGAGGCGAAAAGAACACCTATTGGTAAGAAGAATGGGATGTTAAAAGAGTATGAAGTTCAGCAATTAACAACGCCGCTTCTTACGTTTTTAAGTAAAGGGATTGAGAGGGAAATAGATGATGTCATATTAGGTAATGTTGTTGGGCCAGGAGGGAATGTTGCGAGACTATCTGCTTTAGAGGCGGGACTTGGCTATCATATTCCTGGTGTAACGATTGATCGGCAATGTGGTGCTGGTTTAGAAGCAATTCGAACTGCGTGTTATCTCATTCAAGGCGGGGCAGGTAAGTGTTATATCGCCGGGGGAGTAGAGAGTACAAGTACGTCACCTTTTCAAAAAAGAGCACGATTTTCACCTGAAACAATTGGTGATCCTGACATGGGAGTAGCGGCTGAATATGTTGCAGAACGTTATAATATAACGAGAGAAATGCAAGACGAGTATGCTTGTCTTAGTTATAAGCGGACACTGCAAGCGTTAGAAAAAGGATATATACATGATGAAATATTTTCTTTTAATGGATTATTAGATGAATCTATAAAGCTAGAAATGAATTATGAACGAATCATTAAAAGAACAAAGCCCGCATTTTTACAAAATGGAACAGTGACGGCAGGTAATTCATGTGGTGTAAATGATGGGGCATGTGCTGTTCTTGTAATGGAAGAGGGACAAGCCCGAAAGTTAGGTTATAAACCTGTCCTTCGTTTCGTTCGTAGTGCTGTAGTGGGAGTGGATCCCAAGCTTCCAGGGACTGGTCCGATATTTGCGGTGAACAAATTATTAAACGAAATGAATATGAAAGTAGAGGACATCGATTATTTTGAAATAAATGAAGCATTTGCTTCAAAGGTTGTTGCTTGCGCAAAAGAGTTACAAATCCCGTACGAAAAAGTAAATGTAAATGGTGGAGCAATTGCGCTCGGTCATCCGTACGGTGCATCTGGTGCTATGCTTGTAACACGTTTGTTTTATCAGGCACAAAGAGAGTCTATGAAATATGGAATTGCTACATTAGGAATTGGAGGCGGGATAGGGATTGCGCTATTATTTGAGAAAGTAGAAGACTAGCGAGGTAACTAGTTTTCTACTTTTTGAGGAACATAAATATTGCTACCAGGCTTCGCTTTCATTTCGTTCCAAGCAGCAATCGCATCAGCTTTTGCTTTCCCTTTATTATTTGGATCTTCGAAAAAGTCACGAGTAAAGCGATTGTATTCAAATTGTGTACCGATAGTTGTTTTGTATGTAGGGTCTTTTTTTCGTTCGTTTTCTTCATGCCAAAAAGCTATCGCGTCTTCATATGTTTTTCCAACATTCTCTTTGAAAAATTTTTGAAGAGCTACTGTAAAGCGAAAGTTTGTTCCGATTTTTTCTTTGAAAAAAGCACGAACATCTTCGCTACAGCGGTGATTGTTAGTAATAATCGTTTGAAGAGAAAGGTCTTTATAGGATAGAGAAGTTTTACTCACCTTTTGAACAGAGCTGTTTTTTAATATTTTACCAGTAGTTAAATAATGTGAGATACAATCGGTTATTTCGATCTTAGAGCCACTAGCTGGCAACCCATTCTCACGACAAAATGTTTGGAGTTCTGCTTTTAACCAATAATAGTTTTGGAAATCTTCAAGTGATATAGACTTTGTTAAAGGTGGACGCATGAATGTAACAACTACTTTCTTCCATAATTCCCTTCAATTATAAAACATATGTTCTTTTTATGGAAGGGTTAATTTGTAAATATAATGGGAAGAGGAGATTGCATATGGAAAATGTAATGCAAGTTCGTGTTACAGGAATTTTAATTGAAGATGAAAAGGTATTGCTAGTAAAGCAAAAAGTGGCTAATCGAAATTGGTCTTTACCTGGAGGAAGAGCAGAGAATGGCGAAACGTTAGAGGAAGCAATGATTCGAGAAATGAGAGAAGAGACAGGGTTAGAAGTTAACATTCAGAAGCTACTCTATGTTTGTGATAAACCAGATGCTCGCCCGTCTTTATTACATATAACGTTTTTGCTTAAAAGGATTGAAGGTGAAATTATGCTACCTTCTAACGAGTTTGATCATAATCCAATTCATGATGTGCAAATGGTGCTGATTAAAGATTTAAGTCATTATGGTTTTTCGGAAACTTTTATCAATCTTATAAGTGAAGGTTTTGTAAATGCAGGGAGTTATCAAGGTTTGAAACAAAATATAGGTCTGTAAATATAGGGGAAGGATAGCCGTTCGCTATCCTTCATAACATGTTTTAAACTGCTGACTGTAAAGAAGAAACAAGCTGATTTAAAAATTCATCTCCGCTCATAATTGCTTTCCCGCCACCGCGAGCACTCTTCTTATTTCCGCCACCTTTTCCTTCGAGTGTAGGAAGAGCGTCTTTTAAAAGAGCATTCATATCGAGTGATACTGATTTTCCGCAAGCGAGAATACATTGTAGTTTGTCATCATTTTCGATGACGAAATACGTAATTGCATGCTCTTGTTGTTCTGTAATAATAGCGGAAAGCTTTGCGATTTCTTGCATAGAACGATTTGTAAATACTTTAGAAATAAGTATGCCGGCATGTATTTCCGTAGGGTGTTGAAGTAGTTCATTTGCCTCTGCAAATAATAATTTTTCATTCATTGTTTGTATTGCTTTTTCGTTTTCTTTTTGAGAAGTAAGCAGTTGCGCCACTTTTGTTGGAATATCAGTTTCGCTACTGTTTAATTGTTTGGAGACATTCTTCATAATTTGTTGTTGCTGCCCTATTAATTTAAGTGTGCGCCAGCCAGCGATAAACGTTAGTCGTATGCCACCTTTTATTGCGTTCCCAGCTAAGAACTTGAATAGGACCTACTTCACCAGTACGTTTCGGGTGTGTTCCGCCACAGCCGTTATAATCAAAGTTTTCGATCATAACAACGCGTATATTTTCTGTCATAGTCGGTTCTTTACGAAGGGGCAACGTTTTCGCTTCTTCTAAGTTCATCCACTGGATGCGGATTGGATGGTTTTCAAAAACAATTTTGTTTGCAATTTGTATTGCTTTTTCAACCGTTTCTGCATGAAGATTTTCTGTTTCTAAATCAATTGTTACTGTTACTTTACCAAGATGGAATCCAATTGTAGGCATGTTAAAATGGTCCCAAAAGGCAGCAGATAAAATGTGCTGAGCCGCATGTTGCTGCATATGATCAAAACGGCGATCCCAATTGATTTTACCTTCTACGTCTTCTGTATGTAATTGTTCTGCAATGTAATGACGAATTTCTCCGTTTATCTCTTCTACATTGATTACATTGATATCATTTAATGTACCAGTATCATATGGTTGTCCGCCACCTGTCGGATAAAATGCTGTTTCATTCAAAACAACGTATAAGTTACCGTCTTTATCATAATCTTGCTTTATAATTTTAGTAGTAAAGTCTTGCTTATAAGCGTCAGTGTAATATAATTTGTGCTCCAATTTTCTTTCTCCTCTCGCATTAACTAGTTTCATTGTAAAGCAATTGAAATTAGTTTCCTAATATTTCAGAAGAAAGAAACTATTTTTAGAATTTTCTTGCTATAATAAGAAAAAGAAAATGCGGGGGTGGAATGAATATGTTATATGAAAACGGCGTAGATAAACTGCTTAGTTTAAGTAGAAATATTTCCGAATTATATCGAGAATTAAACGAAATGACCCGGATTTTAACGGATTGTAATCGAGAAAGTGTGAAGTTTGATCGATTATATGTAAAAGAGTTACTTTGGAAGAAAGAAGATGTAATAGAGAAATATGACCAGCTACTTGTACAACTTTGTATTAACGAATGCTTTGATCTAAAAAGTGTCATTACAGGGGAATATAAGTATACATATGAAGAAGTAGAAAACATAGTTTTACAATTTAATGAAAAGTATAATGTCGCAATCTTAATTAAAGATGTGTGTAAAGAATTACAGTTCACATATGGAATTGATATGGACATAACGAGAACAACTCGGGTATCAACAGCTCAAGTATAGAAAAAGGAAAAGAAAGCAGATCCTTTGCTTTCTTTTTTTGTGAAAATAGAGAGAGTAGGTTTAACGATGAAGGGGAAGTTACAGCATATTCATCCGCTTGGAATGAGTATTATTTTAGGGACATTGTTTGCTAGGTTTGCAACTTCAATGAGTATCCCTTTTTTAGCGATTTATTTAACGACTGTTAAAGGTGTATCAGCTGGAATGACTGGTGCTATTATCGGAACGAGTGCACTTGTTGGTGTTTTTGCTAGTTTTATCGGAGGGAATTTATCAGATCGATTTGGCCGGAAAACAATTATGCTCTGGTCCATGATCGTTTGGATTTTTGTGTTTATAGGTTTTTCACTTGCGGATCATGTTTTAAGTTTCTTTTTATTAAACGCTTTAAATGGATTATGTAGGTCGTTTTTTGAGCCAACATCAAGAGCATTATTATCAGATTTAACAAAGCCTGAGTATCGGTTACTCGTCTATAACTTACGATACGGTGCAATAAATGTTGGAGTTGCTATTGGACCAATTGTTGGATTACAGATTGGAAGTGCAAAATCAACAATTCCTTTTTTAGTAGCAGCTGGGGTATATATTCTATATACAGCTATATTAGCGTTCCAATTTAAGAAGTATCCAATGGAAAAAAAGAAAGTGAGTACAGAAAAACCTGTTACAATGTTAAATGCAATGCGTATATTGCGAAAAGATATAGTATTTTTAGTTGCTTTAGTCGGTATTATTTTGAGTAATTGCGGTTTTTCACATTTAACGACGACAGTATCTCAATATTTTGCAAATGCACATATATTTGAGGATGGGGTGAAGCTATTCTCATATATGCTCGCTTTAAATGCAATTGTTGTAGTGATTATCCAATACCCTGTTATTCAAATGTGCAAAAAGTATACACCGTTAACATCCATTATGGTTGGGACTTTATTTGTGAGCGGGGGATTATTTGGCTTTGGAATAGTAGAATCTATGCTAGGTGCTGCCGTTTGTACAATTATTTTTACAATTGGAGAAGTCTTAATGTTTTCGATGACGGATGTATTTATTGATGATATTGCTGTTGCGCATCTAAAAGGAACATACTTCGGTGCGATGGGTTTCTCGGGAATTGGAGCAGTAATAGGTCCGTGGTTTGGAGGAGTACTTCTCGATTACTACGGGTACCAAAATGGGTTTGCAGTATTTTCAGCACTAGCTATATTTTCAACTGTGGCATTTCCTGTGCTTTTAGTTACAAAAGGTTTATCGAAAAAAAGATATGATAGAAATTCTAATATAGAAATGCATGCGAAATAACATAAGCCCCAGTAACCAACTGGGGCTTAGTGTGTATTATATTAACTCTTAATTTGAAAAAAGAACTTTCTTTTCATGCTTATCAGCAACTTCATTTTTGGAAATATGAATGGCTAAATATCCATTTTCTAAGCAGGCTAGCATCTTCTTATAAATAATATTATCGGGTAAAGGAATGATCCGCTGTAAAGAAATATTATTATGAAGTATGCAAATGGTTAGGCCTGTCTTCATCTTTTTAATGACTACATTTTGTTCAGTTACATTTGGTACATCTGTTTCCAAAATGTATTCTTGTTCCGTTTCGCAAAGATCAATATGAATTTGATTTGGGAAACTAAAGTTACTACAAGAGTCAGAACAAAATTGATCCATCCATTCTTCGAAACCATCAACATGAAAAAGACAATCCTTCTTTTTCTTGCCCATGTAAGACACCCTCCGTAAAATCTCAATTCATACTATGTTATGCATGAATGAATTAGGGGTGAAGAATAAATGGAAAAATATAAACATTGTATGTGGAAAAGATAGCTAGTGTGCACTTTTTGTTTTACATATCATGATGCGCATGATGTTTTTGGCGTGAATGGTTACGGTTTTTTACTTTATGAGATCCGCTTAATGGTTCAGGTTGTCCTTTTTTTTCTTTCGCTTCACGATTGTTTTTTCCCATTGTATGTGACACCTCCTCTTCCTCTTTAGAATGAGAGAAGTTTGCAAATTTATACGAGAATGTTTTTAGAAAAAAAGGTAAAGATAAATGGGACTAACTATTATGGAAAGGGGATTATATAATGCCATATCATAAAGATAAACAACAAGCGTTTCAAGCAGCTCAGCAAGGTGTTACACAAGCAGAAAATGCATTTAACAACATTGTAAAAAATGATCCAAACTACGGTCATGATTTAAAAGAATTACGCCAAGAGGTTCAGGAAGCGTATGAACAAATTCAAAATGCACTAGAGGTAGCTTCAGAAACACAACGTCCACAACTTGAGCAATATGAAAATAATCTCCAAAATATAATGCGAAATGTAGATCGATTAGAAAAGTAAATGAGGTTGTTGTTTATTCGACAACCTTGCTGCTTTAGTAAACGTTATGCTAAAACAGAAAATTTTTCTATTAGTTTTTTCTTTGCTATGTGCAGTACATATATTTCAAGTGGAAAAAGTGGAAGCGAAAATGTTGCTTAGAAAAGAGTTAGAACCAACTGGTTATGTAACATGGGAAGTACCTAATAATGAAAAAATTATTGCAATTACATTTGATGATGGACCAGATCCAACGTATACACCACAAGTTTTAGATTTATTACGTCAATATAAGGCTGAAGCGACATTTTTTATGATTGGATTTCGAGTTCAGCGCAATCCATATTTAGTGAAACAAGTGTTAAAAGAGGGACATGAAATTGGAAATCATACGATGAATCATTTGTATGCGAGTAATTCATCAGATGAAAAATTAGAAAATGATATTTTAGATGGAAAGAAATTTTTTGAAAAATGGGTGAAAGAACCTTTGTTATTCCGTCCTCCTGGCGGATATATTAACGACGCTGTATTTAAAACAGCGAAAGAAGCTGGTTATCAAACTGTTCTATGGTCGTGGCATCAAGATCCACGTGATTGGGCAAATCCAGGGGTTGAATCCATTGTAAATCATGTAGTGAAAAATGCTAAAAGTGGCGATATTGTATTGTTACATGATGGAGGAAATGATCGTAGTCAAACGGTAGCGGCACTAGCAAAAATTTTACCTGAGCTGAAAAAGCAGGGCTATCGATTTGTAACGGTTTCGGAATTACTACGTTATAAACATTAGAAAAAATCCCAAAAGGAAAATAGACCTTTTGGGATTTTTCTTTACTGGTTCTTTTTACGTTTCTTATTATTTTGTCGCTCTGCTGGAGTAAAAGGCTCGTTTGCAAATTCTTCATTGTAACCAGTTCCTTGTCCTTGTGCAGATGCAGCATTCATTCCTGAAATAGTATGATTTGCTTTTCTTTTACCCATTTTATTTCACCTCTATAACATTTTTTGTATGTTGAATGATGAGCAGTTCATAGTATGTATGAACTGTAAGTAAACCGCTGATAGAGCACTTTACTTTATGATAATAGTATTCATAAGGAGTATGAAAGCTATTCAAATTTAGAAACATAAAGAAAACTTATGATAATCTATAAGTTTCTTATTATTTACTTATTTAGAAAGTTGTAATAAGATATTATCGTAAGGTATTGAAAAGTTTGTCTACATTTTATATTCAGACAACTTAGTCACGTTTAACAGGGGGGAAACATAATGGTCAAACATAATCCATTTCAATCACGTGCAACTTTTGAAGTAGATGGAAAAACGTATCATTATTATGATTTGAAAGCGCTTGAAAATGCAGGGGTTGGCAACGTATCTCAATTACCATATTCCGTGAAAGTTTTACTTGAATCAGTACTTCGTCAAGTAGACGGACGTGTAATCACAGAAGAGCATGTTACAAATTTAGCGAAATGGGGAACGAAAGATGTTCAAGATATCGATGTTCCATTTAAACCATCTCGTGTAATTTTACAAGATTTCACTGGTGTTCCAGCTGTTGTTGATTTGGCTTCGCTTCGTAAAGCAATGGCAGACATGGGCGGAGATCCTGACAAAATTAATCCTGAAATTACTGTAGACCTTGTAATTGACCACTCTGTACAGGTTGATAGAGCGGGTACGGCAGACGCGCTTGCATTCAACATGGACTTAGAGTTTAAACGTAATGAAGAACGTTATAAATTTTTAAGCTGGGCACAAAAATCATTTGATAACTACCGTGCGGTTCCACCAGCTACAGGTATTGTACACCAAGTAAACCTTGAATATTTAGCACCAGTTGTTCATGCTGTGAAAAATGCTGAAGGTGACTTAGTTGCATACCCAGATTCATTAGTTGGAACAGACTCACATACAACAATGATTAACGGTATCGGCGTTCTTGGATGGGGCGTTGGTGGTATTGAAGCAGAAGCAGGAATGCTTGGACAGCCTTCATACTTCCCAGTACCTGAAGTAATCGGTGTGAAATTAACTGGTACACTTCCAAGTGGTACTACAGCGACAGACGTTGCATTAAAAGTAACACAAGTATTACGTCAAAAAGGTGTAGTTGGTAAATTTGTTGAGTTCTTCGGTAATGGACTAAAGAGCATGCCTTTAGCTGACCGTGCAACAATTTCAAATATGGCACCAGAATACGGCGCAACTTGTGGATTCTTCCCAATCGATGATATTTCATTAGAATACTTACGTTTAACAGGTAGAGATGAAGAACAAATTCGCGTTGTTGAAGAATACTGTAAAGCGAACGGTTTATTCTATACAGCAGACAGTAAAGATCCAATCTATACTGATCTTGTTGAAATTGATTTAAATACAATTGAATCTAACCTTTCTGGACCGAAACGCCCACAAGATTTAATTCCACTTTCAGATATGAAAGATGCGTTCCACAAAGCTGTTGTAGCACCAGTTGGAACACAAGGACTTGGATTTAATGAGCAAGAGTTCGATAAAGAAGTGAAGGTTACATTAGAAGATAAAGAAGTAACGATGAAAACAGGTGCAATTGCAATCGCAGCAATTACAAGCTGTACAAATACATCAAACCCATACGTATTAATTGGAGCAGGTCTAGTTGCGAAGAAAGCAATTGAAAAAGGACTTGTAGTACCTGAGTATGTAAAAACATCATTAGCACCAGGATCTAAAGTTGTTACTGAGTACTTAGATAAATCAGGTTTAACAACATATTTAGACCAATTAGGTTTCCAAACAGTTGGTTACGGCTGTACGACTTGTATTGGTAACTCTGGTCCATTAGCGCCAGAATTAGAAGAAGCAATCGCAGCAAACGACTTATTAGTAACATCTGTTTTATCTGGTAACCGTAACTTTGAAGGTCGTATTCATCCACTTGTAAAAGCGAACTACTTAGCATCACCACCACTTGTTGTGGCATATGCACTTGCAGGTACTGTTGATATTGACCTGAAAAATGATGAAATCGGTAAAGATGCAAATGGTAATGCTGTTTACTTCAACGATATTTGGCCATCAGCTAAAGAAATTGAAGATGTAGTTCAAAGCGTTGTTACATCTGAGCTGTTCAAGAAAGAATATGCACAAGTATTTAATAGCAATGAGCGTTGGAATGAAATCCAAACTTCAAACGAAGCTTTATATACTTGGGATAATGATTCAACATACATTCAAAACCCACCATTCTTTGAAGGAGTATCTAAAGAACCAGGTGAAGTTGAAACGTTATCAAGCTTACGCGTAGTTGGGAAATTTGGTGACTCTGTAACGACAGACCACATTTCACCAGCAGGTTCAATCGGTAAGCACACACCAGCTGGACGCTACTTATTAGAAAACGGCGTACAACCAGTTGACTTTAACTCTTACGGTTCTCGTCGTGGTAACCATGAAGTTATGATGCGTGGTACATTCGCGAACATCCGTATTAAAAACCAAATTGCACCAGGAACAGAAGGCGGATATACAACATACTGGCCGACTGGTGAAGTAACATCAATCTATGATGCTGCTATGAAATATAAAGAAGATGGCACAGGTCTTCTAGTTGTTGCTGGTAAAGATTATGGTATGGGAAGTTCTCGTGACTGGGCTGCGAAAGGTACTAACTTATTAGGTATTAAAGCAGTAATCGCAGAAAGCTTCGAACGTATTCACCGCAGTAACTTAGTGTTAATGGGTGTATTACCACTTCAATTTAAAGATGGCGAAAGTGCTGAAACGTTAGGTCTTGTTGGTAACGAGTCATTTGAAATTCAAATCGACAAATCAGTTAGACCACGTGATCTTGTAAAAGTAGTTGCAACTGATTTAGATGGCAACGAAAAACAATTTGAAGTAGTAGCTCGTTTCGATAGTGAAGTTGAAATTGATTACTACCGTCACGGTGGTATTCTGCAAATGGTTCTTCGTGAGAAAATTGAAGAGTCAAAAGTGTCAAACTAAATAATTGAAATGAACGAGAAGGAAGCTAACAACTGTTAGCTTCCTTATTTTATGGAAAGGGATGAAACCATTTGGTTTCATCCCTTTCTTTTTACTGTGAAAAAATGGAGGAAACGTCATGAAAGAATATAAAAGAATTTTGTTACCGTTACAGAAAGAAAAAATATTAGTAATAGCAGCTGTATGTAGTGGGCTTTTTGCAGCGATTTTAAATTTATCTCGGCCACTATTCATGGGACTAATTGTAGATAATTTGATTCAACGGGAGTTGAAGGGAGCATATTTTTACATTACTTTGTTTACAGTTTGCCGCTTGTTGATGTGGGTGAACAACCTCTCATTTGATTATATAAGCTCAAAAGCGAGTCAGCGAATATTACGAGAGAAGCGTATAGATGTATTGCGCCATTTTTTCCCTATTACCGTTTGAAGAGAGTGAGAAAATTAAACAAGGAGAGTTAGAGACGCTAGTTGTATCTGATATTCCGAATTGGATTAGGTTATATAGTTCTATATTAATAGAATATATACATGCCATTGCGCAATTTATAGGTGCGTTCATAGCACTACAACATATAGATATACAGTTCATATTGTGGATAACTCCGTTTTTATTTTTAAGTGCAACAGTTCCGATGTTGCTTGGGGAAAAGGTAAGAAATATCGCAAGCATTGCTCAAAAAAATCAGTCAAGTGTCGTAGAGATGGTGTCACAGTTTGTAAAAGGAGTACAAGATTTACGTAGTTTACAAAAAGAAAAATGGGCAATTCGCTTATTTAAAAGAGTAACGGCACAATCGTATAAATCGGAAGTAAAGAAGACGATGATGCAACATTGTATTGGAGTAGTTGGAACGGTGATTGAAACAGGAGCATATATCCTTGTTCTCATTATAGGTGCACAAAAAATAATGAGGGGAGAAATAGAAGTTGGTTCACTCATTGCAGTGTTAGCGACAATTGAGATGCTCTTTTTCCCTGTCCGTTATGTAGGCGATTTATTAATAATGACACAAGTTGCAGTCGCTTCGGCAAATAGAACTTTTTGCTTTTTAAATAAACGAGCAGCAGATAACAATGTAGAAAGAGCGATGGGTATCAGGATAACAAATGTTTCATTTCAGGAGAATGACGAAGAGAAATGCAGAATTCGTAATATTGATTTGCAAATTCGTCCTGGTGAACTCGTTATTATTGTGGGAGAAAGCGGTGCAGGAAAAACAACGCTTTTAAAGTTAATAACGGGCTTGTATAAACCATCTAACGGTAGCATTGCTTATTATGGTAATGAAGCTCGTATGACTACAGTTTGGCAAGAACCACGTTTTTTCCGAACGACGGTAACAGAGAATATGTATTTCGGGGAAGAGTGTTTAGAAAATCAGTTAGAAAAAAATAGTGAACTTATAAATGTAACGCCGATTATTAGAGGGTTACCTGAAGGGAGTCAAACTGTGCTACATAAAAGCGGTGAAGAGCTTTCAGGAGGCGAAAGAAAACGTCTCGCATTATTGCGAGCGATTGTATCAAATCCAACTCTTATTATTTTAGATGAACCGACGGCTGGGTTAGATCCAGGCAATCAAGAACTGGTTTGGAATATAATTGAAGGGATAGGGAGAAATGTAACGAGAATTGTGGCAACACATGATGTAGAGAGAGCGATGATAGCAGATTGTGTTGTTGTCATAAAGAATGGGACTATTGTGGAATGTGGGAATCCTAGAGAATTATTAAATTGCAACTCATTGTACAAAGAGTTGCAAACAAAAAGATAAGAGATATGTAATGCCCTTATCTTTATTCCGCTATTTGCCGGGCAGCCCGATTGGTGAGGGCTGATTAAAGTTTCACTTTATTCGTTCTCATTAAGTTGATAAGTATAAGAATTCGGATCACTAGAATTAACTTCTTTGACGAGAGTAAGTTGATTTGTATCTGGATTATATTTGAAAATCTTAATTGTATGTTCGCTACTTAGTAATGGATTATATTCTTGAATAGCGAATGTATTTTCCGCAATTTGTGTCATATTACTGGTGGGAACATTTTCTATGGAATCATGATTTGTAGAAATTTCAACGACTTTTTCACTGTTGAAAAATAAAAGAACGATTACTAAAATAACTAAGCATATTCGTATATAGCGTAGCTCTTTGGTGATAGGGTGTTCTCCCAAAATAATCATCCTTTCTATAACTATTCTATAGTAGTAATGGTAGTCATCGTGAAAAAAGTAATAATGCCGAGGCCTGCCCAAAGGATAAATGAGATTAATGCGATATAGAGACAAATACGTCCAACTTGTTTTTTTTCAGGATCTTTACTAAATAGTGAGATAATCCATGTGATAATTCCGATTGGGGAAAATATAAAACTAAGAATATATAGAAGTATTTTTTCAAATAAATTCATGAGAGCTCCTTTCATTGTAAAATATTATATTTATTTCTAATTATATGATGGAAAGGTAAATATTTCATCATAGTTATAAAAATTCTGATTATTTAGAATGTGAATATTTCCAAGCTTGTCCGTATAAGCTAAAATAAGGTATATAGTATTTTGATGAATGTGTTAAAAGAAGATAATACGTTAGGGTGATATAAAATGTGGCGGAAGCTTACGATTATTGTAGTGTTACTTTGTTTAGCGGGATATGCAGCTTATGAACAGTTTGGTAATAAAGAGCAGGCGGTAAAAGTGAAGCAAGAAAAAAGTGAAGCTGCGATGAAAGAGATTATCGCAAGGAATGGTATTGAAATAGGGAAGAGTGCGCCAGACTTCGAATTAACGAAGTTAGATGGAACGAATGTAAAGCTATCAGATTTAAAAGGAAAGAAAGTGATTTTAAACTTTTGGGCAACGTGGTGTGGACCTTGCCAACAAGAAATGCCTGATATGGAGGCTTTCTATAAAGAACATAAAGAGAACGTAGAAATTTTAGCGGTCAATTATACGCCTTCAGAAAAAGGTGGGGGGGAAGAGAAGGTAAGCAATTTTATTAAAGAAAAAGGAATTACTTTTCCTGTTTTATTGGACAAGAACATTGATGTGACAACAGCGTATAAAGTAATTACGATTCCAACTTCGTATTTTATAGATACAAAAGGTGTCATTCAAGATAAGTTTATTGGGCCGATGACACAAAAAGAGATGGAGAAAAGAGTTGCTAAATTAAAATAATGGTGAAAAGGTAGAGGTGGAGAGTTCCCATTTCTGCCTTTTCTTTTTCAAGTAGTAATCACTTCATGATATGATGTAAGAAATATAACCGTTTAGAGATAAAGGAGTGTATGGAGTGGGGAATGTATCCTTACCGTTAGATTATGTTGTAATTGATTTTGAAACAACAGGATTTAACCCTTATAATGATAAAATTATTCAAGTTGCAGCAGTGAAATATCGTAATCATGAATTAGTAGATCAATTTGTTTCATACGTGAATCCAGAGCGGCCAATTCCGGACCGAATAACGAGTTTAACAGGTATTACTAATTATCGCGTTTCAGATGCTCCGACGATTGAAGAAGTGTTACCTTTATTTTTAGCATTTTTACATACAAATGTTATTGTGGCCCATAATGCTTCTTTTGATATGCGCTTTTTGAAAAGTAATGTAAATATGCTTGGGTTGCCTGAACCTAAAAATAAAGTAATTGATACTGTATTTTTAGCGAAGAAATACATGAAGCATGCGACTAATCATAAACTTGAAACGTTAAAACGAATGCTTGGAATTCGTTTAAGCTCTCATAATGCATTTGACGATTGCATTACGTGTGCTGCTGTTTATCAAAAGTGTGCAGCTATTGAAGAAGAAGGGAAACGAAAAGTAAATAAGGCTATGCTTGATGAAACTGCGGTATATGAAGCGGTGAAAGAAATACTTGCATGTAATAAACGGAATGTAGAATGGCTACGTTGTATGAACGTAGGAAGTTATTTAGATATAAAAGCTTTTTATCCAGTTATGAGAGTAAAGGTAAAAGGGCGAAAGAAATATGTATTAACAGAGATATTAGAAGAAGATGTGAAAGAAATATGTACAAGCTTAAAATGTGAACCAGCGTTAAAAAGTGAAGTTGGTAATACGAGAATTATGCTTAATAGCTTAGAGGATGTTATGAGATTAGAAAGTTATATTTTAGAACAGTATGATTTTGTATTACAGGCGCTTCATGATTATAAAGAAAATGAAATGAATGCAGATGAAAAGTTGAAAGAGTATTTAAATATTATGGTATGAAAAACTCCGTGTGCAATATATTGTACACGGAGTTTTTTTAGGAGTACTAAAACATAAAATTTTCTTGCAAATCTGATTAAAGAGTTTTTTGTTTGCTCATACTATGTAATAAGAAAGCGAAGGAGAGAGGGTGAACAACATGAGAAGAAGTCGCCGTAAATCGTTTGAAGAACTTGTAAATGAAAATAAACAACAATTATTAAGCGATCGTGAGGCAATTGATCGCATTGAAGAGCGCATTGAAAAACGTTATGAAATGAAACTTTTTAAGCAAGCTGAATAATTCTTAACACTAGTACGATACTAGTGTTAAGGAGGCGATAGTAATGGGTAATCCGAAAAAAAATTCAAAAGACTTTGCACCGAATCATATTGGAACACAATCAAAAAAAGCTGGTGGAAATAAAGGAAAGCAAATGCAAGATCAAACAGGTAAACAACCGATTGTTGATAATGGTTAAAGAAAAGGAGAATATTACATTCTCCTTTTTTATGTATAAATTTGAGGAAAGATAGGTAATTTAAGATGGTGTGTATATACAATATTAGGAGGGAAGTACATGCCAAATCCAGATAATCGAAGTGACAACGCTGAAAAGTTACAAGAAATGGTGCAAAATACAGTTGATAACTTTAATGAAGCAAAAGAAACAGCGGAACTTTCTAATGAAAAAGATCGTGCTGCTATTGAAGCAAAAAATCAAAGACGTTTAGAAAGTATTGACTCATTAAAAAGTGAAATCAAAGATGAATCTTAACAAAATATACAAAAAGGGCTGACTTTTGTCAGCCCTTTTTCGTAATCGTAAAGTTTTCAACAAGTAAACGCCAATTTTGTGGGAATGGTAAACCGATTTTCCAGTAACTAATACCACCTATACCTTGTTCTTTCATTAAATTGAATTTACTTTGAACAGACCGTGAATCTTCAAACCAAACTTCGTGTTGCACGCCGTTTTCATCAAAATAATTAAAATGAGGAGCTTGGGCTGTGAAATCATAACGAATAGGGACATTATATTTACGAGCTAGTGTAACAGCTGCGACAGAGCTAATTGCTTTTGCGGGTGGATTTCCTTGTTTAAATGGAAGCTTCCAATCAAACCCGTATAAATTTTGCCCCATCATAATTTTTTGGGGAGGCATTTGAGATTTTGCATATTGAAGTACTTCTTTCACCGGACCGATAGGAGAAATCGCCATCGGTGGCCCGCCCTGCCATCCCCAGTCATATGTCATAATGACGACGAAATCAACAATTTGCCCTTGCGCTTTATAATCGTGAGCTTCGAAAAATTTTCCCTTTTGATTTGAACTTGTTTTCGGTACGAGAGTTGTGCTCAATGTGTACCCGCTAGGTAAGCGTGTTTTTACATTTCGTAAAAAGCGATTATACGCCTCGCGGTCTTCAGGTGCTACACTCTCGAAATCGAAATGAATGTCTCGCATGCCATATTTTTGAGCTGTTTGCAAAATGTTAGTAATAAATTTGTTTTGAATCGTTGCGTCGCGTAAAATAACCGATGTTAGATCGGCACTGAAATTACCATTTTCAATATTTGTAATAACGAGCATAGGGATTGTTTTACCCTGCGTTGCAATATTAGCGATTTTAGCTGTTTCAGTAGGTTCTTTTAATGTGCCATCTCTTTTTGCCTCAAAACTAAAATAAGCTAAGTATGTTAAAAATGGATTGATGGCACGTGTAGCATTAACTAAACTCTCTTTAATCGGTATAGTGGAAGGCTGTAAATAAGCGATGGATTCTACAGTTCGTTTTGTACCTTTTGGTACGTATAATTGTTGTCCGACATGGAGAATAGATTTTAAAGATAAATTATTAACTTTAGCTAAACTAGCGAGGGGGACATTATATGTTTGAGAGATTCGATATAGGCTGTCACCAGGCTGTACATAATAATTATTCCCTTTCGTATTAACGATAAGTGCCTGACCAACAACGAGCGTTTCAGCTGGATTTAATCCATTGTCTTTTACTATTTCGTCAGGTGTTGATCCATATTTTGATGCCAAGCTATATACGCTATCACCACTACGAACCGTTACAATTTGAATCATATGCTTGCTCCTTTCGGGAAAAGATTCACTATTTTTATTTTATTTTTGATGTCACTGTATTATGATTAAATGTATGCAAGGTAGCAGAAGTGAAAGAAGGCGAATACATATGTTTGTAGCAGAACATGAAGTTGAAATCCGTTATGCGGAAACAGATCAAATGGGTGTTGTTTACCATTCAAACTACTTAGTGTGGCTTGAGTTAGGTCGCACGAAACTTATACAAGATTTAGGTTTTTCATATGTTGAAATGGAGAAAGAAGGAATTATTTCTCCTGTGTTAGATTTACAAATTTCATACCGTAAAGCGATGCGTTACGGAGAAAAAGCAAGCGTAAAAACATGGGTAGATACTGTGAGCCCACTTCGCGTTGTATATGGATATGAAATATATAATGGTGATGGTGAACTGTGTATTACTGCAAGCACAACGAATATTTGTGCGAAAAAAGAAGGGTTCCGCCCTGTATCATTTAAAAAGTTATATCCTGAGTGGTATGCGAAATATGAGGAAATTAAGAAAAAATAAAAAAGCGTGGCAGAAGCCACGTTTTTTTATTTTTCATAATTAAATTGTGGGAAGTCGTCACCTTCGTTAAGTGTAACAGATAAATTATGTCCATCGAAGAACCATTCATCATCGCCTTCAATAAAGAAATTAATACCTTCTTCTTGAATTTGAACAGCAGGATGTGCAGGATCATCTTTACGAATACCTAAAGAAAGTCCTTTTTGCACAGTACTGCAACCACCGTATTGTACGAAAAAGCGTAGTGTTTCATTTGATTGTAAGTTTAATTCAGTTTTATACCATTGTGCTGCTTCTTTTGTTACGGAAAGATTCATGTATAGTTCCTCCAAATTATGTTGCTTTTTCTTTAGTATAAAAAATAACGCAAAAAGACGCTATTAATATGCTTCACGTTTTCTTTTTGCGTTATGTGGGTTACGATCTTATTTTTGCTTTTTTGAAAAGTTTGCTTTTGGTTCAGTTTTATTTATAATTCGTCCGATATTTGCACGGTGTTTATAAATAACCATACCTGCTAATAAACACATCGCAATAATGAAGATTTTATCCCCGCTAACAATGGATGCAATAACAGCAACAACTGCTGTTACCATAGAAGAAAGTGATACGTATCTTGTTGTAAATAAAAGGGTGAAAAATACAACAGCCAATATTGCAAAAACAACTGGTGAATAGCATAATAGCACCCCAGCAGAAGTTGCAACTGCTTTACCACCGCGGAATTTCGCGAAGATTGGATAGACATGTCCAAGAACAGCCGCTAACCCGAACCATAGTGGATGAATATCTAATCCGAAAATCATTGGTAGACTTGTTGCTAATGTCCCTTTTAAAATGTCAGCAATTGTAACGGTAAAACCTGCTTTTTTCCCTAATGTGCGGAATGTGTTTGTTCCGCCTAGATTACCGCTCCCGTGCTCACGAATATCGATTCCGTAGCCGATTTTTCCAACAACTAGTGCAAATGGAATCGAGCCAAGTAAGTAGGCAACGATAAATAAAAGATATGTAGTAACCATAAGTTCAGTCTCCTTTATTCAAATGTGTTGATAAAGGGTAAAAAGAGTTTTTCCCGTATATTGTACCATACATTTGTAAAGAGCACATTTCTTTTTTGTAAATGAAAAATTCATTATTTCGTGAAAAAAATTTCACAGTAATGTTACATTTCTCACAGAAACAGTAAGACTATATGTAGTAACATTTTAATCAAAAGATAACAACATATTGGTGGAGGGTTATAAATGTTACAAAATAATACACGTGGAGAAGAATTAATGAAAGTGTTTGAGACAATAGTCCACGGCAATGAACAAGATTTGATGCAAGAAAATGCAAATGTAGACGGCCGCTCTCCAATGGGCGTAATGGGAACGTTCGCATCTGAGAGTGCAAAATATTATGCTGTTGAGAATTTATTGTCAGATCAAGTGAAAAAAGCGATAAATGAAAATATATTATATCCACATGATTTAGATTTTTATGCAACAGGAACGACGACTTGTTCACAAATTCCGTTAGCGCAAATGCTTGCTAACGGTTTTCATACTGGACATGGACATATGAGACAACCGCAAGACATTAAAAGTGCATTGGCTCTTTCGTCTATTATTTTTCAAGCGAATCAAAATATGCAGCATGGTGGTCAATCGTTTGCACTCTTTGATATTGATTTAGCACCTTATGTACGAAAAACAATTGAGAGACATAAAAAACGATTACAATCATATCCGCTTAAGAAAGAACAAATAGAAGAATTTGCATGGAAAGAAACGGAAAATGATACGTATCAAGCGTGTGAGGCTTTCGTTCATAATTCGAATAGTATGCATAGTAGGGGCGGAGGACAAGTACCGTTTATTTCTATTAATTATGGAACAGATACATCAAAAGAAGGAAGAATGTTAATTAAACAACTTTTAAAAGCGACACAAGCTGGACTTGGTAAAGGAGAGACACCGATTTTTCCGATTCAAATTTTCAAGATGAAAAAAGGTGTGAATTTTGAAGAAAGTGATCCGAACTACGATTTATTTGAATTAGCATTAGAGACAACCGCAGAGCGATTATTCCCTAACTTTTCATTTTTAGATGCTCCGTTTAATGCAGTGCATTATGATGGAAGACCAGAAAGTGAAGTATGTTACATGGGATGTCGTACCCGTGTTATGTCTAATATACATGGAGAAGAAACAGCGATTGGTAGAGGGAATTTATCATTTACGTCTATTAATTTAGTGAAATTAGCGTTAATTAGTGGTTCAAAAGAAGCGTTTTTTGAAGCGCTAAACTATTATTTAGATTTAGGAATTAAGCAGCTATTAGAAAGATATGCGTATCAATGTACGAAGCGAGCAAGAGATTTTCAGTTTTTATATTCACAAGGTGTATGGCGTGGTGGAGAAACGTTGCAGCCTGAAGACTCCGTAGCCTCGATTTTAAAACAAGGGACGTTAAGTATTGGTTTTATCGGACTTGCGGAATGTTTAGTAGCTTTAACAGGAAAGCATCATGGGGAAGATGAAGAATCATGGAAACTTGGGTATGAAATTATTTCCTTTATGAGAGATAGAATGGATAAAGCGACAGAAGAACATCAACTGAATTTCTCAGTAATTGCAACTCCAGCAGAAGGATTATCAGGGAAGTTTGTGAAAAAAGATAGAAAAGAATTTGGCGTGATTAGCGGTATAACGAACCATAATTACTATACGAATTCATTCCATATTCCAGTTTATTATAACATTCAAGCGATAAATAAAATTCGTTTAGAAGGTCCGTTCCATGCTCTATGTAACGGGGGACATATTACTTATATTGAACTAGACGGAGCAGCAATGCATAACAAAAAGGCATTAAAACAAATTGTACAAGCCATGGCAGAACATGGCGTTGGATACGGTTCAATTAATCATCCTGTTGACCGTTGTAAGTGCTGTAGTTATCACGGGGTTATTGGGAATGAATGTCCAAGTTGCGGGAATGAAGATGAGGCTAATATAGAAAGAATTCGCCGTATAACAGGCTATCTTGTAGGAGATATGTCAAAGTGGAATAGTGCGAAACGTAGTGAAGAGATAGATCGGGTGAAACATAAATGAAAGTGATGAATATTATTCATGATAGTGTAGTAGATGGAGAAGGATTGCGGACAGTCGTGTTTTTTGCGGGCTGTCCGCATCGTTGCGTTGGTTGCCACAATCCGAAATCGTGGAATATTTGCAACGGAACGGAAATGACAGTAGAAGAAATTGTGAAAGAGATTGCAAGTAATCCATTAACTGATGTAACATTTTCAAGTGGAGATCCATTTTTTCAAGCTGCTGAAGTGAAAAAGGTAGCAAAAATCGGGAAAGATTTGAAAAAAAACCTATGGATGTATACAGGTTATACGTTAGAAGAGATACAGAGTTCTCAAAATAATGATATGATAGAGTTGTTACATTATGGGGATGTTTTAGTCGATGGAAGGTTTGAAATTGAGGAAAAAGATTTAACACTTCCATTTCGCGGAAGCTCCAATCAACGTATTATTCGATTGAAAGAGTAAAAAGGCGGGATAGATTATATGAACAAAACGGTATTGCTTGTTGAAGATGAAAGAAGATTACGTGAAATTGTTAGTGATTATTTTCGTAATGAAGGCTTTGAAGTAATCGAAGCAGAAGATGGAAAAAAAGCGCTAGAGTTATTTGCAGAGCATGAAATTGATTTAATTATGTTAGATATTATGTTACCGGAAATAGATGGATGGTCTGTTTGTAGAAGAATTAGAAAAGAATCAGCAGTACCAATTATTATGTTGACAGCGCGTTCGGATGAGGATGATACATTGCTAGGTTTCGAATTAGGTGCAGACGAGTATGTAACGAAACCATTTAGCCCGAAAGTATTAGTAGCTCGTGCAAAGACGTTATTGAAACGTGCGGATGGTGCGGTAGGAGTAGCGGAAGAAAATGCTATGTCTTTAGCTGGAATAGAAGTGAATCGTCTATCTAGAACTGTTTTAGTAGATGGAGAAGAAATTATATTGACACATAAAGAATTTGAACTTCTTGTGTATTTAATGGAGAACAAAGGAATTGTGTTATCACGTCAACATTTATTAGACCAGTTATGGGGATATGACTATTACGGTGATGACCGAACGGTTGATACCCATATTAAAAAACTTCGAAATAAGCTAGGAGATAAAGCGAAGCATATCGGTACTGTTATTCGAGTTGGTTATAAATTTGAAGAATAATCTAGAACGATTTGTGTAATTTAGCCTAGGGAAATGGTAATTTTATACTCTCTTTTGAAGGTAAAATGTACAAAAAATACTTTTTTTGTCTACAATGTTAGATAAGTGTATTTTTTTAATTGGATTTCACGATGAGTTCACAAGAAGGACACAAAACGTGACTATACTGAAAATACGAATTCACCAGAGAGGGGAAATAAAACATGGGATATTACGATGGACCAAATTTAAATGAAGAGCATAGTGAAACGAGAGAAGTGAGAAAATCAGGTAGTAAAAAAGGCTATTTCTTCACAGGTTTAGTGGGAGCTGTAGTCGGAGCGGTTTCGATTAGTTTTGCAGCACCATATATGCCATGGGCTCAAAATAATGGAGCGCCAGTATCATCATTTAGTTCGGATTCAAAAGTAGAAGGTACTGTAGTTCCTGTTGTAAATAAAGCGAAAAATGAAACTGATTTACCTGGTATGATTGAAGGGGCGAAAGATGTTGTTGTAGGTGTTATTAATATGCAACAAAGTGTTGATCCATTTGCAATGCAACCGACAGGTCAAGAACAACAAGCCGGTTCAGGATCAGGTGTTATTTATAAAAAAGCAGGAAATAAAGCATATATTGTAACAAACAACCACGTAGTAGATGGAGCAAATAAACTTGCTGTGAAGCTGAGCGACGGAAAGCAAGTTGATGCGAAATTAGTTGGTAAGGACCCTTGGTTAGACTTAGCGGTTGTTGAAATTGATGGATCTAATGTAAATAAAGTTGCCACTTTAGGTGATTCAAGTAAACTTCGTGCGGGTGAAAAAGCCATTGCAATCGGTAATCCACTTGGATTTGATGGAAGTGTAACGGAAGGTATAATCAGTAGTAAAGAACGCGAAATTCCGGTTGATATTGATGGGGATAAACGACCAGATTGGCAAGCACAAGTTATTCAAACGGATGCAGCGATTAATCCAGGTAATAGTGGTGGTGCATTATTTAACCAAAATGGTGAAATAATTGGGATTAATTCAAGTAAAATTGCACAGCAAGAAGTTGAAGGAATTGGATTTGCTATTCCAATTAACATCGCAAAACCAGTTATTGAATCTCTTGAAAAAGATGGAGTAGTAAAACGTCCAGCTCTTGGAGTAGGTGTTGTTTCACTAGAAGATGTGCAAGCTTATGCAGTCAATCAATTGAAAGTACCGAAAGAAGTAACAAACGGCGTTGTATTAGGTAAAATTTACCCAATATCACCAGCTGAAAAAGCTGGTTTAGAGCAATATGATATTGTAGTAGCATTAGATAATCAAAAAGTAGAGAATGCTCTTCAATTCCGTAAATATTTATATGAAAAGAAAAAAGTAGGCGAGAAAGTAGAAGTTACATTCTACCGTAACGGTCAAAAAATGACGAAATCGGCTACTTTAGCAGATAATTCAGCTACAAAGAATCAATAATCGAAATAAAAGAAAGTCTCTTTCATATTGAAAGAGACTTTCTTTATCGGCTATACTAAAGGAATAGGAGGGATTAATTATGACAATTGAAAACCCAACTCGTACGGAAATTGGTGAAGTGTTAAAGAAAAGCAAAACAATTGCGGTTGTTGGATTATCAGATAAGCCAGAACGTACATCGTATATGGTTTCAAAAGCAATGCAAGATGCTGGATACCGCATTATTCCAGTTAATCCAACAGTAGATGAGGTGCTCGGAGAAAAGGCAGTTTCTTCACTAAAGGATATTAAGGAACACGTTGACATTGTAAATGTATTTCGTCGCTCAGAGTTTTTAATGGATGTTGCAAAAGAATTTGTAGAGATTGATGCAGATGTTTTTTGGGCACAATTAGGAGTACAAGATGAGGATACATATAAACTTTTAAAAGAAAAAGACTATATTGTAATAATGGATCGTTGTATTAAAGTAGAACATGCGATGACAAAATAGTATAGATTTAAAGGTAGAAAGATTGATTCAGCCCTCATTATAGATAAGTAGGGCCGATGAACGAGGTGTTCATCATGAGATTTTTTAAAGGCTGTTTTTGGGGATTGTTACTTGTAATCCCGTTTTGGATCTTGATCATTTGGATCATAATAAAGGTTTGGAATGTGTAATCTTGGAATACATATCCATTTCTCGTTGACAAACGATTATTTTTCTGAAATAGTAGCCTAGAGGAATCCTTGTGAGAAAACAAGGATTTTTCTATTGAAAATGGTATATAAAAGAGATAAGATAACTTGCCAAAACGATAGTCGAGGCGTTATTCTATAATAGAAACATATGTTCTGATTTTGGATTAGGAAAGGGGCAAGGAGTTTGGCGAAGCATCAGTTCCAATATAATGAAGATGCGATTCAAGTGTTAGAAGGACTTGAAGCCGTTCGAAAACGCCCGGGTATGTATATCGGGAGCACGGACAGCCGTGGATTGCATCATTTAGTATATGAAATAGTAGATAACTCCGTTGACGAAGCGTTAGCGGGATTTGGCGACGAAATTTCAGTCGTAATACATAAAGATAATAGTATTAGCGTTATAGATAAAGGGCGAGGAATGCCTACGGGAATGCATAAACTTGGGAAACCTACACCTGAAGTTATTTTAACTGTACTTCATGCCGGTGGTAAGTTTGGTCAAGGTGGTTACAAAACGAGTGGTGGTTTACACGGTGTTGGGGCATCAGTTGTAAACGCCTTGTCTGAATGGTTAGTCGTAACGATTAAGCGTGACGGAAATATTTATGAACAACGCTTTGAAAATGGTGGTATTCCTGTAACGACGCTTGAGAAAATCGGAAAGACGAAAGAATCTGGTACAACAATGCATTTCAAACCAGATACAACGATCTTCAGCACTACAAATTATAACTATGAAACATTATGTGAGAGATTACGCGAATCTGCATTCTTATTAAAAGGGATGAAAATCTCAATAAAAGATGAACGAAATGATTTAGAAGATGTCTTTCATTATGAAACAGGAATTGAAGCTTTCGTTTCCTATTTAAACGAAGAAAAAGATTCAATTCACCCAGTTGTATATTTCACTGGTGAACAAAATGGGATTGAAGCAGAACTAGCATTTCAATTTAACGATGGCTACTCAGAAAACATTTTATCGTTTGTAAATAATGTACGTACAAAAGATGGTGGAACACATGAAGCTGGATTTAAAACAGCGATGACGCGTGTGTTTAACGAGTATGCTCGTAAAGTAGCACTATTAAAAGAAAAAGATAAAAACTTAGAAGGTACAGATATTCGTGAAGGTGTAGCGGCTATCGTTTCGGTACGTGTACCAGAAGAAGTGCTTCAGTTTGAAGGGCAAACGAAGGGGAAACTAGGTACAAGTGAAGCGCGTTCTTCAATTGATGCCATTGTATCTGAGCATTTAGCATACTTTTTAGAAGAAAACCCTGATGTAGCTACACTTCTTGTGAGAAAAGCAATTAAAGCAGCACAAGCCCGTGAAGCAGCCCGTAAAGCAAGAGAAGAAGCGCGTAGTGGTAAGAAAAAGAAAAAATCAGAAGGTACGTTAAGCGGGAAATTAACACCTGCACAATCACGTAACCCGCAAAAAAATGAACTATACCTAGTAGAGGGTGACTCTGCCGGTGGTTCTGCAAAACAAGGACGAGACCGACGTTTCCAGGCCGTATTACCGCTACGTGGTAAAGTAATTAATACAGAAAAAGCAAAGCTTGCTGATATCTTTAAGAATGAAGAGATTAATACAATCATTTATGCGATTGGCGGCGGTGTAGGAAATGAATTTGATGTTGAAGATATTAACTACGATAAAGTTGTAATTATGACCGATGCCGATACGGATGGGGCTCATATTCAAGTATTGTTATTAACGTTCTTCTACAGATATATGAAGCCACTTATCGAAGCTGGTAAAGTATTTATCGCACTTCCTCCTTTATACAAAGTAAGTAAAGGAAAAGGTAAGAGTGAGGTAATTGAATACGCTTGGTCAGATGAGGAATTAGACGGTGTAACGAAAAAAGTTGGAAAAGGCTATATGTTACAACGTTATAAAGGACTTGGTGAAATGAATGCGGATCAATTATGGGAAACAACAATGAATCCTGAAACGCGTACATTAATTCGCGTGAAAATTGATGATGCAGCTAGGGCAGAGCGCCGCGTTACAACGTTAATGGGCGATAAAGTAGAACCGCGCCGTAAATGGATTGAACGTAATGTACAGTTTGGTATGCAAGAAGAAGGAAATATTTTAGAAAATGAAATGATTATGGAGACGGAGGTGGAATAACATGCAAGCAGAGAAGTTTCATGACCTCCCGCTTGAAGACGTGTTAGGTGATCGCTTTGCACGTTATAGTAAATATATTATTCAAGATCGTGCACTTCCAGATGCGCGTGACGGCTTAAAGCCAGTACAAAGACGTATTTTATATTCTATGTATGTAGAAGGTAATGTACATGATAAAGCGTTCCGTAAGTCAGCTAAAACAGTCGGTAACGTTATTGGTAATTATCATCCACATGGTGATTCCTCTGTATATGAGGCGATGGTACGTTTAAGCCAAACTTGGAAAGTACGTAATGTTTTAGTTGAAATGCATGGTAATAACGGTAGTGTTGACGGGGATCCAGCAGCAGCAATGCGTTATACGGAAGCTCGTTTATCACCAATTGCATCTGAGTTATTACGTGATCTTGATAAAGAAACAGTAGAATTCGTATCAAACTTTGATGATACGAGTGAAGAACCAGTTGTATTACCAGCAGCGTTCCCGAATTTATTAGTGAACGGATCTACAGGGATTTCCGCTGGTTATGCAACAGAAATTCCTCCGCATCATCTTGGAGAAGTTATTGATGCTACAATGATGCGTATTGATAAGCCAAATAGTACTGTTGATGATTTATTAACAGTTATGAAAGGACCAGATTTCCCAACAGGCGGTATTATTCAGGGGATTGATGGTATTAAAAAGGCGTATGAAACAGGTAAAGGTAAAATTATTATTCGCGGAAAAGCAGAAGTTGAAACAGTGCGTGGTGGGAAACAACAAATTGTAATCACTGAAATTCCTTACGAAGTGAATAAGGCAAACCTTGTAAAGAAAATGGATGAATTACGTCTAGATAAAAAGTTAGATGGTATTGCTGAAGTGCGTGATGAGACAGATCGTACTGGTTTACGAATTGTTGTTGAATTAAAGAAAGAAGCAAACGCCGAAGGTATTTTAAATTATTTATATAAAAATACAGATTTGCAAATTCCATATAACTTTAATATGGTAGCGATCAATAATCGTCGTCCAACACTTATGACATTACCGAAAATTTTAGATGCTTATATTGGACATCAAAAAGAGGTTATTACGAGACGTTCGCAATATGAATTAAGAAAAGCAGAAAATCGTCAACATATTGTAGAAGGTTTAAAGAAAGCATTATCGATTTTAGACCAAGTAATTGAGACAATTCGAGCTTCAAAAGATAAACGTAACGCGAAAGATAATTTAAGTGCAAAATTTGGTTTTACAGAAGCACAGGCAGAAGCAATTGTTTCCTTGCAATTATATCGCTTAACGAATACAGACATTACGGCGTTACAAGAAGAAGCAGATGAGCTTAATAAGAAAATTATTGAGCTACAGGCAGTTTTACAAAGTGAAAAAAGATTGCTTCAAGTAATTAAAACTGATTTAAAGAGAGTTAAGAAAACGTATAGTGATGATCGACGCGCGATTATTGAAGATCAAATCGAGGAAATTAAAATCGATGTAGAAGTGATGATCCCACAAGAAGATGTCATCGTTACTGTAACGAAAGAAGGATATGTGAAACGTACTGGATGGCGCTCACATAATGCCTCAAACGGCAAAGACTTCGGTATGAAAGAGGGTGACATCTTACTTGAACGATTCGATACGAATACGACAGAGACAGTCCTCTTATTTACGAATAAAGGAAACTATATATATCTGCCAGTATACGAAATGCCAGATATTCGTTGGAAAGATTTAGGTCAGCACGTTGCTAATATCGTTTCACTCGACCGGGATGAAACAATCATTTGGGCAACGGTTGTACCGAACTTTGAGGAAGAAAAACGATTTATCGTATTTGTAACACGAAATGGTATGATAAAGAAAACAGAATTAAATCAATATAAAGTTCAGCGTTATTCAAGGGCATTCGTTGCTGTAAACTTGAAAAAAGATGATGAAGTTGTCGATATATTTGCGACAGATGGAACGAGTGATATTGTTCTTGCTACACACGGTGCATATGCACTTATTTTCCATGAAGAGGAAGTAAGTCCAGTCGGGGTAAGAGCTGCTGGAGTGAAAGCAATTAATTTAAAAGAAGATGACTATGTCGCTTCTGGTAAACCGTTAAATGGTGACAAAGATCAACTTATTCTCGTAACACAGCGCGGTGCTGTAAAACGCCTAAAAGCATCAGAAATTGAGAAATCAACGAGGGCGAAGCGAGGTCTTGTTATTTTCAAAGAATTAAAACGTAATCCGTACCGCATTGTCGGTATTGAAATCGTTCGGGACGATGAATTAGTTTACATGAAGACAGAGAAAAACATTGTAGAAGAAATTGATCCGAAAGCGTATCGAAATAAAGACCGGTATAGTAATGGTAGCCTTGTGCTAGATGTTAATGATACTGGTGAAGTAGTAGAAACGTGGACGAAGAAAAGACCAGAATAAAGAGGGCATCTTGCTATGAATAGTAGCAAGATGCTTTTTTCTAGGCAATTTATTATGTAAATAATAATAATCTTGTTATAATAACTGAATGAAATCGTTCTCATAAAGTTCAACTAATCGGGCTTTAACAAGCAGTTGATTCCTCACCTAATTCCTTATCTTTCACTGAATTTTGGGTTAAGAATCTTACTGCTCGTTAAAGCGGCACAAATGGAGGGGCAACATGAAAAAAATAGGTGTAAGGATTGTAAGATTTGGTTTTTCTAGTACGACATTTCATATCCCACTATTACAAACAATAGAAGAATATGATATTCGTGCTGTATTATCCTCAAAAGAAGAGGTAGTAAAAGACACATTACCAAACGCTAATGTTGTTAGTACAATTGATGAATTGGTGAAGCGAGCTGATGTTGGCTTAGTTGTTATTACATCACCTAATACAACTCATTTTCCATATGTAAAAGAAGCAATTTTAAAAGGTAAGCATGTTGTTGTAGAAAAACCATTTGTTGTCTCAATTGAAGAAGGGGAAGAGCTTATTTCATTAGCAGAGCAGCATAATGTAATGTTAAGCGTATATCATAATCGTCGTTTTGATAATGATTTCTTAACAATTAAGAAATTGTTAGGAGAAAACAGAGTAGGGAATGTATACGCATATGAATCGAATTTTGATCGTTTCCGTCCACATGTACGTGATCGATGGAGAGAAAAAAATCTACCAGGCTCCGGTATATTATACGATTTAGGATCACATTTAATTGACCAAGCGTTATCAATATTCGGGAAACCAGATGCGATAAGTGCAGATGTAATAAAACAACGACCAGGTGCAGAGGTGGATGATTATTTCCACATAGTACTTCATTACGGAGTTAAACGTGTCATTTTACGTAGTAGCAGTTATGTGAAAAAAGCTGGACCACATTTTATAGTGCATGGAGAGAAAGGTTCTATCGTGAAGTACGGTATGGATTCGCAGGAAGAGCAATTAAAAAATGGAATGAAGCCAGGTGATAACGGTTATGGAGTAGACGATGAAGAGAATTTTGCTACTTTAGAAACAGAAGAAAGCTTAGAGCGTATTCCAACAGAAGTCGGTTGTTATGACAATTATTATAAAGGTGTACGAGATAGTATATTAAATGGTGAGGAACTACCTGTAACAGCAAAAGAAGGTTTAGATGTTATTAAAATGATTCAATTAGCGATTGAAAGTAGTGAAAAGGGTAGAGTCATTTCTATAAAATAAAAAGACACGAAATTCGTGTCTTTTTTATTAGGAATATGTGAATATGATTAATTAATTAGTTTAGTCGTTTATCATACATTAATTGGATTTGTATGCCATAAGGATCTTCAATAATACCATATGCTTCACTAAATATATTTTTTTCTAGCGGAGAGATTATTTTCACATGCTTATCGGAAATTAAATTATTATAAAACCGTTGTATTTCTTCTAAATTAGCGCTTTGAATGCAAAGTGACATGTTATTTCCAACGTTATAACGTTCATTATGCTTCATTGTATCTTCTGCTATCATTAGCTTTGTATTCCCAATTTGTAAAACAGAGTGAGCAATATGATCTTTATTTTCACTTGTAATTTTAAAAGAACTATCTCTTTTCGCCAGTTCTTCATACGTAACAATCATTAATTTTTTGGCTTCTAAATTACGTGTATAAAAGTTAATCGCCTCCTTTGCTTGCCCGTTCATTGAAAGAAAAATAGCTATCTCTAATGTCATAAATATATAACTCCTTTATTAGTTGATAATTATAATATAGATTAAAAAGGTTTCAATACATGATACCTTTTTGGGAGGGAAATATGAAAAAAACTGAACGAATAAATGACATGCTTATTTTCTTAAATAATAAAAGATATTTTAATTTAAAAGATTTAATGGCTAGATATGATATTTCTAAAAGTACTGCGTTGCGAGATATTCAATCATTGGAAGAAATAGGTGTACCCATATATTCTGAATTAGGTAGAAATGGAAGTTATAAAATTATAGAAAATAGTGTGTTATCGCCAATTTATTTTAGTGTGGATGAAATGTATGCGTTATACTTTTCAATTCTTACGCTAAATGGATACAAGACAAAACCATTTAATGTAGAAAGTATTGCGCTTGAAAATAAATTTAAACATGTATTACCTGATAATGTGAGTAAAAATATTTCAATTATGGAACGAACGCTTTCCTTTGAAGTAACAAATCATAGTAATTTTAGTCCGTTCTTAAAAGAAATTTTACAGGGAATTTTTGCTGAGCAAGTTTATCATTTAACATATTTAAAAAAAGGTGAGGAGAAAGCATTGGTTGCCCAATTTATTCGAATAGAATCTAAATTTGGCCAGTGGTATGCTAAAATCTTTAATTTTGAGACAAATCATGTTCAAATAATTAGATGTGATAAAATTCTTTCTATTGTGGAAACAAGCAATGTTCATCCAAAAAATCTTGAAGAATTATTAAGTTATCTTACTACCTTTCACAGAAAGTCTGATGCAATTGATTTTAGCGTCATTGTTAATCAAAAAGGAAAAGACATTTTTGATAAAGAGAATTACCTTTCCATGAGGTTGCAAAAGGAAAATGAAAATTACATTATAACAGGCTATTTTAACAAGCAAGAATCTGATTTTATTTCAAATTATTTTCTGAATTTCGGTGAAACGATTATTTCAATTCAGCCTGTTATGCTAAAAGAGTTAATCTATAATAAGGTGTTATCTATAAAGCAGCATTTAACTTCTTTAAGATAAAGTTAGTTTTAGCTATTTATTTGATATGAAAAAGCCCTTGAGATTTAAATATCCAAAGGGCTTTTTGGTGATTGTATTTGTTTTTTAGAAACAATTATTTTTCTGGGACGGACAGTCCATAAAAGAACATCGTAACGATATCTTTTATATGTTTTTCCCGATCTCCTTCAAGAAGTTGTGCTCCAAATTCATCACCTAATTTTGTAAACATTTGAATGTAAAGTAACATCATTTCTTTAGTAAGGTGTGGATTAATTTCGTTTTTGCGCTGAGCTTGTTCTAATATTTCTAAATACCAGGGTAGGATTTTTTCATTTTGATAACTATAAATAAACTTACGGAGTTCTTCGTCCCTTTGCATCATTTGTAGTAACATATCAGGTTGAAATAATCCGCCAGTATTCATTTTTCTTACAATCATTTTTTGCATCATATCATGAAAAGGTAATTTTTCTTCTGCAAGCTCTTTATAATATTGAAATTCAGATATGATAAATTCTTGTATAAGCTCCCTAAATAACGCATCTTTACTTCCGAAATGATTATAAATTGTAACTTGAGAAACGTTTGCTTCTTTTGCGATATGTTCTATTTTCACTTCATTAAATCCACGTTCTGAAAATAATACGAATGCTGCTTCTTTAATGGCACGCTTTTTCTTTTCTTTTACTCTTTCAAAGCCGTTCAATGCAATCACCTCACTTAAAATATACAAGAAAAAATAATGGAAAACAATAATTTTGAAATATGGACTAATAAATATTTCAAAAAGTTGTTGCGAATATGGAAGATGAGGAGTACAATAATTTTGAAATATCAAACATTAAATATTTCAAAAAATGAGGTGGAATTATGATTTCAGTTCAAGATGTCACAAAACAGTTTTCGAATGGAAAAGGTTTGTTTCATATTACATTTGATGTAAAAGAGGGAGAAGTATTTGGTTATTTAGGACCGAATGGTGCCGGAAAATCAACGACGATTCGTAATTTAATGGGATTTATAAAACCGACAGCTGGTAAAGCGACAATTTTTGGATTAGATTGTTGGAATGAAGCAGCGAAAATTCAAAGGGAAGTTGGTTACTTGCCAGGTGAAATTTCTTTTATTGAAGGAATGAATGGATTAGAGTTTTTAAAATTAATGCAGGGAATGCGTGGATTAAAGGATACGAAAAGACGAGATGAACTGATAGAGCGTCTGCAATTTGATGTGAAAACACCGATTCGCAAAATGTCTAAAGGAATGAAGCAAAAAGTAGGGATAGTCGCTGCATTTATGCACGATCCAGAGGTGTTAATTTTAGATGAACCAACATCTGGACTTGATCCACTTATGCAACAAGTGTTTATAGATTTAATATTAGAGGAAAAGCAAAGAGGAAAAACAATCCTAATGTCATCACATATTTTTACTGAAATTGAGAGAACTTGTGACAGAGTAGCTATTATTAAAGATGGTCGACTCGTAACGGTTGAAAATATTCACGATTTACAAAGTATGAGAAGACAGGTGATAGATGTAACAGTATCATCACAAGAAGAGATTGAGTCCCTTACAAAGTGTAATTTGCAATTTGAAGCGGTAAAAGGTAGAGAGGCATCTATCATTGTACAAGGAAACTATCAAACTGTTTTACAAACACTTTCAAACTATAATGTAACGGCACTTCAAACGAGAGCGATGGATTTAGAACATTTATTTATGCATTATTACGATAAGAAAGAAGGGGTAACGCATGAATAAGCTATTATTTTTAGCTAGTTTGAGAGAAACACAAAAAAGTTTTTGAGTTATGCGTCTGGTGCAGCTTTATATCTGTGGTTATTAATTTGGATATTCCCGTCAATGGTATCAGCGAAAGGGCTAAATGAATTAATAGCTGCCATGCCTGATAGTGTGAAAAAAATCGTTGGTATGGAAAGTCCGATTCAAAACGTAATGGATTTTCTAGCGGGCGAATACTATAGTCTATTGTTTATTATCATTTTAACAATTTTTTGCGTAACAGTTGCGACACATTTAATTGCTCGTCATGTAGATAAAGGAGCAATGGCATACTTGCTAGCAACACCTGTATCTAGAGTGCAAATTGCGATTACACAAGCTGCTGTTCTCATATTGGGACTTCTAATTATTGTATCTGTTACGTATGTAGCTGGGTTAGTAGGTGCAGAATGGTTTTTACAAGATAACACCTTAAATAAAGAATTATTTTTGAAGATAAATGTAGTCGGAGGGCTCATATTTTTAGTCATTAGTGCGTATTCATTTTTCTTTTCTTGTATATGTAATGACGAAAGAAAAGCACTAAGTTATTCAGCGAGTTTAACTATTTTATTTTTCGTATTGGATATGGTAGGGAAGTTAAGTGATAAGTTAGAATGGATGAAAAACCTATCATTATTCACGCTGTTTCGTCCGAAAGAAATTGCTGAAGGATCATATAATATATGGCCGGTAAGTATAGGTTTAACTACTGTAGCGCTTTGTATTTTTATCGTAGCGATTGTATTATTTAGGAAGAGGGATTTACCGTTATAGAGTAGAAAGTCCACTGAGAAAGTGGGCTTTTTTTATTTGTAAATTTAAACTAGTATGTTTATCGCATAACACTTATAAAGGATATTTATCTTTTTAATTAAGAAAATATTCAAAAAAATGAACCTTTTTCTAGGTTCATACGTCTAATACATGTAAAGTTAAATTGGAAGTGATGAAGTGAGGATGAAACAGGAGGAGCAATTGTGAAAGTAATCCCTTTATATAAAATGATTGTAAAAGAAGAAACGGATGTTTCTTTAGCGAAAAAAGGTGATCATGAAGCCTTTATAGCGCTTATACATACAGAAAAAGCGAAGATGTATCGAATAGCAAAGGCGATGTTACGTGATGAGACAAATATAGAGGATGCGATACAGACAACAATTTTAAAAGCCTATGAAAATATAAAAAAATTAAAAAAAGAAGAATTTTTTCAAACTTGGTTAATTCGAATACTAATAAATGAGTGTAACAATATTATTAGAGCGTATAAAAATGTAATTGTGACAGAAGAGAATGATTACATTATGAGTGCGTGTGATCAGTATGAAGATATAGATTTGTGTAATGCGATTCAATCGTTACATGAAGAATTAAGAGCTGTTACGGTGCTTTATTACTATGAAGACATGCATCAAGAGAGTATAGCAAAGCTGTTAGAAATACCGAAAGGAACAGTGAAATCAAGATTATCACGTGCGAGGGAACAACTACAAAAACGATTAAAGATGGAATAGGGGGTGTAAAGGATGGATAATGAAAAATTATTTGATGAGAAATTAAAAAAGAGAATAAAAGATGAAAATGTTATAGTACCTCCAGAGTTAAATGAAAAGATTAATAGCACGCTACATAATCTTAAGGTAAAAAACAAGAGTTACAAAATTCATATGATGATAATTAGTGCAGTGGTTTGTATACTTTCAGTGGTATCTATGTCTGAGTTTTCTATACAAAGTTTTGCGCAAAATGGTGGAGTATTTGAATATGTAAAGAAAAAAGCGTTTTCTGATTATGAAAATGAAGAAGAAATAAAATCGAATGTACATTATCCAGATAAAGAAAAGATTCATCAAAAAATGCTAGATTCTATTGATTATTTTAAAAATATTTCAGGACAATTTGAGGAATATTCTAGCTCATCAAGAATTGCTACAACATATAAGTATGCGATTGATACGGAGAAACAAAGAGGTATCTCTTCGAAAGAAGATAAACTAGCCAAAAAACGAACAATTATATATAACGAGGGGAAGAAAAAAGAATTTGATGATGAGAAGTATACCTATAAAGAGAAAAAATGGAACCCGAAAGAAAGAAACAATGAACTATTAAAATTAAATCCTACGGAAAGGTTAGTGAGAAAATCAGATGAGAAAAAGAGATATGATGATGAATATGTAGGGCTAGCTAAATATAGTATTCAATCAGAATTCGCAGATTTATTAATTCGATATAAAGATTGGAATTATAAAGAAACGAAATATCTTGGATTAGATTGTTACAAAATTGAAGGAGTTATAAACATAGAGATGCCTGTTAGCACCTCTGAAGATTTAAGAGGGAAATTCGAAATGGTTGTGGAGAAAAATACAGGGATTATGTTGAAATTTCTTAGTTTTCAAGAAGGCTTGATTCAATATTCAGTTACGACTGAATGGATACAAATAGATAAGGGATTGAAAGAAAGTATGTTTCAAAAGGATAGTGCTAAATATGAAAAAATGAAAAACATATTGGATGAATAGAAACAGGAGGAGAGTAAATGGGTAATCATTCATCTTTAAGAGAAGAGAAAAATAAGCAAAAATATAAAAAGAAAACGATAATAAGTTTACTACTGGCGGTATTACTATTTGGTGGAATTGGCTATGGAGCCTATGTATATATGAAAACTTCTAGTCTTGTACAAAAATCTAATTTGAATTTAGCACGAGGTGAAAAATCCAATTTACGTGAGAAATCTGTAAAGCCAATTGCAAATCATGTTTCACTTTTAATTATGGGAATTGATGAAAATCAAGAACGACAAAAGGAATATAATGGTGCATTTCATACAGATGCATTATTGTTAGCGACTTTTAATAAAGACGATAAAACAGTGAAATTAACGAGCATACCGCGTGATACATATACATATGTTCCAGTTGAAAAGAAAAAAGATAAAATAACCCATGCATATGGAAGTGGTTTCGTTAAAAATGGTAAAGATGGAGGACCGCAAGCTTCTGTGGAAGCAGTAGAAAAATTGTTACAGGTGCCTGTTGATTATTTTGTGAAATTTAATTTTGGTTCCTTTACTAAAATTGTTGATGGGTTAGATGGTATTGAAGTGGATGTCCCAGTTGAATTTACGGAGCAAAATAGTAAAGATGAACCTGATGCGATTCATTTGAAAAAAGGATTACAAAAATTAAATGGGGAAGAAGCACTTGCACTAGCAAGAACGCGCCATATTGATAGTGATGCAATGAGAGGACAGCGCCAACAACTTGTTATTGAAGCGATTTTAAGTAAATTAAAAAGTGTAGGATCGATTACGAAGCTAGAAAAAATAGTTGAGGCAGTTGATGGTGATTTTAAAACAAATTTAGTAATGGATGATATTTTATCTTTTTATAAATACGGTTTAAACGGTTCAGTTGAAAAAATACAATTAGCTGGTGATGATTTATACTTACCTAATGGCCCAAACGGGCAACGTGTATATTATTATAATCCTAATAAAAAAGATCTACAGAGTTTGAGTAATACTCTTAGAACACATCTAGGATTAAGTGAAAAACAGATTGAGGAGAATTAAAGCAGATGTAATGTCTGCTTTTTTATTTTTGTAGAAAAGATGTTTTTAGATATATGCATTATTTATTAGCAATAATTAACAAGTATTCAAGTGGTAAATGAGATGAAAGTGATTAAAACAACGAATGTGTATGAATGCAAAATAAGGTTTGAACAACATATGGAATTTTTATGAATATTACTGTAAAAAAATAATTTTTTAAAAATTTTCAATAATAATACTTTACAAAAATTAAAAAATTAGTAGAATAAGAATTAGTAAGAATCGTCTGATAAATATATAGAGAAAAACAGAATTATCAGAAAATTCTTTAATAGCTATCGTTAAGAATTAGGGAGGGTACAAAATGAAAAAGAAACAAATGAAAAAACTAACAGCAGTTGTAGCACCGGTTTTAGCAATGAGCATGGCGTTAACAGCATGTTCTACATCAGGTGGAGATAAGAAGACAAGCACAAATTCTAGCTCTAGTGGAGATAGTAAGTCAGGGGAAAAATTAGCAGCAAAACAAGTGTTAAATCGAACAGTAACACAAGAGATTCCGACGATGGACTCTTCAAAATCAACTGATACAGTATCTTCACAAATGCTAGGTAATACGATGGAAGGGTTATATCGTCTTGATAAAGACAATAAGCCGATTCCAGCAGCAGCAGAATCTAGCACGAAAAGTGAAGATGGTAAAAAATATACGTTCAAACTACGCAAAGATGCAAAATGGTCAAATGGAGATCCAGTAACTGCGAAAGATTTCGTATACGCTTGGCAACGTCTATTAGATCCAAAAACAGCTGCTGAGTATGCATTTATCGCATTCCCGATTAAAAATGCAGAAGTAGTAAATAAAGGAGAAAAACCTGTAACTGAATTAGGAGTAAAAGCAGTAGATGATCTTACGCTTGAAGTTGAGTTAGAGCAAGCAGTACCGTACTTCTTAAACTTAGTAGCATTCCCATCATATTATCCATTAAATGAAAAGTTCGTAAAAGAAAAGGGCGAGAAGTTCGGTTTAGAGTCTGATACAACTGTCTATAACGGACCGTTCGTTCTTAAAGATTGGAAGCATGAACAAGGATGGCAATTAAAGAAAAATGATCAATATTGGGATAAAAAGACTGTGAAACTGGAAGAAGTTAACTTTAGTGTTGTTAAAGAGGCTGCGACTTTAGTCAATCTATATGATAGCGGTCAAGTTGACTTTGCTTTATTAAATGGAGAGTTCGTTGATAAATATAGAAGCAAGAAAGATGAATTTGGCACATATTCACAAGTGAGTACGTATTTCATTCGTATGAACCAAAAACGTGATGGACAAGACACGCCATTAAAGAGCAAAAAATTACGTGAAGCAATTGCGCTATCAATTGATAAAAAGAATTTAGCAAATGTAATTTTAAATGATGGATCAAAAGAAGCTGACTTCTTAGTACCAAAAGGGTTAGCAACTGGACCGGACGGTAAAGACTTCCAAGAAACATTTAAAAACGGTTTGAAACCAAATCCTAAAAAAGCTGCTGCAGCTTGGGAAGAAGCGAAAAAAGAACTTGGAAAAGATCAAGTTACGATTGAATTCTTAAACTACGATACTGGTAATGCGAAAAAAGTTGGCGAATATATTAAAGATCAGATTGAGAAAAACCTAAAAGGTGTAACAGTTAATATTAAACTTCAACCATTTAAGCAAAAACTAAAATTAGAAACTGAACAACAATATGATATTTCGTATGGCGGATGGAATCCGGATTATGCAGATCCAATGACGTTCTTAGATATGTTTGAGACTGGACATTCTCATAACCAAATGAGCTTCTCTGACCCTAAATATGATGGCATGGTGAAAAAAGCTGGAACGGAATTAATGAGCGATGCGAAAAAACGTTGGGAAGAGTTAGGAAAAGCTGAAAAAACATTACTTGAAGAAGATGTAGCGATTGTACCTTTATATCAACGTGGAGATTCTTATGTTTTACAACCAAATATAAAGGGAGTAGTAAAACATAATATCAGTCCAGAATTTAGCTTTAAGTGGGCATATGTGACTGAAAAATAATAGAGTTGAAAAAGCATTTAAAAGTGGCTTAGCTACCTTTAAATGCTTTTTTTGTGAGCTTAAAATACTAATTTTTAGTATGGTTAAATAGAGGAGAATAAGGTGTATAGTATGTACATATAGTAGATGGGGGATAAATCCTACTAAAATAAGAAAGTAAGAATATTTAAAGTTAAACTATTTACAAATGTGAAAAAAAGAGTAGAATAACATTAGTTGTAATTTTCAGAAAAATGAATCTTTAGTAAGGGGTCTCTCAAGGGTTGGTAATGTACATATAATTAGGGAGGGTACAAAAATGAAGAGAAAAAAGATGAAAAAGTTAACGGCAGTTGTGGTACCAGTTTTAGCGATGAGTGTTGCATTGACAGCATGTTCTGGGTCAGGTGGGGAAAAGAAAACGACTACTACATCAAATAATGGGGAAGAAAAAAAATCTGATATTAAATATGCAGCGAAACAAGTATTAAATCGTACGGAAAACCAAGAAATTCCGACGATGGATACTTCTAAATCTACTGATACATTAGGTGCGCAAATTTTAGGGAACACGATGGAAGGCCTATATCGCCTTGATAAAGATAATAAGCCAATTCCTGCTGCGGCAGAGTCTAGTACGAAAAGTGAAGATGGTAAAAAGTATACGTTTAAACTGCGAAAAGATGCAAAATGGTCAAATGGAGACCCTGTAACAGCGAAAGATTTCGTCTTCGCATGGCAGCGCTTACTTGATAAGAATACTGCGGCAGAATATGCATTTATTGCTTACTATATTAAAAATGCAGAAGCGATTAATAAAGGGGAAAAACCTGTAACTGAATTAGGAGCGAAGGCGGTAGATGATTACACGCTAGAAGTAGAATTAGAAAAACCGGTACCGTATTTCTTAAATTTATTAGCATTCCCATCATACTATCCATTAAATGAAAAATTCGTAAAAGAAAAAGGTGATAAGTACGGTTTAGAAGCAGATACAACTGTGTATAACGGTCCATTCGTTATGTCTTCATGGAAACATGAACAAGGTTGGCAGCTGAAGAAAAATGATAAGTACTGGGATAAAAAGACTGTGAAATTAGAAGAAATTAACTATAGTGTAGTAAAAGAGGTTGCAACGAAAGTAAACTTATATGATACAGGATCAATTGATTTTACATTACTATCAGGAGAGTTTGTAGATAAATATAAATCGAACAAAGAAGAATATGGTGAGTATGCGGAATCAAGTACATTCTTCTTACGTTTAAATCAAAAACGTAACGGACAAGATACACCTTTAAAGAGCAAAAAACTACGTGAAGCAATTGCATTATCAGTTGATAAAAAAGGATTGGCAAATGTAATTTTAAATAATGGATCAAAAGCAACAGATCAATTGGTTCCAAAAGGACTTGCGACAGGGCCAGATGGTAAAGATTATCAAGATACATTTAAAAATGGTCTGAAATATAATCCGAAAAAAGGAGCAGCAGCTTGGGAAGCGGCGAAAAAAGAACTTGGAAAAGATCAAGTGACAATTGAATTACTAAGTTATGATGATGGAACTGCGAAAAAGATTGCTGACTATGTAAAAGATCAAATTGAGAAAAATTTAAAAGGTGTAACGATTAATACGAAAATTCAGCCGTTCAAACAAAAATTAAAATTAGAAACTGCGCAAGATTATGAAATTTCTTATGCAGGTTGGAGTCCAGACTATGCGGATCCAATGACATTTATTGATATGTTTGAATCGAAGAGCCCGTACAACCAAATGAGTTATTCAAATCCAAAATACGATGAAATGGTAGGAAAAGCAGGTAATGAATTAATGAGTGATGCGAAAAAACGTTGGGAAACGTTAGGGAAAGCTGAAAAATTATTCCTTGAAGAAGATGCAGGGTTAGTTCCTTTATATCAAACAGGAAGATCGTACGTAATGAAACCGAATGTAAAAGGAATTGTGAAACATAACATCAGTCCAGAATATAGCTTTAAGTGGGCGTATGTAACTGAGGATGGCGGAAAAAAATAAAGTGAAAGCATTTCAAAAGTGGCTGAGCTGCTTTTGAGATGCTTTTTAGTATGTATAAGGGAATAAATCTCTTTAGCCTATTGAGAATCGGATAGGTAATTAGGAAGGTTCTATCTGAGGAAATTAGAGAGGTCAGTAAGTGGTAAGAAAGATGAATGATAGTAAGAGACCTCATGCTAATAAGAAAAATATAGAATGTAGTAATAGAGTGGAATAAGAGAAGGGATGTTTACATATAGTAGACGGGGGATAATTCATATAGTAGTTAAAACAACAAGATACTATAATAAAAAAATAAATATTTAGAAAATTTACAAAAATACTTTACAAAATTTAAAAAAACAGTAGAATATTAATTAATAAGAATTTTCTGATAACGAAAGTTAGTAGAGAATTTCTAAATGTTAATATCGTACATATAATTGGGGAGGGTACAAAAAAATGAAGAGAAAAAAGATGAAAAAATTGACAGCGGTCGTAGCACCAGTTTTAGTAATGAGTATGGCATTAACAGCTTGCTCTGGATCAGGAGATAAAGAGAAGGCAAGCACAACACCAAAAAGCGGTGAAAAAGAAGGCGGAAAGTTAGCGGCGAAGCAAGTGCTTAATTTAACAGAGTCTCAAGAGATTCCATCTATGGACTCTGCTAAAGCGACAGACCAAGTATCGTTTCTAGCTTTAAACAACGTAATGGAAGGTTTATATCGACTTGATAAAGATAATAAGGCAGCTCCAGGGGTTGCTGAATCATATAAAAAGAGTGATGATGGTAAAAAGTATACATTTACATTAAATAAAAATGCAAAATGGTCAAATGGAGACCCTGTAACAGCGAAGGATTTCGTGTTTGCTTGGAAACGTGCGGTAGATAAAAATACAGCAGCGGAATATGCATACATTATGTTTGATTTAAAGAACGCAAAAGCAATTAATGATGGGAAAGCACCACTTGATACGTTAGGTGTAAAAGCTGTAGATGATTACACATTAGAGGTAGAATTAGAAAATCCAGTTCCTTACTTTGTAGAATTAACTTCATTCGGAACATTCTATCCGTTAAATGAAAAATTCGTAAAAGAAAAAGGTGAAAAATTTGGTTTAGAAGCAGATACAACGTTATACAACGGACCATTTACATTAACAGACTGGAAACATGAAGAAGGATGGAAATTAAAGAAAAATGCACAATATTGGGATAATAAAACAGTTAAGTTAGATGAAATCAACTTTAACGTAGTAAAAGATAGCGGTACACGTGTAAACTTATATGAAAGTGGACAAATCGATCGTGCGGGACTTACATCTGAAATGGTTGACAAATATAAATCAAATCCAGACTTCTATACACAAAAAACACCATCAACGTTCTTCTTACGTTTAAACCAAAAACGTGGTGGGCAAGATACAGTATTAAAAAACAAAGATTTACGTTTAGCGATTGCAAAGGCATATGATAAAAAAGGCTTAACGAACGTTATTTTAAATGACGGATCTACACCGGCAGATTACTTAGTACCAAAAGAATTTGCGAAGAGTCCAGATGGAAAAGACTTCCGTAAAGATAACGGAGATATTTTAAAAACAGATGTGAAAAAAGCAAAAGAGCATTGGGAAAAAGCGAAAAAAGAACTTGGAAAAGAGCAAGTAACGATTGAGCTATTAAACTACGATAGCGATAATGCGAAAAAAGTAGGGGAGTTCTTAAAAGGAGAACTTGAGAAAAACTTACCAGGGTTAACAGTGAACTTGAAAAATCAACCGTTTAAACAAAAGTTAAAATTAGAATCAGATTTAGATTATGATTTATCTTACGCTGGTTGGGGCCCTGATTACTTAGATCCAATGACATTCATTGATATGTTCGTTACAAATGGTCCTCATAACCAAACTGGATATTCAAATCCAAAATATGATGAAATTGTAGAAAAAGGTAAAGGCGAGCTATTAACGAAAACGAAAGAACGTTGGGATAGCTTACTAAAAGCTGAGAAAATGTTACTTGATGATGCTGTAATTGCACCATTATATCAACGTGGTGATGCTATCGTTCAAAGACCTAAAGTAAAAGGTATTGTTCACCATCCAGTTGGTGGAGACTACAGCTATAAATGGGCATATATTACAGAGGATAAGTAAGATGAGGGGCGTACAATACGCCCTTTTTTCTATGCACTTTTCTTCCTTGCTCGAATATATAAAATAAAAAAGGGAGAATCCCATGAAGCGAAACACATACATCGATTTCCTAGCTTATTACGGAATAGGAAGCGCTCATCCTGGTGGCTTTACGTTAACAAAACAATTGTTAGCACAACTGCCTTTTAAATATGGAGCGAATGTCCTTGAGATAGGTTGCGGTACGGGGAAAACAGCGGCATATATGACAAGGGAATTTGGTTATAAAGTAACAACGGTTGAAAAGAATGAAATTATGATTCAAAAGGCAAAAGATAGATGGTTGTTTGAAGGGTTAGCTATACAATTAATTGAAGGAAATGTGGAGCATTTACCGTGTTTGAATAACTCATTTGAGTTCGTACTTGGAGAATCAATCATCGCTTTTACAGACAAAGAAAGGGTTATCTCGGAGTGTTATCGTGTATTACAGCAGGACGGTAAGCTTGTTGTCATTGAAATGATTATTGATAGGCACATTGATAAGGGTGAGGAAGAAAAAATCGCCCAATTATATGGTATGAAAGAATTATTAACGGAGAATGAGTGGGTACAATTATTTCAGAAAGCAAATTTTAAAAGAATTACAATTGCTGGCGGTGGCACGATTGCAGAAACGATCTCTGGCTATGTAGAAGAGCCAGAATGGAATGTATCCTCACATATTCCGAATGAGTTATATGAGGCGTGGGTACAGCATGAAAATATACGGCTTATGTACCAACACATTTTAGGGCATCGTATTTTTATATGTGAAAAATAAAGAAAAAGAGTTGGCTAAAGGTAGCCAACTCTTTACTATGTTAAATGAAAAATAATGCAGCTAATGTAATTCCGAAGATGAAACCAAATCCGAGTTCAACACCCCAGCCACAACCGCCGCCTCCCCAGCCGCCGCAACCACAACTACTACAACCACGACCACCACATCCGCAGCTGCTGAATCCACCACCGCATCCGAATCCACAACTATCACACCTGCTAAGGCCTCCACAAAGGTCACAACCACCGTTTGCATAAGCGTCATAGTAGCCGAATCCTGAATCAAAAGATGAGCGCTGTTGCACCGGTTCAATCCATACAGAGCTTTGTGTCACATCGATTATTTTCCCTAAATGTATACGGCCATCACGGTCTTCAATCCGAACAACTTTTCCGAAGTAACGTCGGCATGTATCATAACATTTTTGTCTATGCATGTTCTTTCCTCCTTCCGCATTACAGTAATACGATATGTAAGGGGGACAAGTGCGGCTTGTACGAATGCCCTATCTATCATAATTGTTATAGGAAAGGGGAAATATAAGAAGAGGATATATAAGGAGGAAAAGGCATGAAATCTACAGATCAGTTTCAGACACACGAAGTACCGTGGGAAGAATTTATTGAAGCGTTGCGAGAGGAAATGAAGAAGCAAGTAGGGGCAGATATTATTGATACAGTAGTTTGCAATTTAGAAGATGGTTTTGAAGTGTATACATATGTGCAGGGGGATTTAGATTTTGAATATAAGGAAGCGCTTGAGAGAAAATACGGAAGTGATGCGAAGACACCTAATGTGTTAACGATAATGTTATTAGCTAGTATTTATAATACAAGTGAAGAGAATATACGCTTGCATGCGGATCATAAAGAGAATCCGATTGTTGAAGTGTATGTAAAGCAAGGAAACACGCTGTGAAAGGCGTGTTTTTTAATTGTATGATAAAATGTTAGAAAATTAAGAAAGAAGGTGATGAATTGGGAATTAAACATCTTAATTTAACAGTTGCAGATGTAGTAGCTGCAAGAGAGTTTTTAGAAAAGTATTTTGGCTTAACTTGTAGTGGAACAAGGGGGAATGCCTTTGCAGTTATGCGTGATAATGATGGATTTATACTAACGTTAATGAAAGGAAAAGAAGTTCAGTATCCAAAAACATTTCATGTAGGATTTCCACAAGAAAGTGAAGAACAAGTAGATAAGATAAATCAAAGATTGAAGGAAGATGGATTTTTGGTCGAGCCTCCTAAGCATGCCCATGCGTATACGTTTTACGTTGAAGCACCTGGTGGATTTACAATAGAAGTGATGTGTTAAGTTAAAAATCAAACTTTTTGTCATGTGTTTTTAAAATAAAAAGTAGGAAAAGTCTGTTTTAAGCGTGGAGCTTAAACAGGCTTTTTTACTTATATAATTGGATAGAGAATGCTAGAAGGAATATTACCAAGTGTATGATCTGTTTACATAATAAAGTTATGGTGGGTTAGTTGTCCTAAAATACAAGTCATATATCTTGTTTCCTCTCATAAATTTAAACATAGGAATTTGTCTACAAAGGTGGCGAAGCCTCATCATGAAAATTCGAATTTGTGCCACATTCATGTTGTTTCTATTTATATGGTTACATCCTTTTTGGACTTTTGCAAAAGGAGAGGAGGCAAAGGAAAGGGTCGTTTCACTTGTATATGATGATTCGGGCAGCATGAGAAATAACGATCGCTGGAAATATGCCAATTATGCTTTGCAAAGTTTAGTTGCGCTATTGGATGAAAAAGATAAATTTTCTTACGTTCCAATGAGTAAGCCGAATGATCCATTAAACATTTCGTTAACGAAGGATAAAAGGCAAACAGAAATTGAGGGAATTGGAGCGTGGAAAACGTATTTAAATACTCCATTTAGCGCGGTAGAAACGGCGATGCAATCTATAAAAAAGGAAGCAGATATAGATGGAAAACGTGAATTTTGGCTTATTGTATTAACTGACGGGGCATTTAATGATTTAGAGAAAGATAAGGTTGGCGGAAAAGAACAAATTTTGCAGAAATTAGCCCAGTTTAAGAAAGAAATGGATACAAAAAAGATATCGTTACATCCAGTCTTAATTACGATGGAAGAAGATTTAGGACAACAAGAAAAAGAACAACTAAATACGTTCAAGGAAATATGGAAGAAAGAGATAAATGGTGTTACGATGCCGTCAAGCGGAGAAGATGGCATTGTAAAAAGCGTCAATCAAGTGGCAGCATTAGTTGCAAATCGTGATCCGTTCTCTTCCGTTGAATCGATTGTAAAAACGAAAGTAGTAGGGAAGAAAGTAGAGATTACAACACCATTTCCGTTAAAACGTATGACACTTGTACGACAATCGCCTTCTTTGCCCGATTATCAGGTCACACAAATTTCTAAACCATTACAATTACAATCTTCTTTTTCCATACATGCACCAGGTGAAGCGAAATTGTTCGGAAATATAGTTCATATCAGTACGGAAAATGAAGAAGTTATTAAACCAGGAACGTATACGATAGAAGTGGACCGAGATATTGAGAAAGAAGGATTACAAGTACTAGTCGAACCGGCACTTAATTATACTGTTTCTACTTATGACAAAGAGGATAAGGATAGAAAAAATGTTGAGGAGATGTATGAAGATGTGACAGCTGTTATTGAAGCAAAACCTACTGAGTTGCCAGTTCAGTCTTCTTACTTTCAGGCAGAAGTAGAAATAGACGGGAAGCAATATGCGATGAAGTGGGACGATAAAAGACATGTATTTTATTACGAAACGAAGCTTACTAAAGGATTAGTACGCGGGAAAGTTCATATGAACATAAAGGGGTTTTACAGACAGACGAAAGAATTTAAAATCGAAACAACGAAAAAGCCTAAATTATCACTTCAAACTGTCACGAAAGATTATGAAGAAAAAGTAACAAATTTAGAGAATAGTAAACCATTTATTATACAACCACAGTTAGATGATAAGCCGATGACAGAAGAGGCTGTAAAAAAACTATTAAAATCTACTGGTGTCACATCTAAACAATCAATCAACTATGAAATAAAACAGCATGGTAATCAAATTTACATTTATCCTCGACCGCATTACTCCGACACATTCAATTTTACAGATACCGGCACCGTAGAAGCTACCATCGTAGTGCAGGATTCAAAATTACCAAAAGTAAAGAAAGATATAACACTCCATATTCAAAATGCGCCGTTTTATGAAAAGTATGCGCTTATTTTTAAGTTTGTTATTCCTATCACTTTATTACTGTTAATAGTAGGAATAATCGTTTTAGGATGGATTGTCCGTCCAAGATTTCACCGGAAAGCATTATTGTATTACGAATGGGATCAAGAGGTAGCGAAAGATTGGTTATATCAATCTGAGCCAGAGTTACTCAAAAATAAATGGTGGAAACATTATTTTGGTATTCCGTATAGAGCAGAAAGAAAGACTGTGCAATCCGTTACGTTTATAGCAAAGAAAGGATCGAAATCGATATTTGTAGCGAAAGAGTCACAAGTAGTAGGAATGATTATTGATGGGATGTTTATAACAGAGGATGAGGTTGGAATGGAACATAAGACACTATATCCAAATGAACTTTTAGTAATTGATAGAGGATATGGTAAGGAGATTTACAAATACGAGTGTGAATAGTAGGTAGGGATAAGAAGGGGATGGAGTATTAATCCTCTTTCCCTTTTTTCCAACAAGCAAGAATAGGAAGGTGGTTCACATGACATTACAAGTTCCAACAATATTAATTGGTTTAGGTGGAATCGGTAGTACTGTGACGCATCAAATATATGAAAAACTGCTTGAAGAGCGCCGGAAAAAGGTAGCAATGCACGTATTTGATACAGATGTGAATACATTAAGTAAATTCGATCATATTCGAAAGTTTAAGACACAAACAAGTTCTAGTAAAACGCTTAGGGAGTATATTGCGGGAGATCCAACGATCCCAGAGTGGTTTCCGATGGATCCGACTATACTTGATAAACCATTAACAGAAGGAGCAGGACAGTTACGCGTCATTTCACGTTTAGCGTTACGTGCTGCGATGAAAGAAGATAAATTGACGTCTTTTTGGCAAGAAATCGAGAAAATCTTTCCGGTTACAAGTGATCAAACGGAATATGGTGTGCGTGTCATTATAGTAACATCACTAGCAGGCGGAACAGGTTCAGGGATGTTTCTGCAAATTGCTTTATATTTACGTGAAATGCTTCGGAAGAAATTGCAGCATCATAACATTTTAATACGCGGTGCGTTTTTAATGCCGGATGTTTTAGTAAAGACGAGAACGGTTAGCGCGAAAGAATTTGAAACGGTGCAAGCAAATGGCTATGCATCGTTAAAAGAATTACATGCTATTACGCTCGGGTCTACTGGAGAATTATCAAAACGCGGCGGTGTAACAATTGAATTAGAGTATCGCCCTGATCAAGTAGATGAAGACGGAAGAACGAATCATACAATTAAACAACATCATTTACCGTACAATTATTGTTTCTTATACGATTACGAAAACCTACATGGACACCATTTACACAATTTATCAGACTATATGGAACAGATGGCAAATACAATTTATTTACAGTTATTTAGCCCGATGTCCACAAGTCATTTTGCACAGGAAGACAATCAAATTCAGCAATTAGCAGAATCAAGCGGAAAAGGACGATATTGCGGGGCCGGAACGGCAAAGATTATTTATCCATATGAGCATGTGTTAAAATATTGTGCTTTAAAATGGGCCGTGCAAGGTTTAGATGAATCGTGGCTTCATTTAGATCAACTGTTTCAAGAGAAGAAGCAAAGATACGATCAAGATGTAAAACGTGGGATGCAACGTGAAAAGCCGGAGAGAGGTAAAAGTTATTTAGAGGACTTGGAGCATCTTGCTACCCGTCCAGAGCAAGCTCATATTTTCTATAGACAAATGTACAATGAAACACGTGAAGGAGCAGAGGGTGGTAAGCTCGGAGTTGCGAAATCAAAACTGTTTTTAGAAGCTGTAGAAAGTTATGTACAACGAACGGTGCAAAAAGATGAGGAATTAAATCGTCTGCAACATGAGTGTAAAATTTCAGCTACGAAACTGAAAATGATGGAACAGATGAAGGGTGAAGTGGCAAGAGTGGATCATGCGGTGCGTTTATATGCGTATGCGATTCCGAGCCGGGTACATGAACATGTAACGACACTTTTATATGACATGATTGAATCAGACCGCTTTTCACCAAGTGGTTCTGAAGGGCAGTCCTATCAATTAAATACATGGTTTTTAAAGAAAACAGATCCCGTTCACCCAGTAGCAGCGCGTTTTATGTTATATGAAATCCGAAAGCAGTTAGTAGAAAAAATGAATCGACTACATGAAAATAATGAACAAAAGCGTAATGTAATTCAAAATTACGATAAAAAATTTAATGTGGGTAATATTGATGGAACGGTAACGGCTGTACGCCGAGTAGAAATTGCTCAACAACAAGGCTGGTTCGGAAAAATGATTAATAATCAGCAACGTTTATTCAAAAGAGAATTTGAAGACATCGTAACGCAATATGTACACAAATTAAATGAATATCGAAAAGAAATGCTATTAGAACTTGTATATCAATCGCTATATCAAGCAGTTAATAAAATGATTCAATATTGGGAAAGGTTTTTTGATAATTTACATGAAACACGTGAAAATTTACTGTTTGAAATCCAAAAGCGCAGTAAGGAATTTGAAGGGAAAACAAACCCGACGAATGTATATGTATTAGCTGAGGAACAGCTGCAAGAAAAGATATGGCAAGATATGCAGCAACATTTAAATTTAGGTGTACTACCGAAAGATATATCAGCGGAAATTTACATGAGTTTGTACGGGGAATATTGTCGTGATGCGAAAACAGAAGAGATTCAGTCGAAAAAGGTAGAGGATTTCTACCGAGAACATATACTGAGCTATTGTTATGACGAACTGCAAGTACGCTATCGTGATAAATTAGAACTGAATATTATTGAAGCGTTGCGAAAAGAAGCAGATTATAAGAAACGTGATCGCGATGAATACGTTCGTGAAAAAATTGAAGACCTGTTCCATTTAGCTAGTCCATTCGTTCCGAAAGTTGCTCATCATAGGGAATTACAATATTGGGGTATACATCCTTCTTTAAAGAAAGAGTTGCAAGAGGAATTAATTCAAGAAATGTTTAAAGAAAAAGATACAGTACATGAAGCCTTTTCGCCATTTGAAGTGATCTGTTATCGAGCGCATTACGGCTTATCGCTGCAAGACTTTCCTAAATTATCATCAGGACATATTTCAAATGGATTTATGAATGATAAAGGTGACTATTTCCAATCGTATTATCGCCGTGTAAACAAATTAAATAGTAAAAAATCTAGTTTAACGCCGCATTTAGATAAGTATTGGCACTTACCAGCCTTTATGCCAGATTTAAATGCGACTCAAACAAAATTAGATTATGATAAATGTAATCGTGCATTACTATACGCATATATGTATCGCTGGATTAGTTTAGTTGCTGTTGATGGACAGTTTGTGTATCAATATAACGGTGTAGGACGTAGCTTTTTAATTCAGTCAATGGGGAAAAATATTTCAAGCGAAAGTTATAAATTACACAGAGCGTTGCTTCATAATCCGTTTATTTATGAAAACATCTTGTCACGATTTGAAGAAGAGGAAGAAAAGGCGATGATACAAGGTGGACATTTATATACACATCCGTTCGTATTAGGAGCCCAAGATGTAAGATGGCTTAGAAAAGAACATGTCCACAATCTTTTAGATATGATTTTAATGTATGATCGTGAAGCGAAGTATGATCCGACGTTAGAAGAAACATCAGATGAATTATTAAGACTATTCCTTGATGAAATCGAGTTGTATTTCCAGAACTATTACGGTACAGGTGCCGATATGGTGGCAAAGAAAGAGAAAGAAATGTTTATTAAACAATTGTGGGATCGCTCGCATGCGAAAGGATATGTAGATCCAAATAGCGCTCCGTATAAAAAATGGCAAAATTTATTAGGTGTTCAAGATGAAGAAGAAACGTCAAAAACGAATGTATAATGAATGAAAAGGGAATCCTTAAAAGTGGCAATACAACTTTAGAAAAGAGGGATTCTGATGCCGTTTTTAGGAAGTGTATATCAAATATTTGGGTTATATCCGGAACTTTATTATGGGATGATTTCAGCGGAGCTGCAAGAGGAAGCTCAGAAGGAGCATCTTGGAAATAGTAGTGCAGAAGCTGAAGCGGAAGAATAAAAAAAGTGCAGATGAAAATCTGCACTTTTTTGTTAGTATTAAAATGGTAAAATAACCTCAAATGAATTATTATTGCATTGTATGTAATGAAAATTGTATGAAAATCAATGTAATAAAATGTGTATGAATATTAAGGTGGAAAACAACAATGTTTTTGAGAAAATAATTATGTATAAAAATAACATTTGATACATAATCAACCGATTGTTTTTGATTGATTTATTATTGACAATATAATTAATTGTATGATAAATTCAATCAGCATTCTTAATGGTTTTTTGGTACAATTAATATTTTGAAAATTCAATACGGCATAAAGAGATTGATTTTTCTGTTTTTTTGAGGTGGGTTACTAAGTCTATAGGGGAAGTGAACTATGTATATTTTTATTTTTAAAATAGAACAGTAATAAAGAATGTAACAAGTAAGAGATAAACTTGAAAAAGAGGTTTCAAAGAAAGAGTGTGTTCATATAGAGAAGGCGATGGATTAAGAAAAGAAAAAAGTATTGAATCAAACTTTAGGAGCGATTGATCTAACTCTTTTAGGGATTGGAGCAATTATTGGTACAGGTATTTTCGTATTAACTGGTATTGTAGCAGCGAAACATGCTGGTCCGGCGATTGTATTATCTTTTGTATTAGCGGCAATTATATGTGCATGTGTAGCTTTCTGTTATGCTGAATTTGCATCTACAGTTCCAGTTTCAGGAAGTGTATATTCATATACATATATGACACTAGGTGAGATTTTTGCATTTATAGTTGGATGGTGTGTTATGCTGGAGTATTTATTAGTGACTTCTGCGGTTGCAGCAGGCTGGTCAGCATATTTTCAGTCATTGCTACTAGGTTTTAATATTCACATTCCTACGATTTTTGCTTCGGCACCAGGAATGGGGAAGGGTGGAATCATTGATTTACCAGCAGTTCTTATTATTTTAGTTGTTACATTTTTATTAAGCCGTGGTGCAAAAGAAAGTGCACGAATAAATAATATAATGGTTATTATTAAACTGGCTGTTATTGTAGGGTTTATTGTTGTAGGGACACAATATGTAAGACCAGAGAATTGGCAACCATTTCTACCGTTTGGTTTTCACGGTGTGGTAGGAGGCGCTGCTACTGTATTTTTTGCTTTTTTAGGATTTGATGCAGTTGCAACAGCCGCAGAAGAAGTGAAGCGTCCACAACGTAACGTGCCAATTGGGCTACTTGTTTCCTTGTTCATTTGTACGGTTCTATATGTAGGTGTTTCATTCGTGTTAACTGGAATGGTTCCGTTTACGGAATTAAATGTTGCTGATCCGGTTGCATATGCGTTGCGCACTGTAGGAGAAGATAGAATTGCTGGGTTGTTATCGGTCGGAGCGATAGCAGGGCTAACAACAGTTCTGTTAGTAGCTATGTTTGCATTTGTTCGTGTATCTTACTCGATGAGTCGAGATGGATTGTTACCAAAAAGACTTTCAAGTGTTCATAAACGTTTACAAACTCCATTTTTTAATACATGGGTTACAGGTATACTAGCAGCTTTATTAGCGGGATTAGTGGATTTGAATTTATTAGCTAATTTAGTGAATATGGGAACGATAACAGCGTTTGTGTTTGTATCTATAGCTGTCATTGTATTAAGAAAGACACATCCTAATATGAAGAGGCCATTCCGTGCTCCTCTAGTACCTTTTTTACCTATCGTTTCGATAGTAAGTTGTATATATTTAGCTTTGAACCTTTCTAAGCTTACTTTAATTAGTTTTGTTGCATGGATTATAGTAGGTGTTTTCATATATTTTGTATATGCTAAAAAACATAGTAATGTTAGAAATAGAAATAAAGTATAGTCCATTGAAATAATACTTGTAATGGAAATGAAAACACGCTACTTATTCATATAAGAACAAGTAGCGTGTTTTTTCTATTTAATAATCCCATTTTCTAAAATTTTAATAGTTGGTGCCACTTTCACATTAGCTTTTGAAAAGGCACTCGGCCAATCATCTTCGACTTGTTTCCATTCTTTATATTGAAACGCTCTCGCATAATCACCAAATCCGAATGGATCAAGTTGCTGTTTTTGAATGTTGTGGATTAAATCGTTCAAATCTTTGTTTAGTTGTTTTGTAATAAGAGAAGTTAATTTCTTTCTATCTTTGTCTATATCCATATTGAATGTAAGTTCAGAGACAGCAATTTTCAAATCCATTTTAACATGAAATTTGAAGTGGTTATCGCTATAATCTGTATGGATATCACGATTCATGCTAAGAACATTTATTGTTACGAAATCGCCGCCATCGGTATCTTTTAAATCACTATTACTTTCAACTGAAGTAGAAGGGATTTTCAATGTAAGCGAAACCGGTGTATTCGCTTTCTTTTGTAACAAAAGAAGAAGGGCGCTTTCATAACGATTTAATGACATTTTATAAATTCCGCGAGAAGTTAATAGCGCGGAACCAGTAACGATAACATCCTTTTTACCTTTTTTTATTTCTGAAATAGCAGGTGTTATACCTTTATTAAACGTTTGCCTGTGAAATTCATGGAATGTCGTAAAAACGGTCCGATTGTACAGTTTGTTCGTATTAATTAAATCTGTTAAATACTCGGGAAGGGCAGGCTTATCTTTAAAGTTATTATATATAACTGAAGAAATTGGACCGTCTACTGCAACCATGCGCATGTTTCCAGTGTTTTTAGGATCACGATACCAAACATCAAGGTAAGGCATAGCTCCTTCTTGTTTTAAAAAATTTGTGCTAAATAAAATGAGCTGTAACTTTTCTGTAGATACTAAACCGCCACTTGAACTATTAAACGTTGCTTTTGCTTCTCGAGGTGTACGTACTTTCGCTTCATGTGTTTCGTACTTTTTTTCTACGTCTTCATTAAAAATAGGATTCACGTGGTACACAATTAATTTTCCTTTTGCTTTTGCGTCAAAGCCGTAAATTAATGAAATCGATTGTTTTTCTAAGTCGAGTCGATCTCCACAGCCTGTTAAAAAGGTTATGAGAAAGTAAAGTATAGTGAAATGAATAAAGCGCCTCATTTAAACTCTTCTCCTTTTCCAATGCTGATAAAGTGTCATGTATAAGAGAAATACGACTGGGAATAGAAAAACGATAAAATAACTAGCAGTTCCCCAAAATTCCCGCAACGCACTTATCTGATAAGAAGAAGGGATATAAAAGAATAAGATGAAAATACACCCGAATAATAAAACATAAATAGGTAATGAACTGCCTTTTTTGTTAAGAAATTGATTAATTCCATCTGAAGCAGTGAAAATATAAGGAATACAGGAATCAAAAATAATAAAGAGATAAAATGACAAAAAGATAATTTCAAATCGCTCAAGAAATGAGAAGTGAAACGGTGTAACAAGAGAAAGAGTCGGCCATAAAAACTTTGTTATACCATCTGGACTAAAATAAACAAAAGAGACAAAGGTGACTTGAAGATAAATAAATAGCGTAATCAAATTCGCAAGAACAATTCCTTTTTTTGCAGATGATTTATTACTGAGATAAGGATAAAGGACAAATGCAAACTCAAATCCGAGAAACGCAATGATAGTTGATTTTACTGTGTTTAAAACTGGTATCCAGCCTTCTTTAAGAAGAGGAAGAAGATAAATCCAATGCCCATCTTTAAGCGGAATAAACAATAGAAAAGGCATCCATAGTGTGAAAAATACAGTGAAAACAGCATAGCGACTTATAATAAGAACGCCTTTACATGCTAGCATTAACATTGGAATAGATAGTAAAATCATAATTAAAAACATTGGAGTTCTAGGTAAAATCCAAATGTGAATAACGTATAAGAGGGAAAAAATTAAGGAAATAGCTGCAAGGACAGCATATAAAATCCAAAAAATCATTCCTACTCTTCCTAGCCACTTCCCAAGATAACGAGTTAGCACATCGAGTAAAGTATATTCAGGATGCTTTTCCATAATTTTCACAATACATAAACTGACTAAAGTAGTGAGAGCACATCCAATAATAATAGACATCCAGCCATCTGTATTTGCCCCTTGTGCAACTTCACGCGGAAGTGTAAGGACACCGAATCCTACTTGAACACCACTAATCGTTAAAATGTATTGAAATAAACTAATCTCCCTCTTTGCACGTTTTGTCACTTATTATCCTCCTTTTCCTCAACATCTCTTTGCCGGTTATCTTGTTTTAATTGTAGAGATAGTGGCCGTTTCTTCATAATTTTCCATGGGAAACGTACAAGGGTATCTTTTAAATCCGAAGCAAATAACGGAGAAAAAGGACTACCATAAGGAACACCGAGAGATTCCATAGAAAGTATATGAATAATAATGATCGCCATCCCAACCATAATTCCAATGACGCCAAATAAAGAGGCGGCTATCATCATTGGGAATCGAAGAAGCCGAATTCCTGCTGACATTTCTAAGTTAGGAATAATGAAGGAGGCAACCGCAGTAATTGATACGACGATAACCATAACGTTACTAACAATCCCAGCTTGAACGGCAGCTTGTCCAATTACAATTCCTCCTACGACGCCGATTGTTTGCCCAACAGGTCCAGGAAGCCGAATCGCTGCTTCTCGGAGCATTTCGAGAACTAATTCCATTAATAAAGCTTCTAATATGGGAGGAAAAGGAATTTTGGCTCGAGATTCTCCAATCGTTAACAACAATTTGAGCGGAATCACTTCATAATGGAAGGAAATCATAGCAATATAAAGAGCAGGAGCAAATATTGCAATAAATAGCCCAGTGAAACGAAGGAGTCGTATAAAAGATGGAATCATAGGTCTGAAGCTGTAATCATCTATCGTCTGAAAAAAGGATGAAAAGGTCATAGGTCCTATTAATACGCCTGGTGAGCGATCTACAACAACGGCAATTCGCCCATCAAGAATATGATGTGCTGTTGTGTCGGGGCGTTCAGTTATTGATAATTGCGGAAAGAGAGTAAATGAATTATCTTCAACAAACCCCTCTAATTCACCAGTAGTAAGAATCGCATCAACTTTTACTGACTCGATACGGGATGCCATTTCTTTTACGACATTTTCGTTCGCAACATCTGCTAGATAAAGCAAAAAAACCTTTGAAGTAGCTCGTTCACCAACAGTGAATTCCTTCACTTTCAGTTCGCGATTTGGAATATATCGACGAATAAGTGCAAGGCTGTCGCTCGCTACTTCATTAAATCCTTCGTGTGAGCTTTTTATGGAGCTCTCTGTTGTAGGTTCTTCAATACTCCTTTTTGGTGCCGCTTGCGTATCGAGCTCTAAAGCGGATAGTTGTCCGTTTATAAATAAAATACTTTTGCCGTGTAAAAGAGATTGTTCAATGTCTGCCCACTGTTGAACTTTTTTAATATTTCCGATAGAAACAGAGGCTTTCCAAAAATCGTCTTCATTCCACTCTTTAAATAAGAGAGGACGAAGAATGTTTACGTTAATAACAGTTTTGTCTACAAGTCCTTCCATATATATGAGTGCAGCTTCCTGTCCGTTTTTTAATGGAAAAGTGCGTGTTATTAATTCTGGAATACCGCTAAACAGTTTGGACAAGTGCTTTAAATTAAGGGAAAGGGAAGAAGAGATAGATTTATTTAATGCGTAATCAGCTTGCTCTTGGGTAGAAAGAGATTTTTCACCACGAATCCATTTATTAAAAGACCCCATTTGTTCGCTTACTCCTTGTTATGTTTTATCCCGATTGGTGAGGGCTGATAATCAGTGGGGGATGAAGAAAACCCCCCACTGATTAAAGTTTCACTTTATATGGGTTATTATGGATAGTTACAAGCTGACATATGCGTAGTTTAAATTTTATATTGTATATTTTTAACTGTAACGCTATAATTATAGTGTTAAAGATGGAATCGTGATATGACCTGTTATGACTCTATCGTTTTATTTATGAATAAATGGATTGGTATTTTAGCAAGATGTGCTAATAAACTACTCCACCATGATAATAACGTGCCGAAATGTGGTGCGTATATTTTCGTGGTGGAGTTTTTTTATTCTCAAAAAGGGGGAAAGACCATGAATAACAACATGGTTCATATTACAATTGACGGAAAAAAGTATACAGCGGAGCCCGGTTCAACGATATTGGGTGTTATTAATGAGAACGGGATTGAACATCCGCAAATTTGTTACGTGCCAGAAGTAGATCCTATTCAAACATGTGACACTTGTATTGTAGAAGTTGACGGAAAGTTAATGCGTTCTTGTTCGACGATAGCAACGGAAGGTATGAACATTGAACGTGCTTCTGTTCGCGCAAAAGAAGCACAAACAGAGGCGATGGATCGGTTACTAGAAAATCATTTATTATACTGTACAGTATGTGACAACAACAATGGGAACTGTAAACTGCATAATACAGCAGAATTAATGGAAATTGAACATCAAAAATATCCGTATGAACCGAAAGTAGATGTAAGTGAAGTTGATATGACGCATCCGTTTTATCGCTATGATCCTAATCAATGTATTGCATGCGGTCAATGCGTTGAGGTGTGTCAAAACTTACAAGTAAATGAAACGTTATCGATAGACTGGGAAGCGGAACGCCCACGAGTTATTTGGGATGAAGGAGTAAATATTAATGATTCTTCATGCGTTAGCTGTGGTCAATGTGTAACGATTTGTCCTTGTAACGCTTTAATGGAGAAAACGATGCTCGGTGAAGCTGGATTTATGACGGGATTAAAACCAGATATTCTTGAACCGATGGTAGATTTAATTAAAGAAGTTGAGCCTGGATATAGCGGTATTTTTGCGGTATCAGAAGTGGAAGCGGCCATGCGTGATACTCGTACGAAGAAAACGAAAACAGTATGTACATTTTGTGGTGTAGGTTGTTCGTTTGAAGTGTGGACGAAGGGGCGTAAAATTCTTAAAGTACAGCCATCTTCAGATGCACCAGTTAACGCAATTTCCACTTGTGTAAAAAGGAAATTTGGTTGGGATTTCGTAAATTCTAAAGAACGAATAACAAAACCTTTAATTCGTAAAAATGGAACGTTTGTTGAATCTACATGGGAAGAAGCACTGAATGTAGTTGCAAATAAATTAGGCGCTATTAAAGAAGAGTACGGTAAAGGTTCTATCGGATTTATTTCTTCCTCTAAAATTACAAATGAAGACAATTATGTAATTCAAAAATTAGCTCGACAAGTATTTGGAACGAATAATATTGATAACTGCTCACGTTATTGCCAATCACCAGCAACGGATGGTTTGTTCCGTACAATTGGTATGGGCGGTGATGCCGGAACGATTAAAGATATTGCGCAATCTGGTCTTGTTATTATTGTAGGATGTAATCCGACAGAAGGTCATCCTGTTCTAGCTACACGTATTAAACGTGCACATAAATTACACGGACAAAAGTTAATTGTAGCTGATCTTCGTAAAACCGAAATGGCAGAGCGATCAGATGTCTTTATTAGTCCAAAACAAGGAACAGATCAAGTTTGGTTAATGGCTGTTACGAAATATATGATTGATCAAGGTTGGCATGATCAGGAATTCATTAATGAGAATGTAAACTTCTTTGAAGATTTCAAAGAAAGCCTAGAGGAATATACACTTGAATATGCAGAAGAAGTAACAGGCATTTCAAAAGAAACGCTTATTCAAATGGCTGAAATGATTCGTGATGCAGATGGTACATGTATCCTTTGGGGTATGGGGGTAACGCAAAATACAGGTGGTTCTGATACTTCCGCTGCAATTTCAAACTTACTTCTTGCAACAGGGAACTACCGTCGTCCAGGAGCAGGCGCATACCCACTTCGAGGCCACAATAACGTACAAGGTGCTTGTGATATGGGTACTTTACCAGGATGGCTTCCAGGATATCAGCACGTTACTAACGAAATGGAACGTGCGAAATTTGAAACTGCTTACGGAGTGAAAATTGATAGTGAACCAGGTCTTAATAATATCGAAATGCTTCACGCAATTGACGAAGGAAAAATGAAAGCAATGTATCTTGTCGGAGAAGATATGGCTCTTGTAGATTCTAATGCAAATCATGTACATGAAGTGTTATCGAGCCTTGATTTCTTCGTTGTGCAAGATGTTTTCCTTTCTAAAACTGCTCAATATGCAGATGTTGTATTACCAGCAGCGCCATCTCTTGAGAAAGAAGGTACTTTCACAAATACAGAGCGCCGTGTCCAAAGATTATATCAAGTTCTTCCTACGCTAGGAGATGCGAAACCAGACTGGTGGATCGTCCAGGAAGTTGCGAATAAACTAGGTGCAAACTGGAATTATAGCCACCCAAGTGAAATTTTTGCTGAGATGGCAAGTTTATCACCATTGTTCTCGCAAGCGAACTATGAAGTGCTTGAAGGATGGAACAGTTTCCATTGGGGAAGTTTTGATGGAACGAATACACCACTTCTGTTCCAAGACGGATTTAACTTCCCAGATAAAAAGGCTCGTTTTGCGATTGCTGACTGGGTACGTCCAGCTGAATTTCCAGCTGAGTTTGACCTTCACATTAACAACGGTCGTATGCTTGAGCATTTCCATGAAGGGAATATGACAAATAAATCAACAGGTATTCAAACGAAAGTACCTGGTGTTTTCGTAGAAATCTCTCCAGATCTTGCAAAAGAACGTGGCGTAAAAACAGGTTCGTTAGTTCGTCTTGTCTCTCCTTTTGGAGCATTAAAATTACGTGCACTCGTTACAGATCGTGTAAAAGCGAATGAGTTATATTTACCGATGAACTCTACAGATAACGAAACGGCAATTAATTTCTTAACAGGTCCTGCTGTGGATGTACGTACGAATACACCTGCGTATAAACAAACAAAAGTACGTATGGAAGTATTAGAAGTTGATGGCGAAAATCCGATGCCAAAAGCGAACCCACGCAATAAAAAACGTCACCCTCAAGCTGGAATTGAGGTACATCGTAAGTGGGCACGTCCAGGGTATGTGCATTTAACGGATAAGTAGGAGGAGAAAACTATGGCTGCACCTATAAAAATGATTCAAAAACAAGAATTAACTGAGGAAGAAATAAAACAGCAAAAGTTAGATGATTTAAAAGAGCTTCTAACTAATAATGAAGAAGCTCTAAATCAGATGTTTAATATAGTAGGGGAATTAAATGACATTGGAATGCTAGAAGCTGCAAATTCAATGCTAAAAGCGAAAGAACCAATTGCGAAAATTGTTCTAGGTCAAGTAACTCGTGAGCCTGTTACAAATTTAATTAATAATATGATGGGCGCTGCAGGTGCGTTAACTGAACTTGACCCAGAACTTACGAAAAAGCTTATAGGTAGTTTATTAGTCGGGCTAGAAGAAGGTAATGAACATCTAGAAAGTAATAAAAAAGTAGGGGTATTCGATCTTATGAAAGTATTGAAAGACCCAGATATTAACCGTGCTATCGGGTTTGGGCTTCATTTCTTAAAAGGTATGGGGAAAGGGTTAAAAGGCGAATAAACTTCATGAAGTGAACCTTTCCGCCCAAATATTTGTAGGAAATAGTTTGGGCGGAAGGCTCATTTTGGTAAAATATATAATAGAGTAAAATGAGGCTTTTGGGAGGTATAATTGTATGTCAAAAAAAGTACATGAATTTAATGATATGATACGAAAACTTCGAAAGGAACTTTTCGGAAAAGGACCAGAACGAATTCATACTGTTTTTGCGGAAAATATGGCTATAGCGACTCTTTATGGAAACTTAACACCTACTGAAAAATTTATTTCAAGTACGATGGACGGTGCGGAAATGGTTCATATGGCTAGAACGAAAATGATTCAAGAAGTGTATGCTGCGAATTCCCGTGAACATTTGGAGGAACTTGTTGGAGCGAAATTAGTGAATTTGTTTTCAGATATGAAAGTAGAAGAAGATATTGCAGTTTCTGTATTTGTTTTTGATAAAAATATAACGTGAGAGAAGGATACTGATCGTGAAACCGATACAGGTAGAAAGAGAAATCTTTCGTTATGAACAAGGAGCAATTAAACATATAGAGGACAGCATTGTAACAGAGTTTCCTGTCACCATTAAAATGAACGGACAGGAGTTTGTTACAATGGTTAGTACTCCAGAATATATAGAAGATATGGTAATAGGCTTCTTAGCGTCTGAAGGAATCATTCGGAAGTATGAAGACATTGATAGTGTATGGGTGCAGGAGAAAGAAGGATTTGTGCATGTAACAACGACAAAAGTAAATCCGTATTATGAACAAATGCAAAATAAACGCTATATTACGTCTTGTTGTGGTATGAGTAGGCAAGGGTTTGTTTTTGCAAATGATGCACTAAGTGCAAAAAAAATGAAGGGTGTCCATGTACAGGTTGCTGCCGATGATTGTTTTCGGTTAATGAAAGAAATGCAGCAATCTGCGGATACGTTTCATCGTACTGGTGGGGTTCATAATGCAGCTTTATGTGATGTTAATGGTATTATTTTAAGCCGAATGGATATTGGTAGGCATAATGCACTAGACAAAATTTACGGTTATTGTTTAAGAAACGATATTTCTATAAAAGATAAAATCATTGTTTTTAGTGGTCGTATTTCTTCGGAAATATTATTGAAAGTTGCAAAAATCGGTTGTGAAATTATACTATCAAAATCAGCTCCAACTGAGTTAGCTTTGCAACTAGCGGAAGATTTAGGTATTACGACAATAGGATTTATTCGTAATCACTCCTTAAATGTATATACCCATCCAGAACGTGTTTTAAATATAAAATAAAAGTGAGGCAATGAAGATGAAATCAGTTACATTAGACAAGTTGCAACGTCCGTTAAAGGATTTACGTATTTCAGTTACTGATCGCTGTAATTTTCGCTGCCGATATTGTATGCCAGAAGAAATATTTGGTCCTGATTACTCGTTTTTGTCTAATGATAAAATTTTATCTTTTGATGAAATTGAAAGGATAACACGTATTTTCGTTTCTTTAGGTGTGAGAAAATTACGGATTACAGGCGGAGAACCGTTACTTCGAAGAGGGCTTCCAAAGCTTATTGAGCGCCTTAATAAAATTGATGGTGTAGAAGATATCGGTTTAACAACCAATGGATCGTTACTTAAAAAGTTTGCTCCTGATTTATATAAGGCGGGACTATCACGTGTAACAGTTAGCTTAGATTCCTTAGAAGAAGAGCGGTTTTTCTATTTAAATGGTAATAGGAGCAAAGTGCAAAGGGTTCTGGAAGGAATACAGGCTGCAGCTGAAGTTGGAATGAAAATTAAAATAAACATGGTCGTTCAAAAGGGAAAAAACGAACAGGACATTTTGCAGATGGCGCAATATTTTAAGGAAAATAAGCATATTCTTCGTTTTATTGAGTATATGGATGTTGGAAATTATAATGGTTGGGATTTAAAAGAGGTCGTCTCTAAACAAGAAATAGTAGATACGATTCATCAAGTTATGCCGTTAGAACGGATAGAAGCAAATTATTCTGGTGAAGTGGCTACTAGGTATCGTTATATAGGAAGCGATGAGGAAATAGGTATTATTTCATCAGTAACAGATTCTTTTTGCTCATCATGTACGAGAGCTCGTATTTCTGCAGAAGGAAAATTATATACTTGCTTATTTGCTTCTAAAGGAAATGATTTAAGAGAATTGCTTCGTTCTGAACATACAGATGAGGACATTACAGATGTAGTACGCGATATATGGAATAATAGGGAAGATCGTTATTCAGATGAACGCTTAAATCATACAAATAAGAAAACAATACCTAAAATTGAAATGTCACATATCGGTGGTTAATATATAAAGCTAGCGTCATAGTGAAAAATGGAAAATTTACAAGAGTTGTGGATTTTCTATTTTATAGTAAAAGTGATGATTGATATCTCTGTAAAAGATGTGCAGAGAAATTAAGCAGCATTCAAAAACCTTTATTTTGAGGAGGTTTTTTGAAGCTGCTTTTTTATTTGGAGAAAATGGAGGAATGGGTAATGGCATTTCATAAGCCGGAACAAATTGCTGAGCTTGTCATTGAGGCCGGTGTTCAAAAAGTAAGACAGACATTGCCAGCGATGCTTATTCTCGGTTTTTTAGGAGGAGCGTTTATTGCGATAGGTTTTTTACTTAACATTCGAGTTTTAGGGAATTTACCTGAGCGCTGGGGAAGTCTAGTGAATGTTTTAGGAGGAGCGGTATTTCCTGTTGGACTCATGCTCGTAGTATTAGCAGGAGGAGAATTAATTACGGGAAATATGATGTCACTGTCTATGGCGCTTTATGCAAAGAAAATTACATTGATAAGTGTACTGAATAACTGGGTTTGGATTACTCTCATGAACTTTATTGGGGCAATTTTCGTTGCGTATTGCTTTGGACATCTTGGCGGATTAACAGAGGGAGAGTATTTAAATAAAACGGTAGCGATAGCGGAAGGGAAGTTACATGAATCATTTGGGAGAACTTTGATTTTAGCAATTGGTTGTAATTGGCTCGTTTGTCTTGCTCTTTGGCTCGCTTACGGGACGAGTGATTTTGTCGGGAAAATCATCGGAATTTGGATTCCAATTATGGCATTTGTAGTGATTGGATTTCAGCAAGTAGTAGCAAATATGTTTGTCATTTCCGCTGTTATTTTTGCTGGTCATCTAACGTGGATGGATCTGGCTAAAAATTTTGTTCCTGTTTTTATCGGAAATGTAATTGGAGGAGCTGGGTTTGTTGGTTTTGCTTACTTTGCTTGTTATCAGAAACAACATTCTAATATGAAATAGAGTTCTTGAGAGGAAGGGTATGTAATGGCTGATCGGTATTCACGACAACAGTTGTTCAAACCAATTGGGAGTAAAGGACAAGAAAAAATTCGAAATAAACATGTGTTAATTGTAGGGGCAGGCGCATTAGGAAGTGCAAGTGCCGAAAGTTTCGTACGTGCAGGTGTTGGTAAGTTGACGATTATCGATCGTGACTACGTTGAATGGAGTAATTTACAAAGGCAACAATTGTACTCTGAACAAGATGCGAGAGAGAAAATGCCGAAAGCAATTGCTGCAAAAAATCGGCTAGAACAAATTAATTCGGAAGTACAAATACATGCTTTCGTAATGGATGCAACTTCAGAAAATATGGAAGGTCTATTAAAAAATGTAGATGTAATCATTGATGCAACAGATAATTTTGATATTCGATTTGTAATAAATGATTTATCACAAAAACATAATATTCCGTGGGTATATGGTTCTTGCGTTGGATCATATGGTATTGAGTTATATAATTATTCCGCAAGAGACACCGTGTTTACATTGTATGCTGAAAAATATCCCTGTTACAGGTGTGACGTGTGATACTGCTGGGATTATTAGCCCGACTGTTCAAATCGTCGCAGCATATCAAGTGGCAGAAGCGCTCAAAATTTTAGTGGAAGATTTCTCAGCAATTAGAAAAACATTTTTCATGTTTGATATATGGAGTAATCAAAATCATTTTATAAAATTAGGGAAAATAAAAACAGACGCTTGTCTCTCATGCGGTTTGAATCGAACTTATCCTTATTTATCATACGAAAATCAAACGAAAGCAGCTGTTCTATGCGGAAGAAATACAGTTCAAATTAGAACAGTAGACAATAGGAAATACAATTTTGATGATATAGAAAAAGTATTAAAAAAACTGGGAAAAGTAGATCGGAATCCGTATTTACTATCTTGCCAATCCGATGATTACCGCATCGTTTTTTTTCGGGATGGTCGTGTTTTTATTCATGGTACAAATGATATTTCGAAAGCGAAACAACTATATTATCGCGTATTCGGTTAATAGAGAGGGTGTCAACAATGGAAAGAAGAGTGCCAATTACGGTTGAAGAAGCTGTTCGTAAAGTGATGGGATTTGCTGATAAGGGCTTAAAGGAGCTATTACCAATTGAATTAGCTTATGGACGTATATTAGCAGAGGATTTAGTAGCTGACCATGATGTACCGTCATTTAATCGTTCGCCGTATGACGGATTTGCTATTCGAGCAGAAGATACTAATTTAGCAAGTTATGAAACGCCAATTGTATTTGAAGTAGTGGGTGAAATTGGTGCAGGATCGCTATTCCATGAGAAAGTAGGTCCATTTCAAGCAGTTCGAATTATGACAGGAGCACAAATTCCGAATGGGTGTGATGCGGTTGTTATGTTAGAGCTGACTCGTCAATATGAGAAGAACGGCAACAATTATATGGAAGTGAAGCGATCATTCAAAACGGGCGACAATATTTCTTTTCAAGGTGAAGATGCTCGTAAAGGAACCGTTCTTGCAAAGAAGGGATCGTACATTAATCCAGGTATTTCAGCTCTTCTTGCTACATTCGGTTATAGTGAAGTACCAGTTGCGAGAAAGCCTGTAATTGGATTGTTAGCGACTGGGAGTGAATTACTGGATGTCAATGATTCCTTACAGCCAGGGAAAATCCGAAACAGTAATACGTACATGATATTGTCTCAAATTCGAAGAGCGGGCGGAAGAGTAAAATATTTTGGGAAGTTTAGTGATGATTTTAATACGTGTTTTACAGCTGTGAAAGAAGCGCTTGGCCAAGTAGATATGTTAATTACAACGGGCGGTGTATCAGTAGGAGATTATGATTATTTACCAGCTATTTACGAAAAGTTAGGTGCATCTGTTCTTTTTAATAAAGTTGCAATGCGACCAGGAAGTGTTACGACTGTAGCACAATTAAATGGCAAGTTATTATTTGGTTTATCAGGGAATCCATCAGCTTGTTACGTAGGGTTTGAATTATTCGTAAGACCGTGTATTCGGACGTATATGTTTAGTGAAAAAGTACATTTAAAAAGAGAAAAAGCGTTATTAGGAGAAGATTTTCTAAAACCGAATCCATTTACAAGATTTGTACGAGCAAAATTGCAATATGATGAGGGGAAATTAATCGCTTATCCATCAGGGTTTGATAAATCTAGCTCAGTTTCTTCATTGGCAGAATCCAACGCGTTTATCGTATTGCCGGGCGGGACAAGAGGATATAAAAAAGATATGTTTGTCGATGTTCTTTTATTAGAAGATAACGAAGGTAGTGAATGGCCTTGGACATTTCATAAAGTGAGAGGTGGTTTTAATGGGACAAGTGCTATTTGAGATTGTAGATAAACCGATTTTAGTTGAAGAAGTAACGAATAAAGTCGCAAGAAGGGAAGCAGGTGCGATTACAACATTTATTGGTACGGTGAGAGAATTAACAAAAGGAAAACGAACGCTACATTTAGAGTATGAAGCATATAAACCGATGGCAGTAAAACAACTTATGAGAATTGGTGAAGAAATTAGTGAAAGATGGCTGGATGCAAAAGTAGCAATTACGCACCGTGTAGGGCGGCTAGAAATAATGGATATTGCGGTAGTCATTGCAGTTTCATCACCGCATCGTAAAGTAGCTTATGAAGCGAATGAGTACGCGATTGAACGTATAAAACGAATCGTTCCAATTTGGAAAAAAGAATTTTGGGAAGATGGAACGATGTGGGTTGGAGATCAACTTGAAAACACACCTTATCCAGAAGGAAAACCAAAGAAGGAAGAATGAGAAAATGATTACAATTTTACTGTTTGCAAATTTGCGTGAGGAAGTTGGATCGGATCGATTAGTAATTTCAGAAAAGCAAGAAATGACAGTGCAGCAATTAAAAGAATGGCTCAAAGCCAGCTATTGTTTACAATCGCTGGATAAAGTGATGGTGGCTGTTAATGAAGAGTTTGTAATGAATGAAGAGATGATAAAAGCCGGAGATATAGTCGCATTAATCCCACCCGTTAGCGGGGGATAATAAGCTTTTTCACCAGATGAAGTGCCAAGAAAATGTTGTATATAAATTAGAATAAGAGAAGGGATGAGTTCTATGCTTACTCAAGAACAAATAATGAATGCATTAAAACATGTAGAGGATCCAGAGTTACACAAAAGTGTTGTAGAATTAAATATGGTTAGAAATATACAAATGAACGGAACAGAGGTTAAACTTGAAGTAGTACTAACAATCCAAGGTTGTCCGTTAAAAGCAAAAATTCAACAAGATATTGAAGAATCGCTTCACGCAATTGGTGCCTCTAAAGTGGAGGTAACATTTGGTTCTATGACACAAGAAGAACGTGCAGCTTTAACAGAGAAGTTAAAGCGAAATACTAGAACAGAAACTGGTATGCCGAGCATGCTTCGCCCGGATTCAGGAGTACGTTTTATTACGGTAACGAGCGGAAAAGGCGGAGTTGGAAAATCAACGGTGACAATTAATCTTGCAACTGCACTAGCTCGTATGGGCAAAAAAGTGGGGATATTAGATGCAGATATATATGGTTTTAGTATTCCAGCTATGATGGAAACGAATAAGAAACCAACGATGATTGATCAAACGGCAATTCCAGTCATTAGTCACGGTGTTAAAATCATGTCGATGGGATTCTTTACAGAAGGAAATAACCCAGTGATGTGGCGCGGACCGATGCTAAATAAATGGATTCAAAATTTCCTTGCGAATACGCACTGGGGAGAATTAGATTATTTATTACTTGATTTACCACCAGGTACAGGAGATGTTGCGATTGATGTTGCAGCGATGATTCCGCAAGCGAAAGAAATAATTGTTACAACTCCGCACAATATAGCTTCATTCGTTGCTTCAAGAGTTGGTGTAATGGCAAAACATACGAAGCATGAGATTTTAGGTATTGTGGAAAATATGGCTTATTATGAAGAACAAGATGGATCGAAAAATTATCTCTTCGGAAAAGGCGGCGGCGAAATGCTTGCAGAACAATTGCAAACAGAAGTAATTGCCAAAATACCTTTTGCGAAACGTGAAGAAAATAATGGCTCATCTGTATATGATGAAGATTCTCTTGTTGGAGAAGTGTTTACATCGTTAGCTGAGGATATTATTTATAGAGGATAGAGGGGGAAGTTTAGTATGGCATGTAACATTGATCATTCTATTGAAGATGTGATGAATAAGCTTGAAAGTCAAAAGAATTTTTTACCTGAAGGGATCTTTAAAGAGTTAAAGAGTTTTTTGCAAGGTATTCATTCACAGAAATTATTAAATGATGTTTTTCACCTCCTAAAAAAGTATGATTTAGTCAGTGAGGAAGAACGAGAGACGAGAAACGCACAATTGTTGTACATTTTTGAATTAAGTACTCTTTGGCTTTAGAATTTTTTCAGAAGGGGTGAATGTGATGGATATGAAAAAGATGATTGAAACGATAGAAGTAACTAGAGTGACTGACGAGGAATTATCGATTTCGAATTTACATCCAAAGCTTGTGAAGTTGTATAGTCAAAAAGATAGTTCAGAGTATACGAAGCTATTAAAATATATTTTATCATTATCCGTACAGCTGAAGCTGAATCTTGTATTGAAATATTTTGGTGTACGTCCCATTGTTGCTGCAGACGAGCGTATGCAATTTCAAGAGATATTTAAATGCTTAGCTAAGAAAGATGAGAATGGGGAATGGTTTCTAAATTTTGTTTCTTTATATGTAGGGCTAATTGTAGTTCTTCGTTTTGATGAGAAAGTGATTGAGAGCAATTTTTTTGATGATATGGTAGTGGATGAATGTAATGAAATATAAGATTCTACTCATAACATTTTTCTATATTAAATGCTTTAACTGCGATTTTAGTTGGTTATGTAAATATGAAGGTAACTAATTAAGAAAAAGGAATGAAACTAGTTGGATAAAAAGAGTTCTTCAGTTGTTTCCGTCGTTTTTTCGTGTTACTATTAATCGAATTTTTCATAAGGAGAGAAAGCGATGAAATGGATTTATTTTCTTATTATTAACGTTATAGCTTTTAGCCTTATGGGGCTTGATAAACGAAAAGCAAAGAAGAAACAGTGGAGAACGCCAGAAAGTACGTTGTTTTTATCGGCGGCAGCTGGAGGAGCAGTTGGAGCTTGGATCGGCATGTATATGTTTCATCATAAAACTCATAAAAAGAAATTTGTTTTCGGCATACCGTTACTTGTTGTAATAACGGTATGTTTATTATTCGTTGTATGAGAAATGTCGAAAGAAATGCAGATTGATTATTGGTAAAGTGAGCATGTGAGACCGTATAATGGAGAAAAAATGAGAAGAGGAGAAAAAGGAAGATGGGGAGTCAATCAGCAGAGCAAAAAAAAGGGATACTATACGCGGCTGGTGCTTACACGATGTGGGGAATCCTACCGATTTATTGGAAATGGGTTGAGGAAGTTCCAGCAGATGAAATATTAGCACACCGCATCGTTTGGGCATTTGTTTTTATGTTACTCGTATTAGGTGTTACGAAGAGGTTTCGTCAGTTTATTGGGGAATTTGTGAATCTTTTTAAACGACCTAAATTATTAATGTCATTAACAATAGCTTCAGTCTTGATTAGCGGAAACTGGTTTGTTTACATATGGGCCGTTAATCATAATCATGTTATTGAAGCGAGTCTTGGCTATTATATTAATCCGCTTATTAGTATTTTACTTGGTACAGTCGTTTTAAAGGAAAAGTTAAACTTCTGGCAATATGTTGCAGTTGGTTTAGCTGGAGTGGGGGTTATCATTTTAACAGTGCGTTTCGGATCTATTCCGTGGGTTTCTCTTTCACTTGCCTTTTCATTTGGATTATACGGATTAACGAAAAAACTGTTAAACTATGATGCTACAATTGGACTTACGATGGAAACGATGTTAGTGACACCGCTTGCAATCATTTACCTTGTTATGACAGGCGCCCATGGTTTCGGCTCATTTGGATCTATTTCAATGTTATCGACATTACTATTAATAGGAGCAGGTATTGTTACAGCTCTACCACTTTTTTATTTTGCAAAAGGAGCCCAACTTATTCCGCTTTATATGGTAGGTTTTTTACAATATATTGCACCAACAATTAGCTTAATTTTAGGTGTATTCGTATTTGGTGAACATTTCACATCTACTCATATGATTGCATTTTTCTGTATATGGGTTGCATTATTTGTATTCTCGGTAGCGAAGACTAAGTTTTTAGTGCAGAAACAACCGAAATTTATAAAAAATAAATCAGCAAAAGTATCATAATGCGTAGTATTTTCTACGCATTTTTCTTTATACTTATATTATATAAGATTTCCATCATAGTCAGTAAGGAGTTGAGTACATGGTAACAATTTTACATAATGATCCGCTTATGGCAGCTGTAATTTCATGGTTTTTAGCACAATCAACGAAAGTAGTCTTCCAATTAGTTAAAACAGGTGAATTTGATTTTGCAAAGTTTTTTGCTTCAGGTGGGATGCCAAGTTCTCATGCTTCAACAGTTACAGCGCTTGCTACAGGAGTTGGAGTAGTGGAAGGCGTGGAAAGCTCGATGTTTGCGGTTGCTACAATTTTTGCCATTATTGTTATGTATGATGCTTCAGGAGTAAGGCTTGCAGTAAGTAAACAAGCAAAAATATTGAATGACTTTTTTCACGGTAGAGAAACAGAATATAAGAAGTTAAATGAACTTGTTGGGCATACACCGTATGAAGTAGTAGTCGGTGCTTTATTAGGGATTATTGTCGGAGTAGGGTATTGTTTATGAGCAGAACATTTTATATGTTCTGCTTTTCTTTGTTTTTATACATATTCAGCTACCTTTTTGAATATCGTTATACGGATTTCGAAAGGGTGGGTGAGCAACTTGTTATTATATGAAAAAGTGCATGAAGAAATAGCGAGAAGAACAACTGCACTTCAAACAATGCAACGGCAAGATGGTACGTGGCGGTTTTGTTTTGAAGGAGCGCCACTAACAGATTGTCATATGATTTTTTTATTAAAATTATTAGGTAAAGATAAAGAGATAGAACCGTTTGTAAAAAGATTAGCATCACTCCAAACAAATGAAGGAACATGGAAATTGTATGAAGATGAAGTGGGTGGTAATTTATCTGCTACAATTCAATCTTATGCTGCCTTACTTGCATCGAAAAAATATACAAAAGAAGATGTGAATATGAAGCGAGCGGAAATGTTTATAAATGAGCGCGGTGGGGTAGCGCGTGCTCATTTTATGACGAAGTTTTTATTAGCGATTCATGGAGAATATGAATATCCTTCTCTCTTTCATTTGCCAACACCAATTATGTTTCTGCAGAATGATTCCCCTCTCAGTATTTTTGAACTGAGTAGCTCAGCACGTATTCATTTAATTCCGATGATGTTGTGTTTAAATAAAAGATTTCGAGTAGGGAAAAAGTTATTGCCAAATTTAAATCACATTGCAGGCGGGGGCGGAGAATGGTTTCGGGAGGACCGGTCTCCAGTTTTTCAAACGTTAGTAAGTGACGTGAAGAAAATTATAACGTATCCACTTTCTTTGCATCATAAAGGATATGAGGAAGTAGAACGTTTTATGAAAGAGCGTATTGATGAAAATGGAACATTATATAGCTACGCAACTGCCTCGTTTTATATGATTTATGCTTTACTTGCATTAGGACATTCTATTCAATCACCAATTATTCAAAAAGCTATAACGGGAATCACATCTTATATATGGAAGATGGAGAGAGGGAGCCATTTGCAAAACTCTCCATCAACTGTATGGGATACAGCTTTACTCAGTTATGCTTTGCAAGAAGCTCAAGTTCCGAAAGCAAGTAAAGTGATTCACAATGCATCAGCATATTTACTAAGAAAACAGCAAACGAAGAAAGTAGATTGGAGTGTACATGCACCGGATCTCTTCCCGGGTGGTTGGGGCTTTTCGGATGTGAATACGACGATTCCAGATATTGATGATACAACTGCTGCGTTAAGAGCATTGGCGCGAAGTAGAGGGAACGAAAATGTAGACACTGCTTGGAAGCGAGCGGTTAATTGGGTTAAAGGATTGCAAAATAATGATGGTGGTTGGGGGGCTTTTGAAAAAGGGGTAACGAGCCGTATATTAGCAAATTTACCAATCGAAAATGCAAGTGATATGATTACAGATCCTTCTACACCAGATATTACAGGAAGGGTATTAGAATTTTTCGGAACGTATACGCAAAATGAATTGCCCGAGAAACAAAAACAAAGTGCGATAAATTGGTTAATGAATGTACAAGAGGAAAATGGATCGTGGTATGGGAAATGGGGAATTTGTTATATATATGGGACATGGGCAGTGTTGACTGGTTTACGGTCACTAGGAATACCATCTAGCGATCCATCAGTGAAACGAGCAGCTTTATGGCTTGAACATATACAGCATGAAGATGGTGGCTGGGGAGAATCTTGCCAAAGTAGTGTGGAAAAAAGATTTGTTACTTTGCCATTTAGTACACCATCCCAAACAGCATGGGCGTTAGATGCCCTCATTTCTTACTATGATAAAGAAACGCCAGTCATTCGAAAAGGTATTTCATATTTGCTCTCCAACTCTTATATAAATGAAAAATATCCTACTGGAACAGGTTTACCAGGTGGGTTTTATATTCGTTATCATAGTTATGCTCATATATATCCATTGCTTACTTTGGCTCATTATGCAAAAAAATATAGAAAATAAACCGAGAGATGTCTCTCGGTTTATTTTGTTGGGTAGTAGGTCCCTTTTGAAAAGAATAAGGTTGTGATGTACCTTATTTTTCGGTTGATTGGCGCTTTTGACGTGCATCAGCGGCATTTGCACGTGCGTTTGCTTCTAAGTCATTGTGGTCAGCGAGTTCGCGAGAGAACTCAACATCAATGCCATCAGTTGCTTTGCTTTGTTTGAAATTCTTTTTGTTCATTCGACACAATCTCCTTGCGTTTATGCGACGTTGCAAAGTTAGTTTGACACAAATAGACTTTTTTATACAAAGAGGAATTGGAAAGCAAGGAGCCGAAATATACAGTATAAGTAATAGAAATGGGGGATAGGAATGGAGTTTTTAAATGGGAAAACAGCTGTTGTAACAGGAGCTGCACAGGGAATTGGAAAAGAGATTGCAAGGGTTTATGCAAAACTAGGGGCGAAAGTATTAATTAGCGATGTAAATGAAGAAAATCTACAAAAAACGACACGTGAGTTATCAGATGAAGGATATGAAGTGTGCTCATATCGATGTGATGTGAGTAATCAAAATGAAGCAAAGTCGTTAATTGAATATGCGGTTCAAAAATTTGGTACATTACATATTTTGGTGAATAATGCTGGAATTACAAGAGACGCAATGTTACATAAAATGGAGAAGTCTGCTTGGGAACAAGTATTACAAGTGAACTTAACTGGAGTTTTTTATTGTATGCAACCCGCGCTTCTTTACATGAGACAACAAGGGTATGGACGCATTATTAATATATCTTCAATTAGTAGAGAAGGAAACATAGGTCAAGCAAATTATGCGGCTACAAAGGCAGGAGTTGTAGGATTAACGAAAACAGCAGCGAAAGAAGTTGGAAGTTTCGGTATTACTTGTAATGCGATTTGTCCGGGGTTTATGGATACAGATATGACCAAAACGATACCAGATAAAGTGAAAGAAAAGATGGTTGGCGCTATTCCAGTTGGTAGAATTGGAACGCCAGAAGATATTGCGAACGCAGCAGCCTTTTTAGCATCAGAATACGCATCTTATATTACAGGTGAAGTATTAAATGTGAGCGGAGGACTGCAAGTTTAAAGGAATACATAATGAAAAGAACCTGACCAGGTAGGTCAGGTTCTTTCTCATTAATTTAAGTTAAGCCAAACGCTCTTTACTTCTGTATAGTTATTTAATGCGTAAGATCCCATTTCACGGCCAAGACCAGATTGTTTAAATCCTCCAAATGGAGATGCTGCATCAAAGACGTTATAACAGTTTACCCATACTGTACCTGCACGTACTTTACTTGCAACATAGTGTGCTGTTTTAACATTTTCTGTCCACACACCAGCCGCTAAGCCGAATTGTGATTTATTTGCACGTTCAATTACTTCGTCAATATCGTTAAACGGTATTGCAGAAATAACTGGACCGAAAATTTCTTCTTTTGCGATCGTCATTTCATCATTTACGTCAGCGAATACTGTAGGAGAAACGAAGTAGCCTTGATCGAATGGATTACTTCCTCCGCAAAGTACTTCAGCGCCTTCTTCAATCCCTTTTTCAATGTAGCCCATTACACGTTTTTGTTGTTCTTCGGAAACGAGAGGGCCAATTGTTGTTTCAGGGTTAAGACCGACACCTTGATTTAGTTTTTTAGAATAGAGGACGAGATCAGCCATGACATTATCATACATTTTCTTCGGAACAAATAAGCGTGATCCAGCAGAGCATACTTGTCCTTGGTTAAACATAACACCAGAAAGTGCACCAGGAATCGCGCGAGATAAATCAGCATCTGGCAATATGATATTTGGTGATTTACCGCCTAATTCAAGTGTAACGCGTTTTAATGTTTCGGATGCTTGTCGCATAATTTGTTTACCGACAGGAGTAGAACCGGTAAATGCAATTTTATCAACGAGTGGATGATTAACGAGAGCTTGTCCAGCTGATTCACCGAATCCAGGTACGATATTAATAACACCTTTCGGGAATCCAGCTTCTTCAATTAATTCAGCTAAGTATAGAGCAGATAGTGGAGTTTGTTCTGCAGGTTTTAAAACGATTGTACATCCTGTAGCAAGCGCTGCTCCCATTTTCCACATTGCCATAAGAAGCGGGAAGTTCCAAGGGATAATTTGACCAACGACACCAACAGCTTCATGGCGTGTATAGTTAAAGTAATCACCGGAAACAGGAATTGTTTGACCAACGATTTTCGTAGCCCATCCAGCGTAATAGCGCATATGCTCAATTGCAAGTGGTATGTCTGCTGCCATTGTTTCACGGATTGGCTTTCCGTTATCTAATGTTTCGAGCTGTGCAAGCTCTTCTTTATGTTCTTCCATTAAATCAGCTAACTTGTACATGAGACGGCTTCGCTCAGCGGTGCTCATACGAGACCAAGGACCTTCGTCAAAAGCCATACGAGCTGCGACTACAGCTTTATGAATATCTTCGCGACCAGCTTCAGAAACGACGGCAAGTGTTTCACCAGTTGCTGGGTTAGGTGTTTTAAATGTTTTACCGGAAGCGCTTTCAATGAAAGATCCATTCACATATAACTTTTTTGTACCTTGAAGAAATTTCTCTACCTTTTCATGAAGATTTACAGCTAGTTGACTCATTGTATAACCCCCTTGAAAATATAATGTAAACGCAGTACGAGACGGCGTTTATTCCGAAATCAAGGATGTGGAAACTAGATGGAAAGCCTCTAATTAAAATCATAATTAATAAATACTGAAAATTCAAATTTCATTTGTGTTACAATTGTAAAAAATATGTAATGTAAGAGAAGCTTCTATATGATTATAAAAAATCCTGCTTGTTTTTGCTTTCTAGTAGGAAAAACTAGAAGAACAATGGTACAATAATACATCGTGAGAGGAGGGGGAAAAATGAAAGATTATCATGATGATCCACGCTTTCGAATAGCCCATAGAGAAGCGTTAATTGGTCTTGGACTTGCTATTATTAATTTTATAATATGGTACGGATTTGCTTATGGGCTTGGTAGTAAAAATCCGAATGAATATACATATGTATTAGGTTTTCCCGCATGGTTTTTTTATAGCTGTATCGTTGGATTTATCGTTATGGTTATTTTACTTAGTTTAGTTGTTCGTTTTGTATTTCAAGATATTTCACTCGATGAGGAAGAAAAAAGTGAGGAATAATAGATGAATTGGTATGTAATCATTCCAATGATAATTTCGTTTATCGTTGAATTTTTAATTGGTGTATATGCTTCAAAACGTGTGCAAGCAACTGCTCATAATAAATTTTTACAAGAATATTTTCTTGGTGGGCGTGAGCTAGGCGGTTTATTATTAGCGATGACAATGATTGCTACGTACGGTAGTGCAAGTAGCTTTATTGGTGGCCCTGGTATTGCTTACAATATGGGGCTTGGATGGGTACTGTTATCTGCGATTCAAGTTGTAACAGGCTATATCGTTTTAACGGTTATCGGTAAAAAGTTTGCAATTATCGCTAGGAAGATGGAAGCAATTACTCTTATCGATTATTTAAAAGGGAGATACAATAATAAAGCAGTTGTTATACTTTCTGCGTTATGTATTATTATCTTTTTATTTTCAGCGACAGTAGCCCAGTGGGTCGGTGGTGGACGATTAATCGAGTCACTAACTGGTCTATCGTATACAACAGCACTATTTTTATTTACTTTTTCTGTACTTGTGTACGTATTAATTGGTGGATTTCGTGCAGTTGCTCTATCAGATACATTATTAGGAATCATTATGTTAGTTGGAACGACAATCATTTTAATTGCTACTGTCATTGCTGGTGGTGGAATTGAAAAGATTATGCAGGAACTTGTTCAAATTAATCCAAAGTTAATTACACCATTCGGAGCAGATGGCAGTTTAACGAAATCATATGTTACATCATTTTGGATTTTAATTGGAATTGGCGTTGTCGGCTTACCGCAAATTAGCGTGCGTGCCATGTCTTATAAAAATTCAAAAGCGATGCATCAAGCTTTAATAATTGGAACCGTTGTCGTTGGCACAATTATGATCGGTATGCATTTAACTGGTGTATTTGCAAGAGTAGTACTTCCAGGTATAACGGTACCAGATAAAGTAATGCCGCTACTTGCGATGGAAGTGTTACCTCCTTGGTTAGCTGGAGTTTTCTTAGCTGCACCGATGGCAGCGATTATGTCTACAGTAAACTCTTTATTATTACTTGTAAGCTCGTCAATTATTAAAGATATATATGTAAATTACATAAATAAAGATGCAGCAGACAGTACGATAAAAAAAGGAAGTTTGTGGATTACTGGTATTGTAGGACTACTCGTTTATGCAGCGGCGATTAAACCACCAGATTTTTTAATATGGCTAAATTTATTTTCTTTCGGTGGATTAGAAGCAGCATTCATTTGGCCAATCGTATTAGGGTTATATTGGAGGAAAGGAAATGCTACAGGAGCGCTTGCGTCTATTTTAGTTGGGGTAGGCTCATATATGTGTATTCATCTTTTCTATCCAAATCCGTTCGGTATACATACAGTTGTCTTCCCGATTTGTTTTGCGTTTATCGCTTATGTTATTGGAAGTATGAGTGCTGTAAAAAAAACAGTATAGGTTAGCTGAAGAACGTAGTCCTTATAAGACTGCGTTTTTTCGTATGAATTTGTTCTTTTTTTATTCTGTATATCCACGGTTATTCATAAATTAATAACAACTGAGGGGATGGAGTTGAGGTCGATGAAAAAAGTGTTATTTTTAGGAGACCCGGGAATTGATGACTCTTTAGCAATTATGTATGGATTGTTGCATCCTGATATTGATATTGTTGGTGTAGTAACGGGATATGGAAATGTAACACAAGAAAAGGCGACAAGTAATGCCGCATATTTATTGCAAATGGCAGGACGGGAAGATATACCTGTTATTAATGGTGCGAAAATTCCTTTATCCGGAGATATTACGACGTATTATCCAGAAATTCATGGGACAGACGGTTTAGGGCCAATTAAACCTCCAAAAACTTTTTCACCAAATATAAAGCCTTTTTGTACATTTTTTGATCTTCTTGAAAAATATAAAGGAGAATTAATAATAGTCGATGCTGGTAGATCGACAACATTAGCGACAGCATTTATTTTAGAAAAGCCGATGATGAAGTATGTGAAAGAATATTATATAATGGGCGGTGCTTTCTTAATGCCTGGCAATGTAACACCAGTCGCAGAGGCGAATTTTCATGGTGATCCCATTGCGTCACAATTAGTTATGCAAAATGCCAAAAATGTGACATTAGTGCCACTTAACGTTACATCTGAAGCAATTATTACACCGGAAATGGTAAAATATATTACGAAACACTCTAAAACGAGTTTTAATAAGTTAATCGAGCCGATATTTACGTACTATTATAAAGCTTATAGAAAGTTAAATCCGAAAATAAAAGGAAGTCCAGTACATGACGTCGTTACAATGATGGTTGCGGCAAATCCATCCCTTTTAGATTATGTATATCGTCGTGTCGATGTAGATACAGCTGGAATTGCAAAAGGAGAGAGTATTGCTGATTTTCGGCCTCAACCTGATGCAAAAGCATTAAAAAATTGGGTGCGAATTGGTTGGTCGTTACATTATAAAAAGTTTCTTGAGGATTTTGTGAAATTTATGACGTAGACATAATAGGAGCATACAAGTTAAAATAATGGAGATGGTTATGTAAATGACCATCTCCATTATTTTGTTTTTAAATGATAAATAGAGAAGAGTTACACAATAGGAGAGGAATTTTACTTGAAAAAAACTATAGTATGCGCAGTAATTGTGGGTATTTTTGTTTTGCTAATATCGGGTAACTTTTTAGTGAAAAAAGTGTGGAGTTCAAATAATGATGATGCACAGTATATTGCATCTTTTATTGAAGAACATAAAGATGAAAAAAATAGTGCGCTTCTAGTAAAGAGAAATGATAAAGTTGTTTATTCTGTAAACCCAAATGTTGTATTGCCAGTTGCTAGTACGATGAAATTAATTGTGGCGCTTGAATATACGAAACAAGTTACTGAAGGGAAAATTGATTCTTCTAGTTTCGTGTCGATTAATGATGTGAATCGCTATTATGTGCCGAATACAGATGGTGGTGCGCAAGATAGATGGCAAAAGTATTTGGAGAAGACGGGCAAGATAACTGAAGGAGCGGTTTCTTTAGAAGAAGTGGCAAAAGGAATGGTTAAGTTTAGTTCGAATGCAAATGCTGAATACTTAATGGAATTGTTAGGATTAGATAACATCAATCGAAATTTACAAAGTTTATCACTTCCTGCACATCAACCACTATTTCCAATCGTTTCATCTTTGTATATCCCGGGATATTTGCATAAAGAATTACATGTTCCAAAATATAAAATAGAGAAAAAGTTAAAAGAAATGTCTCAAGAGCAATATCGTGAATATTCGATGATTATTCATGAACGCTTAAAGAAGAAGGGACCATTATTACAGAAGGAAATTCCGCTTTATTTAGAGGAACGTTACGACAAAATTTGGTCAGATAGATTACCAGCAGCTTCTGCAAATGATTATATGGTATTACTTCAAAAGGCAAACCATAAAGGTGGCTTGACAGAAGCTGAAGAAAAAGTGTGGGCAAATATCGTTGAAACAGACATGAGTGCTAAGAAATATCGTAAAACATTTAGACATGCTGGGCAAAAGAATGGTTACACACCATGGACGGTTACAAAAGCGGTTTACGCTATGGATAAACGTGGAAACTGTACAGAAATTGTGTTTTTGGCGAACAATTTAAATGAAGACGATAGTGCAGAAATACGGAAACATTTAGCAAACTTACATTTCCAAGTGTTGCAAAGTGATAAGTATGATGCGACTTTTATTAAATAAACTCGGTGCAGAGAGCACCGAGTTTATTTTTATGTACAGGCACTTTTTTTCTATCAATGGGTATGATGGGTAGTAATACTTAGGTGAGAGGGGAAAAGGTGATGAAACAGAGTAAGGAAGAGTTTATAAAGAGTGAAGGCGCTGATTTCCCTGGAAAAACATATGTGGATTGTGTATTACAACATGTATTTGATTTTCAACGAAATTACTTATTGAAAGATATGTTTCAAGTGCATAAAGCACATATTACGATGCTGACGGAAGAAAATTTAATGAAAAAGGAAGAAGCTAAAGTTATATTGCACGCATTAAAAAAGGTAGAGGGAATTCCAGAAGAGCAATTGCTCTATACAGAGCAGCAGGAAGATCTCTTTTTTTTAGTCGAACATTTAATTTCTCAAGAAGCGAAATGCGATTTTGTAAGTAATATGCATATTGGTAGAAGTAGAAATGATATGGGCGTAACGATGTATCGCATGAGTTTAAGGCGATATGTATTACGATTGATAGAACAGCATTTGTTATTGCAAGAAAGTGTACTGCAACTTGCTGATGATCATAAGGAAACGATCATGCCAGCTTATACACATACACAACCGGCACAGCCAACAACATTTGGTCATTATACGTTAGCAATTTATGATACGATGCAAAGAGATTTAGAACGAATGAAAAAAACGTACCAGCTTTTAAATCAGTCTCCAATGGGGGCGGCTGCACTCTCTACAACAAGTTTCCCGATTAAACGAGAACGAGTTGCTCATCTACTTGGATTTACAACTGTAATTGAGAACTCATATGATGCTGTTGCCGGAGCGGATTATTTATTAGAAGTTAGCTCGCTACTTATGGTAATGATGACGAATACGAGTAGATGGATTCATGACTTTTTGTTGTTAGCAACGAAAGAATATGACGGTATTACTGTTGCAAAGCCATATGTACAAATTAGTAGTATTATGCCGCAAAAACGAAATCCGGTTTCAATTGAACACGCTCGTGCAATTACGAGTAGTGCTTTAGGAGAAGCATTTACAGTATTTCAAATGATTCATAATACACCATTTGGTGATATTGTCGATACGGAAGATGACTTGCAGCCATATTTATATAAAGGGATTGAAAAGGCGATTCGTGTTTTTTGTATGATGAATGCAGTGATCCTAACGATGAAAGTAGAAGAAGAAACGTTAAAAAGTCGTTCCTATAAACATGCAATAACGATAACGGATTTCGCTGATGTTTTAACGAAAAATTATGAAATTCCATTTCGGCATGCTCATCATGCAGCAAGTGCTATTGCAAATATGTCATTGGAGCAGAAAAAAGAACTACATGAATTACACTTCAAAGATGTAAATATGTATTTGCAAGAACATTTTAAAATAAATGTATTAGAAAAAGAGTGGAAAGAAATTATATCGCCAGAAGCTTTTATTCAAAAAAGAAATGTATACGGTGGACCGAGTAAAAAAGAAATGAAGCGTATGATTAAAAATCGAAAAGAGTCCTTTCGAAAAGAAGAAGATGTATTTGAAAAGGAAAAACAGAGAATTTTACAAGCTGAAAATGCCTTGAATACATTAGCTTTGAATATTATTGAATCGTAAAAGAGGGATTTAATGAATTAATCGCCAATACTTAATTAAAATATAAATAGAGAGAAGAGATTGTCGATGATTCAATTACATGTATATGAAGAGATTTTTCATTTTAAAGAAGATGTTACACCATTTCTAGAAAAGAATGAGCAGGAAAACAATCTCATATTAGGTGTATTACAAATGGTTCAAGGACCGATATTTATGGGGATAGCGAAACAAGGAGAAGACATTGCGGTTGTATTTCTGCAAACAGAAGAGAAGAAACAAATCATTGTTGCAACTTCTGAAATTTCGGGAGTAGCTATTGAGGAACTTGCAAAAGAGTTAACGAAAGTATATCCGGATATTCCTGGATTGATCGGTAATAAGAAAATTGTACAGAAATTAGCGGAAGAGATTGCGGTATTAGAAAATAAGAAAATGAATGTTGCAATGGAGCAAGGTGTGTATGAGTTGAACAGAGTAAAGAAGAAGTGTAATGCGAATGGACTTTTTCGAGCGGTAAATAATGATGAATTACCATTAATAGAACAGTGGATATATCAATTTTGTGAAGATGTAAAGCTTCCTACTACGAAAGAAGAAGCAAAACAAACTGCATATACATTAATAACTACAAATCGACTGTTTGGTTTGGAAGTGGATGGGAAACTCGTTTCTGTAGCTGCAAAAACGAGACCAACTAAAAATAATATAACAGTTAATTTTGTATATACGCCGAAAGAAGCAAGGAAAAAGGGATACGCATCTAAGTGTGTAGCGGCACTTAGTCAACATATGTTAGATGAAGGGTACAAGACGACTACGTTATATACTGATTTAGCGAATCCGACATCGAATAAAATTTATCAAGAAATTGGTTATGAGCAAATTGCGGAGTCTGTGCTTATATTTTTAGAGAAGTAGAACAAAAAGGCGTGCTATTTTAGCACGCCTTTTTGTTATTCATCGATTCTAATAACCTCGCCTTGAGGGAAGTCCTCAGTTTCTAGTAAGTTACGAATAGCTTTCGCAACATATTCAGGTGATAATAGTTTTCCTTCTTCTTTTAATGCAATGAAGCGGTCCAAATTTATGAAATCTTCTTTATTTGTTTCGCGAATTTGTGATTGCATATTTGTATCAACAACGCCAGGTGCAAAAGCGACGATTTTTACTGGATATTCTTTTTCCACTTCTTCAGTTGCTACGCACTGTGTAAACATATTTACACCAGCTTTCGTTGTACAATAAGCGCCCCAGCCAAAGTAAGGGTTTTTTCCTGCACCAGATGAAATGTTAATAACGCGTTTATCTACTTTCCAGTCTTTCGTATGTTTCATAAATGTAGATGTAAGAATCATAGGTGCAAGTAAATTAATGTGAACGTTCGTAATGAATTGTTCACTTTCAGCTTTTTCAATTGGCTTCATAGGTGCAACTGTACCCGCATTATTAATTAAATGAATAGAGGATACATTGTCTTTTTTAATAGATGAAATGATCTCTTTAAAGTTAGTTTCTAAGTTATGTACATCTTGAAGATCTAGGGAATGAAAAATGCAATTGCTGTTATATTGCTCTGCAAGTTTTGTAAGCTCTTGATTTTCTCTTCTAGAAATAGAGATGACAGTTGTATTTTTTTCTAATAATTGCGTAGCGATTGCCTCACCTAAACCTTGTGAAGTTCCTGTTATGATAACGTAGCGCATAGTTTTATAAACCCCTCTCATATGTGCGGAATTTTGTTGGACAACGTACATTGTATAGTTTGTCTACATTTTATAGTATAGAGCACTTTTTACTATAATTGAAATGAGATGATTGTGTGCCTTTTATAAATAGGTTTACGACAACAGTACCTGGTGCCGTCACGTTTACTGGGAATACGCTGGGACTTAGCCCTACATCACCTGCACCAGGTAATATTTTTGGTACACTTGCTGTGTTTACGACAGTAAATACAGCATTGCAAGTACCAGGGTTCCCAGCAGGGACAACAGATGAATGGCAATTGAATTCTTCAAGTGCAATTTTAAATCTTCCAGCGGGAAGCAGTGTATTATATGCAGAATTAGTTTGGGCTGGTACTTTCCGGACTGATACGGAAGATGTGTTACCATTTTTAAATGATAACATTACATTTACAACGCCAGCAGGGACGTTTTCTGTTACGCCAGATCCTGCTACCGCGCAGCAAGGTTCAGTAGGAAATCAGTTTTATTATGCTCGCTCTGCCAATGTAACAAATCTTGTTAGTGCAGGTGGAGCAGGCACATATACAACGGGTGCTGTGCCAGCTGCAAGAACTTCAGCCGACCCGACAATCAGTCGTTCAGCTGGATGGACGCTTGAGGTTGTGTATCAAAATGCAAGTTTACCACTTCGAAATTTGTCAGTATATGCAGGTCAAGAAATTATCGATGCTTCATCCCCGCCAGTTGATGCTACAATTTCAGGTTTTGCTACGCCGGCAACAGGAGCTGTTACAGGAAGAGTGCTCGTAACTGCTCAAGAAGGTGATTCTAACATTGTTGGAGATCAACTTCGCTTTGGGCCGAATGCAAATGCTACAGTTGCATTATTCGGACCGAGAAATCCTGCGAATAATTTCTTTCAGTCACAAATTTGTAATGATAGTGGAAATTTAGATACGAGCGGCACGTTTGGAGATTTGAATCAGCCGTTAGGGGTAGCTTTGGCCGTCCGAAGACAAGGGTGGGATATTACGAATGTAGATGCCTCCTCATCTTTAGTAAACAGTCAAACATCAGCAACGGTTCGATTTGTTACAAATGGAGATGGATACGCAGCAGCTGGTTTTGGTGTTCAAATTGATGCAACAGGTCCAATTATTAATCCTGTTAAATCAGTTAATAGAACAGTCGCAGGGGTAGGGGATATTCTCACTTATACGATTACGGTCCCAAATACAGGAACAGGAAGTGCAGAAAACGTTGTATTACGTGATAGTATTCCGAACGGAACGACGTTTGTTGCAGGTAGTGTTACGGTAGGGGGAGTAACACAGCCGAATGCAAACCCTTCTAATGGAATTAATTTAGGTACAATCCCAAATAACACGCAAAGAATTGTTACATTTCAAGTTCGAATAATATCATTCCCGAATCCCAATCCTATTTTAAATCGTGCAATGGTGTCATATCAATTTCGTCCTTTCGTTGGTAGTCCTCCTATTACAAGTACGTCTTCTTCAAACACAGTACAAACGACAGTGAATCAAGCAACTATAAGTATGCAGAAATCTGTAGATTTACAGACGGCAACGCTTAATGATGTATTAACGTACACAGTTAATATCACAAATAATGGAAATGTCACTGCGAGCAATGTTATTTTTGTTGATAGTATCCCTGCTGGAACAACATTTGTCGCAAATAGCGTTACGGTAAATGGAGTAGCGCGTCCAGGAGCGAATCCAGCAAGTAGTATTAATCTAGGAAGTATTAATGCTTCGCAAACGACTGTAGTGCGCTTTCAAGTTCGAGTAACATCGAACCCTCTTGTCAATCCAATTCCAAACCGTGCAAGTGCAACATTTACCTTTACTCCAGTGCCTGGTCAACAACCAGTTTCAGGGCAAGCGACAAGTAATACTGTAGTTACGACAATTAATATAGCTGATATAACAACGAGAAAAACAGTGGATAGAGCTTTTGCAACGGTTAACGATGTTCTTACGTACACGGTAACAATTCAAAATACAGGAAATGTACTTGCAACGAACGTTATTTTTCAAGATCCAATACCAATTGGAACGACATTTATAGCAAATAGTGTGACTGTGGATGGGGTTTCACAACCTGGGGTAAATCCAGCGACTGGGTTTACAGTAGCTAATATATCTCCTGGCGGAAGTAGGACTGTTACATTTCAAGTACGAGTAACATCTACACCATCGGGAGGTACGATTGCGAATCGCGGAAATGTATCTGCTAATTTCGTCGTTATTCCGAATCAGCCACCGATAACAATTAATAGACAAACGAATACAGTTGTGACACAAGTTAATACAGGCGGTTTAAATGTAATAAAAGAAGTAAATACAACGCAAGCGGCGGTAGGGGATACTTTAACGTACACAATTGCCGTCCAAAATACAGGGAATGTTCCGTTAACAAATGTATTTTTCCAAGACGCTATTTCTTCTGCTGTTTCATTTGTTGCAAATTCTGTAACAATTAATGGAGTACAGCAAAGTGGACTAAATCCGAATACAGGATTCTCTCTTCCGAATATTCCTGCGGCTCAAACGGTTGTAGTCACATTTGACGTAGTAATTGTACAGAATCCAGAAAATGAAGATATTTTAAATCAAGCAAATGTAACAGCAAGCTTTCAAGTGAATCCGAATGAACCACCAGTAACAATCAATGTACCGAGTAATGTTGTGAATACGACAGTACAATCAGGAAACTTTGAAGTTGTGAAAGCAGTCAATACGGATGTTGCAACAGTAGGGGATATTTTAGTATATACAATAGAAGTCATAAATGCAGGTAGTGTACCAGCTACGAATGTATTTTTCCAAGATTCAATTCCCCAAGGGACATTATTTATTGAAAATAGTGTAGTTGTGAATGCGTGTTTTACAAGAAGGGGCAGATCCAGAACTTGGATTCCCATTAAATAATTTGCCTACTGGCGCCAGTGTTATTGTTACATTTGAAGTATTAATTGATGAAATTCCCCAAGGAAATAATGTTGTAAATAATGCGAATGTAACTGGAGATTTCCTTGTAAATCCAACAGAGCCGCCGATTACTGTAACAGTACCAAGTAATACTGTTATGACGATCGTGAATTCTTCAGGGTTAAATGTAATGAAAAGTGTAAGTGCTACTGAAGCCGGTGTAGGAGATACGTTAACGTATACAGTTCGTATACAAAATAGTGGAACGGTGACAGCGACAAATGTATCATTCCTTGATCCGATTCCAGTTGGAACCACTTTTGTAGCGAATAGTGTAACAATAAACGGGACACCTCAACCAGGTTTAAACCCGACAACTGGATTTCCACTTGCTAATATTCCAGTAGGAGGAATGGTGACGGTCACTTTTCAAGTGACAATCACGAGTGTACCACCAAATAGAGTTCTTCCGAATAATGCGAATGTCACTGCTGATTTCCAAGTAAGTCCTCTCCAGCCACCAATTACAATTGTAACGATTAGTAATATTGTTGTGACGCGAGTGAATGTAGGATCACTTAATGTAATGAAGAGTGTAAATACACTACAAGCCGGTGTAGGAGATACGTTAACGTATACCATTCTTATTCAAAATACAGGAACTGTTCCTGCAACGAATATTGTTTTTCAAGATCCAATTCCGTCTGGTACTGCCTTTGTAGCAAATAGTGTGACGATAAATGGAGTCGTACAGCAAGGCGCGGATCCTATGCTAGGTTTCCCGGTACCAAATATTCCGGTCGGGCAAACGGCTACGATTACGTTTCAAGTTACAGTGACGAGTGTTCCGAGCGGTGGAAATATAAGAAACCAATCGAACGTTACTGCAAGTTTTCTTATAAATCCAGCAAACCCTCCAATAACGACTGTTACAAATAGTAATTTTGTAGTGACGCAAGTAAACACAGCACAGTTAAATATACAAAAATCTTCATCTGTACAACAAGCAGCACTTGGAGAAACTTACACGTATTCTGTTGTCATTCGAAATAACGGTACAGTAACAGCAACGAATGTCTCTTTCCTTGATCCAATTGCTTTAGAAACAACTTTTGTAGCAAATAGTGTAACGATAAATGGAACGCCACAACCTGGATTTGACCCAAATGTTGGTTTCCCGCTTCCTAATATTGCAGCTGGAACATCATTGACAGTAACGTTCCAAGTTACGGTAGTTGCACCGTCTACACGTGGAGCGGTATTAAATACAGCATCTGCTACAGCCACTTTCTTATTAAATCCTTTACAGCCACCTGTAACAACAACGAATTCAAGTAATACAACGGTAGTTACAATACCGTTACCTCCTCCTGGTGAAGTAACTGCAACAAAAACAGTTGATGTTGCAACTGGGGCCGTTGGGGATGTATTAACGTATACTGTGCTCATTTCAAACGTAGGAATTATCCCTGTTACAGATGTGTTCTTCCAAGATGTCATACCAGAAGGAACGACGTTTGTTGACAATAGTGTAACGATAGGTGGAGTGCAGCAACTTGATTTAAATCCAGAAATAGGATTTACAGTTACTCCATTATTAATCGCTGGTGGAAGTATTGAGGTCACATTCCAAGTGACGATTACAGAAATTCCAGATAATGAAGTCATATTAAATGATGCAGATGTTACATTTACTTCACAACCAAATCCGCAGGAACCACCGATTACGGAAACGATATTAACAAATTTAGTCGTTACGACAATTAATATAGCGTTTATTTTTCCATTGAAACTAGTAGATAAAGAAGTAGCGACGGTAGGAGAAATATTAACGTATGATGTATTGATTTTTAATTTCGGAACAGTGCCAGCGACGAATGTTCAATTTATCGATACTACTTCCGCGGGTGTAGCATTTGTACCAGGAAGTGTGAGCATAAACGGGGTACCAGCACCAGGATTAGATCCTTTCATTGGTTTTACAGTTCCAGATATACCTGTCGATGATTTTGTACTTGTCACATATCAGGAAGTGGTTACAAGCATACCAGAAGGTGGAACGATTGTTAATTTTGTAGACGTTACAGCTACATTTGCTGTAAGTGAAACAGAACCGCCTATTACGGAAACAACGACAAGTGATACGACATTAACAGAAATCAATGAGCCTGGTTTGAATGTTTTAAAATCAGTGAGTCAGCCGGTTGTTGCAGTAGGCGATACAATCACATATACAACAGTAGTTCAAAATACAGGAACAGTGCCAGCAACGAATATTCAATATAGTGATGTATTACCTTCCTCTATAGCATTCGTGCCGAACACTGTAACGATAGACGGTGTGTTACAACCTGGATTCAATCCGAATAATGGATTCCCGCTTCCAGATATAAACCCAGGTGAAAGTGTAGAAGTCATCTTCCAAGTAACCGTTGTTAGTGCGCCATCAAACGGAACAATTGCCAATACGGCAAATGTAACTGGAAGTTTTGTATTAGTACCAGGAGAACCACCAGTTATAGTAACAGAGCCGAGCAATACAACACTTACAACTGTAAATAGAGGGCAATTTAATGTTATTAAACAAGTAAATAGGGTTGCTACTCTCGTTGGAGATATATTAACGTATACGGTTCAAATAACAAATACTGGAACAGTAACAGCTAATGCTGTTCAGTTTGTTGATACCATTTCAGCAGGGGCGTTATTTGTACCAAATAGTGTAACGATAAATGGAGCCTCGCAACCAAACTTAAATCCGATTACTGGATTTGGAGTTGGAGATATCCCAGTTGGTGAAACAGTTATAGTGACGTTTCAAGCGACAGTTACAAACATCCCGTCATCAGGAACAATTACGAACGTTGCAAATATAACAGGAAGCTTTACTTTAGTGCCAGGAGAACCACCAGTTGTAGTAACAGAGCCGAGTAATACGACGATAACTAGAGTGAATAGAGGACGATTCAGCGTTATAAAATCTGTAAATAAAGAAGCGACACGATTAGGAGATACGTTAACGTATAGTGTGCAAGTTACAAATACGGGAACGGTAACAGCAACGAATGTTCAGTTTATCGATGTTCCATCACCTAGTTTAGAATTCGTTCCTGGAAGTGTACAAATAAATGGGATTCCGCAAGTAGGTTTAGATCCATTTGTAGGCTTTGCATTGCCTGATCTTGCAGTAGGGGATAGTGTATTAATTACATTTGAAGTAAATGTAATCGCAGTTCCGCCTTCTAGTAGCATTATGAATACAGCAAGAGTAACGGGTGATTTCGAATTGATTCCAGGAGAACCTCCGTCTACAATTACAAATTCAAGTAATACGACGGTTACGCCGGTAAATAGAGGTAGCTTAGATATGCTAAAAGAAGTAGACCATTCAGTTGTTGGTGTAGGAGAAACGGTAACGTATACTGTTCGTATATTAAATACTGGTACTGCTGATGCAATGAATGTTCAATTTATCGATGTGCTATCTCAGGAAGCTGATTTCGTTCCAAATAGTGTAACGATAAATGGGGTTCCGCAACCGGGGTTAAATCCGCAGATTGGATTTACGATACCTGATATACCAGTTGGTGAGACGTCACTTGTAACATATGAAGCTACGATTACAAGTTTTCCGGATGGTGGTACAGTAGTGAACGTTGCTGGGGCGTTAGCAGAATATATTTTAGTACCAGGGGAGCCGCCAGTTACAGTGATGGATACAAGCAATACAGTTATAGTGACGGTAAATACTGCAATCTTATTTGTTGCAAAAGGAGCAAACTTTGAAGTAGCAATGATAGGGGATGTTGTCACTTACGGAATCGCTGTTATAAATGATAGTACAGTTCCTGTGACCAATATTGTGTTAACAGATATCATTGATCCGAATACGCTATTTATAAATGGTACGGTAACGGTAAATGATGTACCTCTTCCATTTGCTAATCCGAATACTGGTATTCCGTTAGGTGATTTTCAGCCAAATGATGCAGCAATTATTAATTTCCAAGTTGTAATAATAGGAGGGCAAGTAAATAATTTAGTTACAAATACTGCTACAGCGAATGGGCTTGCAACTGTAAATCCGAATGAGCCGCCAGTAGTAGTTGAAGGTGATAGTAATACAGTTGTTATCCCGTTTATTCCTCAAAATGTCTCAACGACAGTCGTAAAAACGGCAGATTTACAGGTAGCAACAATTGGAGATGTCATTACGTTTACGACAGTCATCACAAATACGGGTGATACTGTAATGCAAAATATTCGTTTTCAAGATATGTTAGATAGTAGTGTTCGATTTGTTCCTGGAAGTGTAACGGTTGATAATACGCCAGTGCCGAATGTAAGCCCGGCAGTAGGGTTTCTTATCGGAAGTTTAAATCCTGGTGAAGCAAGGACAGTTTCGTTCCAAGTAGCAGTACAGAGCGCGCCAAATGGTTCAGGAAATTATATAAATCAAGCGAGTATTCGTTTTGAACATCAAGTAGGCACAGTATTGCCACCTGTTACACAAATAGTAGAAAGTAACATAGTTGTCATTCCATTTGTTCCAACGATTGAACAAATTTGCGAAACAAACTTTAATTGCTTAGATAAGATTCCATTTCAATGTTCTCCGTGTAATCATTTGCATGGACATAAAAAATAAAAACAGAAAGAGCATCCTGAAAAATAATTGGATGCTCTTTCTGTTTTAATCATATAGATTCATTTTCGGGCGAGGTGAAAAATTCGTCGATTTTGTCGGAAAGTAGTAATGGAATAGCTCCTTTTATAACAGAAATGTCCCAGTCCCACCATGCAAGATTCTCTAGTTTGTCAATTGTTTCTTGCGGGAAACGATATCGAATAAATTTTGCTGGATTACCAGCCACAATTGCATATGGAGGGACGTCTTTTGTAACAACACTTTTTGCACCAATAATGGCACCGTTACCAATTGTAACACCAGATAAAATGCAGGATTGATAACCAATCCATACATCATTGCCAACTACGATATCACCTTTTGAAGAAGGGTGACCAGTAATATGTGCTCCTTCATCAAAAAGTGCATTAAATGGATAAGTTGTTATCCAGTCTGCGCGATGTTCACCGCCAAGTATGAAAACGACTTCTTCTGCTAATGAACAAAACTTACCTATTTTCAATTTTGTTTCATCGTTCCAAGAAAAAATGGTTGGTCCTACTTTACTATAAGTATAATCACCAATATCATATTTATTATATTCAGGTTTTTGATTTAAATATAACATGCTTCTTCAGCCTCCTTTCTCAATTAAGTGATACGTATGGAATATTATATGCAAGATGTAGTAATGTGAACTGTATTAATAGGTGAAATGAACAAAAGGGAGTGGGATGTATGCGATACGAAATGGGTTTATATAATAAACCGTTTCAGTCAATTCGATCAGGGAAAAAAGTATATGAAGTACGCCTATACGATAAAAAACGTCAACTAATAAACAAAGACGATGAAATCGTATTTACGAATCTTAAGACAACAGAAATGATGACGGTAAAAGTAACGGAAATAAAGCGATACGAGAGCTTTAAAGCTATATATGAACAAATCGATAAAAAATTATTGGATTGTGAAAATGATAGTTTAGAGGAAATGTTAGAAAGTACATACAAAATATATACGAAAGAACAAGAAAAAGAGTGGGGAACAGTTGCGATTCGTATTGAGGTAATAAAATGATAAGAAATCGCGGAGCCGCTATCATTGTACAGGAAGGAAAAATCGCTCTTATAAAACGTATTCGAGAAGAGGAAAGATATTATGTTTTTCCTGGCGGAGGGATTGAGGAAGGTGAAACGCCTGAAGAGGCAACGAAAAGAGAGGTATACGAAGAATTAGGGGTACATATACAAGTGGAGCACCTTATTGCAAAGGTAAAATATAAAGGAAATGAATATTATTATGCTGCCTATATTACAGGCGGAGTGTTCGGAAGCGGAACAGCTGAGGAATTTCAGCTGGAAGGTAGGGGAAATTATATTCCGTTATGGTTACCGATAAACGAGTTGGAAAAAGTGAATATAAAACCTTATGAAGTGGTCAGAAATATATTTAATCATTATAAAATATAACGTCTGACAACATACAAAAAAAACCATTGACATAGTCTTCTGATTTAAGTATTGTATTCGAGTATGTTTATAATCAGGAGGTTTATATGAGCAATCAAACTACTACACATCATGTGAAAATGACAACAGCGGATCCATCTGGAATTGGTCTATTTGGATTAGCGATGGTAACACTTGTAGCATCATCTCAAAAGTTAGGCTTAACAGATGGCGTTTCACTTGTATTACCGTGGGCAATCTTTTTAGGAGGATTTGCACAAATCTTTGCTTGCATTCATGATGCAAAGCATAACAATACATTCGGTACAACAGCATTCGGTGCGTACGGTCTATTTTGGCTAGGTGTTGGAATGACTTGGTTAATTCAACTTGGAGTATTTGGCGAAAAATTAGCACAAGCTGCAGATTCAAAACAGCTTGGTGTAGCCTTTATCGGATATTTGATTTTCACAATCTTTATGACAATTGGTGCAATGGAAACACATAAAGTATTATTTATGATTTTCGTCCTTATTGATTTCTTATTTATCGGTCTTTCATTAAGTACTTTAGGTGTTATGCCGCATGCAATGCATAATTTAGCAGCATATTCTGAACTTCTTATTTCATTATTATCTTTCTACGGTTCAGCTGCAGCAGTGTTAAATACACACTTCGGAAAAGTTGTTTTACCAGTAGGAAAGCCTTTTGGTATTTTTAAAAAATAATAAAAAAGCACAGATGATTGTATAGTCATCTGTGCTTTTTTATTTATTCCGCTCTTTGTGGGTTGTCTGAAAAAGCCTGATTGGTGAGGACTCATTAAACTTTCACTTTATCCCGCTATTTGCCGGGCAGTAAGCCCCCCCCCGCCTCAAAATTCAGCGGAAACAAAGAAGTTAGGTGGGGGATGAATACCCTCACTGATTAAAGTTTCACCTTATTTGAAATAAGTAATGTGAAATGTAAATAAAAGTAGAAAAAATCAATTGAAATTGATTCTCATTATTAATATAATGAGAATGAGAATCATTTATTGTTAGAGGGGGATGCCAAAGTGGCAAAAATTTTAATAGCTTATGCAAGTATGTCAGGAAATACAGAGAGTATTGCTGATTTAATTAAAGTTAGTTTAGATGCTTTTGATCATGAAGTAGTATTGCAAGAAATGGAAGGCATGGACGCTGAAGAATTATTAGCTTATGATGGAATCATTTTAGGATCTTATACGTGGGGCGATGGTGAATTACCATTTGAAGCGGAAGATTTTCATGATGACTTAGAAAATATAGATTTAGCTGGGAAAAAGGTAGCGGTATTCGGATCGGGTGATACGGCGTATGAACTGTTTTGTGAAGCGGTAACGATATTTGAAGAACGTCTTGTGGAACGCGGTGCAGAGCTTGTACAAGAAGGGCTGAAAATTGAATTAGCTCCAGAAGATGAAGAGGATGTTGAAAAATGCAGTAATTTTGCAATTGCATTTGCTGAGAAGTTCTAAGAATGGGAGTGTCAACGTGGAGACAATGTTAAGTGCAACTGCTATTACAAAGTTAAGAGATGGAAAACTGTTGTTAGCTACTACATATAATGGCTTATTTGTTGAACAAGACGGAGAATGGAAACGAATTTTAAATGGTTTTCAAAAACGAATTAGGGATTTACATAGCGAAGATAATGTAGTTTATGGTGTAGGTGACGAAGGGATTTTTATTCGCAGTATGAATGGTGGAGAGAACTGGACAATTCAGCGTTTTCCAACAAAAGCAACGAGTTGGAATGTATGTAGCAATGTACAAGGAACTGTTGTTGCTCATGGAGAAAAAACGCTGTATCTTTCTAATAATTTCGGTTTGACATGGGAAACTATTCATCCGTTTCTTGAGTATGGCAGTGCGGCACCGTCTATTCGATCATTATTTTTATATAAACATTACTTATTTATTGGTACGAAAATACATGCTAAATATGGTGGTGTTTGGCTCTTTGATTTGAAGACACGTAAATTAAAGAGGATTAAAATTGCGATGAATCAAATGATCTCCGCGTTGACTTTACACAATTCTTATTTAGTAGCGGCAAGTGGATCGTGCAAGGGAGTTAGCGGAAATATTTCTTATTGTAAAATAGATGAAAGTATTGCAAGTGAAAAAATATATTGGCATACATGTCAAAGTGAGCAGAAAGCAAGTAGTTATTTAGACTTAAGTGTGGATCAACATGTTTTATATACAACTTCAACGCAAAATAAGGCGGGGATTAGTAGTGTGTGCCGTGTGCTTCTTGAAGAAGGTATTGTTACAGTATGTGATTCAGTTAAAGGGCACGGATGGCGCATTGTTAATCAAAAAGATGGTTATGTAGTAGCCGGATCAGGTGAATTAAAAGCAATGCAGTGGGAACAAAAAATAATTTAAGAAAAAAACTTTACTTTTATTATATTGATATGATATAGTATATTTAAACCATTTTACTTTTAATAATATAGAGATTTAAATGAGCTGTAACTTCCGAGGAGGATAGCAATGTTAAATCTCCTCAGGGGTTGCAGTTTTTTAATATCTGGCTTATTATTGTAAGGTGGTTGAAAATGAATATGTACATATAGGTACATTGTAGGAGGATTTTTTTCATGCAAAACGGTAAAGTAAAATGGTTTAACTCAGAAAAAGGTTTCGGTTTCATCGAAGTTGAAGGCGGAGAAGACGTATTCGTTCATTTCTCAGCTATCCAAGGCGAAGGCTTCAAAACTTTAGAAGAAGGTCAAGAAGTTACTTTCGAAGTAGAACAAGGTAACCGTGGACCTCAAGCTACTAACGTAAACAAGAAGTAATTTTTGAAAAAAGAAGGGCTCGCCCTTCTTTTTTTTTGCATTTTTATAGATGTCCTCCTACTTACATATCATAACAAGACTGAATTTTCATTTATTTATTCGGAGTATTTTTGTATAAAGTACATGAATAAATAAATACTGAAAATAAAGTGTTTGTGTGAAAAGGAATTTAGAAAGAGGTAAATAAATTGAAAAACGCTACACATTTCATTGTGTTTGATATTGAAAGGAATTTCAGACCGTATAAATCAGAAGATCCATCAGAAATAGTTGATATCGGAGCTGTAAAAATAGAAATAGGTACAATGAAGATAATTGAAGAATTTTCGGAGTTAGTAAAACCAAGTGCACGATTAACTCGTCATACAACAAAATTAACCGGTATTACGAAAAAAGATTTAATGGGTGTAGAAAAATTCCCTCAAATTATAGAGAAATTTATTCAGTTCATCGGCGAAGGTTCTATATTTGTTTCATGGGGAAAAGAAGATTATCGCTTTCTATCTCATGATTGTACATTATATGGTGTTGAATGCCCAAGTATAGAAAAAGAAAATAGAATTGATTTGCAAAAATTTGTTTTCCAAGCATATGAGGAATTATTTGAACATACGCCAAGTTTACAATTTGCGGTAGAACAGCTCGCTTTAACGTGGGAAGGAAAACAGCACCGTGCTTTAGCAGATGCTGAAAATACAGCAAATATACTTCTTAGAGTATATAGCGAGAGAGATATCAATAAGCGATACAGGAGACATGGTGAACTTGAACTTGTAAAAAACGGAAAACTAACAGAAAAAGCGAAAAAAAAGATGCGAAAATGGGTTTTTAAAGAACTAAAGAAAAATACAGAACGCCCTTTTGAATGGAGTACATTTGAAAGTGGTGACACGTGGGAAAGTATAACGGAAAGATATTATATAAGTGAAAATACAGTGGAACTCCTGAAAAAACATTTTCGTACAGCAGTGAGAAAAGCGGAACGGCAGATTAGGTATTTGGCTGAGATGGAGGAGAATACAGAGGTTAAATGAATTTCTCCTCCCCCTCTAACTACATACATGTAATAACAGCGTATTGATATTAAATAGGCATCAACTTGTTGTTGTGATTGTGCATTATAATTGCTTTGGGATTGTTAAGACGTAATAAGAGTTTTAAACCGTATTAATAAAATAAAAATATATATAAAGAAAAGAGTGTAGTTTAATGGAAACGATCTTTAACATTTTAACTGTTTTAGTTTTTGGGATAATATTTACCACACAATTAGCATTAACTACACTTTCTTTCATAGTAAAGAAGAATTGGAAAAAACTTAATATCTCTTTAAGTTGTGGTGTATTAAAGTTTAAAATAGAAGAGTAAGATTGAGTTTTGTACAAGGGAGGTGTGATAGTGGTAGACTTGGATATTAAAGATGTCACAGTAAAGATGGAATTAAACGGTGTCTTTTGGAATGAGGATCGGATTGCTGAAATGAAGGTGACTACAAAAGAAGAGCATTCTGTTATTCTTCGTCTAGTAGTTGATTTAGAAAGTAAAACTATTAGGGCGACGAGTGCGGAAATAGTGAATGGATTCTGCCCTCTGTGCAAACAGAAAAGGGACGAATGTAGTGAACTTAATGACTTGCAAAACAAAATGGAAATTTTAGAAGAAGCCTACGATTGGGTGAGAGAACATCCGGAATATCGTTTTCAATTATCTTTTTACGAGTACAATAAATTTGAGGTAGTAAAGTGAAATTTGCATCTTAACAACTTATAGAAGGTCTTGGTCAACTAGAAATATTGAAGTAGATATTTCTAATGGAAATAAGCTTGTATAACAAGGAAGGGATGTATTTGATTCTGCAACAAATGTCATCTTGCATCAAAAAAATTTGAAAATAAACATGTTTTATTATAAAGCAGAAAAATCGATTCTTAGTAGAATCGGTTTTTAATATAAACAAAAGAGCGCTTATTATAAGCGCCCAGTAACAACAGTTATATGGAAGTATTTATCCCGTAAAAGCCCGATTGGTGAGGGTAATAATTAGTGGGGGATGAACAAAACCCCACTGATTAAAGTTTCACTTTATTCAATACCGCTCGGATCAAACGAATACTGCTGCTTATTCTCAATCCGCTCAATCACATCTTGCAGCTCATCTGGCTTCAGAAACTCAATAGGAGAGAAGCCTTTTTCAAATGTAAGTGTGTCTGCTTCAATCATAAGTACATATCGATCATTTACCTTCGCAATATGTATTTGATCCCCGAAATCAGCAAGCAGGGCCTTCACAGAGATATGATCTGCTTTTAGTTTTAATTCGACTTCAGGAGCATGCTCGACGATTTGAGCAGTTGCTTCCATTACTTCTTCGGTTGAAAATTGTTCCATAATTTCGCGTTTCGGACTGGCAGCCCATACTTCCATCGCTTGGTCGAATTGTTCGCGTTCTTCCGTACCTTCTTCAAATACATCTTCAATTTGGTCGTATACCATGTCCATTACTTGTGTTTTCATAATTTCAGGCATAGAGCGTTCGTATTCGACGAATTTTAAGAAGTCTTCAAAGTAGCGGGCATGTGATGCTTGGTGTATTTTTAGTTCGCCTACTTCAACCATACCTTCTTCAGGCATGTACGGATATTGGATAGATTTCATATTCTTTGTTGTGATGGCCATTTCAACGTTACGAATCAGTGTTGATTCATCAGAAATAGAAGCAACCTTTGGTTCAAAGTCGCATTTCATTACGAATACGAATGGATCATCAAAGTATTTGCGTAGTTTTGCCTGAGCAATTAAAAATACACCACCACGTACAGCGCTTGTGTCAAGATATGTATAAACGAGAGGTTCGCTCATATCTTTAAAGTTTTCTTTTGTTTCTGCAAAGCGAATACGATTAAAAAGGTTGTAATGAGGGTTTGAATCAAGTTCGTGCCCTTCTTCTACAATAAAGCGACCAATTTTTGTTGGGGCTTGTTCTGTTTTTGCATGACGTTCTACTTTTCGCTTCGATATTTTTAATAACTCACCATTCAAAAATTCTTTTAAGGAACTATCTTCATATTCTTCAGCGTCTAAAGTTTGAAAATGTTTGTAGCGTTTATCAACTGCTTCACCTTTTCCTTCTACTTGTACAACATAAAAGGAAAGATAATTTATTTCAAAATCCATATTTATCACCTTGTTTCATTTCATTAACTCTTATCAGTATAGAGATGGAAAAAACTTTCGTCAATTTATATAAGGAAGGGGAAGCCCCTTCCTTTATATAATCTTTATTTTCTCGATTAAAATCCGTCTTCTAATGCTGCGAATGGAATGTTTAGTCTGTTTTCTACTGTGCGTAAACGTTGGTTTAAGCGGTTTAGTCTACGTGTATGGCGCTCAACTGTATTTTCTAGTTGACGAACTCTTTGTTCAAGCTCATTTACGCGTCTTTCTAATTGACGATTTCCAGTGCCAGGAAAAGAGATTGGAAGTTGGAATTGTCTATTTTGGTCATATGGATTCGTGTGCTCTGCTTGATCTATATAAGATTGATATTGTGTTTGTAAGTCATACTGTGGTTGTTGGTACGCATATTGATTATATGGATCATATGGATTGTAGGGATACATAATAACATCCTCCATTTCTTTAAAATAGGTTGAATTCACCATAATGTATGTGCAAAAGCGGAGTGGTGGCACGGCAAATACCTATTTATGTTGACGGGATTTCTCTTTATCCCGCTATTTGCTGGGCAATAAGACCCCCATGTCAAAATTCAGCAGAAACAAAGAAGGTCGGGATGCCCGTAAAACCCCCACTGATTACAGTTTCACTTTATAAAAAATAGCTTGAGGGTTTTTGATTTGTATTTCTTTTGCTTAATGGTATATACTGGATAAAAGAGAGAGTTTACATAAAAGTTACAATTCTATCAAACTCAAACTTTTATGTAAATATGTATAGACATTTATAAAAGAAAAGAGTAATTTATATAGAGTGAAAAATAACTTGTAACATTTTATAAACATATTGTAAAATGATTGTAACAAAACATACATGAAAATGAAATAAATACATAATAGTGATGTTGGGGAAAGGGAGAGAGTATATTGTTCCGTAAAGTAAAGGGTATATTGGTTGGGGTGTTATGTGTAGCTATAATGAGTGGCTGTGGTGCAAAAGTAAGTGATGTTGCATTGGTAAGTGATATTGGTGGGCATACTGTAGAGGCTAAAGCAGAAGTGCAGGATACTATTAGTTTAGTTGATGGTCGAACTGGTACTGAAGTGAAAAAATTAGATTTATCTAGTTTAGGCTATTTTGAAGATGAAGCGAAATTTAAAAAGTCTGTAACAAAGGTTGTTGGTGAGGTTGGAAAAAGCGTCGACAAAAAAATGGTTCCTTCACGTATAGCACCTGATGGAAGTTGGCAAGAAGGAAAACCTTCTTATGAATTAATGGAAAAAGAATTAGTAGATAAATTGTTAAATGTTGGTATGTGGGATGCTACGTATCAGTTGCCGATCGTGGAGAAAAAACCAGTCGCAACATTAAGTGATGCGCAAGGAAATGGTACGGTAATTGGTAGATATGAAACGAACTTAGGTGGTTCAACAGGTGGCCGTATTGAGAATATTCGTTTGTCAGCAGCGAGCATAAATGGAGTTGTGTTAGCAAAAGGAGACCGTTTCTCTTTTAATTCATTAATCGGTGATACAACACCAGATAAAGGATATCAATTAGGGAAAGAAATAGTTGATGGTAAATTAGTAGATGGATATGGCGGTGGTGTTTGTCAAACATCTTCAACTTTATACAATGCAGCAGATCAAGCTGGTCTGAAAATGGTGGAGAGAACTACACATTCTAAAACGGTAGGTTATGTTCCACAAGGAAGAGATGCTACAATTGCATATCCATACTTAGATTTAGTATTTGAAAATACGAATGATGCACCTGTGAAGCTTTATATGGGCATTCAGGGTGGAAAGCTAGTTGCTGAAGTACATAAAATGAGATAAGAGTTAAAAAGCCACCTTTTCTAAAAGTTAGAAAAGGTGGCTTTTTATTATGAAAATAAAAATGTATGTAAATTCTGACTTTTCTTATTTACATAGGATGATTTTAGTTGTATCCTTCATAGTAACGGTTATATGTAATGGGGAAAATATAGGGATAAGGAGATGAAGTTATTCATGGTAAAAATTCATCCGAAAACACGTATTGGTCATGTTGAATTTAAAGTGAAAGATTTAGAGCGTCAAATTGCTTTTTATGAGAATGTTGTAGGATTAGAGGTAATTAAGCAAGAGGGGAATAAAGCATATTTATCTGGAAAAGGTGGAAAGAATGCGTTACTTGTTCTTGAAAAGTTAGAGGACGGGGTACTGCAAGAACCGCGTACGACTGGTATATATCATGTAGCCTTTTTAGTTCCGACTCGTGAAGCTTTTGCTTCTGCGCTATTTGGGGTTCTTCGTAATAAGAATGTAATTGACAGCCCGGCTGAGCAAGAAGGGCGTTATACATATTCAAATGAAATTTTACCAATTTCAAGGCTTAATAGTGCAAGTGATCATACATATAGCGAAGCTTTTTATTTGCAAGATTTAGAGGGGAATGGTATTGAAATTTATGTAGACCGTCCGCGCGATCGATGGGGAGAAGGGCCAGGAGGAAGTACACCACTTGATTTAAAAGAATTGGCAACATTCGTTGATTATGAGTTTGATGGTTTGCCTGCTAATACTGTCGTTGGGCACGTACATTTACGAATAGCTGATGTAGAGAAATCACATGAATTTTATGTGGAAACAGTAGGTTTTGAAGTACAACAGCGTGAAGAGGATTGCTTATTTATTTCAGCAGGGGGATATCATCACCATATTGGTGCAAATACGTGGAACGGAGTAAACAATCCACACCCACCAGTACATGCAACTGGGCTAAAGGTGTATACGATTGTACTACCGTATAAAGAAGCGTTAGATGAAGTGAAAGAAAGATTAATAGAAAAACAACATGAAATAAATGAAACTACAAATGGGTTTGTGGTGGTAGATCCAAGTGGTATTACAGTGCAGTTTGAAATAGAAGCAGTGTAAAATAAGCGAGAAAGTGTATAATCACTTTCTCGCTTATTTGTGATCATTCATAGCTCAATCCAATATCTTCTTACTACATTCCCATCTTCCTCAGTGAAATCATCATCACGAAGCCCGCCGTTATGTAAAATCGTTTTTTCAGAAGCGGTATTCACTGCGTCGCAAACGACAAGTACTTTCGTGATGTCTAATTCCTTCGTTTTTTCTAATGATAATGCTAGTAACTTCGTAGCATAACCTTTTCTTCTTTCAGAAGGGCGAATGCCATAACCAATATGACCGCCAGCGTTAAATAAATGTTCGGTTAAACTATGACGTATATTAACAGCTCCCACAATTTTATTTTCATCTGTAACAAGCCAATATGTAGAGTCTGGTACCCAAGTTTCAGGGATATTTATTCCGTTATGCGCATCGAGAAGTTCTTGAACCATAGCTGGGAAGTTGGCAGGATTTTTTGAGATAACCCACGGGATCATTGTTTCACCGCTATCTTTCCATTCGTTATAGAAATCTAAGTATTCTTCTTGTAAATCAGTAGTAGGTGTAAGTAACGAGACGTTCATTGTTAGTAAGCTCCTTTATTTATGTATTTTTTATAAAAAATTATGAAACAAAATGAAAGCGTTTTCTAAAATTTCTCAACCTAATTTCATGCAATCCACCTTTGGTTTTTTAGAAAATTAGTGAAGGTTTAAAATCAGGAGTTATTTATTTTATGTTAATATTTAAAATATTAACATAAAACAGTCGGAGTATTAAGTGTATTTTAGTGGTATTCTTTCATGGTGATAAATGGATGTTTGTGATAATTTTTGTTTTATCTATCTATAATGAATGAAAGGGGGAAGTGCCCGTGAGTGTAGATTTTGATTTTATTATACGAATCGGTGTTGCTGGCTTGTTAGGAGCAATGATTGGTATTGAAAGAGAAATTCGATCGAAAGAAGCTGGATTAAAGACTCATTTCCTCGTAGCGGTAGGAAGTGCGTTAATAATGGTTGTTTCGAAATATGCCTTTTCAGATATTGTGTATGAAGAGCATACGTCTCTAGACCCAAGTCGGATTGCAGCACAAGTCGTTAGTGGAGTTGGTTTTTTAGGTGCAGGCACAATTATTATTCAAAAGCAGGCGGTGAAAGGATTAACGACCGCGGCTGGTTTATGGGCTACTGCCGGTATAGGATTAGCAATTGGAGCGGGAATGTATGTAGTAGGCATTGGAGCGACGATTCTCGTTTTAATTGGTTTAGAAATTGTAAGTCGTATTTTTAAGGTGCAATTTCTATTTCCACAAAATATAACAGTGCAAATGTTTGTAAATAAACATGAAGCGATACAACAAATATTAGAAACACTACAAGTGAAAGGCATCCCAATACTCTCATATGAGGTGGAAGCTTCACAGCAAGGTACAGAAACTGTTTATAAGGTAGGAATGCAGCTGAAAAATATATCGTCAGAAGAAAAGAATGAGTTTATTCAGCATATGCAAACATTACCGGAAGTTATGTTTATAAAGTTAAAATCATAGTGTTGAAAACGAGGATAGATGTAGCAGAAATTTTGCTATTATCTATCTTTTTTTGATCTAAAATGCACGGAAAGTCAAGCGTTAATTTTACATGAAATGAATATATGTGTGAACGTTACCTTATTTTTTCTCAATACAGGACAAAAAGTAAAAATAGTAAAATAATGGAGCGGGACACTAAAAATGTAAGGTAGGGGAGAGCATGAAAAGCTATTCAAAGAAAATGTTAGTAGGGGTAAGTTTTGCTAGTTTAATGTTAGGGAGTTTTCAAGGGGGCAGTTTGGCAGAAGATACTAAGGGAGAGCAAGTTTCTTATCGAAATGTGCTCAAAATGGAGCCAGTCGGTGTACAACTACCAGTACAAGAATTAGCTCATTCATCGAAAGTGCTCGAAAGCAAGTCTTTTGAGAAAAGGCTACAATTTGCCGATTTATCACAAAGACCACCTGAGGTGAAAAAAGAAAGTAAGCAATTAGCTGTAGCGAAAACTTATACAATTGCTGAATTAAATCAATTAAGCAATCAGCAGTTAGTAGATTTACTTGTAACAATTGATTGGGAGCAAATTACGGGGCTATTTCAGTTTAATACAGACAGTCTAGCATTCTATCAAAATGATAGTAGGATGCAGGCGATTATTGATAAATTGAAGCAGCAAGGACAAGCCTATACGAAGGATGATTCAAAAGGGATTGAGACATTAGTGGAGGTATTGCGTTCAGGATTTTATTTAGGATTTTATAATTCGGAACTTAGTAAATTAAATGAACGGAGTTATCATGATAAATGCTTACCTGCATTAAAAGCGATAGCTAACAATTCAAATTTCAAGCTGGGTACATTAGAGCAAAATAGAGTGGTATCATCATACGGAAAGTTAATAGGAAACGCTTCGAGTGATGTGGAAACGATAACATCAGCTGCAAAGATTTTTAAACAATATAATGATAATTTTTCTACATTAGTAGATAATCTTTCAGCTGGAAATGCTATTTACGATATTATGCAAGGTGTTGATTACGACATTCAATCGTATTTGTACGATACGAGGAAAGCACCGAAAGATACAGTATGGTATCAGAAAATAGATAGTTATATTAATGAACTAAGTCGTTTTGCATTAATGGGAACGATTACAGCAAAAAACGGTTGGCTTATTAATAATGGCATTTATTATACAGGTAGACTCGGTACATTCCATAGTACAGGAACGAAAGGGTTACAAGTTGTAACAGATGCGATGAAAATTTATCCGTATTTAGGGGAGCAATATTTCGTAGCTGCTGAGCAAATCGCAACGAATTATGGCGGAAAAGATGCAAATGGTAAAGTGGTGAATTTAGATCAAATAAGAGAAGATGGAAAGAAAAAATATTTGCCAAAAACGTATACGTTTGATGATGGGGCAATTGTTTTAAAAGCTGGAGATAAAGTGACAGAAGAAAAAGTAAAACGTTTATATTGGGCGGCAAAAGAAGTCAAGGCACAATTCCATCGTACGGTTGAAAGTGATCAACCTTTAGAAAAAGGACATCCTGATGATGTACTAACGATGGTTATTTATAATAGCCCAGCAGAATATCAATTTAATCGTCAATTGTACGGTTATGAAACGAATAACGGTGGTCTTTATATAGAAGGAACAGGTACGTTCTTTACTTATGAGCGTACGCCAGAAGAAAGTATTTATAGTTTAGAAGAATTATTCAGACACGAGTTCACGCATTATTTACAAGGTAGATATGAAGTACCAGGGTTATGGGGACAAGGGAAAATATATGAAAATGAAAGATTATCTTGGTTTGAAGAAGGGAATGCTGAATTTTTTGCAGGGGCAACGAGAACGGATAATGTTGTACCGAGAAAGAGTATTATAGGAGGATTATCTTCAAACCCAGCGGAGCGTTATACGGCAGAGCGAACGTTAAATGCAAAGTATGGAACGTGGGATTTCTATAATTATTCCTTTGCTTTACAATCTTATATGTACAATAAGAGATATGATATGTTCGATAAAATACATGATCTTATTAGGAAAAATGATGTAACAGCATATGATGCATATCGCTCTACATTAAGTAAAGATGTGAATTTAAATAAAGAATATCAAGACTATATGCAAATGCTAGTTGATAATCGTGAGAAATATAATGTGCCATTAGTATCAGACGATTATTTAGCGAATCATGCATCAAAGCCAGTTTCAGATATTGCGGCAGAAATCACAGCGGAAGCAAAATTGAAAAATGTATCAGTAAAGAAAAATAAATCACAGTTCTTTAATACATTCACACTACAAGGAACATATACAGGAATCGCAGCAAAAGGAGAATATGAAGATTGGAAAACAATTACACAAAACGTTAATGATACGTTAAAACGTTTAAGTGCAAAGGAATGGACAGGCTATAAAACAGTAACAGCATACTTCGTAAATTATCGCGTGAATGCATCAGGACAATTTGAATATGATGTTGTATTCCACGGTATTAATACAGAAGAAGGTGCAGAGAATAAAGCGCCAGTTGCGGTTATAAACGGTCCGTATAGTGGAAATGTAAATGAAGCAATTTCATTTAAAAGCGACGGATCAAAAGATGAAGACGGGAAAATTATTTCATATAAATGGGAGTTTGGAGACGGTACTGTAAGTAATGAGCAAAATCCAACTCACGTATATATAAAAGAAGGAACGTATACGGCGAAATTAACAGTAACAGACGATAAAGGAGCAACTAATACTGCTACAGCGACTGTAACTGTTCAAAAGAAAGAAGATAATAGTGTAGAAAAAGAACCGAATAACTCATTCCAAACAGCAAACAAACTGCAGTTAAATCAAGTTTTACGTGCTAGTTTAGGAAATGGCGATACAAGTGATTTCTTTGAAATTAATGTGGAGACTGCTAAAAACCTTCAAATTAACGTAACGAATGAAAATAATATCGGAATGAACTGGGTACTTTATTCTGAAGCAGATTTAAATAATTATGTTACGTATGCTCAGCAACAAGGGAATAAACTAGTAGGTAGTTACTACACGTATCCAGGGAAGTATTATTTACATGTGTATCAGTATAGTGGTGGAACAGGGAATTATACGGTGGAAGTAAAGTAGTAAAAAGGGAGTTGTCTTTTTCAATGAATGGCATAAGGTCTGTACTTTAATGGAAAAACAATTGTAGGAAATGTCTATAATGATAATAACAAATTAAGTGCCGAGAGATGTTATATTTACATTAAACAAATCTAATCAGTAAATGAGATAAAGTCGATGAACTATTCTTTCATCACGATGTAAGAATAGTTATAAATATTAAGTGCGTTTAATGTAATTAAACTAAAGGATTAGAGTGTATCTGTAACAATAGATAAGCTCTGATCCTTATTGTTTTTAATTAACGCACATAAATTTAAGATAATTAATAAGTAAGTTAGCTAGCAGGATTCTTAAAATGTGCTTATGTAATTAACTAAACAGAAAATTTTTGTCGCATTAGCAAGGGATACTAATAGAAAAGCGTGTCCCTTTACCCAATTCACTCTCTATCTCTATATCTCCGTTTAATTCTCTAATAATACTATAAGCAATCATAGTACCAAGCCCAGTTCCTTTTTCTGTTGTTGAATAGAATGGCAAAGCAATTCGTTTTATTTGTTGAGATGACATCCCAATTCCTGAATCAATAATATCAATTATGATATTTCCTTTTACTTTTTGTATATTTATTTGTAATAATCCACCATTTTTCATAGCCTCAATTCCGTTTTGGATGATGTTGTTTAGACAGAGTTTGAATTTTTCGGGGTCCCCATTTATATAAAAGGAATCTGTACTATTTTGTTTGATTTCAACTTTGTATGATAGAGCGAGTGGTGAAATAGTATCTTTCACCTGATTTAAAATGTGATTAATATCTATTTTCTCTTTTAGGGTGTTCTGTGGTTTGGTTAAAGATAAATAGTTATTAATAGTAGATTGTATTTGCTGCATTTCAATTAACATGATTTCTAAGTATTGATCCTGAGATAGCTTAGAGGCATGTTTTTCATTTAATAATTGAGTGAATCCATGTACCGTGGTTAGTGGATTGTGGATTTCGTGTGCAATTGACGCTGCTAGTTCGCTAGCTATATAAAATTTTTCAGCCCGTTGTAGCTTTTCTTTCATTTTATATTTCTCGATCATTCCCTCTATTAAATAAACTGATAATAATACTGTGAAAATATTAATGATTATGTAATTTAATAAAAATTCTATGAGAGTAGAGTCTATTTTCCCTCCTGTATGTATTTGAGTTACAATACCGCAAATAGAAAGTGAAGTTGTACATACTAAAATAAGGAGTAAGCTTAATAATACTTTTTTTTCTTTAACATACATAGGTAATAAGTAACGAAAGAGCATTGTTATACCAAAAATAATAGTGAAGATAATAAATGATGGAAGAACGCCATTTCCGCCTAAGTAAAACCGATAAGAAAGATATAAAATTCCTATAAAAACAATGTTTTTTGTATTTCCATATAGAAAAACTAATATTATAGGAATAAAACGTAAATCATAAATAAATCCCACATGTAAATGAAAAGGAAAAGTCATACAAAAAATAATAGCAATGGAGGAAAGGATAGAAAATAACATATTATTACATGTTATTTTTTCTTTAAACTCTAGCCAGAATACGTGATAGCTAAGGATACAAATTATTATAATAAAGGTATTTAATAAAAGAGTAGAAATTCCCATAGTTTTGCATCTCCAATAGTTTGTAAGTAGAATTATGTATGAGTTGGACAAAGATGTTTAGTATTAGTAGACTTTTTATCAAAAAAGGAAGGGTACTTGAAAAGTGCTGTTATATTACTCGTATTAAAATCGATAAGGAAAATAGGAAAAAATAATAGATAAAAAATCTATTTAAATTTATGTGCATATGAAATTATAAAATAACTTTTGTATAGGTAAAATTGGGATTGAGTTACTGATAAAATAAGGTTCTTTAAGTATGAATATTCTGTAAAAATGATATGTGTGGTGACTCCTGTTTTGTAGCCTTCGTTATATTAACATGGAATATATCAAATTACAAAGTGAAATTTTAGAAAAATTTTATTAGTACATTTTATCTGAAATAGAAATGCTATTTATGTGAGTATTTTGGTACTTAATCGTATAAAACTTTGTTAGAAAAAGACTTTAAAATTTATAAGTTTTTTATGAAGCGTAATATTGTAGCTTTATCTATGTGGGTTTCTCAATAACTATTAAGGTTGAAAGTTAAGATATATAGGTTTATAGATATGAATTATTACATAAAAACGCACTTGGAAAAGGATGTATGATGGTAATAGAATACAAACATCAAGGGGGAACTTAAAATGAAGTTAAATAAACTAGTGCTTAGTTGTGGAGTAGTTTCAGCATTAACACTTGGTGTGTTAGGGAATAATACTTATGCTGAAGAAGTGCACAAAACGAATGATCCAATTCATGTAGTTGAACATGTTTCTGCAGACTTATTATTAACTCAAACAATGGATTATAGTGGTGAGGCTGTAACTTCTTTCGTATATGATGGGAGTACTGACTTAAGCTTCTCTATGAAAAATAATGGTCAAAATACAATGGGATATAGTGTAAAAGGTCCAAATACAGAGCTAATTGTTGGTGGTTATATAAAACCTGGAGAACAACAAATTAATGTTACAAATGTACGGAATGCTTTATCTCCATTACCGAATGGAACATATAAAATTTACGTTTCAAATGATGATGGTTCTAAGGGGCAATTCCAAGTTTCAGTAAGATCTATGAATTAAATTTAAAACGCCTTGTTTTTAAGTTAATTTAATCTTTACTTATTGGAAAGAAGCTAAATTGAATTGAGAATTACCGATAAAAATGAAAACGAGCACCTTATCTAATTGGGAGAGGGTGTTCGTTTTTTGCTATTAAACAGAAAATAATTATAAATATATTTTGATATTCCCATTGCTAACCTACTAGATTGTGTCAACGAGAGAATGTCTACTATAAAAGATATTAAAATAAAGATGATGTAACATTCAGCTAAATGATATGGGGAAATAGAAAAACCACTCTTATATGAGTGGTTTTTAGTAATTATTTTTAGGTTATACATTTAAAATTAGGCTAAGTTATAGAAACAATAAACATTTAATCCCGCATCAACTGCCAGTAAACGCCCGATTGGTTCAACTAATAATCAGTGGGGATGAACAAAACCCCCACTGATTAAAGTTTCACTTTATCCGTTGTTATTATTTTGGTTCTGGATAATGATTGTAGTATGAGATTCTAATAAATTCTTGGTAGACATTTGTTAATTTGGCATCTCTAAGAGCATCGTTGAATTTTTGCATACGTACACTACCTTGAGCGTAGCCTCCACCTGGAGTATAAGGGTTTCTTGCTTCAAAGTCATCCAAAAATACTTTTAATTTTTTATAGTCTTGAGATTGATAGAAAGCCACGGCCTCTTCAGGAGTGACATCAAAGTAAGAGGATGACGTTGAGTTATAAGAAGCTGCTTGAGCAGTAGGTGCCTCTAGCATAGTTGCAGCTCCACCGAACATAGTAAGCGCCATAGAAGATACAATAATTTTTTTAAACATAATAAAACCTCCATGTAGAATATTGGATTAATAGTAACCCTGTAATCATTATAGTTACAGTGAAAATGATTATCAAATGCAATATTGCATAATATATTCCGCTATTTTGGGGCAGTAAGACTCCCGCCCAAAAATTCAATGAAAGCAAGGAAGTTAGATGGGAATCGGGAGGATTAAAGTTTCACTTTATTCTTTGAACGAGAAGTCACCTTTATATTTAAATGGAGGAGTGTAATAGATTAGAAGAGGTGTATAAGTTACTCAGGTTAACAAGAAAATGAAGAGGATATTTTTAATAGGGGAAAGCTTAATAACTGGAGTAAAGGAATTGCTATTTATATATTTAACATACATATTTGTCTTTTAAATTGTAGGCGTGTTTTAGAATTTGTATATAGTAAATTCGTTAAAAAACTTGATAAATAATAAAATGTGTAAATTTTTTGACTATTTTATTAAAATTATTTAATATTTGTAATTTATTGTTTTATAATGATAAATGGGTCGATCGTGAATGTTTTAGATATTGCGATATATACTCGGATTAATTTATTCTAGGGAGGTTACAAAATTGGGTAAGAAAGTCATTATAAGAGTTTTTACATTATTATCAGTACTGGCATTATTCCTTAATGTATTTTTACCTAGGGCTAGTGCAGAGGTTATGACGCATGAGAAATATTCAATGGACTGGAGTTATAGTAATAGTCTAGGTAAGTACATTCGCACTGAAATGATTAAAAATTCAAGTGGTCAAATTGCTTATTGCTTAACCCTTGGATTAAAATCACCAAATGGTGAAGATCTTCCTGAAATGGGGAAAACAGATAATGTAGTATATAGAGTCTTATTAAATGGTTTCCCGCAAAAAAGTGCTGAACAGCTGGGAGTAGCTAATAAAAATGAAGCGCATTATGCAACGCAACTTGCGGTTTGGAATGCATTAGGTCAACTCGATGTAAATGAATTAAAACATGAGAATAAAAATGTTGAAAAAGCAGCTAAGGCTATTATTAGTAATGCTAATAATAGTGAAGAGACTCAAGATGTTTTTATGAATGTGATTCCTGCTGAAAAGCAAAAAGCAGAATTAAAGGGTGAATTCTTCGAAACAAATCTATATTCAGTACAAACAAATGCTAAGAGTGGTTCTTATAAGGTAGTAGCGAAAAATGCACCTAATGGAGTTAGAATTGTAAGTGAAAATGGAGAAGTGAAAGATCAGCTTTCAGTTGGAGAAAAATTTCGTATCCAAATTCCTAAGAATACAAAAACGGGTGAATTTAATTTAAGTGTTGCTGCTAATTTAATTAAAGTTCAAGCAATTGCTTACCGTGGTACGGATACTGTTCAGAATGCTACAGTACTATTAGAGAGAAATGAAGAAAAGCTTAGTAGTGATCTTGCAGTAAATTGGGAAGCAGCTGGTTCTTTAAAAATTAAAAAGGTTGGAGAAAATGGAGAAGTTTTAGCTGGTGCAGTATTTGAGGTCTTTAATGTAAATAATGAATCAGTCGGAAAAATCACGACTGGTGCTGATGGTATGGCAGAATTAAACAACTTACCAATTGGTACTTACACATTAAAAGAAATTAAAGCACCAACAGGCTATGTTTCAGATGATAAACCACAAACTATTGAAGTTAAGACAGGAGAAACAGGAGCTGTCCAAATAGTAAATAACAAAGTAAAAGGTAGCATCGAAATTAAAAAGCTTAGTGATTCAGGAAAGATTTTACCAAATGTTGAATTCACAGTCTTCACTGAAGATGGAAAAGAAGTGAAAAAAGTAGTAACAAAAGAAAATGGAATTGCAAACGTTGAAGGTCTTACGTATGGTAAATATTATTTCTTAGAGACAAAAACACCTAATGGATATATTGGAAATAAAACAAAGTATCCTTTTGAAATTAAAGAGCACAATAAAACACTTACTTTTACAGTGGAAAATACCGAAGTGAAAGGTAGTGTAAAATTACTAAAAGTAGATAATGAAGATATTAGTAAAAAATTAGAAGGTGCAGCATTCGAGCTAAAAGATGCAAGTGGAAAAGTAGTTGGGGAATATAAGACAGATAAAAATGGTGAGATTAACGTCAAAGATTTAGCGTATGGTAAATATTCATTTGTAGAAAAGGCTTCTCCAAATGGTTACGTTCTTGTTAAAGAACCGATTATGTTCGAAATAAAGGAACATGGAAAGATTATTGAGCTATTGGCAGTTAATCATCTTATCAAAGGTGATCTAGAAATTACAAAGGTAGATGTAGCTGATGGAAATAACAAGCTTCCAAATGCAGAATTTACGATTTATAACGAAGCAGGAAAAGAAGTAGTAAAAGGAAAAACAGACGATAAAGGAATCGCTAAATTTGAAAAGTTACCATTTGGAAAATACACATATAAAGAAACTGTTGCACCAAAAGGTTATGTATTAAATGAAGAAACATTCTCTTTTGAAATTAAAGAGAATGGTCAAATCATTAAACACATTGTCAAAGATGAAAAGATTCCTTCAATAGAAACAAAAGCTACTGATAAAACAGATGGTACAAAAGAAATGCACACGTCTAAGTCTGTAACAATCCAAGATAAAGTGGAATACAAAGACCTACAAGTAGGCAAAGAGTATACTTTAAAAGGTAAATTAATGAATAAAGAGACTAATAAACCATTAGTTGTAAATGGTAAAGAAGTAACTGCTGAAACGAAGTTTACACCAAAAGAAGCAAATGGTTCTATTACACTAGATTTCACTTTTGATGCAACTGGTTTAGAAGAAAAAGAAGTAGTAGTATTCGAAGAGTTATTGAAAGACGGAAAAGTTGTTACGACACATGCTGATATCAATGATAAAGGTCAAACAGTTAAGTTCGTTAAGCCATCAGTAAAAACGACAGCAACAAACAAAGCTGATGGTGGAAAAGAGATTCATTCAAAGGATTCTATCACAATCCAGGATAAAGTGGAGTACACTAACTTAGTTGTTGGTAAAGAGTACACTGTAAAAGGAAAATTAATGAACAAAGCTATTAACAAACCATTACTAATTGATGGTAAAGAAGTAACAGCTGAGACTAAATTTACTGCAAAAGAAAAGAACGGTTTTGTAACATTAGACTTTACTTTTGTTGGTGCTGAACAGCAAGGAAGAGAAGTAGTTGTGTTCGAAGACTTATTACATGAAGGGCAAGTAATTGCAACTCATGCTGACATTAACGATGTAGGTCAAACAGTTCGATTTGTAGAACCTTTTATTAAAACGACAGCAACAAACAAAGCTGATGGTTCTAAAGAGTTAGATGCTTCTAAATCTGTGACAATCCAAGATAAAGTGGAATACAAAGACTTAATCGTGGGTAAAGAGTACGTAGTAAAAGGTAAACTAGTGGATAAAGCAACAAACAAGCCATTATTAGTTGATGGTAAAGAAGTAACAGTAGAATCTAAGTTTACTGCTAAAGAGAAGAATGGTTCTATCACATTAGACTTCACTTTCAATGCTTCTGCATTACAAGGTAAAGAAGTAGTAGTATTTGAAGAACTGTATCAAGATAATATATTAGTAGCTATTCACGCTGAAATTGAAGATAAGGGACAAACAGTGAAATTTAAAGAGGGAAAATCGGAACAACCAAAACCAGAACAGCCAAATTCAGGTAAAAATACGACAACACCAGAGCAACCTAACGAGCAAGTAAAAGAACAACCACAACTTAAGAAAGAAATTCAATCTAAAATTGGATGGTTACCGCAAACAGGTACTAATCTTACAAGTTGGATCTCTATGGCTGCAGGAGCATTACTGTTAATTGTTGGTGGAGTGATTTTCTTAAAACGTAAAAATGCATAGAAATTAAAAAATAAGCACATCTGTTTTTATAACAAGATGTGCTTATTTTTATCATTTTAGCCAAGAAGACTCCTATATTTAAGCGTGAATGGCATTTAAAATAGCAACTTTATTTGTAGTAAATAATACATAATTTTGTTTTACTGTTTTAATTAAAATACGGTCTGTTGTCCCATAAGCTGTTCCAATACGTATTACATCTACTTCTTCAACACCAGCATAGGTAGCATCTTCGGTAACCTCAATCACATCACGTAATGGAATTGTAATCTCCGCCAATTGCCATGAAATAATTAACTCTTCATTTGTTTTTTTTACATTAATGCCTAGCATTATACCAAGACCCTTCAATAATAATATGCTACACTTCTAATCTTATTATATAAATTTTTAGATTTTTTATCTATATGTAGGAATAGAATTTATTTATATCTGTGAGCATTTTAATGATGTCAAACAAATAGAAGGATATACAGTCTTTCTGTTAAGAACTATATATAAACAAAAACAGACTTTAGAAGAATATATGGATCTACGAAAATAGAATTGAAGAATTAAACTGGCTATCAATAGACGTGAGATTGTAAAGGGCAGGGGATATAAATTAAGGTGTTTTTTAATTTTTTTGGTGAAGAGGGAAGGTATCCCTCTTCTTTTTTCATTCCTTGTAAAATTTGAGGATGTCTTAAGGGAGTGAAAAGATGGATTGTGTGGGTGTATTAATAAAGGCTACTTTAGGTGGCTTCTAGAGATGTTTTTTGAGGGAATACAATATTATAAGTTGTAGTATTCATTGCAGCAATTGACTATAGTATAGGAGCATTCACGTTGGGATATAACAGAGAATTATAGAGTAAAGTAGGATTCAAAAGCATTGTTAAAAATGTGGTTATTATAAGTTGTTTTTCTATCAAAATAATTAGCTTTTGTTCAAAAATTAATATTATTATTTTATTATATGTAGTAACTATTTATATTATTTAATAATTACTTGGTTTACTATTAAGGTGATTATCTTACAAAAGTGTAAGGTTATTTTAATTGACACTCATATATATGAGTAACTATACTCGTTACACAATGTTGGTAATTATATTTAATAATCTCTATCTATAAGTGTATGTCCGAGGATTATTTTTGGAGTAATAGTTCGATTTTAAATTCATTATCTGCTATATAGTAATGCGAAGAACTTAATCTATTCTTTATTCAAGGTCGTATTATTTAAAGATTAATTATAAATGATATATTTACCAAATTGTAATAACTTGATAGAGGTGTTACATTTTGAAATACAAATTAATTGCTACAGGAATTCTTGCTGGAAGTCTATTATCCTACTCATCTAATACATTTGCAAATACTCATAAGTTCCCAGATGTTCCTGCATGGGCGGACAAATCCGTTAATTATTTAGTTGATAAACAGGTATTGAATGGCTATCCAGACGGAACTTTCGGTTCAAATGACTCATTAGACAGAGCTTCGGCTACAAAAATTATGACAAAAGTTTTAGGTCTACAAATTGACTCTAATGCAAAACCATCATTTACAGATTCACAAAACCACTGGGCGACTCCGTATATTGCTGCTGCTGAAAAAGCTGGTATTGTTAAAGGTGAGGGTAATGGAATCTTCAATCCATCCGGAAAAGTAACTCGCGCTGCTATGGCTACGATGCTAGTAAATGCATATAAACTACAAAGCACACCAAATCATAATGAGCAGGTTAAATTTGAAGATTTAAAAGGGCATTGGGGAGAAAAATATGCCAATATTTTAATCGGTTTGAAAATTTCCAATGGTACTGAGAACGGTTGGCAACCAAATAGATTTATAACACGTGCTGAAGCTGCTCAACTTACTGCAAAAACAGATATGATGCAACATCGTCAAAAAAACCCATTAGAAAGCAAAACAATTATTATTGATCCTGGACATGGGGGCGAAGATCCTGGGAAATCCACAAAGGGATTACCTGAAAGTAAGATTGTACTAGACACTTCTTTACGTCTACAACAATTACTTGAAAAGCATACACCATTTACAGTTTTATTAACTCGTCAATCTGATAATAGACCAGGACATGATCAAAAAAGTTCTTTACAGGAACGTGTTAAATTTGCTAAGAAAAATCGGGGTGATATCTTTATAAGCGTACATGCAAATGCTTTTAATGGTAATGCAAAAGGGACAGAAACATATTACTATAAATCTTCTAAATCTGAAAAAACAAATCCTCATGTGGAAGAAAGTCGTGTTTTAGCGGAAAAAATTCAAACACGTTTAGTAGAGGCACTTCAAACACGAGACAGAGGAGTTAAACATGGAGACCTTCATGTTATAAGGGAAAATGACATGCCAGCTGTGTTGACAGAACTGGCATTTATAGATAATGGTATTGATTACAGTAAATTATCTACGGAAAATGGTAGACAAATTGCAGCAGAAGCCATTTATGAAGGAATTTTAGATTATTATGAATGGAAAGGAAATAATGTATCTGAATATAGGCTGTAATAAGTAATTGAAAATATAGTAATTCTCGAAATGAAGAATTCTATAATTTTTTTAAACAACAATTTTAAATTTGTATTTAAAATTGTTGTTTAAATCGTTATTTTATGTTTTAATAATGTTGATAATAGTTATCAATAATAGTGAGAGGAAGATTAGTGAAATATGTGTTTTTAGTTAGTGTCATAAAAGTTAATGAATTTCTATATTGTATGGCTATGAATCTATCTCTATTTTTGTGAAGTAGAAATAATATATTTATATCTTTTAAATGTTTAAGAAGGAGTGGCTGTCTGTATGAAAAAAGCAAAAGAAATAGCTAAATGCGTTGCGGTAGCGTCCGTTATTATGTCTGGATCATTTGGTTTACAAGCAACATCTGCATTTGCAGATTCTAAAGGAACTGTAGAAAATCTTCAAAATGGTGGGAAGGTCTATAATAGTTTTAAAACTACTTATGACATGAAGCAAAATATCAAAAATTCAATAAAGGTTTCTTTTATTGAGGATCCTTACGCAGATAAAAAGATTGCAATTGTTACCACTGATGGTAGTAATATAGATGCTAAATATACAATTAATAGCGGATACTATAACGCAGGTTTAAAATGGCCATCAGCCTATCATACTGAAGCAGAAATAACAAGTGGTGATAGTGCTCAATTCCATAAAGCTGCCCCAGTTAATACAATGACTTCAGCAAAGGTCACTTCGGAGGTAGGGTATACACTTGGTGGAAGTGTTAAAGTAGGAGTAAATGATAAAGGGCCAAATGCCGATGCAAGTATCACAGGTAGCTTTGCTTGGAAAGAAAGTGTATCTTATGATCAAGTAGATTATAAAACGGTATTAGAGACCCACACAGATAAAAAATTAAATTGGAAAGTAGGATTCCAATCATTTAACTTCCCAGAGTGGGGAATTTATAATCGTGATTCATTCAATACTTTCTATGGTAATCAACTATTTATGAAATCACGTAGTTATAATGAAGGAACGAATAATTTTGTTTCAAAAGATACAGTACCAGCTTTAACAGGATATGGTTTTTCTCCAAACGTAGTAGCGGTTATTACTGCTGATAAAACAGAAACTACATCAGATTTAAAAATAACAAATCGTAGAATTTCAGATCAGTACAATATCGAATGGGTAAGTTCAAAATGGTGGGGAACAAATAATAAAGATACATATAATGAATTCTTTACGAACCACTATAAATTAGACTGGAAAAACCATCAAGTTACTCTTGATAACCAAAAAGCCCTTGAAGAACAAATGAATAGTATCAACAGCGTGAATGATAAACTTAACAAAGGAAAAGGGAAATTATCTCTTTCAATGAATGGAAATCAACTTAAAGCTACATCTAGCAATGCTGGTTATGGTATCAGTTACGAAGATAAAAATTGGGGTATCTTTGTAAATGGTGAAAAGGTCTATACTTTTAATGAAAAATCAACTGTAGGCAATATCTCTAATGATATTAACAAATTAAACATTAAAGGACCTTATATCGAGATTAAACAGATCTAGTCAGTAAATGATGGCCGATTGATGGATAATTATCTCATCAATATACGAGTTTATTTTAAATCTGTATAATGTAATGAAAGGACTAAAGTTTATCTATAAAATAGATAAACTTTGGTCCTTATTATTTTTTTGTTTGCACACGAAGTTAAGATAATATTAGATGTTTTTTGTCCAGACTTTCACTCGATTAGAAAAGAGCGTAAAGTATTTGAAAGCTATTGATATTACGCAAGGGGATATTGTTTAAAGTAATCAGAACTTCATCGGTTGTTAAGTTACCACTTTAAATATATAATTAAATTTCATTAAAAAGATACTCTATTCAAAGTCCTTATTGGGTTTTTGAAGTGAAATATATACTATTTGAGGTGTGTGAAATGGGGAAATCTCGAGAGCAGACAATGGAAAATATTTTAAAGGCTGCTAAGAAAAAATTTGGAGAGCGTGGCTACGAAGGTACGAGCATACAAGAAATTGCAAAAGAAGCGAAAGTGAATGTTGCTATGGCCTCTTACTATTTTAACGGGAAAGAAAACCTATATTATGAGGTATTTAAGAAATATGGTCTTGCTAATGAGCTACCCAATTTTCTTGAGAAGAATCAATTTGATCCTATCAATGCCCTTAGAGACTATTTAACGGTTTTTACTACACATATAAAAGAGAACCCTGAAATTGGATCATTGGCATATGAGGAGATTATTAAGGAAAGTGCACGATTAGAAAAGATTAAACCGTATTTCATAGGTAATTTTGAACAGTTAAAAGAAATATTACAGGAGGGTGAAAAGCAAGGAGCTTTTCATTTCTTCTCCATAAATCATACGATACATTGGATCACTTCTATTGTTTTATTTCCAAAGTTTAAAAAGTTTATTGATTCTTTAGGGACAAATGAAACGAATGATATAAATCATGAATGGATGCCAGAAGACTTAGTGGATAGGATTGTTACTGCATTAACAGATAAACCTAAAGTGTAAAATTATAAAGAAGTATAATGTATTCTTTTTATTGAAAAAATACAAACCTTTTGGAAGTGAACCTAGTAGTATTAATTTATAGATTTATATACTTTTATGAAAATAAATGAAGTAAATTCAATTTAATCTTATTTATCTTATAGGGATTATAAGGTATACTAAAAGTAGGTACAAAATGTACCATTTGAAAAAGAGTGCATTGCAAAAAGGAATCCGTAAAGGATTCCTTTTTTGTTTCTTTGAAAATGAAGCAATGTTCTAATAACTAGCAGTCCTTTTTGTATGGACTTACTGAGGTTATAATGAGAAGAAAAAGAACCCTATAGGGCTCTTTTTCAAGGCATATTAACAGTAAAGAGAATCATGAAATGCTACTTCAAATCTTTATTAGGGGAAAGATTTTGAAAAAGCTTAACATGTATTTATTTTTACATAAATGTAAGATGTAGTAAATTGATAATATTTATACTTACTATTACTAATATTCAATTAAGATAGTTAATACTATTTATATAGTGTTAACTGGTGTATAGTACAGTATAGATTTAGAAATTTAATATTAGATTACATTTGTTAAAAAAGTTAATAGATATATTATTTCAAATTCTAACTAACATTTAAACGATTTTAATTGAAATTGGTTGTGTATTAACCCTTATAAGCCAATAAAAGTAAATAAAATAAACAAAGACCCTGTAATAAATACAGGGCCGGATACAGGGTTAAGGGAACGCATAGTTTCTTAATATCATAGTAGCATATATTCTTTGTATAGCTACATGAGGATTTTGACAGAATTAAGAACAAGACAGAAAATCTGTAGGAAAGCAAATATAGTGCTGGAAATGTGATTTTAAATTAAGCTATAGGTATATTGAAATGGATGAAAACTCTTGAGTACCATGATTAAATTGCCTTTAATTATGAGGTTTAGGTTAGAGGGATAATTGGATCTTACTGAAAAGAAAAAATGTTTTTTAGATTAAAAGAAGAAAAGACACCTTTTGGGTGTCTTTTCTTTAGGTAAACAGTTCACATATTGCTGAATTAGATACGAAACTATAATTCGACTACGAAGTAAATCCTAACATAATCTGAACAGAAAAAATATGTAATATTACATTTTTAGTTTTTAATTATTTTATTCAATATAGAGAAGCAACGTAAATAAAAGGGCATGCAGTCGTATCTGCAGCCCTTTTTAGGAGGAATTCAAGACACCATTAGGACACGTATTGGTAAACAGGTTCAAAAATAGTATGTGTGAAAAGAAAAAGTCCTATACCAAAAGTAGACAGGACCTTATCTTTTTTACATTTTAAAAAATGAAATTCTGTCCTTTTGAAATCAGTACAGCACACACTTGGTTTGAAATGAAATTAGAAAAAGTATACATGAAAATGGCAGACAACTATTTTGTTGCCTGCCGGTGCCAGTGGGTTGAATGAGTTAGTCAATTCAATAAATTGTGCTATCCCATTACCAGAAGAGTGAAGCCGCTAGTTCAAACGGCTTAGACATAGTTTGTCTAATAAAGAAAAAATTATGAGTAGAAATTTTGTTTGCTCTATATGAAAAGATAAATAGATATTCATCAGACAAGGATAATTTAGCATATCTTGAATAGGGTGTAGGAACGAATTAAAGAAAGGGATATTTGTTTAGGAAGGGACTGACTCAGGAGTGGGACTTTCGGACAGGGTTTGGGGAGCGGTGATTGCCTTTGGCATTGCGACTAATATCGTTGCTTGTATAATGGCAGTATACATTCAAAAATATGAGCTAATGATAAATCATCTTACAAATATTTTATTTTTAATAATTATCTCTTTAACGTTTATAAAGATGAAAATTAACAGATGGGTGGCTTTAGGATTTACATTAGTTGTAATAGAGAAAGGTATTAAAGCGGGATATGACTTCTACACACATAATTATTATAGTGTCAGTTGGAGTTTAGCTATCATTGTCTATTGCATATACGAGATGGAAAAGTATCATATTGAAATAAACGAATAGGCGCAGCAAAAAGGTGTTAGTAGGTGGAATTCTTTTTAAAATACTTATAAAAAAGACACTACAAGAGTGTCTTTTTTTTGAAAATACTCTATAATTAACTTTGGGGAAGGTAATGTTAGAGTATTCGTTTAGCATTATCTTTATATTTGATAAACCATGAAATCGAAAGATTTTGTGGTTTATTTTATGAACAATAGATATTACAGTATTGGCAGTGAGCTATTAATCATTTGAAGCATTAGGGGAGAATGGATTAAAAGTCTAACATCGAATAACGGTTCCGGAATATAGTGTTGCGAAATGATCTCCCATATCCCAAACGGTACTTGCCTGTATATAGCCCTTAAAGCCTTCTGAAGAATAATAAATCTCTTTTGGTATACTTTCTTTAGTTTGGAAATGTGCTTTAGAGTACTTTACATAATGGTTTTTAACAACTTTTGCTTCTGGAACAATAGTGTTTTTTTGTTCCAATGTTGGTCTAGCACTAGAAGGTGGTATGAATTTTACATTGTCTTGGTAATTAGGATCTAAGGTGTCAGCTTGTACATTGTGTGACGAAACAAAGGTGCTTAGACTACTTCCCGCGATTAAAGTTGAAAATACTAACTTTGAGAATTTTGTTAATCTACTCATTCTATAATCTCCTTTTTATTATTTTGTAAGGTATCTCCTTACACCTCACAGTCTATATCCACTACAAAAGGGTGTACATACATATTGATAGACAAAATTCTACAAAATACCGCATGTTTTTGGGGTTTATGTATAATAATCCAATGTTTAATAATTTATCAGAAGTAAAAAGGTAGGTCTTATATAAAAGAAAATGAATAATTTATGCAGGTAATGTATATGGAATTATTGTTTAAATATTCTAAAATGAGTTGATAAAGATGTTGGTAGGTTTTTTGGAAAATAAATAATTCCCTAGGTGAAATTTGGAAGGAAGATTCTCTGTTAGAGTTTTTATAAGGGAATTCATTTTCGTAGATTCAAAATGTAAAAATAACTAAAAGAGCAAGTGTTTTAATGGGTAAAAAGCTATGTTGAGTCTTTTTTCTCTGTCGGTGGTCGTCTAATCAATGAAATGACGGATGCTTATGATAGTTTGTGTCTAGCAACATTCGTGTATAAACGAATGAATTAAGAAAAGGGTGAAATATTGGATAACTCGAAATGGATGCCTTTAAGTAATGTTGATGATGATGATGAAATTTGGGCAGGAGCAAGAGTTAGGTTGTACAATGTTGGTATGAATAGAGAAGATAAAGAAAATAATTTCTATGGATATATTATTTCTTATATCTACGACAACACTAACTACTTATAACTAACTAATTTAACAACAGGAAAAGTAGGTTATATTATTTGTGTCATTGAAAAAAATTACCAAATAATTATGCTTTGGGCAGAACATTAAAGCAAAGAATAGGTTTAGAAAATACCTATTTTAGATTTGAATAATCAACAAATAAGGGAAGCACCAACTCTAAGGTGTCTTCCCTTATTTAATACTTTTTATCAATAATCAATATTAACAGAGCCTAAATAAAAAAGTGAGAAAAATGATAAACATTCTTCTCACTTTCATCAATTAGGGTGGCATATACATAAATATGCGTTTGGGTGGATTTTGGATGAAAAATCCACATGCATAGTATAACAAAAAAAATATGGCTTTTCGCATGTAATATTGCATATGAAAAATAGTAAAGTTTTAAATTTTAATATTAACCACTTATATATATATGTTACAATGTAATTCTCTAATTTATTTTATTCTCCTATTTAGAATTTATAGTTTAGTGATTCAATAAAACGAAAGTGGTTGTAATAAATAGATAAAACGATGAAATAATACAGTTAGAATGGTTAAAAGGCAGTTAAATATAAGTATTAAAAGAAATAAATTTACTTTGTTTAGTGAATGTATTATGGTAAGAATTTCATTCGATTGGATTAGCGCTAAACTAGATTTTTATCCAAACAAATCCAATAATTATTTTTTAAATGAAGCATATGTTGTATCAAGTTTATTTGGAATAATTCGTAGTCTAATAATTGCTGAATCTAGAAAAATAACATATTCGAAAGGAGGACAGATAAAACTCTGTCTGTGAAAATTAAATCTCTAAATTATAAAGTGCGGATAATAGGATGTAATTGTGGTTTCATTTCGAATGGTACCATAAATGAATGTGGAAAAGTAAAGGAGAAAAATTTAAATAAACTATATAAGTAGTAAAAATGAAAAGGAGAAGTAGCTAGTGTTTAATATAAAAGAAAGATTGGGGCAAATAAAGCTTAAAACGAAGTTGTCTATGGCATTTATAGCAATATTAATTATACCAAGCCTTATCGTAGGAGTATCATCTTATAATAAGGCAAAAACAGATCTTAATGAAACAATTCTACAATCAGCAAAAGATAATATAAGTATTTTAGATAAGATTGTTGATGATGAATTAGAAAATAAGCATACAGATATCACTCATTTTGCAAAGGTACTCACACAAGGGGATTATAATCCTGAACAATCGCAAAATGTACAGAATAAATTTGATCAATATATACAGTTACATCCAGAGATAGAAACGATTTATACGGCATCCAGTAACAATCAATTTATTCATGCACCTGTTGGAAAAATACCAGAAGGGTTTAATCCGCTAGAAAGCAGTTGGTATAAGGATGCAGTAAAAGCAGATGGAGAGATTATTGTTTCATCTCCATATAAGTCAAAGTCTACAGGAAATATGGTAATTGCAATTGCAAAGCAGAATGCAGATAAAAGTGGTGTCATTGGCGTAGATTTGAATATTAAAGATATCGTAAAAACATCCAAAATGATAAAAATTGGGAAGCAAGGATTTGTATCTATAGTTAGTCAAGATAAAACTATAGTTGTTCATCCATCACTAAAACCTGGAGAGAAATTAGATAAAACTTTAGTGGATGAATTGTACAAGACAGAAGATGGAGTAATTACTTATAGCCTCAATGGTGAAGATCGAAACATAAGCTTTAAGACAAATAAAAAAACAGGTTGGAAAATAGCTGGCGTAATGCCTACGAAAGAAATTGAAGAAGCTACCAATCCTATTTTTTATAAAACGCTCACTATAATAGGTGCTTCATTATTGTTAGGTGGAATTGTAATTCTATTCATACTCAAATCTATAATTACTCCACTAAGACAATTAGTCATTTCAGCTCAAAGAATTAGTCAAGGAGATTTAACCGAGAAAATAGATATTCGTTCAAAGCATGAACTTGGTCAATTAGGTGGTAGTTTCAATACAATGGCAGAGTCGTTACGTAATATTATTTCTCAAATTAACACATCTGCAGGACATGTAGCTGCGTCTTCTGAGGAACTAACTGCTAGTGTAGAGCAAGCAAGTGTTGCGACAGAACAAATTACAAAAGAGATGGAAGAAATCTCGAACAGTGCAGAGGTTCAAAATAATGAAGTTGAGTCTGGAGCTGAATTAATTGGTGAGGTAACACGAAATATTCAATACGTAGCTGAGAATGCTTCTGAAGTATCGGCTTCATCCATATACACTAAACAAAAAGCCAATGAAGGTGAACAATTAGTAGAACAAACTGTAACACAAATGCAGTCTATCCATCACTCTGTTTCTCAATCCGATAATGTCATAAAATTATTAGATAAGAAATCACAGCAAATTGGCAGTATATTAGAAGCGATTCAAAATATTGCGGAACAAACAAATTTATTAGCATTAAATGCAGCGATTGAAGCAGCTAGAGCTGGGGAACAGGGGAGAGGGTTTGCAATTGTTGCTGATGAAGTTAGAAAGTTGGCGGAGCAATCATCCGAATCTTCAATGGAAATTGGAAGTTTAATTAAGGAAATACAAGCAGACGTACATGAGACTGTAAAAGCTATGAATGAAGTAGGCGTAGAAGTACAGTCGGGAATTAAGGTTGCGAATGATACAAAACAAAGTTTTTATGAGATTTCAAAATCTGCAAATGATATTGTATCAAAAGTGCATGGTATGGTAGAACTATCAAATAAAATGACAACTGATGCAATGAAAGTTGATACATCGATTGATCAAATAGCTATGGCTGTAAAAGAAAATTCTTTAAGTATGCAAACGATAGCTGGTTCATCTGAGGAACAACATGCTTCTATGGAAGAGATAAATTCTTCAGCAATACAATTAGCACAGATGGCGGAAGAACTTCAAGAGTTAATTGGTGGATTTAAGATTTAAGTTGAGATTCTAGGAGAGAATGCTAGAATCTTGTTACAGAGTGGAAATGAAAAATCTTATAACATAGTAAATAAGTATAATATGTACTCTCTATGCGTATTGAACAGGCAGATAAGCCATTTAAAAACCCTCCATTTGGAGGGTTTTTAAATACATTTACATTAAATTTGTGGTGGTGCACCACCATAATCGCCAACACTATATGAAGGAGCAGGATAATGCCCATGAGTAGCAAGCTGATCTGTTTTAGAAAACTGAAAAATTCCCACCGTTAATACCCCAATAAAAGCAATGCCTGATAATAATAAGCTAATTTTTTTCATTATTTTAACACTCCTTTTGCGATTGATTTTTGTCTTGCTTGATAACAAATATGGAAATAGTCACTTACTTTTTGGTGGTTCTCTAATTGTCTACATTTTGTGGCAAATAATTCGGCGTATTCGACAACATATTCCCATAATTCTTCTTCCTCAAAGTATAAGATTCCTTCTTGAATGATTTTTTCTAATTCTTCCAATGGAATATTTTCGTTTAATTTTTTTAAAATAGAGAAGTGGTGTGTGTATTCTTCGTTATGAATTTCTCTACAAATCTGTAGTCCCTTATCAATGAGTTGGCTGGCCGTTGATTGTTCTCCTAACTTATAATGTTCCTTAGCTTGTAGGAAGATGGCCTTGAAGTGTGTAGGGATTTTCTCTGTTACTTCTGAAAGGTGACGAATAGCTAAAGTAGACATACTTTGATCAGAATACAGCCACCCCATAGTATTTTTTACGTATAACAAGGAATCTTCTTCCCTATTTTTTTGTAGTAAATCAATTGCGCAATGTAGATATTCTTCTGCTTGTTCGTACTGTTTTAAATAGATGCAGCAACCACCTAGCAAACTATTACAAAAGGCTGTTTTTACTTCATAACCTTCGTACTTTGAAAAGATTGCTCTCGATTTATTTGCGTACTCGATAGAAGCGAGATTGTTATAGGTATGGTGATAGAAAGTAGCAATTCTATAGTAAAATTCAGCATGTTCAATTTCATCTGGTATAGCTACCAATATTTTTTCTGCTAGTTTATAATGTTCCTCTGCCTCAGTATAATTAGATATAAAAGTGGAATGAATGGATTTGAAAAAATGATAATAGAATTGTAGAAATTGATCTGTAGGCATATCATAATCGCTAATAGTATCAAAACTATTTTGTTGAATACCAAGGCTATCTGTTAAGACCTTGTAACGAAATTCGAGTAGTGAATAGTATAGTAACAAATTTTGATCCTGATGTTCTTGATCCGGCTCAATGCTTAACTTATTAATTTTTTCATCAATTTTCTTTTTTAGATTAGTAGCTTTTATAACTTGTTGAGATAGCATAGCTCGATACCAGTCGTTCAATAGAGAGGTTAATTGCTCATTTCCCTTTACTGAAACACTCATAATATACGCCCCCATTTTCTAAAAAAATCCTAATCCAATTTAATTATAAACATCATAACAAAATAGAAGAAAAAATGGAGTGATATTACAATATTTTTCAAGAAAATTCATAAAAAACAATCAATTTGTGTCGAATATACTTAGAATAAAACATCCAAAAAATTATCAAAAGATTATCAAAAGATGATATGAGTCTTTATACGTTCTATCAGGTGAACTTAGAAACTGTGATTGAAGATTTATGAAATTTCCTTTTCTTAAAACGGATCAATTACATATTAATTTTTAAATTATTTTATCGGATACATATAGTATGTATCCGATAAAATATATAAATCTTGCGTATGTAAATAAGAAGACAATAAAGAAAACAAAAAAGAACTTGTAAGAATTCCTACAAGTTCTTTTTTAGATAATGTAAAAAGGTGAAACAGAACATCTCATTATTTGTAATAGTGAAATTATCTTACTTATGGTTTTGTTTTATAGAAGATGTACTATATTGAAGATTTGTTCTTATTGTTGATTAAAGGCAAATTAAAGACTGGTAGGGAGGAAGTGCATAAAAGAGAAAGCCTTCTTTACTTATTCTGAAAAGATAATTCAAAAATCAATTTGTGTATAGAATAAGCAATGCATGAATTCATCAACATTGGTGATAATAAATCAGAGAATCAATATATAAGCATGAACTTTAGTGGAATAGCTACAAGAAGGGGATAATTCTATAATAGTAGATATAATTATCAAAATTTTCATCTTAGTTACTTTTCGGGTAGGATAAGTAGAAGAAAATAGGAAGTTTTTCTTTGAAGAAAGCTCTTTTGACAGGAATAGATTTTTTCATAACTAGAACAAATAAATTAATAATCGCATATACTGTATTGTCGTTAAAGCAAGACATTATTTTCTCAGAACAAGGGAATCACTAGAAAAATATGTGATTCCTTTATGCTTAAGTATAATGTCAATAGTTGATTTGAAATAACCGAAGAAATAAAATCTTTGTTAATGGACAATCACATAATTTTAGGTATAGTAGGTTTATAATTTAGACTATAAAAATTAATGTATCTTTTATTATTTTAACCAAGAAGACTCCCTCCATAAGGAACTCACAGCAAGTATGGGGAAGTGGGAGTAGTTCAAAGCATGCAATATTGTTTGATTTGGCTAATACATAGATTTCTCATCTCAGAACTGGTGTAAGAATTATAATGTTTATACCATTCTATTGTATTTTCTAAAGTCTGTTGTAGGGACCATTTTGGCTGCCAATTAAGATTGAATTTTGCTTTGCTAATGTCAAGGTTTAGTAAATTTGCTTCATGAAAATTTATTGGATCTATATTTTCTGCTGTCCAATCCCCGCAGCCCCAAATATCTAGTAAACTGGTCACTAATTTTTCTACTGAAACAATATTGCTTAGGGATGGCCCGAAGTTCCATGCTCCTGAATAAAGGATACCATTATTTATAATTTTTTCTGTAAGGAGTAAATACCCGCTTAAGGGTTCTAGTACATGTTGCCAGGGTCTAATAGCAGTAGGGTTTCTAATAATAATGTTTTTGTTTGATTCTAATGCTCGTATACAATCAGGAATAATTCTATCTATTGACCAATCACCACCACCAATTACATTACCAGCTCGAACGCTTGCAATTATTTTCTTGTGTTGAGAAAAGTTTTCTACTGAAAAGTAAGAATTTCGATAGGAAGAAATTAAAAGTTCGCAGCATCCTTTGCTTGAGCTATATATGTCATGGCCGCCCATAGGGTCAATTTCACGATAACCCCAAGGCCATTCTTTATTTTCATAGCACTTGTCACTTGTCACCATAATTCCTATTTTAGCTGATTCATGTAATCGAATTGCCTCTAGTACATTCATAGTTCCTACAACGTTTACCTCGTATGTTTCTCTAGGATATTCATATGAATACTTAACTAGAGGTTGGGCAGCTAAATGGAATACAATTTCAGGTTTATAATCTGTAAAAACCTTATTTAATTTATTAAAATCTCTAATGTCTCCACGAATATCAATTATATTATTTTGAAGGTTAGTAATGTTAAAGTTATCATTCTTATTTTTAGGATCTAATGAATATCCGATTACAGTAGCACCTAATTCATTCAACCATAGGGATAACCAAGAACCTTTAAAACCAGTATGTCCAGTAATTAAAATTGTTTTTCCGTAAAAAGCATTATTAAAGTTTTGGTTTAACAATTAGTCCACCTCCTTTAGTACCCTATTTTTAGGGGGTTAGGTATAAATGTTTATTATTTTTATACCAATTAACAGTTTTTATAATTCCTTCTTCAATATTAATTCTAGGTTCCCAGGAAAGAGAGTTTTTTATTTTTTGCACATCCGCTTCAGGAACCCATCTTTCATTTGTTCTAGAGGAAATTGCACCGTAATTTGGTCTGGAATTGGTTTTCAAATGTTTGAATAATAATTCTACATAATGTTTCAAGGGGTGAATAGTGCCGCTCCCAATATTAAAAATTTCATTTTGTACAGTAGTATTTTCTACTGCTAGGATACAGGCATCTATTACATTTTCTATATAACAATAATCTCTTAATTGATTACATAAAGTTAAATTTACATCTTTGTTTTGTAATACTCGCAAGATTATATAGCTAAAAATTTTATGCGGTTCTTCGCCTTCTCCGAATATGCCAAAAGGTCTTAATGTTATAAGATTAATATTGTTTTCGCTAGCAATTTGATGGGCGAGTATAGTAGCAGCAGCTTTGGTACTTCCATAGATATCCACAGGAGTTAGTAACATATTTTCATGAATAGGTTCCATCTTGTTACCGTATTCAGAACTACTCCCAAAATTGATGATTTTTTTACAATTCACCAATTTTGCTGCTTGAATAATGTTACAAGTCCCTATAACATTTGTTTCTATAGCATGGATGTAATCTGTATGGGCAGAATTTACACCATAGGCTGCCAGGTGAAAGATATAATCGGGATTAATTTTCTTTATTGCATCTTGTACTTGTTTTTTATCTCGTATATCTATTTCATAGGTTTCAATATATTTTAGAATATCCTTTAGTCTCCAAGAGTTTGATGGTGTTCTTATGAAAAGAACAATTTTTGCTTGTAAATTTAAAAGTCTTCGTGCCAAGTGAGAACCAATAAAACCGTATCCACCAGTAATAAGGAAAGTTTTATTTTTAAATGAAGCAATCATAGTGATAATCTATCCTTTATTAAGATGTATTTTTAGTTGCTGAAATAAATAGATTTATTTTTAAATAAGGAAAGTATCAGTCTTAATTGTGATGAGGGGAGGGGTATTTAAAATAATTTTTTATTGTTGTTGTATCAATTTGATCAGCAAATAAAGAGGAGGAAGGTTTTTGAAAAGTATTATGAAGGGTATGACATGTCTTATTCAATTGTTCAATATAAGGAATGTATATATAATCTAAAACTGCTGGAGGTAATTCTAAAGTTTCGTGTTTCCATAAATCGAACTCATTTGGATTAATAATTTGCATACTTCCAAAATGAAAAGCTATTAATTCATCTTGATCAATAAAAACTTTATTATCTGTTTTGGATATAGAACTGCTATTTAAAATGACATTCCAAGGTGCTGCATCAATACCTCTATGAGTCATGATTTTTATATTAGAAAAGATGTTAGGAATGTGATTTAAATATTTTTGATCACCCCATCTATCCATTTCAACATCATAATGATTATTACAATATTCTAGGCATTTATCTTTCCACCATGTTAAAATTTCTTTACTATTTTGATCGTTTTTGAAGCCTACTAAACCAGCTTGGTATATACCGTGTATGCTTTCAATTTCAGTAGAGCTTCTTTGAGGGCAAAGGAATACAGAGTATTTCCACCACTCATCAAGAATGATATTAGGTGCTGTAAAGAAATACATATCAGCATCACAATATATAATGTGATCAACTTCCGGATAAAGACTAAGGACATGTAGACATAGGGGCGCTTTTAATGTCCAACAATACTCTTGTAAACTTCTATCATTTTTTATACTGAGGAGTTCATGATTTTCAATTTCTTTTACCGGAATTAGTATGGCGTGCTTTAATTTTAATTTCTCTAATATTTGATAAGTTAGATCATCCATACAACAGATCCATACAGTAAATTTAGCGTTGAAATTTTCTAAGGAATAATAAGAGGTCAATCCTTGAATTAATCGTTCTTTACTTATAATCATGGAAAAGTTCATAAAATGATTGGATTGATTCATTTTTCTTCTTAATTGTGAATCTTTATATAAAGTTTGAGCTTTATTTATATCTTTTTTACTTAAAAATTGTTTAGTATCTTTATTGAATTTATCCTTTAATTGCTTTAAAACAAATTGAATTCTCTCTAAATACGGAGTGTAAATATGGTTTAATATATTATTGGGTATTGAAATTTCTCCCAAAGACCAAAGATCAAAATCATTTTCAGTAAAGATAGTAATACATGCAAAATGGTAAACAACTAGTTTGTCGTTTTCAATAAATATATCATTTTTAGTCTTGTCAATTTTATAATCGTTATTATATATACAGTTCCAAGGCGCAGCATTTATACCTAAGTTATTTGAAATTTTTACTTTTGGAAAATATATAGGGATATAATCTAAATACTTTTGGTCTCCAAATTTCCCCTCTTCAGCCTCGGCACTGCACCAATCTATACATTTATTTTTCCACCATCTTACACTTTTTAGTCCATAGAGATCATTCTTAAATCCAATTAGACCAGCCTGATATTTTCCGTACATTTTTTCTACCCAATCACGATCTCTTTGGGGGGTTAGGAAGATAGAATGGTCACCCCATTCCTCAAAAATAATATTAGGGTCAGAGAAAAAGCATAAATCACCATCACAATATAGAATAGATGGTAAATCATAATTGACCAATAAATATTCTATCAAGACAGATTTTAAAGTCCAACAATATTCATTTACTTTTCTTTTTCTCTTAATTGCTTTTAGTTCACGATCTTCTAATTCTTCAACTTGTAAAAGGTTTACATTAATTAAACTCATTTCTTTTAATAGTGAATATGCAAAAGGATCTATACAACAAATCCACAATGTGAATTTTTCTGAGTACTGCATTAATGATTGCTGTAAAGCAATAATTTTCAAGACATACTCACTACCTACAATGACGCAGAAATGATTATTTAGATTATGTTGTTGATTATAGAATTGGGGATTAATTCTTTTTTGAGTATTTTTTTTGGAGAGATTTGAAGCTTTAATTCCTGTTGAAAGTGGGTTAACTATTTTCTCATTAGAGGGGATGTACAATCGAGGTAAACTTATTTTTTTATCATTAGAGTTCAATGCTTATTCAGTCCTCTCCACTAAAATTTATTTGGATTCCAACTTTCATTTACAGTTTTTAAATCTTTAGGTGTATCGACACTAGCCCAAAAGTCATTGTGTTCATAGACGGCGAGCTCATTGTCTTTTATTAAATTTCGAAGAGGATCTTCTTCTAGAACACAATCATCATTATTACTTAAATAATTGAATATTTCTTTGTTAAATACAAAAAAACCGCCATTAATTACTTCATCAAGTAATGGTTTTTCTTTAAAATCAATAGCAATTCCATCTTCGACCGCCAATAGGCCGTATTGACTATTTTTTTTAATTCCAGTTAATGTAGCAATTTTTCCTTTTTCTTTATGGAATGCTATTAGTTGATCAATATCTATATTGGCTAATCCGTCACCATAAGTTAATAAAAAGGTTTCACCCTGTACAAAGGATTCAAGTTTTTTTAGTCTTGCCCCGGTCATTGTATCAATTCCTGTATCTATAAAGTGTATATTCCAATTTTCTAATTTCTGAAGTAGCGTATATTGACTGGTTTTAAAATTCAAACTAAAGTCATTCTCTTTCCAGCTAAAGTCCATAAAATATTCCTTAATTTTCTCACCTTTATATCCTAAGGGTAAAATGAAATCAGAATGTCCATATTTTCTATACCAATTCATTATATGCAAGAGGAGAGGCTTTCCTTGAACTCGAACTAATGGTTTGGGAATGTCCTCTAAAATTCCTTGCATCCGAAGCCCTTTTCCGCCACACAAAATTATGACTTTCATAGATTTATTTCCTTCCTCTCTATATATTTTACTAATTTAAACTATGTAGTTTGTTTGGTAAATGTATACACGGTTGTACCATAATGACAATCAACTAAAAAAAATATGTTAGATTTATAATTCAGATGCTGATTAAACGTGGAGAATACACACTGTAGTTTATCATTAATTATATGTAAATTAGGTTCTTTTAAAATCTATGCTTTAGTTTATTTAATATTAATGAAAGAAATTGCTTGTTCTTAAGATAAAAGAAGGGGAAGGAAATCAAGGGAATTGAAGAAGCTTATAATGAAATATCCAAGAAGACAAAATATAAGATAAAGTATGGAAGTAAGTAGTCGTGAATGCACTACATAAGCAGAATATGCTGATCGCATAAATGATTATACAGAAATCAATAGAAGAATAACAAAGGGAATTAGCCATTTAAAGGAAAATGGAACAACTATTTTTACATTTTATAAATTCAAAAAAGAGCACCGCATAAAGGTGCTCTAGTGATGGAACTAATTTTGTAAAGAACTATTTATTCAATAAAGAAGGACTTACGAATTATTATATGAACGTTTTGTTAATTAAGTGTGTATCAATTAGACAGGAATTTTATTTTTCTACACCTATTTGATTTTACGGGCCAAATCATGTTAAAAGTAAGAAGAAAATTATTAAGTTAATGTTATTTTGTTTAAAATAACATCCCAATCGGAATCATCACCTTCCCATCTATCCTGATAACGTGGGAGTTCAATTGAACAAACCCTCGATATTCCCCAATTTTGTTCAACAATATTAGATATACCCTCCTTGAAATTAACAATAAGAATATTAAAATCCTTATTTGTAATTTTAGATAATACGTTTTGTAATTCAACCGCTTCATCTCGATTTCCCCAAATTCTAATGAATAAAATGGATTCACTACTATTTATTTTTTCAAGGAATCGATTAATTCTAGTGTCTAATTTAGCTTTAAAAGAAGGATAGGTTGATTTCAAATCCTTTTCGGAATTAATAGGAAAATCATGCATTGAAAAACAATTATAATAAGTGTCCTTTATACAGTAGGTAATTCGTTCTGCCCATTTAATTTGATTATCAAATTCTGATTCAATAAGACCGTAACTTTCTGAACCTTCTATAACCATATTTTCCAACTTCATGAATTTTTTAAATCGATTTTGAAGTAATTTGTTTACATCTGAAAGTGATGGATAATAAAACCAATCTAAAGGTCCAGAAAATGTTCTTAAATTGTGTCTTTTGATTTGGTTGGTGACTTGACACAATCCTCCTAAACTTACAATTACGCCATAGGATTTTTGTATATCTTCTAGGTTCATCCTCATCATCCTTTATAAAAGTAATTTAAATTATCTGTTCAGTATATGATGCAATAACATATTGATGTGGACCTATATATCACAGTACATAGAGCTAAGACATTTGTATAAATTTAAAAAGTCAAATACCTAAGTTGAGGGATTTCATCTTTGACGTTATATCATGGAGTTATTATTGGAATGAAAGCTGGTAGGGATATTGCGCCAGAGTTATATATTCTCCAGTAACTTAATTTAGAAACCTGTTCTTGATTACTGTAGTAAAATTGTTGTTCTTTTAAAAGAATCCTTAGATAAAAAAGAAAAATCTATTGGCTAGCATTTAACCAGTAGATTTTTCTTTTCATCTTCATAGTTTTCCTGCCTCTCTTAAAGTTATGATATATAATCTTTTAAAGACTGACACGGTGCATTTTTTTTCATAATGCACGCAAAAAAATCAGTTTAAGAATTATGTGAAATCGTGTCAAAAAATTAAAGGTAATTATATATGTATTTAAGATGATATCCATCTGCGTGTATTTTTTTTAAATTTTAGATAAATGCAATGATAATGGCTTCTTAAGAATTAATTTAGCACCTTGTTTATTTAGAAAAGCCCTATAAACCATTTAGTTCATAGTAAAAGTAATATATTTGATATTAAATGTCTTGCATAATGCGATAAAATTTCACAATTTTTTATCAATATATACAGAAAAAGGTAACGAAACTTAAGCGATATTTAATACTTTTCATATTTGTGAAGTATGTGAATTTGTTTATTTTAACATCTAAGATGTTAGATGTTGTTTTTTAAACATTACTTATCCGGATTCATGAAAAGTATTTTAATGCATTATTTTTATTTTATATAATAATATTTAGTTTTAATATTAAAACTAAAATATGGAAGTAACATAGGGGATTTACGCATATAGTAATGTTGATGGTGAAATTAACGAAATTTTCATTTAAATCAGATAAAACTATGATGTTTTTAACTTATAATCATGTTACTACGATGAAAAAATGGCTACTAATTAGTTAATTTAAAAATCAATTTTAGATAGGAAGAGGATAATGAAGACCAGAGATAGTTATAAAATTATTGTAATTGGTGCTGGGACAGCAGGACTATCTTCTACTGCACATTTATTACGAAATGTACCCCTATTGAAAGAAAGTATAGCAATTATTGATCCATCAAAAAAACATTACTTTCAGCCACTATGGAGTTTAGTGGGGGGAGGAATTGTTTCAAAGGAAAGTACGATGCGTAATCAGGAATTGCTTATTCCAAAAGGGGCAACGTGGATCCCTAAAAGTGTTGTTGAGTTATTTCCATCTGAAAATAAGATACTTTTAGATGACGGACTGCTACTTGAGTATGAAATTCTTATTGTAGCAGCTGGTATCCAAATAAATTGGGACAGTATTAAAGGCTTAAAAGAGTCTATTGGCACTAATGGGGTATGTAGCAATTATTCTTATACATATGTTGATTCTACTTGGAGAGAAATCGAAAAATTTAAAGGAGGAAATGCGCTTTTTACCCACCCTAATACTCCTATTAAATGCGGTGGTGCTCCACAAAAAATTATGTACTTAGCAGAGGAGTATTTTTGTAATAGTGGTGTAAGAAACAGAAGTAAAGTAATATTTTATTCTGCAAACAATAACATATTTCAGGTTCCACGATATGCAAATACTTTAGAACAAGTACTAGAAAGAAAGCAAATTATAACGAATTATAATAAAAATCTAGTGGAAATTATCGCCGAAAAGAGAGAGGCAATTTTTGAAGATACGCAAACACTAAAAAGAGAAACCGTACCATATAGTATGATACATGTTGTTCCGCCAATGGGGCCACCTAATTTTATTAAAGAGAGTGAGATAAGTGATCATCAGGGGTGGGTAGATATAAGCCCTTATACTTTGCAGCATGTGCAATATAAAAATATTTTTGGACTTGGAGATTGTACCAATTTACCTACCTCTAAAACTGGAGCAGCAATTCGAAAACAAATACCCGTCTTAAAACAAAATATTATGGACGTACTTAGCGGAAGAGATTTACAGGCTAAATATGATGGATATACATCATGTCCGATTGTTACAGGATATAAAAGTCTTATACTTGCTGAATTTAACTATGAACATGAGCCTCAAGAAACGTTTCCATTTAATCAAGCGAAAGAACGGTATAGTATGTTTTTACTTAAAAGATATATGTTGCCATATATGTATTGGAATTTAATGTTGAAAGGGATTCTATAGGAGAAGATAAAAAGTGGTTACAAAAATTGAAAATTAATTTGAAATAACTAATTGGAGGGAATAGCTATGCTTTTAAAATATTTTTATGATGAAAAATTAGCACATGCTTCCTATTTAGTCGGTTGTCAGAAAGAAGGCGTAGCAATCGTTATTGATCCTAGTCGCTATATAGAACAATATATAGAATTTGCTAAGAAAGAGGGGATGGAAGTAATTGCTGCGGCTGAGACTCATATTCATGCTGATTTTCTTTCTGGGTCTAGAGAACTTTCTAATCTTTACCATGTAAATTTATATGTATCTGATGAAGGAGATTGTGATTGGAAATATCAATATCTTAACGAAGGTCGATACAAATTGGTTAGAGAGGGTACAGAGTTTAAAGTAGGTCATATAAAATTTAATGTAATTCACACCCCAGGGCATACGCCTGAAAGTATTTCTTTTTTAGTAACTGATACAAGTCAAAATAATTATACGAATGATAAACCGATAGGAATATTCACAGGTGATTTTATATTTGTAGGAGATATAGGAAGACCGGATTTATTAGAAACTGCAGTCGGTATTAAAGATACTGCAAAAATAGGAGCGAAACAATTATTTGATTCTATACAAAAAATAAAAATACTTCCTGATTATTTGCAAATATGGCCATCACATGGTGCGGGAAGCGCATGTGGAAAAGCATTAGGAGCAATTCCAACTTCTACATTAGGTTATGAAAAGATGTTCAATTGGGCATTTCGGTGTAATGAAGAAAGTGATTTTATATCGCCTTTATTGACGGGACAGCCAGAGCCTCCAAAGTATTTTTCATTAATGAAGAATTTAAATAAGTATGGTCCGCCAATTCGTAAGAAGAGAAAAAGTACTGCTATTAATACAGTAGAAGAACTTCAAGAAATTTTGAAGAGCGTTTATCAAATAGTTGATATAAGGGATGTAGAGAGTTTTGCTGCAGGTCATATCGAGAAGTCAATTAACATACCTTATAACAATTCTTTCACAACTTGGTGTGGATGGTTATTAGATTATAAAAAAGAAACTTTAATAATTCTAGATGAGGAAAAGGTTAAAGTAGAGGCAGTTATTAGAGAATTTGAATCTATTGGGTTAGATAATATTATTGCTTTTGCACCCTTAAAAGTAATACAAAGACTTGATAGATTTGAAAGTTACAAAGAAAAAACATCGATTGAATTATATCCGCATATAAAAGGTGGAAGCGTTAAGGTTATCGATGTGCGTAGTAAAAAAGAGTGGGAGGAAGGACACCTTCATGATGCAATACATATCACTTTAGGTAATCTATTTGAACAACTAGATTATATACCGAAAGATTTTCCAATAGTTTTGCAATGTCGAACCGGATTACGTTCCGCTATAGCAGCTAGTATTTTACAAAGAGCTGGTATAAAGGAAGTAGTGAATTTAAAGGGAGGATTTCTTGCATGGAAAGAAGAAGGGCTTCCTTATACAACATGCAATCTCAATGTGTAGGAAAATATTATATGCTAGGTAAGAATAATTAAAAGAAGTTATAGATGACGTGTTAGAAAAGGGAATCATAATTGTCGCAGATTCAGGAAATACATTAGGATTATTAATTGATTATCCAGTTAAATATGAAAATGTAATATTTGTTTTAGCATTAAATAATTTAACATTGGATCCATCTTTTATGGAATGGCAGAGTTGGAAGTACTTAGGTATTATCAATAAGAACCTAATTTAAAATTCTCTTGGATGCAAGAGAATTTTTTTATTGGGAATAGTAAGGGGGAAGGGAGGTGCATTACATATGGGTAAAAGGTAAAAGTAATAATGCTGGTGAAAAGCAACCAAATTTTGATGATTCATCTAATTTTGCTAAACAAAGCCAACCGACAGAAAAGAAGAAGAAATAAGAACAGGAGCTCTCTTGATAAAGGGAGCTCCTGTTAAAAGTGGACTGACGTTTCAGAATAACATATCGGTGGATTAACCCAATAGCCATAAATACAAGGTTTTAATTTTTCGAAGGGCACCTAATTTAATATTATTGTCCCGCTTTTTTATACTTATTGACGCGTTAAATCCATTTAAAATGCTCCTTAATGGCGTTGGGCGTGACCTTCATTAAAATTTTTTAAACCTAATGGGACTTACCATTAAGAGGGCGAGGATTAAAGTAATCCATGCATTACTATATGAAAACAATGCCATACCAGCCAATGATAATCCTGCAGCTGGAATAGGTAATCCCTTAAAATATCCAATAGTTGGTTTAATACTAAATTTAGCTAATCTTAAAGCACCCATTGTTGGGAATAGGATAAATGCCAAAGAAGTTAAAATAGAAGGTGTTGCTATCGTATGAAATAAAAGCGCAGGAGCGACGCCGAAACTAACAATATCAGCTAAGGAATCCAATTCTACGCCAAACTCACTGTTCACTTTTAATTTTCTTGCAATTCTTCCATCAAGAAAATCTAAAACAGCTGAAAAGAAAATGAGAATGGAGGCTGCTCCTAAATATTCACTCATATTCAAGGTGATTGAGAAAACACCGCACAATAAATTTCCAATCGTAAATAAATTCGGTATAACTTTTACAAGCTGATTAAACAAGTTTGTTCCTCCTAAATTAATTAAACTTCACATTTCTGTAGCAATTTCTATATATTCTTCCGTTATTCTTAAAAATATATGACCACTGTATTACTGTAAGCTAATTAAATTTCGATAAGAGAAAAATTGATTTCTTAAATGTTCCACTGGTTTATAAAAATGTTTAATCATTTTCAGTACGCGTTATTGAATATTAGCACCTGATAGTTGATATTTCGAGTAGTCAGGGATTTTCCGGTTCTGGTGCAAAAAATTCAAGGTAATTAAAAATAATCTCTAAAAAGGAGACATAATGATACTATTATTTTAAAAAGGTTCGTGGTTGGTATCGAATATAAAAAAATAGAATTTTTATACAAAAATCACCCGAAAGGGTGCCTTTTGTACCTCTTAAAATGACTGAAGATGTGTTTACTTGAGTTCATTAGGTAGTTAGAGGTTGATAGACTATCTTTAACGAAAATGTTGAGTAGTTCATCTTCATTATATATCGATTTAATAATGATTGGGGATTTAGAAAGTTCCATGGAAAGTACATATCAACCTGATTGGAAGATTGGAAATTTAATAACTGGTGATACATTTTACTTAACGCAACATTTTGGTGCGCAAATGAAAATTTTTAAAGTCCACACAAATGGTACCCTAGAACGATTCCAAACAATAGAACCAGAATTAAAATAAAATTTTTGTAGCATCAATTAAATTCATTTCTTTTTATGCAAACACACTTTCAGCGGAACTAACTTCTTCACTATTTTGCGCTGGAAAGACTTTATAAAAAATGGTTACGTTTTCTGATCTTGAAATAACCCTCTCAAATTGCAATCCTGCTTTTTCTAAAAGCTTTACTGCATCAACAATAGAAGTAATTGCTACAAAAGTTTTTCAAATAAAATTTATAAAAGCTTGATAGGTAATACCAAGGGAAAAGACCGTAGCTACTATATGTGCAGTCCATTTAGGCATATTTAAATTTAATACGGTATTGTACAACATTCCATATACGATACAAATGATTAATATGAATGCAATGAATTGAAGAACTAATAAAAATAGCGGTTGTTCCATTTATTCTCACTTTCTTTATTTGATATATTAATATAATTTATTTAAATGTGAAAGTTTTATTTCTATGAATTTCCAAAAAATGTGATATGAAAGGCATAGTAGTAATCACAAGAATTACTGCAAAACTATAATGTAACTAAAAGTATTATTACGAGATCAGTAAAGTAGTAAAAAAGGTCGCCATTCAAGGCGACCTTCTTTACTATGCGTTATACCCAAATAATTTTAAATCTTCTCCTGAATCTGAAATGATTTTCTCAAATCGTAATCCTACTTTTTCTAAAAGCTTTCCTGAGGCAATGTTATCTATAGAAGTAATTGCTACAATTCGTTTCATGCCGAGCTTTTGTACACCGTATTCGATTATCGCAGAAGCTGACTCGTAGCCATATCCTTTTGAACGGAATGTTTCTAAAAAGGCAAATCCGATATCAACGTCTTCTAATGAATCTCTTTTAATAAGGCCACACATACCAAGTGGAGTGAGATCTTCTTTTCGTTCTACTAAGTAAAGGCCAAATCTGAGTTTGTTATACATATCGATGGGACCGTTTACAATATAATTTTTTGCATCTTCTAAGTTTCTAACTCCTTTGTCACCGATAAACTGAATCCATGCAGGATCGTTTACTAACTCAAGAATAAAAGGAGCGTCTTTTATATCAAACCAACGAAGGTTAAGACGTTCGGTTTCAAGAACTATCAATTATTACACCACCTTTAAAAAGTTATAACAATTAGTATGGATTGTGTAAAACAAAAGTGCAACATATTTTAAAGGAGCTTTGTTTGTTCACATAAAGTTCGTTTGTTTTGTATAGAGAGATATTTTATAATTAGGATTGATTGTAAAGAGTGAGATGCTTATACAATGACTCCTAGGTGACTAGGAGTTTTTACTATATAACTATCATTATTACTAAATATGACACACTACACATTCTACTCAAGGAGGTACATAATGAAGAAATTATATAATGCATCGTTTACGTATTTGATTATCGGTTTATTATCAGGGATTTTCGCTAGGGAGTATGGTAAGTATAAAGGGATTTTAGGATCTACTTTGTTAAATCTTTTGCATACACATACACTTGTACTTGGCTTTTTCTTCTTTTTAATTGCTTTAGGATTAGCAAAAGTATTCGCGTTTCATGAAGTGCAAGGGTTTAATAAGTGGTTTGTTTTACATAACATTGCATTAACATTAATGTTAGGTTCGCTAGCAGCGAGAGGGCTTCTTCAGTTAAATGGAGCTGACTTTAAAGGGTTAACTTATATTGTAGGATTTTCTCATTCGTTGATGGCAGTTACTTTAATTTGGTTTATGTTGTTAATAAAGAAATCGTTTAAAATGTAGTGGGAAAGAACTTGTAGCGTGTGCTGCAGGTTCTTTTTTGTATGTTTAGGTTTAAAAATCTAATTTTTCTAATTATTTTGTATAAAGATGGTATACTTGTTTTAAATTTAAAAAGGAGAGTTGATTATGGAAATAACAATTGAACATGTAGTAAATGAATTAAAAGGCATACTTCCTGAAGATCGAGTAGTAATAAATATGACAGTACGAGAGTTACATAGTAAAGATGAATCTTACCATGTTAGTAGTTTACCTGATGTAGTTGTTTTTCCAAAAACGACCGAAGAAGTTAGCACGATAATGAAAATAGCGAGTCAGCACGGAACAGCTGTCGTTCCATTTGGAGTAGGGTCCAGTTTAGAGGGACATGTAATTCCTTACGAAAAAGGAATTACAATGGACTTTTCTCTTATGAACAAAATACTTGAAATAAGAGAAAAGGATTTTCTTGTGAGAGTACAGCCAGGGGTGACGCGCTCTCAGCTTAATAAAGAATTGAAAAAGTATGGATTATTTTTTAGTGTAGACCCAGGAGCTGATGCAACGTTAGGAGGAATGGCTGCTACAAATGCGAGCGGAACGACAGCGGTAAAGTATGGGGTAATGCGTGATCAAGTCCGAGATTTAGAAGTCGTTCTTGCTGATGGAGAAGTAATACATACCGGGAATTTAGCGGCGAAGTCATCATCAGGTTATCATTTAAATGGTATTTTCGTAGGCTCAGAAGGAACACTTGGATGTTTCACGGAGTTAACTTTAAAAGTATACGGTATACCAGAACATGTTATGGCTGCGAGGGCATCGTTTCCAACTATAAATGATGCAGTAGAAGCTGTAATTAACATATTACAGGCAGGTATTCCAATCGCGAGAATTGAACTCGTTGATGAATTATCTATGAAACAAGTAAATCATTACAATGAAACAAGTTACAGAGAAGAACCGACACTGTTTTTAGAGTTTCACGGCAATGAAGCAGGGTTAAAGCAAGATATTGAATTTACGAAAGAAATCGTTCTTGATCATAAATGTATAGAAATTGCGTTTGAGATGGAAACAGCAGCGAGAAATAAACTGTGGGATGCAAGACATAATTTAGCGTACTCTTACGTGCATAGTTATCCTGGTAAAAAGCTAATGAGTACAGACGTATGTGTGCCAATTTCGGAATTAGCTGGAGCGATTCAACATGCGAAAGAGGTATTAGATAAAGTAGGGCTTATTGGCGGTATTCTCGGTCATGTTGGGGATGGGAATTTCCATGTACTCTTAATGATTGATACAAATGATAGAGAGGAAGTGAAGAAGGCAGACGAAATAAATGAAAGTATCGTTCAGTATGCTCTTAAACGAGGAGGAACGTGTACAGGAGAACATGGCGTTGGAATCGGAAAACGAAAGTATCAAGAAGAAGAGCATGGGGCAGCATTATTTGTAATGGAGAAAATAAAGAAAGCTCTTGATCCGCAAAATATTTTGAATCCGAATAAGGTGTTTCAATTAAAAGATAGGGGCTGAGTGGATGAAAGTACTAGAAGCGATAAGTAATGTAGCTGGAATGTATTTTGCATTTTGGACCGGCTGCTGCACTCCCAAGTGTATTAGCGGCAGTATGGCATAACATTGCAGGGCCAATATTAGCAACCATCTGGTCAAAAAATGCAAAAAATGAAAAGAATACTTTTAGCGATGAAAATGTATTAATAAATATAGAAAAATAGGAATGATAAATAATGCAAAAACGTATTGTACATTTTGAAGGAATGGTTGTATTTTTAGCCACGATTTATATGTATTCGATATATGAGTTTAGTTGGATTATATTTTTTGTATTCCTTTTAGCGCCGGATCTATCAATGTTAGCATATGGGATTAATAATCACGTTGGTGCGAAAATATATAATGTATGTCACACATATATCATATCCATATTAATTGTTCTAATAGGTGTCTATTTTAAGATAGATACCGTTATAATGATTGGCTTAATATGGACAGCACATATTGGAATGGATCGAATGTTTGGATATGGATTGAAATATGAGACGGGTTTTAAGGATACTCATATTCAGAGGTTATAAGAAAAAGTATTCATATTTACAGCGGATTTATTAAAATATTGAACGAAATTCAGTGAATGAATTTCGTTCAATTGTTGAGAAATATATATATAGATAGATATAAAAAATCGAATTATGTTATTTTTATGATGATTAAAAGAAGGAGAGTGGATTTGATGAATATACAAATCACTGGCAATGAATTAATTACTAAGATGCTGAATGATTGGTATCGAGATATTAGAGCTCAACGTATAAGTGAAGCAAAAAAATTAAAAGGGGAGATCGATAAAAAGCTTTATATTATCGAATCAGATGTAAAGGTTTCATTTCACTATTATCTGTTAGAATTTCGATATAAAGTGTTAATAGATGGTTTAGGTAATTTGAAAAAAGCTTTTGATAAAATAGATGCATTGCCTAAACCAAATGATGAATATTCTAATTATTATTATTATTTATTCAAAGCCATTCATTATACAATTCTTACTAATTATAGTGAAGCTAGCAACTATTTTGAAAAAGCTGAAGGGTTATTAGAGCATATTTCAGATGAAATTGAATATGCAGAGTTTAATTATAGAGTTGCTATATTAAAATACCACTTGCATTACGCATATTCAGCTATTGAATACGCTTCAAAAGCAAGAGATATCTTTGTTAAACAAGCAGGGTATGAAGTGAACATAGCGCTGTGCGAAAATATATTAGGATTATCTTTTTCGGAATTAAAGCAGCATGATAAAGGTGAGGAATATATTGCGTCAGCAATAAACATTTTACAAAAAAATGATGCTGAAATGTTAGTATTAAGAATCAGACATAATTTAGGTTTATTGTATGCGAGTCAAAATCTTTCAGTTTTAGCAATTAGACACTTATCTGAGGTTTCTAAAAAAATGCCTACTCATTATAAGGCAATCTTTTTAGAGGCAAGAGAATATTATAAATTAGGTGAAATAGAAAAAGCGAAGGAATTAATTGAAAGTGGATTGAAGGTTTGTGAGGAATTAAAAAATGATGAATATAGATATCACTTTTTAATTCTAAAGGGATTTTGTCAGCATTTAGAGGTAGAAAAAATAGAAAAAATTATTCTCGAAGGTTTTTCTTACTTTGAAAGAAAAAATTTATCGGAGTATATTCACGAATATACTGAAAGTCTGGCATTAGAGTTTCATAAAGTAGGTAATATAGAAAAAGCAGAAAAGTATTTTTTTATGAGTTATGAAATAAAAAAGAGAATACTTGAAAAAGAAGCATTGAAATAAAGAAAAAACTTGGATTATCTATAATGGGAATAGCAGCTGGAGTTATGGGGTTTTATGGTAGAAGGTCTTTGTAATAAATTAGCTCAAAGTGGATATGGTGGAACGTTTATAATTATAAAACCTAATGAAAATCCATATGCTGTCTCTGAAGATACAACGATGCCTGCAAAACAAATCTTCTATTGAACGTGGGTAATTAAACAAGTCACAAATTATAATTTGTGACTTGTTTAAGGTTGGATACTAAATGTGTTGCTTTCAATATTGAAAGCAACTTTTAAGTTTGTGATTAATAGTTAACTTAATAAATTTTTGGGTTAAAATAAAAACAAATTTTTAATCAAGTGCCACAAAAAGTACGATAAGGGCGATTCGTCGGTGCAGGCGGAGCGCAGTATTCTTCTTGATCTGTAGAATACGCATAAGGGTTTGATAAAGCTTCAAGAAGTTTCTCCATTACGCTATAGTCGTCATTTGTAACAGCTGCTTCTAATGCTTCTTCTACACGGTGGTTCCTCGGGATGATTGATGGGTTATTATTTTTCATCATCTCGTAGGCGTTTTCTTTCGATTGTTCTTGTCTGTCTAATCGAGATTGCCACAGTTTGTACCATTCTTTAAATTCAGGACTTTCAAATAGAGCTGTATTTTCGATAGCATCAAGAGTTAATGAACGGAATGTATTTGTGTAATCCGCTTTATATTTCTCCATCATTTTTAAAAGTTGCTCAATAAGTGAGTGATCTTGTTCTTCGTTGCTAAATAGTCCTAATTTCTTTTTCATTCCAAGGAACCACTGTTTTTCATACTGTACGCTAAATTTCGAAATTTCGTCTTGAGCGATTTTTAATGCTTCTTCTTCATCTTCGTGCAGAATTGGTATTAAAGATTCAGCTAGTCGTGCGAGATCCCATGCGGCCATATATGGTTGATTTCCATATGCATAACGACCTTGTGTGTCAATAGAGCTAAATACAGTTCCTTGGTCGTAATTGTCCATAAATGCACAAGGACCGTAATCAATTGTTTCGCCACTGATCGTTATATTGTCAGTGTTCATTACGCCGTGAATAAATCCAGCAAGTTGCCATTTTGCGATAAGACTGGCTTGTCTTTTAATGACTTCTTGTAGTAATGCAGTATATCGGTTTTCATGAGATTCAATTTCTGGGTAATGCCTTTTTATCGTATAGTCAGCTAGTGATTTCAGGTCCTCTATTGAACCACGAGCTGCAGCATATTGAAATGTACCGACGCGAATATGGCTACTAGCTACTCTAGTTAAAATTGCTCCAGGTAACTTTGTTTCACGATAGGTTGGTTCACCGGTTGTGACAACTGCTAAACTGCGGGTAGTTGGAATATCGAGTGCATACATTGCTTCGCTAATAATATATTCACGTAGCATCGGACCGAGTGCAGCACGGCCATCTCCTCGGCGTGAATAGGGAGTAGGCCCAGAACCTTTCAGTTGAATATCGAAACGCTCACCTGAAGGAGTAATTTGTTCGCCAATTAAAAGAGCACGACCGTCGCCTAACATATTAAAATGTCCGAATTGATGGCCAGCATATGCTTGAGCTAATGGATGAGCTCCTTCTGGAAGTCCATTGCCAGCGAAAATGGCAATTTCAGCTTCCTTTTTCAGTTCTTCAGGGGTTAAGCCAAGAGATATCGCTAATGAATGGTTTAGTTTAACTAACTCCGGTGAACTTACGGGAGTAGGGGGGATTTCTGTATAAAATGATTGTGGTAAAGTCGTATAACTATTATCTAAATTCCAACCTGTTTCATTATTTTTAGTCATTGTATCTCCTCCTTTTTGTATTTTAAATTATGTATTTGTACGTATGTATTCTTTGTAAAGTTAACTAAAAGTATAATATAATATTTCCCCTTGCAATCTATTGTAAGGACTTCATTGCACTATGTCTATTTAACAGCAAATTTAAAACCTCCATTTTAAGAAAATGGAGGTTTTATTATTATTTAATTTTTACAATTATTTTTCCTTTTGCTCTTCCAGCCTCGGAATATTCCATTGCTTTTTGCGCATCTTCAAAAGGGAAAACTCGATCGATTACCGGTTTGATTTCACCAGCTTCAATATAGTTTGCAATAGTACGTAATTGATCCCCACTTGGCTTCATAAATAAAAATGAATATTGAGCATTATGCTTTTTTTCAAGTGCAGTAAGTTTTTTGCTGGCTAATGAAAATAAGAGAGTTTTAAAGAATCCTGAACCAAATTCTTTACCGAAGCGAGCATTCGGCATGCCTGAAACGGAAACAATGTTTCCTCCCCTTTTTATAATATTGAATGATTTTTCAAGTGTTGCACCGCCGATTGTATCAAATACGGCATCATAATTTTTTAGTATATCTTCAAATTTCTCTGTTTTGTAATTAATAATTTCATCTGCGCCAAGAGACGTTACTAAATTCGCACCAGCTTCACTAGCAGTCGTTGTAACAATGGCACCCATTATTTTTGCTAGCTGAATAGCGAAAGTACCAACACCACCGGATCCGGCGTGAATTAAAATCTTTTGTCCTTTTTGTAATTGCATGATGTCATGTAATGCTTGATATGATGTTAAGCCAACGAGTGGAATCGAAGCAGCTTCCTCAAAACTTAAATTTTTCGGTTTTAAAGCTATATCATCTTCATGAATGGCTATATACTCCGCGAAAGTACCAATCTTATTTTTTCTTGGACGAGCATATATTTCATCACCAACTTTAAAACGAGTTACTTTTGATCCAACCTTCGTGATGACACCGGCAAAGTCGTTACCAAGGATTAGGGGCATTTCATATTTCAGTAACATTTTTACTTTTCCGTCGCGTATTTTAAAATCAATTGGGTTAATGCTAGCTGCATGAATTTCTGCGAGCACTTCATACTCATTTATTTCAGGAGTAGGTACCTCTGCCATACGCATTGGGACTTTTCCATATCTATCAATTATCATTGCTTTCATTTCTTATACCTCCAAGTTTTAATAAAAGTTTTGCAATAGCTTTTCAATATCTAATACAAGATTTTTTAATAAACCTAATTTTGTACGTATATCAATATAATAAAAATTCTTTGTACCTTCTTTTCTCATTAAAATAATGCCAGCTTCTCGTAAAATCTTAAGGTGATGTGATACTGCTGGACGGGAAAGGTGTGTTTGCTTCGTGATTTCTCCTACACGTAATCCTGTTTGACATTCCGTTTCCATTAGCACTAATAAAATAGCTTGACGCGTTTCATCACCAATTGCCAATAATACTTTTTGAGAATCAATAAAATCTTTTTTTATAATATTTAATTGTTCTTGTTTATTCATTTCAATCACTTTGCCTCCAGGTAATTAGTCGAAAGGTTTAAGATGATGAACCATTACTTCGATACGGTAATGCTACATGATTGTTGTATGAGGTGCAATATTGAGAAAGAAAATCGAGACGAATGAATTTTTTATTGTTGAAAATTATAGGGAGATAGAAAAGGGATTGGAAGGACTACATAACACAATAGATGAGGTTTTAAAAACAAAAAATGATGTAACAATAAAATAAGCGGTCGTAACCTTGTATAATCCATAAGGTTACGACCGCTTATAATGTTTGTATTATTTTTGAATTTTACGATAGAACATGGTTCAACGTAAAGTACGTTCTTTTGTTTTACACTTTCATACAGACACAATTCAGGTGGATTATAGATGTATGAAAAGGTAAAAGGAATTTTGGGGCGTAATCTATCTATATGATAATTCAAAATGAAATATAAGTCTATATTTTAATGTTTTTTTTGATTATATTTATGTCACTGAGCTCAGAACAATGATTTGGAGGGGAAATATATGAAATCGAATTATGTACCAGTTTTAATTGTTGGAGGGGGATTATCTGGGTTAGCGTCTGCGTTATTTCTTGCAAAACATAACATTGAGCACTTACTTATTGAAAGGCATCCGTCTACTGCCATTCATCCGAAAGCAGGCGGTCTTACTTTACGTACAATGGAGTTATTTCGAGAATTAGGCTTGGAAAAAAGAATTAAATTGGCAGGTAAAGCATTAGAGAACTGCCGAGGAAGAATAGCGGTTCATACAATAGCTGAGGCGAATAAAGAAGAATTGGAACAAATGAGAGCGACACAATACGGAAACGATGAAGAGTTACTTCAAAAAATAGAAAAGATTAGTCCATCAAAACAAACTGCATGTTATCAAATTATTTTAGAAGAGATGATGTTACAAGAAGCGAAAACATTAGGCGGGCAACTATCTTTTTATCATGAATTAGTTTCATTTGAACAAAATGAAAACGGGGTAAAAGCAAAGATTCGAAATCGTGAAACAGAAAAAGAAAGTGTCATACATTGTGACTATGTAATTGCAGCAGATGGAGCGAAAAGTAAAATACGTGAGCAGTTAGGGATTAAAACTGAGGGGCGTGGAACCATTGGTGGCTATTATATGAATATTTATTTTGAAGCTGATTTAAGAGAGTTTATACAAGGAGACGCATTCGGTTTTTCGATGGTACTTCATCCGGAGGTTCTTGGTGCACTGATCCCAGTAGATAACGTAAAAAAATGGATTTACCATGTAGCCTACGATCCATTAAAAGGAGAGGGACCAGAGGATTTCACGATGGAACGTTGTAAACAAATTATTGAAATAGCAATTGGAAGTACAAATGTTGAGTCAGAAATATTAAGTGTTTTACCGTGGGAAGCGGTCGAAAGTACAGCAATGAAATTTCAAGGAAATCGAGTCTTTCTAGTTGGAGATGCAGCACATATTATGCTGCCAACAGGCGGATTTGGTTCAAATACAGGAATACAAGATGCGCATAACTTAGCTTGGAAATTAGCGGCTGTTATAAAAGGGAAGGCAAAACCAAAATTGTTAGAAACATATCATGAAGAGAGACACTCTGTTGCAAAATTAACGACAGCTTATGCAAGTAGTTTACTGTTTCGTGCTGCGAATAGAGAGGAAGGCAGTTTGAATAATATGGATGGTTTAGCTGTTACAGTTGGATATCAGTATTGTTCAGAGGCAATTATAGATGATTCAGTCACTCCACATAGAATGGATAGCATAGAGTTGAACGGAAGACCTGGAACGCGCGCGCCACATTTATGGGGAACGTATGAACGGGAAGAAAGTTTCTACATTAGACTTATTCGGTAACAGTTTTGTATTACTTACAGGAGTAGAAAATAGTTCTTGGGCTGAGGCAGCACATACTGTTTCAGCTAAATTAGGAATAAATATAAAAGGGTATCGTGTTGGCTTAAGTGGAGACTTTATTGCTCCAGAAGATATTTTTAGCAAATTATATGGTATAGAGAATGGAGGTGCTGTATTAATTAGACCAGATGGCTTTATAGGATGGCGTTCAGAAAAAGCGGTAGTAAATCCAGATATAGTATTGGACGAGGTAATGGGAAATTTATTATGTGATTTTTAAGTAACTACGGAAATATTGTTTTATGTGCTTCACTGCACTGAAAAAAATATTCACAAATTTCAATAGGTTTGATATGATTAAATTCGACAAGTTAATAGAGGCCGGAGATATTTGAGAAAAGCCATAAATTTATTTAGGGATACAGGAGTGTAGCCTAAATAATTTATGGCTTTTTTTATTGAATGAACCGTACAAAATAGGGAGTTACATGTGAAAAGGAGGGCTATAGAAATTAAATAGGATAATACTAGTTTTCTATATTAATAATATAGAAAACATTTGTAAGATTGGAATTTTAATATAGGTTTATAAAAATAATGAAAGTGTGTCTTCTGTTTCGTGTAAATCTCATTAGCTTGTTGAAATTTGCAACGTAGGAAGGGTTAGAAGAATGAGAAAGATTATTAGCGTTTTAGTTATTTTCTTTATGACTGGAAGTATCTTTGCTGGGGGAGCTGTTCATGCGAAAGCAGAAGGAAAGCATGAATGGAATACGAATAAGTTTTTAAATATTGCACATCGCGGAGCAAGTGGACATGCACCTGAGCATACTTTTGCTTCTTATGATTTAGTGAAAAAAATGAAAGCGGATTATTTAGAGTTAGACATTCAATTAACAAAGGATGGCCAATTAATTGCAATGCATGATACAGCAGTTGATCGCACTACAAATGGAACAGGCGAAGTACGCGATAAAACGTTAAGTGAAATAAAGAGTTTAGATGCTGGATCATGGTTTAATAAAGCGTATCCAGAAAAGGCTAAGCAAGAGTATGTTGGGCAAAAGGTTCCAACTCTTGAAGAAATCTTCCAAAAGTATGGAAGAAGTATGAAGTATTATATTGAAACAAAATCACCAGATGTGTATCCAGGAATGGAAGAGAAATTGTTGGCGTTGTTACAAAAATATAATTTAGTAGGCCAAAACATGTCTTCTAGCCGTGTTATGATTCAATCATTTAGTAAAGATAGTTTGAAAAAGATTCATAGTATGAATGAAAATATTCCGTTAGTTCAATTGCTTTGGTATTATCCAAATGAAAACAATGAAATTGTTGAATGGTCTGGCATTACACATGAACCGAAAAGTGTAACAAATGATGATTTTCAAGAAATTAAAAAGTATGCAGCTGGTATTGGACCAAACTTACGTAATGATAACGGGGAACTAATTATTGATGAGTCATATATGAAAATGGCTAGGAAAAATGGACTGTTAATTCACCCTTATACAATTAATGAGAAACCAGATATGAGACTGTTAATCAAATGGGGTGCTACAGGAATGTTTACAAATTATCCGGATCGATTACATAGTGTATTGAAGGAAAAATAAGTGGAAAAGGGTATACCAGTGTTTTAGGTATACCCTTTTTAATCTAACTCTCCGATAAACAGAATCTCTTTTTCATAGCATTCATCTGCATCATAAATAATTTCTTGAAAGTGAAGCGTTTTGAAGGAATGACAAACTGACATTTCCCATGTCTCCCAAAAATCAATTTCATTTGAAAGAAGAATCCATTTTTGAAATTCACTATCTCTATTAAAGAAATTATGAAAGTAGTCCTCATTTTTAAATATAATGATTTGCGAATCCCACAAATTATTTATAGAAATCAAAACAACAACTCGATATGTATGTGTATCGCTCGGTTTCATATTTATTAAATGATTTGCTTGATTTAATAAGGTTTGAATACATAACCGTTTTACTTTTCTAGGTGTTTTACGAGAGTCAATAAAAGCTTGCGAAACTGGCAATAGCATATTCCAATATTCATTGTTATAGAAAGTAGAAGGGAACGTTTTTGTATGTTCCTCAATTCGCTTTATCATAGTGTTTGTTTTTCGGTTCATACCACGTATTTTCTTTTCACGCATTGTGAGTCATCTCCATAAATTTTTGTAATGCAGCAGAGTGATATATATCTTTTCTAGTAATAAAAGTAGTAGGAACTTTTTTGAAGCTATTTGGTAAAGGATTGAATGATATGTCATGTTTATGACCACTTAAAATAGACTTCATCATAATTGCTATGCCCATACCTGATTTTACACATGCGAGAATCGCTTCAATTGTTCCAAACTCTAATACTCGCTTAGGTGAAATTCCTTCTTCTTGAAGCCAATCTTGTAATAAATTTCTATAATAGCACCCATGACTAAATGCAAGTAAATTCATGTCTCCTATGTCTTTAAAGGAAGATAAAGGCTTTTTGCTAATGAGAACTAATTCTTCTTCACGAAATATATTTGTATGAAGTTCAGCATGCTGAGTAGAGCCAGCTATAAACGCTCCGTCCAGTTTTCGTTCTAGTACAAGCCTAATCAATTGTTCCGTCGTATTTGATTCTAAAATCAATTCGACTTTTGAGTATTTCTCATAATAGGCCGTTAATATAGATGGAAGTCTTACAGCGGTTGTAGATTCTGTACATCCAATTTTTAAAGTGCCTCTTGGTTCGATCCCATTACTTTGAACTGCTTTAACAGATTGATCCATTAAGTAGATAATTTGTTTGGCGTATGTTAATAAAATCTCACCGTTAGAAGTTAAAGTTACACCTTTTCCGTTTCGGTAAAATAAAGGCACACCTAATTCGTTTTCTAGTTGTTTCATACGCATTGTTACGCCAGACTGTACATAGTTTAAATTTTTAGCTGCGTGAGATATGTTTTTTTCTTTCGCAACTTCGTAAAATACAGTTAAATCTTTTATATCCAAGTATCATCCCTCCAGAAAAGGTATCATTTTTTTTGATGAATTACATGATAAATCTTTATTTTATATGATATCAGAACTTTCATACAATGGAAGGGGATGGAGGGATTATTGTGTTAATGGAAGAAAGGGTGAATAGTACTTATAAGTGGGTTATGTTAATTTTTGCGACGGTTGCTCAAACAACAGCGACACTTATAACGTATGGTGTTGGAGCGTTTGCTTTATTTTGGAAAGAAGAATATGCACTTACGAATACGGAGATTGGATTGTTAGTAAGTGTTGTAAATATAGGACCGCTATTTTGTATGCTTTTTGTCGGGCGGCTACTTGATCAATACAATGAAAAGTTGTTAATTTCGATAAGTTCATTTTTACTAGGAGGTTCGTTTTTACTGACTAATATGGTCAATGGATTTAATGGGTTACTCTTTGTACTTTTATTAGTAGGAACGTTTTATAGTGTTTCGCAGCCAGGAGGAAGTAAGGTGATAATGAAGTGGTTCTCAAAAGAAAATCGCGGGTTAGCGATGGGGATTAGACAAGCCGGTATACCGATTGGTGGTACATTAGCGGGAGTATTGATCCCGTTTCTTACAATAAAATATAATATGGCCTATGCGGTAAATAGCATTGCATGCATTTGTATAATTGGAGGGTTTTTATTTTTTATATTTTATAAGGAACCATATATTCAAGAGAAAGTTAAACAAGAACGTAGTAAACTTTCTTTTTGGATGCAGTTAAAAGAAGTGATGTGTAAAAAAGAGTTGTATGCAATTTATATAACTGGCATTTGTATGATTTCATTGCAAATGGTGTTAGTTGCACACTTTATAAAATTTTTAGTATTGGAACAATCAATCACGCCAATTTTAGCTGGAAAAGTATTTTCCGTTATGTTCTTTTCTGGAATGGTTGGTAGGGTTATATTAGCAGCTACTAGTGATTTATTTTATAAGGGGAATAGGCGTACCCCCTTATTTATAACTGTTTGTATTTCTATTTTCTTCATTCTAATATTAGTAATGAGCATACATACAATAACGAATGTATTGTATGGCGTAAGTGCATTGTTAGGGTTCTTTTCAATTGGATGGTTTAGTCTTTTTATAACTGAAGTTGCGGAATCAGCAAGTGAAGAATCGGTAGGGATGACAGTGAGTTTTGCACTTACATTAAATCAAATTGCTATTATTGTTGCGCCTGCTTTATTTGGTTATATTGTAGATAAGAAGGGATATACGTACGCGTGGTTATGCATAGTTGTATTACTAACTATTTCAGCGGTTAGCTTATATAGGAAGTATAGAAAATGAAGGAATGTTAGCAATGTAAATTTTTTATGAAGAAAGTCTAAAGAAATGTTGAATGAGCGACATTTCTTTTTTATTTGTTGTATAATCAAAATGTAAATGAGATTCGTTTTCAATTTCGTTCATTACCTCTTTTGAAATTACCTGTAATTTTAGCCATAATTAGCTGTTTTTCTTTATCGTTATTTGCATGATTTATTTTATTTAAAAATTTTTCAGCATCATTTCCTTTTAATACCATAATCTGTTTTCCATAATATTCAATTAATACCATGTTGTTTTTTATTATCCGATAATGAAACATTTTATCATCTAAACGATTGCGTTTATCGGTATTTTTCATATTACATCTCCATTCTTTTTAGTATGTAACAAATGTTACAAAAGAATTTGAAATTATAGTTTAATGCATCCGATTGTATGTTGGAAATTTTGCAAGAAAGAAATACAATAGAGAGTAGTCAAAATTGAAAATGAGAAAAAGGAATCTAGTTTTAACAGAGTGAATATTAAATAATATTATAATATACTTGATAATTAAAAGATATAAAATAGAATGGATGTACGTTAAGTGAAACTAGATAAAAGAGGGTTCCTAGTATGTTAAAGAAATGGTTAATCGTTTTCTTTATTTTTGCTGTTTTTTGTGGAAGTGTTGTTACACTAATACATGCAAATAAAGGAAAAAAATATGATACAAAGGCATTTTCTAATGTAAATAGTAAGCAAAAAGATGTTAAGCAGGAAGTTGATGCGAATGAGAAAAAGCGTTATGAAATTGCAGCTGGAAAACTAGATCAGTACTTAAAAGATAAAGGATTTAATGGGAGTGTTCTTGTAGCAAGTAAAGATCATGTCATTTTACGAAAAGGCTACGGTTATGCGAATGTGAAAGATCAAGTATTAACAACGCCAAGAACGAAATATCGCATTGGGTCTATTACGAAAACAGTTGTTGCAATATCTATTATGCAACTAAAAGAAAAAGGGAAGTTGAACATTGAAGACAATGTAAATAAATATATCCCATCGTTTCCAGCAGATAAAAATATTACGTTACGAAACTTGTTAACACATACGTCTGGATTACCAGAACAGGGACAAGGTAGTGTTGACGCAGCATCACGGTTAAAATTAGTAACGTGGATTGGGGCACAAACGTTACAATTTCCAGCAGGGACAGGATGGAAATATACAGATTATAATTATATGGTGCTTGCATATATTGTAGAAAAAATATCGAATAAACCACTTGCTGAATATGTGAAAGAAAATATTTTGACTCCCGTTGAAATGAATGAATCTGGAATGGGCGCAACACTTCCAGAAGATATTTTCTTAGCAGAAGGGTATACGAAAAAAGATAATAAGTTAATAGCCACGCCGCGCTTAAAAATGAACTGGCTGTATGGTTGTGGTGAAATGTATACGACTGTTGAAGATATGAAAAAGTTAGATGAAGCTATTATGGATGGTAAACTACTTTCTAAACAAAGTGTATCAGATATGTTTTCTGCATCACCTGCAAGAAAATATGGATTTAGTTTCTATATTTACCCAGATTATTATCATAACCACGGTGTATTAGCTGGCTGGAACACTTTTAATAATTTTAACTGGGATAAACGAACGTTTGTCATATTATTTTCTAACGTCCAAAATGGTATGAATGACGCATTTAATCAAGAATTCAGGAAAATGGCGAATGATTTAATAGAAGGAAAGTAATTATAAAAAAATCGGTATTGATATGTAATTATCAATACCGATTTTTTTATTTTGTAAAGTTTTACTTACTGAATAAAGTGAAACTTTATTCAGTGGAGGGGCTTTGTTCATCCCCCACTGAGTAGAAGCCCTCATCAATCGGGCTTTTACGGGCAGCAGGGCCCCCACCTAACTTTTTTGCTTGCGCTGAATTTTGAGGTGAGGGTCTTACTGCCCATAAATAGCGGGATAAATAGGTAAGAAAGGTGATTGGCATATGAATAAATCTAAATAGGTAGTTAAATGCTAAGTAATGCAAAGAACAATTGGTAATTTTTACATTGATAAAAAAGCTTGAGCTTCACACTATGTGAAGCTTTATATTATTGGAGACAAGAACAGGAGGTTGAAAAAATGAAAAAAGCAATAAAGTTTTGTTTAATAGCTACATTATCTACAACAATTATTAGTGGATGCTCTTTTGAGGGTAACAATGAAAATGTTAAAGGGAAAGAAGGGGAAAAAGTAGAGGTACAGAAAAATGCTGGGAAATATACGATGCCAGATGAAAAAGATAAACATGAAGGTACATGGCTGCAATGGCCACATGAATACACATATGGTGAAGAGTATAAGAAGGAAGTTGAACCTATTTGGGTTAAGATGGCAAGTGCTTTAACTGAGGGTGAGAAAGTCCACATTGTTGCATATGACCAGGAAGAAAAAGAAAGAATCAATAACCTTTTAACAGATGAAGGGTTAAATATGGAGAAGATTGATTTCTTTATCGCGCCTACTGATGATGTATGGGCAAGGGACAGTGGACCAATTTTTGTTTATGACAGCAATAAAAATCTCAAAATATTAGATCCAGCATTTAATGGTTGGGGGAAGAAAACACCTTATAAAAATGATGCTCAAATACGTAAGAATGTTAGTAAACAATCAGGAATTGAAAGAGTTGATTGGGGGAAATTTGTCCTTGAAGGCGGCGCAATTGAATTAGACAGCAATGGGACTGCTTTATTAACTCGAAGTGCAGTAACGAATAAAAATAGAAATCCTGATTTATCAGAAAAGGAAATTGAAAAATATATAAGTGACCTTGGGGTATCAAACTTTATTTGGTTAGACGGAGTACCTAATTTAGATATTACGGACTTTCATATTGATGGATTTGCTAAATTCCATAATAAATCTACCATTGTAACGATGAAAGAAGATGACCTAGCTGAATGGGGTTTATCCAATAAAGATATGGATACATTGTTAGATGCCAAAAATGCTTCAGGACAGAAATATAAGTATGAATACTTGCCGCTTAGTAAAGAAAAGGTTGCTTTAGAGAATGGAAAAACTCTCGATTATAAGGGATCGTATATCAATTATTATATTGGGAATACAGTTGTATTAGTGCCTAATTATAATGATCCGAATGATAAAATCGCAAACGATACGATTCAGAAGTTATACCCAGATCGTAAAGTAGTCGGTATTGATGTGAGGGAGTTGTATAAAAACGGCGGTATGATACATTGTGTGACACAACAACAACCAATTGCATTGAAGTAATTAATTGTAATTTCGTTGTGCTGCTATATAGACAAAATAGGGGGAATCTTATTACCTATTTTGTCATTCCTTATTATTTATAAAAATAAATTTAAATATAATGATGAATGAATTGTAGTGTATATTCGCTTTTCGTTTTATATGGTAAAGGAGAAAAATGTTTGTGTTAAAGAATTTTAAAATAGT